>CAZTGS010000049.1:0-1685 GCA_964613455.1 uncultured Gammaproteobacteria bacterium | reverse complement strand
CTGCTTACATCCTCTATTTCATTTACGATTCTGCTAGAAACATGTTCTAGAAATTCATAAGGAAGATGTGCCCATCTAGCCGTCATGAAATCAACTGTTTCAACAGCCCTTAATGCTATTACTTCTGCATAACGCCTTTCGTCACCTACTACGCCAACAGATTTAATTGGAAGATAGACGGCAAAGGCTTGGCTTACCTTATCGTAAAGGTCAGCTTTGATTAATTCTTGAATAAAAATATGATCAGCCTCTTTAAGAACTGATGTTTTCTCTTTAGTGATTTCTCCAAGTATTCTGACGCCTAATCCAGGCCCCGGGAAAGGATGCCTATTCAGCATTTCTGCAGAAAGTCCTAACTCAACTCCCATCTTTCTTACTTCATCTTTAAATAGATCTCTTAAAGGCTCTACTAAATCCATTTTCATCTCTTCAGGCAAACCTCCAACATTATGATGAGATTTAATAACTCTAGCTTCTTTTGACTCTGAACCAGAAGATTCGATAACATCGGGATAAATAGTTCCTTGTGCTAAAAAGTGAACGTCTTTAATTTTTGTTGCCTCAGCATCAAATACATCTATAAAAGTTCTTCCAATAATTTTTCTTTTTTGTTCAGGATCTTCAACTCCTTTCAAATGTCTAAGAAAAACCTCTTCACTATCAGCTTTAATTACATTTAAGCTCATATTTTCTTTAAAGATACTCATCACCTCATCAGCCTCACCCTTTCTTAGCAATCCATTGTCTACAAAAACACAAACAAGTTTTTTGCCAATTGCTTGATGTAATAATGCAGCGGTGACTGAAGAGTCGACTCCACCCGATAGGCCTAAAAGAACTTTATTATCTTGAACTTGTTCTTTTATTTCTTCTATTCTTTGACTAATAAGATTATCCATCTTCCAATCAGACTTTGCATCACAGATATTAAAAATAAAATTATTTAAAACTATCTGCCCTTCTGCTGTATGAGTAACTTCTGGGTGAAATTGAATTGCATAAATAGGTTTTGATGAATGCTGCATTGCAGCAATGGGTGCTGTAGCTGTTGAGGCTACTAATTCAAAATTATCAGGTAAGTCTTGGACTTGATCGCCATGGCTCATCCAAACATTCAAAGTTTTATCTAGATCAGAAAATAATATAGATTCCATATGAACTGTTAGTTCAGCGTGGCCAAACTCTTTTTGGTCAGCTGAAACTACCTGACCGCCCATTTGTTCGGCTAAAGTTTGCATTCCATAACAAATTCCTAATAAAGGTACGTCCATGTCTAATACAGCTTGAGGTATTCTCGGTGTATAACTATTAGTAACTGAATCAGGTCCACCAGATAGAATGATCCCTTTAGGATTTATAGCTTTTATTTTTTCTTCATCAATATCCCAAGGTAATATTTCAGAATAAACATTGCTTTCTCGAATTCTTCTAGCAATGAGCTGAGTATATTGAGAGCCAAAATCTAATACTAAAATAGTATCAATTTCTTTTTTGTTTATGGCTAAATTTGTCACGTTATTTTATGAATTAGCTTCTTTGATAATTAGGGGCTTCTTTAGTAATCATTACATCGTGAACATGACTTTCAGTCATACCAGCATTTGTAATTTCTACAAACTGACTATTAATTTGCATTTCTTTTATTGTCCTGCAACCAACATATCCCATGCTTTGTCTTAGACCTC
>CAZTGS010000048.1:0-1808 GCA_964613455.1 uncultured Gammaproteobacteria bacterium | reverse complement strand
GGATCAGCTACCAACCAAAAATCAGGAGCATAGTCTGTTATCTCTTTTCCACCCAAAGTAATTCCGACCATTTTCATTTTAAATGGTGGCTTTCCTTCGTCGATCATATCTCTTTGTCTTTCAAGTTCTTCTTTGCCGATATAATCAGCCGTTTTATTACGAGGTACTTGATAAGCTAAATTTACCTGAAAAGGTGAAGTCTCGTGATCTAAGTCTTGACCCCAAGATAAAATACCAGCTGCTATTCGACGATGATGAGCAGGAGCTATGACCATTAAACCAAACTCTTCACCAGCTTCTAAAACTGCATTCCACATTTTTTCAGCATTTTCATGAGCATCACGGACATAGATTTCATAACCCTTCTCTCCTGTAAATCCAGTTTGACTGATTACAACATCAGCTCCGCCAATTTTGGTTTCCATAATCCCGTAATAAGGAACGTCTCTAAGTTCCTCTCCTGCTAATTTGGCCATAAGATCTTCAGATAAAGGTCCCTGAATTTGAACAGGGCACACATCAATTTCATCAATTATGACATCAAACTTCCTGGTGACATTGACTCCTTGAAGCCATAATAATAAATCACTATCTGAAATAGAAAACCAAAACTCATCTTCAGTTAATCTTAGTAAAACAGGGTCGTTAAGAACTCCTCCTTTATCATTGCATAAAATTGCATATTTACCGTTACCGGGTTCAATTTTAGTTGCGTCACGAGTTATAACGTAATCAGTAAAAGCTTCTGCATCAGGACCTTTAACCCTAATTTGTCTTTCAACAGCAACATTCCACATAGTTACACGATTTACTAATGCTTCGTATTCAACCATTGCACCGCCATCTTCAGGCCTTACATAGCCTCTAGGATGGTAAATACGGTTATAGACTGTTGCTCTCCAACAACCAGCTTCATGTGATAAATGCCAAAAGGGTGATTTTCTAACTCTAGTTGAAATCAACATTTCAACAGGCGTTCGGCCACTCTGCCTAAGATTATATGGAACTACTCGATCGCTTTGATCAACGCTAGGATGATTTGGATTTGTCATATTTACCCCCCAGTAATGTATAACTTATAATTGCTTTTTATATATTAATAAGAAGCTTCCAATAAATTTACGCCTTTTTTTTCATTTTGTAAATCGAAATTTATAGTGCTTAAATTACCTATTTAAATTATCTATTTATCAAAATAAAATTAAGCTTTTGGGATCAGATAATAGAGCAAAATTAAACATTCGTTTGGCGGATTGTCAGAAGATTTCTTGCTTAAGAAGAGGTAATTCTTAAACTTATAACTTAATATATAAAGATGAACAAAAGATACTTAATTATAATAATTTGCTCATTAGTAGTGTCAGCATTTTCTACTAATGCTATAGATCAAAGTGCTAATGCTAAAACTACATTACTGGTTCACAAGACTCCAACTTGTGGTTGCTGTAACCAATGGGTAAAACATATTAAAAATAACGGGTTTATTGTTGATACTCAAAATCATCAAAATCTAGAAGATATAAAAAATATGTATGAGATTGAGACTCAGTATAGATCTTGTCATACTGCCGTATCCTCTAACGGCTTTGTCTTTGAGGGTCATATTCCTAGTAAATTTATAACTCAATTTCTTTCTGAAGATCACCCTGATGCTATAGGCTTATCGGTTCCTGGAATGCCGCTTGGCTCACCTGGAATGGAGGCTGGAGATCTCTTTATGCCTTTCGAGGTTCTTATCCTATATAAAGATGGAACTAGTAAGGTTTATGCAGATGTTAATAAAAAATAATCTTTATTAGTTTTCAAGA
>CAZTGS010000047.1:0-1955 GCA_964613455.1 uncultured Gammaproteobacteria bacterium | reverse complement strand
TTCCCATAACGATAAATGTTGGCGATAACTATAGAATTAGTAAGCCGCATACTTCAAGAATTGCTTATACAGCTGTCATCGATGTTATTACTATGGGTGTTGCTCAGCTCAAGCCTGAAGCTCAAGATCATTTATATAATATTGTTGATAGTCAAAGATCTCTTAAAGTAGAGTAGTCTTTAATAAATTGCTTCTTGTCTGAACCAAAGGTTAACAGCCCATTTCTCGCCTTTTATAACTGGAGAACCTCCATGAAGAGATTTAGGATGAATATCACTTGTTCCTTCCACACAGTTATGGAATATGACAACATCGCCTTTGTTTGGTTTAATTGAAACTCCTACATCTGGAAAGTCAGTTTCTCCTCCCTCTTCTACATCATTTAAGTAAGCTAAAGCTGTTAAGATTCTTTGGCCGCCTGGGAACCAGTTTTTTCTTCCTTCCTCCGTATTTTTATCAAATGCGTCAAAGTGAGGTTTGTATTCATTGCCAGGACCATAAAATACTAATTGATATTGTTCAGCGTTGTTAATTGGCATCTTCGCTAAGATAGAAAATCTTTTACTGGCCTCATGAACTAATTCATTTGAATCGTGAGGAACCCAACAGTTATAACTGGTTCTAGCTTCATGAACTTCATGCTCACCATCAGTAATTACAGTTGATCGTTTAACTTTACCCCTTCCTACTTCAATAAAAGCTTTGCATTCTTCGTCTGAGAGAAAGTTTTCTACAACGTATATGATTGGATCAGCACAATATAACGTGACGTTTTCTGCTATTTTTTTTGGTTCCATAGGCATATAAAAGTTAAATTATTTGCAAATTAAAAAATTCTCTTTATTGTTATCTTTTAAACATGAAAATCTTTATTTCAATAGCATCATACCAAGACCCTTTATTGGAAACCACTATTCTTAGTGCTTTTGATAATGCTCATAATCCTGAAAACCTTCATTTTGGAATTTGTGATCAGTCTTCACACCCTTTAAATACTTCTTTGCTCTCTTTTGCATCACAAATATCTTACGAGCACGTAGATCCTAAGATTTCTGAGGGTCCTTGTTGGGCAAGACATAAAATACAGAATTTTTTTAATAATGAGGATTATTATTTGCAAATTGATTCTCATATGCAATTCGAAAATGGGTGGGATGAATACTTGCTTAATTATATGCAAAGGATTCAATCTGGTCCTGACGCATCTAATTCACTACCAATAATATCTTGCTACCCAAGAGCATTTGACGTAATTGATTTTGATAGCAAAAAATTCAAACTACATAATGAGGATAAAAATACACATACCATTGCTTACAGAGAGGATTCTATTTTTCTTAAGGGTTCTTTTTCTAGGCAAATAGGAGCTATAACTGAAACAGAGATAACTCATGGATATCTTCTTGCTGCCGGATGCCTATTTGCGCCAGGACGTTTTGTAACAGAAGTGCCTTACGATCCAGAATTTTATTTTTATGGCGAAGAAATTTCTTTGATGTTAAGAGCTTTTACGAGAGGTTTTGGTATATTTCATATTCCTGATGTTCCTATTTATCACTTATACACCGATGTATCTGATATCAAAAGAAAACTTCATTGGGATGAAGAAGAGGATAGTGGAAGAGCAATTAAATGGCATGAAAGAGAAGAGATAAGTCTTAATAGATTGTCTCAAATTATTGATGGAGAGCTTGAAGGAATTTTCGGGCTTGGCAGCAAACGAAGTTTGGAAGACTATGAACTTCTGTCAGGCATTAACCTTAAGACAAGAAGGGTTAGTAATAAAAATAAGGCTATTACAGCTGAATTTGTATCAACCTTGTCATGGAAAGATTCACCATTTTAATGAAAAATATATAGCTAGTGCTATTATTGAAATAAGAAATATAAGGAGTGACTCATGAGCCAAGAAGTAAAAGATTTTTTTTCTACATATACTGATTTTGTTACCAAAG
>CAZTGS010000046.1:0-2080 GCA_964613455.1 uncultured Gammaproteobacteria bacterium | reverse complement strand
AAGATAACGTGGACTACAGTTTTAATGGTCACTTTAAGTACTTAGATGAACTTTTTTCTAAGCTTTCCCTTGGAAGTGCTATTCATTTAGTCATTCATGATTGGGGGTGTGGTCTTGGATTAAAATATGCAAGGCTGAACCCAGAGAGGATTAAATCAATTTCATTTATGGAAGGTGTAACAGTTCCTTTGACTTGGGAACAGTGGCCTGAAGCTGGCACAAAAATATTTGAACTATTTAGATCTGATGTAGGTGAAGAGTTAATTCTTGAAAAGAATTTTTTTTTGGAACGAATACTTTTTCATGATCCGATTAATCCAATGACGGACGAAGTAAAAAATGAATACCTCCGTCCATTTAAAGAAAAAGGAGAAGGAAGACGCCCTACTTTAACATTTCCTAGAAATATACCTTTTGATAAAAATCCTGGTGAAACTTATAATGAAATACTTTTGAATGCTCAATTTCATAAACAATCAAATATTCCAAAGCTTTTTATCAATGCAGATCCTGGGTTTTTACTTGTTGGCACACAAAGAGATGAAGTTAGAGAATGGAATAATATTTCCGAAGTAACTGTTAAAGGAAATCATTTTATACAAGAAGACTCTCCTCAAGAAATAACTAATAATCTTAAAAAGTTTTATACAAATATAAACTATTAGTCATTGATATGAACCCCTAAACTTTCCTGTAAATCATATATTCTTTCATCTTTTTCTCTTATTACTTCAAGATAAAAGTCGATTGAAATATCAGGAAATAAAATATAATTTAGTAAGTGCTTATCATTTCTATATAAGTTACCTAGATTCTTTTCAATACATTTTTTTTTAAATTCTCCTCTATATTCTTTGGCAGTTAATGATGTTTTTTTATCTTTTGAAGATGAATTAAAATTTACTAGATCTTTTAATTCTTTATTAATTTTTCCAGTAATTTCTCCATAACCACCATTCACTAAATCTATCATTTCATTTGTTAGAGTTTCATATCTCTTGCCATTTTTTATATTTAACATGGCTTGTGTTCCAACAATCTGTGAGGATGGAGTAACTAAAGGTATGTATCCAAGATCTTTTCTTATTTTTGGTATTTCATCTACAAGATCACTAAATCGATCTTCCATCTCTAGATCTTTTAACTGGTTTTCTAGATTACTAAGCATTCCTCCAGGAAGTTGGCTATATAATATTCTAGTATCAGTTCCAATCATACTACCTTCATATTTTTGGTATTTAGCACGAATATTTTTAAAATATTCTGATATTTCATTCAAAAGATTCATGTCATATGGATTTTTATTATCTTGATAAAGCATTGATATAAAACTTTCTGTTGCGGTATGTCCGTATGCCCCACTAAAAGATGAAATGGAAGTATCAATATTATCTACCCCAGCTTCAAATGCTTTTAAATTTGTAGCATCAGACAAACCGGTAGTCGAATGTGTATGTAAATATATAGGTATCTTTAAGTTCTTTTTAAGCAAAGATATAAGATCATAGGCTGCATAGGGTCTTAAGAGTCCTGACATATCCTTGATACCAACTGATTTAGCACCAAGATCTTGAATATCCATTGCAAGTTTTAACCAATATTTATTATTATGAATAGGACTAGTTGTATAAGAAATGGTCCCTTGCGAATGTTTGTTATTTTGATTTATAAATTTTATAGATGATTCGATATTAGCTAAATCATTAAGAGAATCAAAGGTCCTAAATACACTAATACCTGACTTAGCTGCTGTTGATATAAATAAAGATAAAACTGAATCATCAAATTTTTTATAACCTACAATATTTTGTCCTCTTAACAACATTTGTAATTCAGTTTTTTTAAATGATTGTTTAAAGGTCTTAAGCCTGTCCCATGGATTTTCGTTTAAAAAACGTAAGCAACAATCGTAAGTTGCACCACCCCAAACTTCTACAGAAGAATAACCAACTTCATCCATCTTGCCAAGAATAGGAGTCATATCTTTAGTTTTCATTCTTGTAGCAATTAATGATTGCTGCCCATCCCTTAATACGACTTCTGTAATCTTGGTATTAATTTTCACTATATATTTATTTAA
>CAZTGS010000045.1:0-2164 GCA_964613455.1 uncultured Gammaproteobacteria bacterium | reverse complement strand
ATATATATCAATTTACATCTTCGCGAGCTACTATAATGCATGCCCGCAGTTCTAAAAAAATTAAGAATCAAAGCTACTATTGTTTGTTTCACAATCTTTTCAAAAATATCTATTCGTTTAATGAACGTCTTTGTAAAATTTAAGGCTAGATAACAAACTTTATAGATGTTCGCAGACAGCAATCGTTTACCATTGCACTTTAATGATAAAATTCACTCATGAGAGTTATACAGTTTGTTCCAACTCTTGAGAGCGGAGGAGTTGAAAAAGGCGTTCTTGAGATAGCCAAAGCTTTAGTTCAAGAAGGACATGAATCACATGTTGTTTCCGCTGGAGGAAGGCTTGTGGATGATCTTATAATCTCAGGAAGTCATCATCATCACTGGAATATTCATAAAAAAAGTATTTTAACTCTAAGACTTGTTAAGCCTCTTAGAAAATGGATTCTTTCCATGAACGCAGATGTGCTTCATATTAGGTCCAGAATGCCAGCCTGGATAGTCTGGAAGGCTTTTAGGGGTATTTCACAGAGTAAACGCCCTAAATTGATATCAACAGTTCACGGCCTTCATTCTGTCAATTTCTACAGCGCTGTAATGACTAAACCTCATAATATTATAGCTGTATCAAATAGTTCTAAAGATTACATTATTAACAACTACACCAAATCTCAATCTAAAAACATAAATTTAATTTATAGAGGAGTAGATTCTGGTTATGTTAATGGATACAAGCCTTCTGATAACTGGCTTACTGAGTGGTATGAAAGTTATCCTCAAACTAAACATAAAAAGCTTTTAACTATTGCAGGAAGAATTTCTCCACTCAAAGACTTTAAACAATTAATTAACCTAGCAAAAGCCATTAAAGAAAATTCATCTCACGAATTTAAAGTCTTGATTGCAGGTGAGGCTAAAGATAAACATACAAAGTATTTAGAAGAGTTAAAGAGCTCTATTTATGATCTAGGACTATCTGAGCATATTTACTTTTTAGGTTTCAGAAAAGATATTAAAGATATATATTCTATTTCCTCAATTGTTTACAACACTTCCAATAAACCAGAGTCTTTCGGTAGAAGTATTCTTGAGCCATTATCTCTCGGAATACCTTCTATTGGCTATTCAAGAGGCGGCGTAAAAGAAATTCTCGACGAACTTTATCCTTTTGGAGCTATCGAGCCAGGAGACGATAATGAGCTTTTAAGTAAATCGTTATCAATCTTAGATGGTAATAATACAACTGTCATTTCGAATACTAAATTTCTTACTTCTGAGATGTGCAACAAAACTATTAAGATGTACAAGGAAATATCCTCATGATAATTTTAGCAATTATTGTTGATGTATTCTTAATTCTACTTTCGCTTAAGTATGCATGGTGGTATCCATCAAAAAGTATGAAGAAGACAAGAATTATGATGTATCACATGATCGCCGAACAACCTCTCAATATAAAAAAATCTGGACTTAGAGTGTCTGAGCAAATGTTTGAAAGACATTTAAAGTATTTTACGGATAACGATTGGAAATTTATAAAAATGTCTGAACTTGCTAAATATAATGATCAGGACAGGGTTGTAGCAATAACATTTGATGATGGATATGTTGATAACTATAAAAAAGCATTCCCATTACTTAAAAAATATAATGCCTGCGCAACTTTATATTTAGTGATTGATAGACATGACAATGACTGGTCTGTAAAAAAGAACCCCAAACATGATACTGGAGCTCTTGCCAAAGAAGAGAAACTTTCAGATGATCATATCCAAGAAATGGTTGATTCAAATATTTTTGAATTAGGAGGTCACACTGTTTCTCATCCTTTCTTACCAGATCTCACAATGGAAGAAAAAGAAAAGGAAATGATTTCTTGCAAAAATATTCTAGAAAATAAATTTAATACCAAGGTAACAAGTTTCGCCTATCCGTTTGGCATCTATTCTGACGAAGATGTTAAAATAATAGAAAATAGTAGCTTCCAATCAGCCGTTACAACAAATGAGGGAATGGCATCATTAGATTCTATTTATGAGCTTAAGCGTATTAAAGCTTCTGGTAAAGATGGTTTTTTTGCATTTAAACTAAGATTGCTTAAAGGGTTTAGAGGTTTTATTTAAGGCTTTATTTACAAAGGTAAAATTATGAACAAATTACTTATT
>CAZTGS010000044.1:0-2336 GCA_964613455.1 uncultured Gammaproteobacteria bacterium | reverse complement strand
CAGTGGGAAATGATGTTAATTGGCGTTGGACAGGCAACCCTATGGCTTTGTTTATGGCCATTAGTTATTTATGGGTATATTTCTTTATTTTTTGGATCTTTAATTGCCATTGTCTGCGCATGTTTTGCGTATTTGCCCTCTCATGAGGCTCAACATGGCAACTTTTCCAGAGGAAATCCGAAGAGGCGGTGGATTGACTCTTTTGTAAGCCACTTTACTTTAATAACCTTAATGTTTCCTCATGATTTAATGAGATGCACACATATGAAACATCATGCTTATACAAACAACCCTGAAAAAGATCCAGATTATGACACCGCATCTTCTAAATCAATATGGGAGGTCATTTTGGCCACTCAGGCATCAATAACAAAATATCAATCAATAGCTGAAATTTATAAAAATGATAATGCATTCATGAGATCGTTTAACAAAGGGCTGAATGTAGCATTGCTGTATAGAGCTATTCTTTTAATTCTTGTTGTAATGTTTCCACTAGAGGCGCTGCTGCTATGGTGGCTACCAAGCAAGGTAGGAGTTATTTATCTTTCTGCTTATTTTAGTTGGTACCCACATTATCAGATGGACACTGGCAGATATAAAGACACCAAATTTTGGAGCCATTGGATGCCAAGGTATTTAAATCACTCGATGCAACTTCACTTTGTTCATCATCTTCATCCCGGCATTGGACACTATGATGAACCAAAAGCAATCGAAGCTCTTAAGCCATTTTTGGTTGCAAGAAAAGTTCCAGGGGCAGAAGACATCCCTGAGAGAGTAGAGTACAACCCGCTTATTAAGCTATAAGGTCATATTCCGACATTACAGTATAGTTTAGTCATGATATTCTTAGATCATGAAAGAGTATTTTGGTAGCTGCCATTGTAAGACAGTAAGATTTTCGTTTCATTCAGATGAGGTTGTCGAACTATGGAAATGTAATTGCTCGATTTGCAGCATGATTGATTATGACCATCTATTTATCAAACATAATTTATTTAACATTACTGCTGGAAAGAGGTCGATACAAGAATATGTTTTTGAGTCCAAAACGGCTAAACATTTATTTTGTAAAAATTGTGGAACAAAATCTTTTTATCAACCTCGATCACACCCTGATTCATATAGCATAAACCTTAAATGTGTTAATGACCCTCCTCAAATTAAAGAGGTAATACATTTCGATGGAAAGAACTTTGAGGAAAGTATTACAAAAATATAATAATGAATCCTTTATTTCAAGATCAACTAATTCTAAGCATGCAAAATGTATTTCTGCTTGGCCTCTTGGCAGCTTCTATAACTTTAATTTTACTGAAAAGAAGGAAGAGCTCATATTTTTTGAGTGCTTTACCTTTATTTGTTTTAACTTTTCATCAGGTTGATGAATACATACTATCTCCATTACTTCTTGGGAATGAATACCATTTTTTAAATTGGGCCTACAGGTCTGGACTCGACATATCTCCGATTGAGGTAGTATCAATAAATTCTTTTGGATACTTGCCTGCGCTTATTATTTTTTTATTTAACCCCTCAACAAAACTATTCGCTTTACTCTTTATACTCATAACTAGCACCACTTTAGCTAATGCAATGTTTCATTTAGGACTTTCTACTGCCCAAATCGAATACAGCCCCGGGATGGTAACAGCGCTATTTTTATTCTTACCTTTATATATAAAATCAGTTTTACTAGCGTCAGAAAGATTGGCCTCTTTGAAACAAATATTTGTATGTAGCTTATATGGATTTGGTATTCACTATATTGCTATTTGGCTCATAAATATTTATTAAAATTCTCTATTATGTAACCTTTCCTTTTTGATTTTATCAAGGAATACCTATTCTAAGAGTTATATTTTGTATGGTAGGTTCTGTGATTGTAAATTTTGCTTGATCAAATGATGGCGCTGACATTCTGCCCATTACATTATTAGAAAATCCATATTGCTCCTTTGGAATCCCGAGAAAATTTTTATCCATTTTGAAATTTCCATTAGAATCAACAAAAAAAGTTATTGCATATTCTCCGTGAGGCAACATGATATTTATTTCAAGGTCTTGGGGATTTATTTCTCCTGAATAGGTAACGCAAGACTCTTCCTCAGATTCATTTTCAGTCACTCCCTCAAATCCTGCTGCATTGTCGCAGACAATAAAATATAAAACTCCAGGTTTGTCTAAATTTAAAATATTTATCTTTAAGTTTGATTCTTCAGAATAAGACTTAGGTGTAAATACCATACAAGTTAAAATAAGAGGAACAGCCCAGCAATACCTCACATATTTTGATAGAATTTTTTTCATATTTTTATTTTATACTGGTATAT
>CAZTGS010000043.1:0-2344 GCA_964613455.1 uncultured Gammaproteobacteria bacterium | reverse complement strand
AGAGTCTCTTGAGAAAGGCGCTTCCGTAGTTGGCAATCTTGCCTTAAAACCAAATGATAATCTTTGGTTTAATTGGGAGCCATATCTTAATCAAACATGGTGGCAAGAAACAGATACTACATTTGACTCTCTAAGTCTTTCAGCGCTTGCAGAGCAAGCAACATCAGCACCTAAAAACTTTACACTAGGAAGACAAGTTAAAAAAGTTTATGAAGATAGAAAAAAAATGTCTTCAGGTGAAATCCCAATAAATTGGGGTTATGCAGAAACTATGGCTTATGCGACTTTATTATCAGAAGGGTTTCCAATTCGTTTAACAGGACAAGATGTAAGAAGAGGAACTTTTTCTCATAGACACGCAGCTGTATATAACGCAGATGATGGTTTAGGTTACATACCCCTGGTAGATATAGCGCGAGAAAATTCTTCAAGAATAGATATATATGATTCATTCTTATCAGAAGAAGCTGTTCTAGGTTTTGAATATGGATATTCTGCAACATGGCCTTCAGGCTTAGTCATCTGGGAAGCTCAATTTGGTGATTTTGTTAATGGAGCCCAGGTAGTTATCGATCAATTTATAGTTTCAGCAGAACACAAATGGGAAAGATTATCAGGATTAGTGATGCTTCTTCCTCATGGATTTGAAGGACAAGGTCCAGAACATAGTAGTGCAAGACTGGAAAGGTTTTTACAATTATGCGCTGACGGAAATATTGAAGTTTGTGTTCCAAGTACCCCAGCTCAAATATTCCATTTATTAAGAAGACAAGCTATTCGAAAAATGAGAAGACCTTTAGTAGTTATTTCACCTAAAAGTCTCTTAAGAAATCCTTTAGTTACATCCACAATATCAGACCTTACTGATGGAGAATTTAAGCGAGTTATTGATGACACAATACTTAAAAAAGAGACTATAAAAAGAGTTGTAATGTGTTCTGGTAAAGTTTATTACGATCTTTTACAGAAAAGAGATAAAGATAATATTTCTGAAATTGCTTTAGTAAGAATTGAGCAACTCTATTCATTTCCATATGATGATTTAGAACTTATTCTTCAAAAGTATTCAAATTCAACAGAATTTATATGGTGCCAAGAAGAGCCAGCTAATCAGGGTGCCTGGTTTAGTCATAGACACAGACTTCAGAGAGTTCTTGATAGGCTTGAAGGTAAATATGAAATTAATCTTATTAGTAGACCAGCAGCTGCAGCACCAGCTGTAGGCTTAATGAAATTACACTTAAAACAACAAGAAGAAATAGTATCAAAGGCTCTTATATTTGAGTCGAATGGAGAGAAAGAATGAGCATAAAAATAAAATCACCAACTTTTCCTGAATCAGTAGCTGATGGCACTGTTGCTAACTGGGTAAAAAAAGAGGGTGAAAGCGTTCAACAAGATGAGGTTATTGCTGAAATTGAAACTGATAAAGTAGTTTTAGAGGTTGTTGCTCCAGTAAGTGGAACCATTACAAAAATTGTAAAGCAAGAGGGTGAAATCGTTAATAGCTCAGAATTAATAGCAGAATTTCATGAAGGAGTTATTGAAGAAGATAGTTCAGATGAAGCTGCTGCGCCTGAGATAGATGTTGAAATACCTACTCCAAAGGTTAAAAAATTAGGGCCTGCTGCTAAAAGAATTATTGCTGAAGAAAATATAGATCCTTCGGTTATTAATAGTACTGGTAAAGATGGAAGAGTGACTAAAGCTGATCTAGTTAACCACATGAATAGCTCATCAGAACCTGTTCCAACTAAAACTTCATCACCTTTATCTGAAAATATTTCTTTCTCTAATTCAAGAGATGAGAAACGTGTTCCTATGTCTAGAATACGAACAACTATTGCGAAGAGACTATTAACTGTTAAACAAGAAACAGCAATGCTAACGACCTTTAATGAGGTTGATATGCAGCCTATTAAAGATCTTAGATCAAAATATGGTGTTGAATTTGAAAAAGAGCATGGCGTTAAGCTTGGTTTTATGGGGTTCTTTGTTATAGCTGCTATTCAGGCATTAAAAAAGTTTCCATTAGTAAATGCATCTATCGATAAGAGTGATATTGTTTATCACGGTTATCAAGATATTGGAGTAGCCGTTTCAACAGAAAGAGGTCTTGTAGTTCCAGTAATAAAAGATGCTGATATGCTTTCATTGCCAGAAATTGAAAAATCTATTTTAGAGTATTCAATTAAAGCAAGAGATGGAAAGCTTGCAATTGAGGATTTACAGGGAGGAACTTTTACCATTTCAAATGGAGGTGTTTTCGGATCACTCTTATCGACACCCATCTTAAATGCTCCTCAAACTGCTATTTTAGGAATGCATAGTATTCAAGATAGAC
>CAZTGS010000042.1:0-2441 GCA_964613455.1 uncultured Gammaproteobacteria bacterium | reverse complement strand
TCAATATTATCTCTTTCATTTAGAGGTTTAAGCCTAGGACTGGACTTTAGTGGAGGAACACTTGTCGAAGTCTCCTATGAAACGCCAGTTGAACTAGAATCAATAAGGAATACCTTGATTGATAATGGCTATGATGATTCTCAGGTGGTTAACTTTGGAACAAATCTAGACGTTCTGATTAAGGTTGCAGATCAAAATGGTAACAGCTCTATCGGTGAAGGTATTTTTAATCTTTTAGAAAAGGAAGGTTTTAGCGGAGAGCTAAAACGAGTTGAGTTTGTTGGACCTCAAGTTGGAGCTGAGCTAAGAGACCAAGGAGGACTTGGAATGCTTGTAGCTCTTTTCATGATTTTACTTTATGTTGCTTTTAGATTTCAGTTCAAGTTTGCCCTAGGTGCTGTAACGGCCCTCGGTCATGATGTCGTAATTATCTTAGGTTTGTTTTCAATCTTTGCATGGGATTTTGATTTAACTGTTCTGGCTGCATTGCTTGCTGTTATTGGTTATTCGTTAAACGACACCATTGTTGTTTCAGATAGAATTAGAGAAAACTTTAGAACACAACGAGAGTTAAACCCTCAAGAAATGATCGACCTTTCTTTGAATCAAACTTTGGGAAGAACCGTGGTTACTTCATTTACTACCCTGTTAGTTTTATTTGCTTTGTTTATTTTTGGTGGAGAAATGATTAAAGGCTTTAGTTTGGCTTTAATACTAGGTGTATTGGTTGGAACTTATTCTTCAATTTACGTTGTAGCTAACATGCTAATGTCATTAACTCTTACCCAAGAGGATTTAGCATTACCGGAGCCTGAAGGGGCTGATTTTGACGAAATTCTTTAAGCTTTGAAGTAAGGTTTTACAGATTTCAAAATAGACTTATAAACTTTTGGTGTTGAGCATACAAAATGATCACCGTCTAAGTATTTAGGGTCGCCATTAAAATTACTTATTAATGCTCCAGATTCCTGAGCTATCAAAAGACCAGCAGCGACATCCCATAATTTAACCCCATGAGCCCACATACCATCTAATCTTCCTGTTGCTATATAGGCCAAATCAAGGGCAGTTGAACCTGAATTACGTATAACTAAATCTTGATTAGCTAGCTCTTTGTAAGTTTGATCGAAGTCATAAACATATTCTTTAACGACTTCCTTGGAAGTCGCATAAGCTAATATTGAGTCGGTTAAGCCATTTTGCTTACTAACTCTTATTTTGCCATTATTTAAATCGCCTCCTGCTCCTTTGGATGCAGAAAACTCTTCACGTCTAATTGGATCAATGATGACTGCTGTAGTTGGAACCTCGTCAACAAGGGAGCAAAGTGATAATGCAAAATGAGGGTAACCGTTAATAAAATTAACTTCACCGTCGATAGCTTTTAAAACCCAGGTTATGTTTGAGTTATTAATCTCTGAGCCGGTATGAGAGCCAAGAAAATTATCTTCAGGATAAAATCTTCTAATTTCTTCAATTACCATTTCTTCAACTCTTCTGATAATAGCTTCTAAATATCCCTCAGGACCACCCTTAGATGCGTCAAGACTGTGAACTTTTTTTACAGAAAATTCAAGCTCATGAGCTCCTTTTCGAGCTGCAAGCTGATTAACATTTAATAAAGCTGGTATAGACATGTCGCTATTGTAATGGAAATGGAGATAATAGTGACATGAGTTTGAAAAGTAATTTAATTAACATCGTTTTAGTTGAAACCTCCCATCCAGGGAACATAGGTTCTGTAGCAAGAGCCATGAAAACTATGGGATTAACAAGGTTATCTTTGGTAAATCCAAGAAATTTTCCTTCAGGCGAAGCCACAGCTTTATCTGGAAATGCTACAGATGTATTGGAAGCTGCTACCGTCTATGACTCTATAGATGAAGCCATAGAAAAAAGTACTTTTGTCTATGCTACTTCTTCGAGAAATAGAACTATTCAATGGCCAACAGTAAACGTTGAGGAAGCAGCTCAAGTTATTTGCGATCAATCCTTTGGCGATAAAGAAATATCAATTTTATTTGGAAGAGAGGACAGGGGACTTACCAATGATGAACTGCAATTAGCAAATACTCATATAGAAATTCCAGCAAATCCAGAATACCCGGTTTTAAACCTAGCAATGTCAGCACAAATACTTTCGTATGAAATTTTTAAGGCTTCAAACAATACTGAATCTAGAGACTGGCACGATTACCCAGAAGTAGATTCAGCAAACCTTCAAATGTTAATCAATCACTTCATTGAAACAGCTGAAAATATAGATGTTATTCATCCAGAGAACCCTAAAAAGATAATTTCTAGAATAAAAAGAATGTTTAGCAGACTTCATCCAGACGAAATGGAAACTAGTTTTTTAAGAGGATTTTTATCTGCTATAAATAAGAAGATAAAATAGTACTTAAGTGCTTTGCTAATTGCCTCTGATTCCATATAATACG
>CAZTGS010000041.1:0-2603 GCA_964613455.1 uncultured Gammaproteobacteria bacterium | reverse complement strand
ACAGCTTGAATAGTTGCAAGACTTATTATATTTTTTTCAATGTAAGTAGTTTGTTCAATAACACTTTTACCGTTTTCATCGATAACTAATTCTGATTTACTTTTTTGTTCTACAAATAACACTGCAAGTTTTCTTCCAATATTCCCTGAAGTAGCCTTTTGCATTGCTCTGCCGCCCTGCATATCAAGAGTAATATTTACTTGTGAAAAACCACTTTCATCAAAACCAGTACTAGCATTGGTAACTCTATCACCAGAGACAACAACAGCTCTTTCTAGAAAAGCAGAAGTATAATCATTTTCTTTAAAATTGAATTCTTCTTTTCGTAATGGAGAGGTTCTTGAGTTTGCTTCTAGCCTAAATTCTAAGTTTGCTGTTTTACCTATAATTTTTTTAGCTGCAGTTGGATCCTGAACTCCTGGAAGCTCAACAACAATTCTATTAGAACCTTGTCTTTGCACCACTGGTTCTGAAACCCCTAATTCATTCACACGATTTCTTAAAGTTGTAAGGTTCTGGCCTACTGCGTAATCTCTAATCTCTTTCAAACCAACATCGGAATATTCTAAAAGAAGAATATTTGAGCTAGGTCTTTCTGTAATATTGTATTGAACACCTGTGATGCCAATGCTATCGGTTCTATATTTTTTCAAAGCCTTGTTGTAACTGTCCTTATCTTTAAATTCAAAAGATAGTACTAAGTCTTTAATAGACGAATCAGTTACTTTTAATCTATCTTCTTTAAAAGTTTTTCTATAGGTATCTAAAAGAAGTTCTAATCTGCCTTGTTGAGCTGTATCAATATCTACCTCTAATAAAAAATGAACTCCACCAGATAGATCTAAGCCTAATTTAACTGGCTTTCCGCCAAGGTTTTTTAACCAGTCAGGAGTTGTAGGCTCAAGATTTAAAGCAATAATTACTTTATCTAAAAGTTTATTCTGTAACACTGTCTTTGAATCAAGTTGTTGTTCTAAAGTCGAAAATTTGATAACAATTTTATTCTCTCTTAAAAAGAGTTCTTCATACTCTGAATTATTTTTTTTTAAAATATCTTCTAACTCGTTAACCAGGACTTGGTCAGCTGATTTTCCAGAATCCGTATACGCAATCTGGATTGAAGGTTGCGTTGGGTATAAATTTGGGAGTGCATAAATAAATCCTAACGACAATACGGTAAATATTAATAAGTATTGGTATATAGAAAATTTATTCACGATCTTTTATTTTATTGAATCGAGAGTGCCTTTAGGCAAAATGCTTGCTATAGCTGTTTTTTGTAGCTTAATAACAGTGTTATCACTTATCTCAATCGATACATATAAATCTTTAACATCTATCACTTTTCCAAGAATTCCACTAGCTGCTATAACTTCTGATCCTTTTTCTATTTTCGAAATCATTAGTGCTACTTCAGCATTTCTTTTGTTTTGCGGCCTGATCATCATGAAATACATGAATACAAATAAGAACCCAACAAATGCCAATGGCTGAATGAGGGACGGTTGTGCTGCTTCTGGCATATTTATTTCCTAAATTGGCCCATCGGGCATTTCTAAATTTCGCTTATTATAGAAGTCTTTTACAAAGTTCGCGAATATATTCGACTCAATTGACGTTCTAATTCCTTTCATGAGCGATTGATAGTAATAAATATTGTGATAGCTAGACAGAATGCTGCCCAGCATTTCATTAGTTTTATGTAAGTGGTTCAGGTAAGCCCTGCTGTAATCTTTACAAACTTTGCAGTCGCAGTTCTCATCTACCGGTTCATCACTCATTTTATAAGGTGCATTTTTTATATTAACGACACCTGTTGAGGTCAATAGCTGACCGTTTCTAGCATTTCTTGTTGGAAGAACGCAGTCAAACATATCAATACCGTATCTTACCGCCTCAACAATATCCTCGGGCTTACCTACTCCCATAAGATATCTAGGTTTATCTTTGGGAAGTTTATCGGCCATATAGGAAAGAATTCTTGTTTTCTCTTCCTTGGATTCACCAACACTAAGACCGCCCAAAGCGATACCATCAAAGCCAATATCAGTTAGGGCATTAAGAGATTGCTCCCTTAAGTCTTCGTGCATACCGCCTTGAACGATTCCAAATAAAGCAGAATCTGATTTGTGAGCTTCCTTGCATCGCTTTGCCCATCTCATTGAAAGCTCCATGGATATCTTTGCTTGCTCGTGAGTTGATGGATAATCAGTGCATTCATCAAATGCCATAACAATATCCGAACCTAAGTTTTCCTGAATCTGAATAGAGTCTTCAGGAGTCATAAAGATCTTTTTACCGTCATACGGCGAACTAAACTTCACCCCTTCTTCTGTAATTTTTACTAAATCACCCAGACTCCAAACCTGAAAACCGCCTGAATCGGTAAGAATAGGTCTATCCCAATTTGAAAACTTATGCAGTCCGCCTAAATCACGAACCACTTCATCACCTGGTCTAAGCATTAGATGATAGGTATTTCCAAGAATAATCTCAGCTCCTGTCGATTTTACATCTTCAACAGTCAAGCCCTTTACTGTTCCGTTCGTTCCTACAGGCATAAATGCAGGTGTCTGAATATTACCTCGAGGAAATTCTAATTC
>CAZTGS010000040.1:0-3571 GCA_964613455.1 uncultured Gammaproteobacteria bacterium | reverse complement strand
CAGAAGATATTAAACTGTATTCAAATTCAGTTGGTATGTAGTTTTTTATAAAAAGTTTGGTAAATCTTTTTTGGAGAAAATTATGCAGTTAAATTATTTTAATAGGCCTTATTTTGGAAATGGGGATATAGAAAAAATATGTAAGGTTTTAAGCTTACATGGAATTAAAAAGCCACTTATTTGTTCTGACCCTGGTCTTTCCTCAATAGGGATGATAGATAAAATTAAAAACCTTATCTCTGATGATTTTTCTTCATCATTTTATTTAGACACTCCCGCTAATCCTACCGAACAATCTGTAAAAGATGCTTTAAAGTTATATTTAGATGATGGCTGTGATGGCGTGGTTGGATTTGGTGGTGGGTCAAGTATAGATTTAGCAAAAGCAGTTTCGCTTATGGCTAATCATAATGAAAATATTATTAACTATTCAATCGTAGAAGGTGGGTATAGAAAAATAACTGAAACAATTCCTATGATAGCAATTCCGACTACTTCAGGGACTGGAAGTGAAATATCTGATGGAGCTTTACTTGTAATGGATGACGGCAGAAAATTAATTTTTGCCAGCCCCCATTTAAGACCAAATGCTGCTATTTGCGATCCAGAACTTACAATTGGATTGCCGCCAGTTCTAACAGCTGGTGCTGGGATGGATGCCTTAACTCATTGTATTGAAGCTATTTTATCTCCAGTAATTGATCCGCCTGCTGAGGCAGTAGGCTTAGATGGAATTGAAAAAATTATTAAAGATGAAGGCCTCGTTAGAGCTTATAAAGATGGAAATGATAAAGAAGCAAGATGGAATATGATGATGGCCTCTACTGAAGGTGCTATGGCTTTTTCTAAAGGTTTAGGAGCAGTTCATTCCATGAGTCATGCCATAGGTGCCAATCAAGAACTTAATCTTCATCATGGAACTCTTAATGCAGTAATATTACCTACAGTATTAAAATTCAATCAAAATCATGTTGAAAATAAATATTCAAGAATTGCCACAGCAATGGGAATTAATCAGTCAGTTGATTTGGCAGATGAGATTAGAAAACTAAATGAATTGATCGGGATCCCTAATGGTCTTGCACAAATGGGAGTAACTGAAGATATGATACCTAAACTAGTTAAACACTCCATAACAGATCCCAGTAATTTGACAACGCCAAGGCTACCTAATCAAGAAGAGTGGGAAAAGCTTTTTCTTGAATCTATGTAAAAAAATTAGTTTGAGTATTACCTAAAACAATCCTTCAATATTTTTATTTTTATCTATGCCGATAGCTTCTGAGGCTGGTTTTCTTGGCAAACCAGGCATTGTCATAATTTCCCCACAAACAACAACAATAAACTCTGCACCAGAGCATAATCTTACCTCCCTAATTGGGACATCATGACCTGTTGGTGCGCCCATTAATAATGGATCGGTAGAAAAACTATACTGAGTTTTTGCCATACATATGGGGTATTTTCCGTAGCCTTCTTTTTCAAGCTGAGCAAATTTATTTCTGACTTTTTTATCAGCAAGAATTTCTTCAGCTCCATATATATTTCTAGCAATATGCCTTGTTTTGTCCCATAACGACATGTCGTCATCATATAAAGTTTTAAAAGAGGATTCTTTAGAATCAACTAGTTCAGAAATATGTTCAGCTAAATCAGCAGCTCCTTTGCCGCCATCGGACCAATGAGATGATATCTTACAAGTTACACCCAGATCAGCACAAAAATCTATTATTGCCTGATGTTCTTCTTTTGTATCTGTGTAATATTCGTTAATGGCAACTGTTACTGGAACGCCAAATTGACCAATATTCTCAATATGTTTTGCTAAGTTTTTACATCCTTCTTGGATTGCTCCTATATTTTCTCCCTTCAAATCTTCTTTTTTAACACCGCCATGCATTTTTAATGCTTTAGTGGTTGCAACCAAAACAACTGCATCGGGCGAGAGGCCAGCTTTACGACATTTAATGTCAAAGAATTTCTCAGCCCCTAAATCAGCACCAAAACCTGCTTCTGTTACCACATAATCTGCTAATTTCAATGCAGTTTTAGTAGCAATAACAGAATTACAACCATGAGCAATATTAGCAAAAGGACCGCCATGCATTAAAGCTGGGTTATTTTCTAAAGTCTGAACTAAATTTGGTTGAAAAGCATCTCTTAATAAGGCAGTTAATGCGCCTTGAGCATTAAGTTGACTCACTTTTACTGGTTCTAGCTTTCTTGTATAAGCAAAAACAATATTGCCTATTCTTTTTTCAAGATCTTCAAGATCACTGGCCAGACAAAAGACAGCCATAATTTCTGAAGCAACAGTGATATCAAAACCACTCTGACGAGGTATCCCATTCCCAGTTCCACCAAGGCCACAAGTAATATCTCTTAATGAGCGATCGTTCATATCCACCACTCTTTTCCAAGTAATTCTTCTTGGATCAATATTTAAATCATTCTCCCAATGAATATGATTATCAATAAGTGCTGATAATAAATTATGAGCAGCACCAATAGCATGGAAATCACCTGTGAAATGAAGATTTATATCTGTCATTGGAATTACTTGAGCGTATCCTCCGCCTGCAGCTCCTCCTTTCATACCAAAACAAGGGCCAAGACTGGGCTCTCTCAAACATATCATTGCTTTTTTGCCTATATGACATAATCCATCAACTAAGCCAACGCTAGTTGTAGTTTTGCCTTCACCTGCCGGAGTAGGAGAAATTGCGGTAACTAATATTAGCTTGCCATCTTTTTTATCTTTGCATTGATCTAAAAAATCATAATTAATTTTTGCCTTGTCATTACCATAAACAATTAGAGCATCCTCAGGAATTCCAACCTCACCTGCTATATCACTGATATGTTTTTTTGAAGCGTTATTCGCTATCTCTAAATCACTTAAAAAAGTTGACATACAATCGCCCTATAAAATTAATTTCTATCGAAAGTATACATAAGAAGATATAAGTTCACTATGAATATTTAATTAGCTTTTCGCATGTTTAAAAGCTTCAATAGCTCTTAATCTAGATTCTTTTAAATCAAGAATTGGATTTGGATATTTACAATATTTTCTATGCTCAATCGGTGGGTTATGAATTACTGATTTATCTAATTCTTTGAGTTCAGGAACGTACTTTTTGATAAATAATCCTTCTTTATCAAAATTGGTGGACTGTGTAATTGGATTAAATATTCTAAAATAAGGTGCTGCATCTGTTCCAGTGGAGCTACTCCATTGCCAGCCACCATTATTTGATGAAAAATCAGCATCTATAAGATTTTGCATAAAGTATGCTTCCCCCAACCTCCAGTCATGAAGCATATTTTTGGTAAAAAACATTGCCACAACCATTCTTAATCTGTTGTGCATCCATCCCTCATGAAGTAATTGCCTCATTGCAGCATCAATTATTGGAAATCCTGTATGACCACTTTTCCAGGCTTTGAGCTCATCTTCATTGAAGCGCCATTGAATCAATCTTGAATAATCCTGAAAGGGCATGCCTCTACTAACTTTTGGAAATGAAAACATAATATTTCTATAAAATTCTCTCCATACAATTTCATC
>CAZTGS010000039.1:0-4077 GCA_964613455.1 uncultured Gammaproteobacteria bacterium | reverse complement strand
GCTAATGAAGTTATCGCAAACGTTGCTTCTAAAAAATCAAAGTTAAAAATTAATGCTAATGATGACGTAAATATGAGTCAAAGCTCGAATGATGTCATTCCAACTGCAATATGTATTAGTGCTCTTTTAGATATGCAAAGACTTTTATTACCGAATCTAGATTTACTTATCAAGACTATTGAGAGAAAAATGAAAACAACTAAAGGAAATGTTAAGACTGGAAGAACTCATTTAATGGATGCTATGCCAATTGACTTTTCTCAAGAACTTTCTGGCTGGAAATCTCAACTAGAATCAGTAAAGAAAAATTTAATTACTGCTTCAACAAGGATGAATGACTTACCCCAAGGCGGAACTGCAATTGGAACTGGAATTAATAGTCATAAAGATTTTTCTAAAACTTTTTGTATTGAAGTTAATAAGCTATCAAAACTTAAAACTAAACCAGCTAAGAATTTCTATCAAGGTTTAAGTAGTGTTGATAATGCTGTTGAACTTTCCTCTGCATTAAAAAATTTAAGTATTATTTTAATGAAAATATCTAATGATTTAAGGTGGATGAATAGTGGTCCTTTAACAGGTTTAGGTGAAATAGAACTAGAAGCTCTTCAACCAGGCAGCAGTATAATGCCTGGAAAAGTTAATCCAGTAATACCTGAAGCAGTCGCTATGGCTTGCGCTGATGTGATTGGTAATGATGTAACTATTACTATCGCTGGTCAAAGTGGAAACTTTCAGCTTAATGTTATGCTTCCTGTTGTTGCATATAACTTGTTAAAAAGCATCAATCTTTTAGGAAATTCAATGCCTTTATTGGCCAATAAAGCTATCAAAACATTTAAAGTTAATTCTAAAAATATTAACGAATCTTTATCTAAGAATCCAATTTTAGTAACTGCCTTAAATAGAATAATCGGTTACAACAAAGCCGCAGCTATTGCTAAAAAAGCATACAAGGAAAATAAATCAATCATTGATGTTGCTCATGAAGAAACAGGAATGAGTATAGCTGAGTTAAAGAAATTGCTAGATCCCTCTAAACTAACTAAAGGTGGAATAGGTGACTAATCTTTCAACAGAATTTTGTGAGGCATGCCGTATAGACGCACCTAGGGTGAATGAATCTGAAATTAACATACTCATATCTGAGATTAAAGATTGGGAATTAATTACTCATCCAATTGATCAGCTCAAGAAAGTCTATAATTTTCCAGATTATAAAAGCGCTGCAGATTTTACTAATAAAGTTGCAGTTCTGGCAGATAATGAAGATCATCATCCTACAATAACTTTAGAATGGGGAAAGGTATCAGTCTTATGGTGGTCTCATAAAATTAAAGGCCTTCATAGAAATGATTTTATTTGCGCAGCTAAAACTGATAATTTATATCAAGAAAAGTGAAAAAAATTACACTTATCTATTCAGGTGGTTCTGACTCTTTTACATTATTGCACCATGCTTTAAATCAGAACTTCAGTGTTGATTGCATAACGTTTAATTATGGGCAGAAACATGCAAAAGAAATTGATTTTGCTATAAATGTTTGCAAAGAGCTAAATTTAAAACATACCCTTATAGATATTGGCGATCCTTCGGCTATCTTCGGCTCTTCATCTCTGGTTGATAGAGACAATAAAATTCCTTATGGAAGTTATAAAGAAGACTCCATGAAATCAACAATTGTACCCAATAGAAATATGATTTTTATTTCTTATGCCATTGCATATTCGATAGCTAATAAAATTAGTGAAGTTTGGTACGGAGCTCATGCTGGAGATCACTTTATTTATCCTGACTGTCGTCCAGAATTTTTACAATCTATGGATGTCGCTGCTGGGCTATGCGATCCTTCAGAAGTTTCTGTAAAAGGACCCTTTATTAACTTTAATAAGGGACAAATATTTAAGATTGGCATTGATCTTGGAGTAGATTACTCAAAAACATGGACTTGCTATGAAGGACAGGAATTTGCATGTGGAAAATGCGGATCATGCGTTGAAAGATTAGAAGCATTTGCTGATAACAATACAAGCGACCCAATTAATTACAAATAATGTATTCAATTAAAGAGATTTATAAAACTATCCAAGGTGAAGGCGCACAAAGTGGGCGGTCTGCTGTTTTTGTTAGATTTACTGGTTGTAATTTATGGTCTGGTAAAGAAAAGCATAGAAGCTCTGCGATCTGTAAATTCTGTGATACAGACTTCGTTGGAACAGATGGTGTTAATGGGGGAAGGTATTCCCGAGAGGGCTTAGTTAAAAAAATTAGGGATATATGGGCTTCTGATGAGAGAGGTTATATTGTTTTTACTGGTGGAGAGCCAATGCTTCAACTTAATAAGGAGTTAATATCGATATGCAAAGAAAATAATTTTGAGACTGCCATTGAGACCAACGGCACTATTAAAATTGATTTTGATATAGATTGGATTTGTGTATCCCCAAAGGCCGGAAGCGATCTATTAGTAAGTCATGGTAATGAGCTTAAGGTTGTATTTCCTCAGCCAGAATTTAATCTAGATCTTCTAAAAGATCTTCCTTTCGATCATCATTTTCTGCAACCAATGGATTCTGAGGAAACAGAAAAAAATACCAAAGATGCCATCGATTATTGTCTTAAATACCCAAAGTGGAAATTAAGTATTCAGCAGCATAAATTGTTAGGAATCGATTAGAACCTTTTTTTTCTCTCTAGTCTTAGTTATAATCCAACATGGATAAAGTAAAATCAAAAGCACTCACGTTTGACGATGTACTTCTTTTGCCTAGGTATAGTGATTTCATTCCTAGTGAAGCATCAACAGAAACTCAATTAACAAAAAAAATATCTATCAAGATACCGCTTCTTTCTGCAGCTATGGATACTGTGACTGAATCAAGAATGGCTATTGCTCTAGCTGAGGCCGGAGGAATAGGAATAGTTCACAAAAATAACTCTATTGCAGAGCAAGTTGCTCAAGTTAAAGCTGTTAAGAAGTATGAGAGTGGAGTTGTAAGAGATCCTACAACTATCAGGTCTAGTAAATCTATAGCTGAATTAAAGCAACTAACTGATGAATTAAATATTTCTGGTATGCCTGTTGTAGATGATGGTGATCTTAAAGGAATAGTTACAAGTCGAGATTTTAGATACGCTGATAATATGGACGCCGCAGTATCATCAATCATGACGCCAGCAGAAAAGCTCATAACCGTGTCCGAGGGAACGGATCAAGAAGAAGTTAAAAAACTTATGTATGAAAATAGAATTGAAAAAATTCTAGTAATAGATGAAACAGGTTCTTTAAGTGGATTAGTTACTATGAAAGATATAGAGAAGTCAGCTGAACATCCCCATGCAACAAAAGATACATCAGGTAGATTAAGAGTTGGAGCTGCGTTAGGAACTGGCTCAGATACTCTAGAAAGAGCCAAAGCACTTAATGAGGTAGGTATAGATTTATTTGTTATAGATAGTGCTCATGGCCATTCTAAAAATGTTCTAGATACCATTAAAATGATAAAAAAAGAATTTTCTGATATTGATATCATTGGAGGAAATGTAGCTACACCTGAAGGAGCTATTGAATTGGTGAAAGCTGGCGCAGATGCAGTTAAGGTTGGAATGGGGCCTGGATCAATATGTACAACTAGAATAATAGCTGGTATCGGTGTTCCTCAAATCACGGCGATTTTAACTATTAAAGAAGCTTTACAAGGAAAAGATATAGGAATAATTGCCGATGGTGGAATTAGATTTTCTGGTGATATTTCAAAAGCAATAGCTGCAGGTGCAGATACTGTGATGCTCGGAAGTTTATTTGCAGGAACCGAAGAGGCTCCTGGAGAAGTGGAATTATTTCAAGGAAGAAGTTTTAAAACATACAGAGGCATGGGTTCCATTGGAGCAATGACTGAACGTCAAGATGCCAATAGGTACTTTCAAGAGGATGTTGATTCTGAAAAGTTAGTTCCAGAAGGTATTGAAGGCAGAGTTCCATATAAAGGATGGGTTATTAATGTTATCAATCAACTGATTGGAGGTCTAAGACAAAGCATGGGATATGTTGGTTGCAGGACAATAAAAGAAATGCA
>CAZTGS010000038.1:0-4611 GCA_964613455.1 uncultured Gammaproteobacteria bacterium | reverse complement strand
GTTTTCATTGTTATTTTTCAATTCAAATTCTTTACGAAGTTATTACCAGCTTGCAATTATTGTTGTAGCTGCTGGATCAATCTATCCACTTCTTTACTTAAGACAAAATTTTGAGATTTCTATACTAGAGTCTTTTGATATTACCCAAGCACAGCTTCGATATTGTAGTTCTATGCTGGGATTTATTTTTATGATTAGTTATGTTCCAAGTGGCTGGCTTGCAGATCGCTTTTCATCCCGCAAGCTTCTTGCATCCTCGTTGCTTGCCACTGCACTTATAGGGATGTGGTTTTCGACTATACCCTCCTACAGTTCATTACTTTTCATCTATGCATCCTGGGGCATTGCTACTGGTCTTACGTTCTGGTCAGCACATATTAAGTTAGTTGCAATACTTGCTAATAAAGATCAGCAAGGTAAATTCTTTGGAATCTTAGATGGCGGAAGAGGATTGGTTGAGGCTGTATTAGCAACTCTAGCTATTACCCTTTTTGCATATGTGCTAACTCAAGAATCTAGCTCAACAAGTATGGCGCTGAAACAGGTTATTTATCTTTATATTGCTGTTTTATTCTTAGTGGCACCGCTCGTCTATTTGCTTCTTGACGACCTTGAGGAATCAGCATCTAGTAATAAAACTACAAATACCAACTTCAAAGATGATTTGATGATAGTTCTAAGGCATAGAGAAATTTGGCTATGCGCAATCTGTATAATTTGCGGATATCAACTATTTTATGCAACTTATTCTTTCTCAGCTTACCTTCAAGAAAATTTTGGCTTATCAGCAGTAGCTGTTGGAACAATAACAGTTGCTAAATTATGGATGAGACCTATTGGAGGTATAGCAGCAGGCTTTATTGGTGACTGGTGTAGTCCTGAAAAAGTACTTTGTATACTGTTGGTACTTGCCTCTCTGGCTCTAGCTGTGATGGCTTTCTTGCCTACCACTTCAGCATCTATTCTGATGCTTGTTGTCGTGCTCTTAATTGGGTTATTGACCTATGGTGTTCGAGGTCTTTATTGGGCTACATTAGGTGGATGTAATGTTCCTAATAAAATAAAAGGCTTGGCTATCGGAATGATTTCTATGATTGGCTATTTTCCTGAATTCTATCTTCCACTAATTAGCGCTTATCTATTAGAGCTATATCCTGGAGTAATGGGCTACAAAATATATTATTTAATAATTTCAATTTTTGGAGTTTTAGGAGCCTATGCTGCTTATCTATTATTAAATTCAAAGGATAAAAAAAGAATACTTATTTTGCCATAAGCTGGTAGATAAAAAAATCTATCTTATTTTTCAGGTGTAAAGGTAACTGGCATTTCTTGAATGGCATGAACAAAGTTATTCGGAGCGACTTTCCAATCTCCATCCATTTTCATATCAGGAAATCTAGAAAGGATCTGTTTGTACACCTCTTTGAGTTGCATTAAAGCTACTGGCTTACCAATACAGGTATGTCTTCCCATGCCAAATGCTAAATGTTTAGCAGCATTTTCACGTTCGATATCAAAGGAGTTAGGGTTAGAGAATATTGAAGGATCTCTATTGGCAGCTCCGTACCACATAATTACTTTCTCACCCTTGCCCAACCTCTGATTGCCTAAGGTTGTTTCACAAGTTGTTGTTCTTCGCATATGTATAACAGGTGAAATCATACGAATAGTTTCTTGGGCAAAATTTGGAAGGAGTTCTAAATTATTTAATAGCTTCTTTTTTTGATCTGGGAATTCAGTCAACAGCTTAATAGCGCCACTGATAGAATTTCTAGTAGTATCGTTGCCGGCAAAAATTATTAACAACCATGAGCCATCTAAATACTCTTGGCTTAATTTAGCTCCATCTAACTCTGCATTGGCTATAGCTGACAAAAGATCATTCTCAGGATTCTTTCTTTTCTCTTGAAGAATATATTTACCGTATTCAAACATTTCTCCAATCATGTTTTCAAATAATTCAATCATTGAAGAGTCAACTTCCATTTCTTCAGACTTGCCTTGAGTTTGTTTTGTATTCTCTGCTGCAAAGTATTGAGCTAATTCTAAAAATTCCATCCAAGTTGCCAATTTGTGTCTATCCTCTTCTGGGATACCAAGAATTTCAGATAAAGTAAAAATTGGAATCTGTTGAGATACGTCTTTAACAAGATTTGATTTACCAGCCTTAGCTATAGCGTCTAATAATGTCTCAACTTTAATTTCGACTTTTTTATGCAAATCATCAACATAACCTGGCTTAAAAAAAGGCATATGCTCTCTTCTTAATTCAAGATGGAATGACCCATCAAGATTTAGCATGTGATCAATAGAAGTCTGCCACAATTTAGGGTGTCTGGTATCAGGATCTCCCAATGTCATAAGATTACCGGTAGCCACCTGTGAAGAGTATATGCTGGGATTAGATGAAACCTCTATGATATCTTTATAAGATGTAAGCATCCATGCTCCTGGCTCTACATCCCATTCTGGGGGTTCTTGAAAGTAAATTGGGCTATTTTCTCTTAACTCATCATAGGCAGCAAAAGGATGACCGTTGGTAAATTGATGAATATCGTATAAATCAACTGAACTATTAAAAGGATAGTATGGCTCATGAGCATTGCTCTTAATTTTAGTATTTAAAGCCGTTTCACTTATGAGGGGGTAAGTCATAAAAACTAATTATTGCTGATGTTAAGAAATTTAGTTGCAGCTCTTTTTTTCAAGAAAAGAGTTAAGCCTAAAGCAGCTGGCCAACCAGCAAGAATAAATTCAGAAATAAATATCTGATTAAATCCAGTTCCGTAGACATATATAGCAATTAGATTAAAGATAGCTGCACCAAAATAAATTATTGCTGTAGAAAAAAACCATACAGGATTTAAGGTAACTACTGCTAATATTGAAAATAAAAAAGTAGCTACAAAAAGAGCAGTAAAATCTCTTAATAATGCATTTTGTGCAGCATTTGATAATTCAGAAAATACGAAGCCAAAATTAGCAGAAGCATTTATTGGTGTAAAAACCCATTCGAGGACTAAGCCTAAAAGCGCATAAGCATAAAGAATACCTAAAAATCTGACAATAAATGTATAGTTTTTTTCTGAAGAAATAAGAAAATAATAAAAGTAGCCACCAAAGAATCCAGCTACCCAATGAAGCACTTTACCAAATATGGTTCTATTACCACCTAATAATTGTGTTTGAAATAGCAACTCTACCATCAAGATCAACGCCATCCCTATAGCAACTGCACCAGCTATAGCATATAAGTATTTACCACCAAATTTACTATATTTAGAAATCAAACCAGCAACAGAAAAGGCAACTATAAAACCAATAATAATAACAGCATAGAGTCCAACTCCAAGCCTTTGGAAATCAAACAAAATAACCTCTAATGAGGTAATTATTCCCACTGGCATACCGACAGAAGCCAGCCAAATTAAATTTAATAATGAGGAAATAGGTGTAATCAACAAAACGGTAAACAAAGCTGCTGAAAGAACAGCAAATGGATACTTTGCTATGTTCATAATTCTTTAGGTAAAACTTTAATTAATTTACCTTTTGGCCCATCTGTAAGTAAATAGATTATTCCACTTGGTGAAGATTGAATATTTCTTAGCCTTGTCTCTAATTCAGAAAATAAAGTTTCTTGGATATTTGTACCATCTTTAAAGGTTACTTTTTTAACATCTCTTGAGACCAACGCAGTTACTAAAAAACTATTCTTTAATTCTGGGTAAACATCGTTTTCATAAAAAATCATATCTGAAGGAGCGATTGAAGGTGTCCAGTGCAATAATGGCTGCTCCATGCCCTCTTTCTCAGTAAAAGGACTAATTACAGCGCCTGAGTAATCTATTCCATAAGTTATTGCTGGCCAGCCATAGTTTAATGAAGGTTCAACAAGATTCATCTCGTCTCCTCCTCTTGGGCCATGCTCATGTTCATAGATATCACCTGACTTGGATACTAGTAAGCCCTGCATATTACGATGACCATAAGAATAAATATCAGGAAGAGCGTCTTGCACATTTATAAAAGGGTTGTCAGATGGTATTGATCCATCTTTATTGATCCTAATAATTTTTCCAAAATGATTATCTAACTCTTGAGCTTTTTCACGATGATCAAACCCATCTCCACTTGCCAGCAAGATAGTACCATCAAGTAAAAAAGCAATTTTTGCACCAAGGTGAACTGGAGTTCTTCGAGGCGCAATAGCTTCAAAGATTATCTTGGTATTAACCAAAGTATTATTTACAAGTTCAGCTGATGATAGAAATAATGTTGATTTACCATTTTTATTTTTAGCAGAGTAACTAAAGTAAATCGTATTATTAGATTTAAACTCAGGATCAAGAACCACCTCAGACAATCCACCTTGTCCACTATATTGAACGGAAGGAACATTACTAATTTCTATTATAGATTTGTCAGATAAAGAGGCTATCTTTAACTTGCCAGGCATCTCGGTAAATAAAATCTTATCTTCACTTAAAAATTCAAAACTCCAAGCATCATCCAATCCATCCAAAACTGTTTCAAATTTATAGCCTGAAAATGAATAACTAGAAAATAATAATATAACTAAGAAAAATTTAATATTCATGCGGTACC
>CAZTGS010000037.1:0-4656 GCA_964613455.1 uncultured Gammaproteobacteria bacterium | reverse complement strand
TGAGGAAGCATTGGCAAGATGGTCCAAACATCTAAGCTTGGGTGAATAATTGGCCCGCCCGCTGAAAGGGCATAGGCTGTTGAGCCTGTTGGTGTTGCTATTATTAGTCCGTCAGATCTTTGCTCGTAAACAACTTTATCATTGACAGAAAGTCTGTATCTCATAAGTTGTGCATAAGCACCAGAATGGATAACAATTTCATTCAACCCGTAAACAGTTTGGTCTAAAAATGAAGCACTAACTAAATTTCTTTCCTCAATTTCAAACTCACCATTTAATATATCTTTTATTACTAATTCAAAATCTTTAGTTTTTATATCAGTTAAAAATCCAACATTTCCCATATTAATTCCAAGAATAGGAATATCATTATTTAAATATTTTCTTGCGCAACCTAATAAAGTCCCATCCCCCCCAAACACAATTATTAAATCAACCTCTGAAGTGAAATCTTCATGACTTAATTCTGCAATATATGCATTTTTATAGTCTGAGCTTGCCTCTATGTATATTTTAGAAGTATGTTTTTTAAGTGATGAAATTAAAGGATCAAGAGCTTTGGAATCAATGTTTTGATATGCTTTACCTTTAACGTATATGCCAATTTTTTTAAACATGAGAGCATTATACTCATACAAGTTAAAGTGACCCAATCAATTTTAAATTTAAGTTCCTTAATTCTATCTAATTTTAAGATATTGTTATTCTTTTGAAGAAATGATTCATTGATATAGAATATGTGAGATTTAATTTATTAACAGGAATTTTTAAATGGAACAATTAGATTTATTTCGACAAGAAGTTAAAGAGTGGTTAAAAGAAAACTGCCCTGCTTCTATGCAAAGTGGAGCGGACCCTAAAACACCAATTGATGAAGTTTGGGGTGGTAAAAAAGCTGTATATAAAAACCCTGATTCTAAGATTTGGCTAGAAAGAATGGGCAATAAAGGCTGGACTATGCCTACAGTTGCAAAAGAATATGGTGGAGGCGGACTTACTAAAGAAGAGGTTAAAATCTTAAATGAGGAAATGTTTATGATTGGAGCTAAAGGACCTCTCTTAAGCTTCGGAATATGGATGCTCGCTCCTGTTTTATTAGAATATGGAACAGAAGAGCAGAAGAAAGAACATCTTCCAAAAATTATAAAAGGGGAGATTAGATGGTGCCAAGGATACTCCGAACCAGGTTCAGGCTCTGATCTTGCCAGTCTTGCTACAAAAGCTGAAGATAAAGGCGATCACTTCTTGGTAAATGGTCAAAAAGTATGGACTTCATATGCTGACAAAGCTGACTGGATTTTTGCACTTGTGAGAACTGGCCCAAAAGAACCTAAGCATGATGGAATTAGTTTTGTACTAATTGATATGGAAACTAAAGGCGTAAGTACAAAGCCAATAACTTTAATATCAGGAAAATCACCTTTTTGTGAAACATTTTTTGATGATGTCGAAGTACCTAAAAATAATTTAATAGGTGAGCTAAATAATGGATGGACTATTGCCAAAGCGCTGCTACAACATGAGAGAGCCTTTATTTCTAGTTTTGGACTTGCATCAGCAATGGGAAGTGGAAGAGATTTAGTATCAATAGCTAAAAAACATATTGGTGAAGAAGATGGAAAAATTAGTAATGGTTTCTATAGATCAGAAATTGCTTCACATAAAATAAAGGAGCATGCGTTTGGTCTAACTCTAAAAAGAGCTGGTGATGAGGGTGGAAAAGCAAGTGCTACTGCTTCTATGTTTAAGCTTTATGGAACAGAGCATAATAAAAAACGTCATGAATTAATGGTTGCTGCTATGGGAACTGATGGAGTTGCTTGGGATGGCGATGAGTTTGATAAAGATGATAAAGATTTAACAAAAGCATGGCTAAGAACTAAAGGAAATTCACTAGAAGGCGGAACTTCAGAGGTTCAATTAAACGTTATTTCAAAAAGAGTCTTGGGACTCCCTAGCTAAAACTTATTAATCAGGAAATATAATGAAACTAATCTTAAATGAAGAGCAACAATTCTTAAAAGATACAGCCAAAGACTTTGCTTCAGAAAAAACACCAGTAAATCATTTTAGGTCTCTTAGAGATAATAATGATCCGATGCTTTGGGATAAAGGTATATGGCAAGAAATGGTTAGCTTAGGCTGGTCAGGAATTTTAATTCCAGAAGAATTTGGAGGCTCTAATTTTGGGGTAGCTGGAATAAGCGTTATCTTGCAAGAGTGTGCAAAAACATTAACACCATCACCATTATTTGCTACTGGTGTACTAGGAGCATATGCAATATCTCACTTTGGAACACAAGCACAAAAAGAAAATTATCTTCCAAAAATTGTAAGCGGTGAGATAACAACTGCTGTGGCTGTGGATGAGTCAAGTCATCATAATCCAGTTAACACTAAAATGACTGCAGAACTAAAACAAAATCAATATCACCTTAACGGAAAGAAAACTTTTGTTGTTGACGGTGCTAGCGCCGATATTCTCATAGTGCTCTCAAGAACATCTGGAAATTCTGGTGATCAGACCGGATTAACTCTATTTATTGTCGAAAATAATGATGATGGTATAACTAATATTAAGTTAGACATGGCAGATTTTAGAAACTATGCCAATATAATTTTTGATAACGTTCAAGTTTCAAGTGAAAATATTTTGGGTGACGTCGAGACTGGTGGAGATATTATTGAAAACATTCTTGATATTGGAAGAATTGCTATGTCAGCTGAAATGCTAGGTAATGCAGAAGCTGCTTTTGAATCTACTATTGATTACCTTAAACAAAGAAAACAATTTGGTGTTCTGATAGGAACTTTTCAGGCTTTGCAACATAGAGCAGCTGAAATGTTTTGTGAACTAGAGCTTACCAAGTCCTCTGTCATGGCCGCGATTCATGGAGCTGACGAGAATTCAAATGAACTTCAACGTTTAGCTAGTTTGGCTAAAACTGTAGCTGGAGAGACTCTATATTTGGTATCCAATGAAGCTATCCAAATGCATGGCGGCATTGGTGTTACTGATGAATATGATGTTGGCTTCTATTTAAAAAGAGCAAGAGTTGCTGAGCAAATATTTGGGAGTTCCAAGTTCCATACAGAAAGGTATGCTAACTTAAGTGGATTCTAAAAACTTGGTGGTATTTTTATGAATATGATTAAGTCAAATACTATAGGCTTGATTACATTTATTTTAATTATAATGGAACTAGTTATAGGCTTTGGCACACTTGCACTTGTTAATGTTCCTAGAGCCCTTTTCCCTACAACAGCTTTTAAAATTTATATCAGTAAATTATCTAATAAAATTGGAGATCTAACTGTATATGGATTGAAACTAATCATGCTCATGATGCATGGCGATAAGATCAAAGTGATTGATAGTCAAGAATATGATTTAAATGAATGGTATATGGCAATGTCTAATCATCAGTCATGGGCTGATATATTTATCTTATTAGTAGTTGCAAATCACAAATTACCTTTACTAAAATTTTTTATGAAGAAAGAATTGGCTTGGATACCTTTCGTATTCTTAGCCAACAAAACTCTTAATATGCCTTTTGTTAATAGGCATTCAAAAAAAGAACTTGAGAGAAATCCTAACTTACGTTTGAAAGATTACAAAAATACACTGAAGTCATGTAAAAGATTTCAACGTGCCCCATCGACTATTTTTAGCTATGCAGAAGGCACAAGACTTACTGAAGAAAAATATACTCGACAGGAATCACCATATAAAAATTTATTGATACCAAGAATTGGTGGAATGGCAACTGCTCTTTCTGCTATGCCTAATATAAATACTTTGGTAGATTTTTCTCTTGTCTACAAGTCAAAAGAAAGAGGAGCTTGGTCTTTTTTAAAAGGAGAAATGAATGATGTAAAAGTTCTAATAAATAAGCACCCTATTCCAGAAAATCTTAAAAATAGAAATTATTCAAATGATGAGGAATATAGAAATAATTTTAAAATATGGATAGAGGAAATCTGGCAAGAAAAAGACAAAGAAATTGAAAAGCTAAAGTCCTAATTCTTTTTTAGCAATTACCCAGCCATTTGAGTCGACATACAACCATTCTCCTGGATTAACTTTAGCTCTGTTGATATTGAAACTAACGTCCTTTTTTCCTATGCCTTTTGATTTATCAGTCTTTTTTGGATAAGAATTTTTTGCGTAGACGCCTATTGGTATTTTTTTAATAATTTCGATATCTCTTATAAACCCATTAACAAAAATGCCATTCCACTTATTTTTATGAGCTTCTTTTACTATCTGATCACCGACCATTGAGCAAAGGTCTTCTCCTGTATGATTAATAAATAAAATTTTTCCATCACCATTTTCTTGGACCATCTCTTTAACAATGCTATTACTATGCGGGCACTCTGCAGTTCTAATTTCCCCGCAAAACTTATCAACACCACCATATGAATTAAGAAATAATTCACCAACAATAACATCCTCTGAAAAATCATCGCATATATCAGGAACTGTAAAATTATTGTTAGCTTCGGTCATATTTTTTATAAATTTTATATTTACTGCGTTTATTATATAATAAATTACACGTTTAATATTACTAAAAAATTATATGAAATCTCCTATTTGTGAACTTCTTGACATTGAATTTCCTTTAGTAGCATTCACCCACTGCAGAG
>CAZTGS010000036.1:0-4869 GCA_964613455.1 uncultured Gammaproteobacteria bacterium | reverse complement strand
CATCAAATAATGCATTTGGATTGCCGTGGTAATGGTAAGTTCCATCTGGCTGAACGTGCGCATTATGGATATCAGCTCCAAATTTGGTGGAATATTCTAATGGAACTAGTTTCCATTCTGCATTCATAGAACATCCTGCTTCAGTATTTCCATCAGCATCTGCTCTAGATTCTGCAGGGTTATAGCAACCACCACTTTTTATATCAACAACAACACCGTTAATCATAATGCCATCCCAAGATCCACCATCAATATCTGAATTCACTTCGGCTATTGACGGATTTCTTGAAATTACAAAATCTCTTTGGATTTCGGTAGCATCAGTTCTAAAATTAGCTGAAGAGTCATTAAAGTCATGGTTTGGAATAGCATCACTTGATAAGGTGCATGATGTTTCAGATGATAGAAGGGTAACATTTGCTGTGAAGCTAAGAGCTCTTTTTAAGTCTCTTACTTCTGCAATACTGCAATTAGTTGTTTCCTCTCCATAAAATTCAGCACAATCAGAATCTCTTTGAGTAAAAATTCTATCGTAGATATTTTGAGTTTCACATTCATTAGAGACTGGCGTAGTAGGAGAGGGCGTCAATACGACTTCAGGAGAGCTGGACCCACCCCCGCATGAAGCTAGAAATATTAAAGAAAAAAGACCCAAATAAGATTTCATGATTTACCTTTTATTATTAATTACTGTTCTTAAGACAATAAACTTTCTGTTTCGCTCCATAACCTAGTTGCTTCTTCAGAATCAATGGCCCAATCAGCAACACCAAAGAATCTTTTCATAGAGTCATCAAGATTCACCTTTCTTTCAGCAACATCGCAATTCTCACAGAAAATACCACCCATAGCGTCAAGCATAGGACTTGTTGCGCACCACAACGTTGTACCAGCTCCTTGCGAAGGTGACTTAAAAAATTTTTCTGCCATTTCAGATAATGTTCCATCCTCATTCTTCCAGCCCAGTGCCACCATTTCTTCATTTCCTAGATGACGTTGTAATGGTGTAATGATTCCACCAGGATGAACAGAGAAACCTCTTCCTCCATAATCCTTCATCTGGTTATCAAATTCAATTGCCAATAGAGATGATGCAGTTTTAGATTGACCATAAGCAATCCATTTGTCATAAGGATTGTTATTAAAATGGATGTCTTCCCATAAGATGCCAGTAATTGAATGAGCAGAGGATGACAGACTGACTAAACGAGATTCTTCGGCATCTTTCATAGAATTCATTAAGCCTTTAGTCAGTAATAAATGACCAATTTGATTGATAGCAAACTGACTTTCCCAGCCATGTCCAATTCTTGTCTCTGGGCAAGCCATGACTCCTGCATTATTTATTAATATATCCAAGGACATATTCTGATTTTTAAATGAATCTACAAAACTTTGGACTGAATTTAAATCTGCCAAATCCATTTCAATAATATCTTCTTTTGCGACAACTCCCTCGAGTTGAGTGGTTGCAATATTAACTCTTTTGGCAGGAATTATTACTCTTGCACCCTTTGATCTCATAGCTTTAGTCGTTTCCAATCCTATGCCTGAATAACCTCCAGTGATGATTACTGTTTTCTTAGAAAGATCAATATTTTCTAATATTTCACCAGGCTCAGTCTTTTGCCCGAATCCTGAATTTAATGGTTTTTGGTCTACTGATATCATAATCGCTAATCTCTGAAATTATTAAATTGAAGTGGTAAATCGTATTTTTCATCTTTTATCACTTGAATTATTTGCTGAAGCTCATCTCTCTTCTTTCCAGTAATACGAATACTTTCACCCTGGATGGAAGCCTGAACTTTTACCTTAGATTGTTTAACTAGTGTTGTTATTTTTTTACCTAGCTCCCTATCTATTCCCTCTTGAAGCGAAATCTGCTGTCGAGCAGAGCCATTTGATACTTCTATATCACCCGGTTTAAGGGTCCTTAAATCTATTCCTCGTTTAGATAAAGATTCATGCAAAACAGGCTCCATTTGTTTTATTTGAAAATCTTCTTTTGTAGAAAGTGATATTTCTTTATCGCTTAAAGTAAATTCTGCGCCTGTTCCTTTAAAATCGAATCTAGCTTTTAAGACTCTATTTGCTTGATCAACAGCATTAGTTAGCTCATGTGAATTTAATTCTGATTTGATATCAAAAGATGCCATAGTATTTTCTCATAAATGTTTTTATATTATTTTATAACTCAAAGCGTGAAAAAGATAAATTCTTTTTTAATAATGACTTCTATCAGTCACCTAAGATTTTCTCCAGGCACCCATTCTTAAAGAAATAATTAACATAAATCCATAAATAATTACTGCAGCTGCTGCAGAGTAAAAGATTCCGGTAATACCTGCTGAGAAATAATATACAGATATCCATCCACCAATAGCTGCAATTAGACATCTAGCAATTGTAGCTAGTATCGCCCATCTCATTGCATTAGCACCTTGTGACGCAAAGTAGAGAGATAGTCCCAATCCTTGAAACCCATAACAAATACCAACAATTTGTATGTATTGTTTAGTTACTAAATAAGCAGCTTCATCATTTGTAAAGAAATGTATCCAATATTCAGGAGTAAGAGCTAGAATCACCCCAATAATTCCTGATAGTAGCCCAGCAGAAATACCCCCTATAAAACCAATTTTTTCAGCTCGATCAATATTTTTTGCACCCACATTTGTTCCTACCATTGTGGTCATAGCAGAGCCTATACCAAATATTAACGGAATCATTAAAAATTCTACTCTTGAGCCAATACCATACCCAGCCAAAGCAGCAGTTCCAAATTGAGCAACAAGTCCTGTTAAGATTAATACAGTTGCAACAGTAAATACTGGAGATAGTGATGCAGGTAAAGCAACATTAAAAATATCTTGAAAGAGTTCTTTTTCAAAAGATAGACGAGATAGTTTTAACCTAACTGGAGTTGAAGGATTTGAAAATTTTAATAATAAAATCGTCGACATAAATATTCCGTTAGCAATAACTGAGATAGCTGCTCCAGCTATTCCCATTTTTGGTAGGCCGAACCAACCCAATATAAGACCGCCTGCAAGAACTACTTGAATTAATGATGCTAGAATAGTGATAATTGCAGGATAGACCATATTGCCCATACCTCTTAAGGCAGCAGTCAAAACACCTGATAGCCATATAGTTATACCGCCTGATAAAAATATTATTGAATAAGAGAATGATTCGTTAAGCAAAGAACCTTCTCCGCCAAGAATTTTTAATAAGCTTTCCCCCCCAATAATAAAAAAGAACAGAAAAAATAGAGAACCACAAATTGCTACAAACAATGAATGCCATAGTAATCTTTCAGCTCTTTCTAGATTTCCAGCCCCAAGACTTCTAGCAATAGATGAAGTAACAGCTCCTCCAAGAGCGCCAAATGCCATTTGCTGAGTAAACATTATTATCGGGAAGGCTAGGGCAACTGCAGCCAATGCCTCAGTGCCCAATTTACTAATAAATAATACTTCTGTTAGAACTACAATTGCTGAGATAAGAAAAGCCACAGTATTCGGCGCTGACATCCTTAAAAGTAATGGCAGTACTGGGCCTGAGAGAAGATCTTCTTTTCTTTTGTTCTCTGAAGGAGTCATTAAATTATTCTATTCAAGATTTATTATCTAAGTATCATATAGAAGTATTATGGTATTAAAAATTAAATCTTTGAATATAGTGAATCAATCAATAAGTTGGCTGTTTTATAAAGATCTTTTGGAGGATGCATCTCATTGCAAAGAAAAGAAAAGCCAATTTCTTTACTAGCATCACCAAATGCAACCGCTCCTCCCATACCAGCATGACCAAACATTGAGCCGGTAAATCTTGGCGCAAAATTTCCTTTTGGTGCTTCTTTGCTAGCAATTTCAAATCCGATGCCAAAAGTAATATCTGAGCCAAATAAAACTGAATCAGGTCCTGTTGAGTGAGGTTGATAAGAATTTCGTAATGTTTCAGATGACATGAGCTTATATCCATTTCGCTCACAGCCAGTGCTCAGAATTCCATATAGCTTTGCCAATCCTGCCGATGTTCCGTGCCCATTAGCTGACGGCATTTGAGCTTTTCTCCAATCAATTGAATTTACATGATTCTTGTCATCACCTCGCCTTGTCTGGAAAGCCAATTTAAAATGCTCATTGATAAGTGATTTTTTAAGGTTCTTAATCTGTCTAGACAGCAAGAAATCCGGTACGTATTTAATTGAAGAGAGAAGCCCTTTTTTAGTATTATCAATTTTGAGAATCAGCATATCTGCGCAATTAACTAAATCCTCATCTGACAAACCTATTTTAAAGTTAATATGAAAAGGATCTGCTATTTCTTCTTTAAAAAAGGTTCCAACATCTCTTCCGTCAACTCTTTTAACTATTTCTCCTACTAGCCACCCAAATGTAAATGCATGATAGCTCTGAGAAGATCCTGGCTCTCCAAAAGGTTTTTGCTCTGCCAGAGCTTTTGCGAAAGTATCCCAGTTTTGCCAGCTGTCAACTGGAATCCCATTTCTGAAAGCAAAGTTATTTGATCTATGGCACAAAAAATCTATAACCTTAGTAGTCTCTTTACCGTTACATGCATACTCAGGCCAATATTGTGATACTTTAGAGTTAACATCAAGTTTGCCTTGATCAATAAGCATGGCAACACATGCAGCAGTAACACCTTTGGTCACTGAAAAAACATTTACTAAGGTATTTTCTTTCCAAGAATTTTTTTTGGCTGCATCAGTGTGACCTCCAAATAAATCAACAATAGTCCTTCCCTTATATTCAATGGCAACTGAAGCTCCAGTCTCATGACCAGAATCAAATGATTGAGTAAATATTTTTTTTATTTCAGTAAAGTTAGGATCACAAT
>CAZTGS010000035.1:0-5779 GCA_964613455.1 uncultured Gammaproteobacteria bacterium | reverse complement strand
TAATTCTATCTTAGAAATATATATACTGGTAGTATATGTCTATGAAAAATTCATATGCCTTAATTACAGGATCTTCTTCTGGTATTGGTTTAGAGATCGCAAAAGAACTTGCAAAAAAGGGTTTTAATATAATTTTGACTGCCAGAAGGGAGGATAAACTTAGAGAGCAAGCTGAATCTATCTCTGAAACTCATAACGTCAAGGTTGACTTTATTTCTAGTGATTTAAGTCTTGAGGATGCTCCAAATAATATTTACAATTTTTGTAATGAGCAAGGTTATCAAATCGATGTTTTAGTGAACAATGCTGGCTATGGAATCAAAACTCCCTTTCATGAAACATCTATGCAAGATGAAGAAAAATTTATACGAGTTCTTGGAACATCTGTAATAGCATTAACAAAAATATTTATACCAAAAATGCTAGAACGAGGACATGGAAAAATTATGATAGTCTCTTCTGTTGCTGCTTTTGCACCACCTTCTTCAATCCAAGCCTTATACGGCCCCATTAAAACTTTTATGAATAGGTTTAGTGACTCTTTAAATATAAATTATAAACATAAGGGAATCACATCAACTGCTGTTTGCCCGGGATTTACTGTAACTGAGTTCCACACAGCCAGTGGAGTCCAAGATGAAATGGATAGAGTTCCTAGTTTTCTAAAATTTAGTGCAAAGCAAGTTGCCCGAGAAGGTGTCGAAGCAACACTTAAAGGTAAGCCTGTATGTGTTCCAACTAAAACATATTCTCTGTTAGTATTTCTTCTAAAGTATTCGCCAACTTGGGTAATGTCATTGGCAGGCTCTTTGTTTGCACCAGGGCGATACGACAAAAAGTAGTTAAGTTTTATTTAAGACGCTATCTGCTACAAATGCATTATTCATTCTTTCCTGTCCAAAATTAGATACAGGCCCATGACCAGGAATAAATTCTACGTCATTTCCCAAAGGCCATAACTTTGAAACTATTGAATCAAGAAGATCTTGATGATTTCCCCCTGGAAGATCTGTTCGACCAATCGACCCCCTAAATAGAACATCTCCAACTAAAGCAAATTTAGACAAGGCATCATAAAAAATTATATGCCCTGGTGTATGACCTGGACAAAAGTATATTTCTAATGAAATCTCACCAACACTAACTTTATCTCCTTCATTTAACCATTTGTCTGGAATACAGTTTCTTGCAGACATTCCAAACATTGCACCTTGTTTTTCGAGATCATCAAGTAAAAATTTATCTTTAATATGCGGACCTTCAATCCTCAATTGAAGAATTTCTGCCAATTCTGTTGCTCCTCCGGCATGATCAATATGCCCATGCGTTAAAAGTATCTTTTCAGGAATTAAATCGTTTTCTTTTGCTGCTATTAGAATAGAGTCTATATCTCCACCTGGATCTACAAATGCACACTTTTTTGAAGAAGAGCAATAAATAATAGATGCATTTTGTTGAAATGGAGTAACGGGAACTATTAATGATTTAAGTAATGACAATATTTGCTCTCTTGGTTATATTTATTAACATAATGTATTTTAATATATAAAGATAACAGTTATGGAAAAAGAAGATCAAAACAATATAGTATCGTTTTTGAGCCTCAGAAAACCTTCTAATGAAGACGATGAAAAATTTATATCAGGCATAAATTTGTCTTATCAAGCCGCTAAGCTAAGAAGTGCTTCAAAAAATAAATTAGTAAATGACTTTCATTCTCCAGTAACCTTTTCCTGGAGAGCTTTCTGGAAAACAATGGTTTATGAGAACTTACCTCCGGTTATTTTCTCTCCTCTAGCAGCAATCTTTCTAGAGGGTTCTTTAAGTAGGGCATGGCATGTTTCACAAAACAGAGGCTTAATAGCTGTTTCAACCAAGCATCACCCATTACTGTTTATCTTTCAATCATGGCTCATTGTTTATCCAGGCTCTTGGTTAATGAATATAGGATTATTTTTAGCTCTATTTTCAGACAGTCAGTTAATTGCAAACATAGATCCGTTTCATATGATATTAGCTTATTTACTGTTGTTTATGAGACGATTAATAATTGCAACTAAATATGGTTATTTTAGATCAGAGGATTTAGAAAGACTGTGCTTGCCTGCCCCTGATTGGGATAATGATAAAACAATTAGAAGATTGGTGGGACAAGCATGGCTTCAGCCATGGCTTTTTCCAGGTCTTATTCGAGATGAGTTAACTGTTGCGATGGATGAGAATGATATTTGTCTTCAAGGAATCCCAATTGAATTAGATAATAGTTCAGGTGAAACGTATTTTGATGACGCTAGTTGTGATTTATTTCCACCAAAAACTAGCGCAAGTAAAGAAAACGAGGTCGCATCTGGATTTCTTTTATACAATATAATTAAATCTGTATACAAAGGTCCTGTTTTAAATAATTTTAGGCCTATGTTATTTATAAGTATTTTATTAATGACCGTAACTCCATTTCTATTCAAGTTTCTCTATGACACGCCTATGTTTGGAATAACATTAAATGAGAAAATAATTTCTGCAGCTACTTTGATAGGATTTTTTAATGGATTTCAATTACTTATGTTTGGGCTAGTATGCTCTATAGATTTTGAAAGAAGATTTCAAACATCTAAAAAACTTGGTGACATGGCTACTTATCCAGGACTATTACTAACATCAATTTTTCAAGACAAAAAGAGCTCAATTGACAAAGGAGCAACAATTTTCATAGATCTTCAAAAGAGAGTAAATGTTTTTGCATGGATGAATATGAGAAAAGTTCTTAGGTCCTTTGGTGAAGCTTTTTACTTAAGAATTCAAAGCTACACATCCATTCTAATTTTCTATTCACTATTTTGCGTCGCTATTCTAAATCTTATTGTTTGGTCTGAAATGAGACACCATATTTCAACAATTTATGTTATCGGAGTAATAATAATTTTAATTTCCTCTATTAGTATCTTTGCAATATTTAAAGCAATTAAACTCCAATCTTTGAGTGCTGAGCACAGAGACTTTATTAGAAATGAACTATTTATTATTGAGGAAGAAATATGGGAATTAAAACTAGCTGAGATAGGTGAGGAACGTATTGGTGATTTGCAGAGTGCCAAAGCTCTTCTAGAGCAAGTTGATGAATCAATTAACTATAAAGAGCTAATATATAAACCAACAACAATATTTGGCTATGCAGCAAACAATGGCGTTATGGGATCGATCTTAGGTTTAGTTCTAACCGGGGTTCTATTTGCTGTCCAGGGATTTGTTTCAACAGGAATAAGTTACGATGCTTTTGGATGGTTTAATTTTTAGAAATAAATATAGAAAATTAACTTTTTTTCTTTACAATTAACAGCATATTTCCGTAGGAGGAAATCACAGTTTATTTTTTATACTCTGGGATTAGAAAGGGGAATTACTTTCCCTTTCTAATTTTTATTCGCACAATTGAATTGTCGTCAATTTCTAAAACTTCAAATTTGTAATCACTTATTTCAACACAGAGATTTGCTTGAGGTATTTGATCTAGGTATTCTGTAATCAGACCATTAATAGTTTTTGAATTTTCTTCTGGTATTGACCAATCCAAAAACTTATTAAGATCACGTATTCTTGAGTTTCCATCCGTTACAACAGAACCATCTTTAAGTTTTATAAATTCTTTTTCAAGCTCAACTCTATCGCTGCCAAATTTGCCTGCAATTTCTTTAAATATATCTTCAATTGTAATTAGCCCTTGAATTTCTCCATACTCATCAACCACAAGAGCCATATGCCTATTATTTAATTGAAACTCTCTTAATTGTTTCATTAAAGCTGTTGATTGCGATACAAAATATGTCGTTTTAAGAACCTTTTCAACACTTTCATTCTCTTCAATTTTATCTAAAAATGTATGAGAGTCTTTTAGATGAAGTGTGCCAAGCTCATTATCTATGGATTCTTTGTAAACAGGCAGTCTTGTATAGTCAGTGGATTCAATAATTTGTTTAGTCTTTTTGTAACTTTTATTTAAATCTAAGCCAATAATTTCAGATGTTGGAGTCATTATATCCTCTACAACCAACTCTTCCATGCCGAGAATTGATGAGAGCATACCTCTGTATTGTTTCGGGATTAAATCACCAGACTCATCTAATAGTGTTTTCAATTCTTCAGTATTAAGATTTTCATTATCGTTTGCGTCTTTCGCATCAAATTTAAATAGCTTTAACACTCTTGAGCTAATTAAGTTGGTCACTGCTATAAGTGGCTTAAAAACAAACAGCAATATTTTTAACAATAACGAAGATCTTATTGCAAAACTTTCAGGTTTTATTGCAGCCATGGTCTTCGGCGTTATTTCTGAAAATATAAGTATTGCCAAAGTAAGAGCTATAGAACCTAATAAAACATTGCCTCCAAAGTAGTCGATCATAATAATAGTAACAATTGCTGAAGCTAAAATATTTGCAAAATTATTTCCTACCAAGATCGTAGATAGCAATAAATCAGGTTTCTTGAGAAGCTCTAATGCTCTCTTAGCACCTTTGTGAGGTTTTTTTGATAAATTTCTAAGTTTAATTTTATTTGCAGCCATCATTCCAGTTTCTGAACCCGAAAAGAATGCACTCAAAACTAATAGTGTAATGAGGGTACCAAATAGAAAATATAAGGAAGGGTCTTCTTGCATTAACTAATTATAGATCAAATATGAGTTTGCAATATAGGCAAATAAAACTGCCCACATAGATATAAATAAACCACGAATAGCATACTTAATTGGAAAATTAAGAAATTTGATGCCAATTAAGGTAATGAAGAAAATAAACCATGCCACAATAGTGAATGAAGTTTTTATAACAAGATTAGCTGTAAAAACTGATTGAATTGCAAAACCAGATATCAGAGCAAGAGTTAGAAATATTAGACCCACACCAAGTATTTTAAAGACAAGTTTATAATTCTTTTCTATAGAAAATGAATCTAAGTCTTCAAAATTACCCATCTTAATTTTTCGGACATGTTTTTCAAGAATTAAAATTTCATAATAAGCAATAAATAACACTAGTAAACTTAAGCCAGTGACTAGAAAATGCATAGTGGGAATAAGTGTTATTGATTTATATGATGTGATATACATCGCAACATAAGATAAAGCTGACACAAAAGAGGCAATATATAACGACGTAGACTTCTTAATTAAGACTCTTAAAATGAAATAAATCACTATAGAAATAGTTACTTGCGTTATAAAATTCATATTAAATTAAGGTTATCAAAATCTTTGTGTATTAATACTATCAATATTATCAAGGTTAACCTAAAATACACATCTTTTTTAACATTTAAAATATTAAATTATGGTAATTATCAGATTGGCAAGAAGTGGGGCTAAAAAAAACCCTTATTACTTTATAACGGTTGCGGATGAAAGACGTCCTCGTGATGGCTCATTTATTGAAAGACTTGGATTTTTTAATCCATCAGCACGCGGACAAGAAGAAAGATTAAGAGTTGATCTAGATAAAGTAAATGAATGGGTTTCAAAAGGGGCTCAATTAAGTGATAGGGTTCAAACCCTTGTTAAAGAAGCCAACTTAAGTCCTGAAGATCTTCAAGCAAAAATGGATGCAAAAAAAGCTAAATCAGATGCTAAAAAGGCTGCTGTTGAAGCCAGACTTGCAAAAGAAGCCGAAGAAAAAGCGGCTGAAGAAGCTGCTGAAGCAAAAGCTGCTGAAGCTGCTGCTGCCGAAGAGGCTCCTGCCGAAGAAGTAGTTACCGAAGAGGCTCCTGCCGAAGAAGCTGCTGCCGAAGA
>CAZTGS010000034.1:0-5808 GCA_964613455.1 uncultured Gammaproteobacteria bacterium | reverse complement strand
GTAACCAAATATTTTTAAAGAACAACCGCCTCTGAGGACGGACGCGTATTCTAACGAAGTTATTAGTAAGAAGATACCTTTTTATTAATTAATTTTTAATTAATTTCTTTGTCTACTAATTTTTGAGAATTAAGGAATTTCATCTTAGATCTAAGCTCATTTCCTACTGTTTCAATTGGATGCAATTTTGTAGCTTCTCTATTGGTTTTCATAAACGGTCCGCCACTTCCATCATTGCTTTTTCTGCAATCATTTAGAAACTCATCAGCAAAGTTACCTGACTGGATATTATGTAATATTTCTTTCATTGCTTCTTTTGTTTCACTAGTTATAACTTTTGGACCACTAAGGTAATCGCCATATTCTGCAGTATTAGAGATAGAATAATGCATGTTTGCAATCCCACCCTCTTGAATTAGATCGGTTATTAACTTTGTTTCATGTAAACATTCAAAGTATGCCATCTCTGGGCTATATCCAGCTTCAACTAAAGTTTCATAACCAGCCTTTATTAGTGCAGTTATCCCTCCACATAAAACAGCTTGTTCTCCAAATAAATCTGTTTCTGTTTCTTCTTTAAAAGTTGTCTCTAAAACTCCTGCTTTGGTTCCACCATTAGCTTTAGCATACGATAATGCAACATCTTTAGCTGTGTATGACTTATTACTTATTGCATCTTCAAAAATAGCTATTAATGATGGCACGCCACCACCTTGAGAGTATGTACTTCTTACAGTATGACCAGGCCCTTTAGGAGCGATCATAATTACACTGTTACTTGATTCTGGAATAATTTTTTTGAAATGTATGTTAAAGCCATGAGCAAATGCAAGGATTGCATCATCTTTTAAATTTGGTTTTATCTGTGTCTCATAGATATTTTCCTGGAATTCGTCAGGTGCTAATATCATGACTAAATCTGCACTCTTCACTGATTCTGAAACAGAGCTAACTTTAAGCCCAGCCTCTTGGGCTTTAGCCCATGAAGACGAGCCTTCTCTTAATCCAACTGTTACAGCTACTCCCGACTCATGCAAATTATTAGCATGGGCATGACCTTGAGAGCCATAACCAATAATTGAAACATTCAGTGACTGAATAATTTCTATATTTGCATCTTCCTCATAATAAATTTTCATCTAATAATACCCCTTTTAAATATGTACTTTTTTCATTACTTACTGCTATAACATCAATTAACTTATTAAGTTGTCTTAATATCTGTCTCATTAAATCATCAGAAACAAGTGTTTCAATAGTAAGTCTAGAAATCTCACCCTCTTTAAACTCTGTTTCAAGTGCATCCTCAATGAATTTATATTCTGAAAAGTCTTCGACTCTATCTACATGCAGGCTTTCTATGTTGTAACCTCTTTGGTGAAATAAACCAACAACCCTTACAAGAGCACCTGGTTTGTTTTCCATAATTAAAATTAAGTTTCTTTTAATCATGTTTTTTTATCTTTAGATAACCACATATCTTCTAAACTATTATTTGCGACTAACATTGGGTAAACATGCTCTGATGGATCAACATAAACATCAACAAAAACTAATTTATCTTTAATGGCAAAGGCTTTTTCCATACCTGCTCTTAATTCAGAGTTTTTTTGAATTTTGATGCCAACATGGCCGTATGCTTCTGCTAATTTTACAAAATCTGGTAATGAACTCTGATAAGTACTTTCTGAATGTCGTCCACCATAATTCATATCTTGCCATTGCTTTACCATACCCAAGGCTTCATTATTGATATTAATAATTTTGATAGGCAGATTGTATTGAAGACAAGTCGATAACTCTTGAATACACATTTGAATACTGCCTTCACCTGTTATGCATACAACTTCATCATTGGGAAAGGCAAATTTAACTCCCATTGCAGATGGAAGACCAAAGCCCATAGTTCCTAGTCCTCCTGAATTAATCCATTTTCTTGGCTCATCAAAATGATAATATTGAGCAGCAAACATTTGATGCTGTCCAACATCAGAAGTCACATATGCATTTCCTTTAGTTACTTGATATACGTGTTGAACAACCTGTTGAGGTAAAATCTGTGAGTCATCGGTTTCTATTAAATATAATTCATGATTTAGGCCATGTAAATTTTTCCAATCATTAATCTTATTTTTCCATGGCTGAATCTGATTAATATCATATTCATCTTCATGATTCTTGATAGAATTTATCATTGCTCTTAAAGAATTTTTTACTTGCCCGAAGATCGCAATATTTGCTTCTATAATTTTAGAGACTGAAGAATGATCAACATCAAAATGAATAATTTTTGCATTTGGAGCAAAAAGATTTGGGCTATTGGTAATTCTGTCATCAAACCTAGCGCCAATCGCAATAATTAGATCTGCATTATGCATGGCCATATTTGCTTGGTAAGTTCCGTGCATTCCAAGCATACCCATAAATCTATGATCAGTGCCCGGATAAACACCCAAGCCCATTAAGGTATTGGTTACAGGGATATTTAGAATCTCATTTAGTTCGATTAACTCTGAAGACGCATTACTATTTATAGCTCCACCACCAGCATAAATAACAGGTTGCTTTGATTCAAATATTGCTTTTACAGCCCTTAGAATTTGGTCTTGATCGGGTTCAACTGGGGGATTGTAAGATCTAATATTTGCAGAATCTGGATAATTGTATTCATAAAGTGATTCAGGCGCAGTTGTGTCCTTGGGTATATCAATTACCACGGGCCCAGGTCTTCCTGAAGTAGCAATATGGAATGCTTCTTTTATGATTTGAGGAATCTGAGAGGCATCTTCGACAGTAAAACTATGTTTAACTATTGGTCTTGAAATACCAATCATATCTGTTTCTTGAAAAGCATCTGTCCCTATTAAGTGACTGGCAACCTGACCAGATAAAACCACCATTGGTATTGAGTCCATAAAGGCAGTTGCAATTCCAGTTATTGCATTAGTAGCCCCAGGGCCTGAAGTAACTAAAACAACACCTGGTTTACCAGTTGATCTTGCATAGCCATCAGCCGCATGAGTGGCTCCTTGTTCATGTCTAACTAAAATGTGATCTACTTTATCTTGCCTGAAAATTGCGTCATAAATATGCAAAGCTGCCCCGCCGGGGTAGCCAAATATTATATCAACGCCTTCATCATGAAGAGCGTGCATAAGCATGTCAGCACCAGATAACTTCAATTTCTACCTAAAAATAAACAAGAATAGGGTTTATATTATCTTATTGTTGAAAAAACAAGTTTTTCTTATGTTTTTAAATATGTTTTTTAAGATCAAAAATTAATTTTTCCATATCGCTCGGTATGGGAATTTCAAATGAGAGTTCTTTTTCAGAGGTGGGGCATTTGAATGAAAGAAATTGTGCGTGAAGTGCTTGTCTTGAAAAATTTCTAATTATTGTTACCAATTCAGCTTTTGTGCCTTTAGAAATACTTCTACTAGGGTCATATGTCTTATCACCGATGATAGGTAACTTTTTTGATGATAAATGCACTCTTATTTGATGGGTTCTTCCTGTTTCAATTGTAATATCAAGAATACAATAATTATTAATTTTTTCTAGCAGCTTTACAAAAGTCAGAGCATCCTTTCCATCATCTCTTATAGCCATTTTAGTTCTATTATTTTTATCTCTTCCTATCGGATCATCAATTGAAAAGCTTCCTAAAGTAGAACCAACTGAAATTGCTATATATTTTTTAGTAACGTTCCTTTCTTGCATCTCTTTTATAAAATAATTTCTGAATGCTTCAGTCCTAGCAATTAATACTACTCCAGAAGTATCTTTATCTAGCCTGTGAACAATTCCACTTCTTGGTATATTTATTAGTTCTGGGTATTTGTTGATTAGTCCATTCGCCAGCGTACCATCGAAGCATCCTGAACCTGGATGCATTACAAGTCCTGCAGGCTTGTTAACGATAATAAAATCTTTCGTTTCAGAATGCACTCCAAAATCTATATCTTGCGGATCCCACGAGACTTTTTTTTCTTCGATAGGGTTAATTTCAATTTCATCATTTTCTTGAACTGACTCTTTGGGTTGAGCAAGATCGCCATTCACCAGAACTCTTCCTTCTAAAATCCATTTCTTTATTTGTGTTCTTGAAAAATCACTAAAAAGTTCAGAGGCAACCTTATCCAATCTTTGGTTTGCTAACTCAATAGGAACGTTTTTATTTATTAACATATGAACTTTTGTAAAAAAAATTAATCTAAATAGATGTTTTAAAACTTAAATTACAATAATGCAGGTAAAATGTACGAACAATGAAACATAAGTTAATCTTAAAATATATATTACTAACTCCTATTGTATCTCTCTTATTGGTTAGTTGTAATTCGGATGCTCCTGTCATCGAAGAACCTGAGAAAATTTATTATGATAGAGCTCAGAATAGAATGAATGCTCTTAATTTTTCTGGAGCTATTGAAGCTCTTGAAGCAATTGAATCAAGGTATCCTTTTGGTAAATATGCTGAACAGGCTCAAGTTGAACTCATATATGCACATTTTATGAGCACTGAAACAGAAGCTTCTCACGCTGCTGCTGAAAAATTTATAAGGCTTCATCCTAGACATCCTAATATTGATTACGCATATTTTATGAAAGGTTTATCAAGCTATACCAGAGATGACAGTTTTGTAGTGCGGATTACTAATACTGATTTATCAAATAGAGACATCACTGGCGCAAGAGAATCCTTTTCTGAATTATCTGAATTCCTAACTCGATTTCCTGAGAGCCAATATGCATCCTATGCAAAGCAAAGAAATATTTATTTAAGAAATATGATAGCAAGAAACGAACTAGCTGCCGCTGACTATTATATTAGTGTTAAGGCTTATGTTGCTTCGATAAGAAGAGCTAATTATGTAATTGAAAATATTCCTAATTCAAGCGAAAACTATAGAGCCTTGAAAATATTAGAAGTTGCTTATAAAGCCTTAGGTTATTCCGAATTACTTGAGGATACTCGTGAAATTATTTCTCTTAACTATTCTGAAAAAGATTCTAAAATATCGAATAGCGATTCAGGCTGGTCATGGAATTTCCTTAAGGATAATAAGCCAAGCTCAAGTGACTAACTAAATGTTATTTTTTAAGCTTTTACCTTTAATAATACCTTTAGTTATTTTTATAATCGTAATGATTGCAAAATCTTATATAAGATCTTTGTTTTCCACAAAAGAAAAACCAAAAAATGAATCGATGTTAGCCTGTGACCATTGTGGAACATATACCCATGAATCACTCTTAATCAAAAGATCTAGTAAGAATTACTGTTCTGATAAATGTTCTAGAATTTGATCTTTCTCATCACAATAAACATTGCAGGGATGTAGAGCAAAGCGGTTATAGTTGCTCCTAATACTCCAACACTCATTGCCCAAGCTAAGGGTTTAAAGAAAACGCTAGCAAATATTAATGGCAAGAACCCACCAAGTGTTGTGAGTGAGGTGGTAATAATATGCCTTGTAGATCTAATAACAACTTCAACTAGCTCGGCTTTGGTTATTAATTTTTTTGCTGCTTCCTCTTTAATGTGTGATAAAACAATTATCGAATCATTGATTGATAATCCTATTAAGCCGACTGCGCTGATAGTGGCAATGAAACCATAATTTTGTTGACCTATAAATAAACCAACAAAAGAAAGCCCGACAGACAAAAAAGCAACAGAAAGGATAAGACCTGTTTCTCTAAATGAATTTAGTGCTAAAACTAAGCCAATGACTATAAGCACCAAGTAGATAAGAGCAGATGAATATATCTGAGCTTGAGATTCTCCTCTAGATTCAGCTT
>CAZTGS010000033.1:0-5819 GCA_964613455.1 uncultured Gammaproteobacteria bacterium | reverse complement strand
GCCAAGAAGCATGGCTTTAAACTAGTGGCTAAATCAGAAATTAATGCAAATCCAAAAGATTCAACAGATCATCCGGGTGGAGTTTGGACCTTGCCTCCAAATCTTAGACTTAAGGATGTTGATAGAGAAAAGTATTTAGAAATAGGGGAGAGCGATAGAATGACCCTCCTTTTTAAAAAATCCTAATCAAAAACCTACATAGGTAAGTATTTCACTATTATCTGCTCGAACTGAACGGACATCATTTGCAGCAAAGCTTTCATCGGGGTATCCCATTGCGATACAAATCATTATGCTTTGGTCGTCTGGGATATTGGCGTGCTCTCTAACAATATGAGATTGCATAATGCCTTGACCGTTAATAACGCATCCAATTCCTCTTTCCCAAGCTGATAGTATGATTCCATAAGCTAAAGATCCTAAGCCAAAATGAGTAATGCCTGCAGGCTCTAAATATTTGTCGTATGTAAGGACAAGTGAAACAGGTGCATCAAATTGACGGAAACCTCTGAGCATCCAGTCCATGCGTTTTTCTTTATCGTCTCTTTCAATTCCCATGGCTTCAAATAACTGTATAGCTACATCAATCTGCTTTTGTCTGTGCTCACCCTCATACTCTTCTTTGTAAGCAAAGTCGCGCACATGGGGCTTGCCAGCCATAGTCTCATCCACATTACCCTTTCTTATTTTATCAAGCACCTCACCACCAACAGCATGAATATGCCAAGTTTGAGTGTTATATGAAGATGGAGCCCATTTAGCCCCACTGATTATTTCTTCAATAACCTCTTTTGGGATTGGTTTATCTAAAAAGCCACGAACACTTTTTCTTGATTCTGCAAATTTACTAAAATCCATAGTCATATTCCTAAATATTAATATGAAGATTCTGTCATATTTTCTTTATTTTTTATATATTCATTTATGCGTCATGTTCTTGCAACCCTGCTGAATGCATTAAAAAAATGATAATATAAAAAATATGAAAACACTTACAGAAGAAATAATTTTTGACTGCTCTGCTGAACACCTTTGGTCGATTCTATCTGATGTCTCGCGATGTGACTGGGTTCCAACAATCAATCATATTCGCCTAGAGGGAGATTGTAGATTATTTGACATGGAAGGAATGGGCACTGTGAAAGAGAAGATATTGTTATTAGACAATGACTCAATGACATTGCAATATTCAGCAATAGAAACAAGAACTCCAATCGATCATCACTTAGCTACCATGCAGATTTCATCAGTTGATGATGTTAGTTGTAAATTAGCTTGGAGCACAGAAATTGAGCCCGAGATATTTGCTGATGCGATTCACCAAGGAATGATGATATCTATTGATGGGATCAAGCAGGTTATATAAATCTATGGATACTTTTTTATTAATAATTTTGGGATTAGTAGCTCTTCATGCTATCGAATGCATTGTATATAGAAAAAAAATTATGAACTCACCCCATGGAAAGTTTATAGGTTTTTTGCTCACCATGCTTTTTGGCATAGTTTATTTAAGACGACTAAAAACAAAGAGAGATTGATTTAATTTCAGAAGGGTATAAGATACCCCCCATGGGTATATATAGACCGTTCATCTTTTTAATTCTTCTTTTCCCACTTTATGGAGAGGCGAGACCTATATCTTATTCTGGCGGCCAAACATTAATGACCTTTACTGACAATATGCAAGATTCAGTCTATTTTCATTATTCTCCAACCTATAAATATTCACTTGGAATAGAGAGTGTTAACAATAAATTCTTTAATAAAGATTATTCATATTTAAGGTTTACATATCTGCTAAATAGAAAAAATACAGAATCTTCTCAAAGAAATCTTTATTTTCAATCTGGTTTAAGCTCTGAAGGGGTCGATAATAATTTTTTTGGAATGCATGGAGACTGGGAGACAAGAAAGCTATTTGTAGGATTTGGCTATAAAGAGATAAATAATAAAATTAAAGATTACTCAAGTCAGTATCTTCAATTAGGAGCTGCTCCTTATGTCGGAGATTATGGAGATTTACATACTTGGGTTATGCTCAAAACTAAGAAAGATACACTAACAAAAAACTGGTCAACATACCCGGTACTAAAGTTCTTTAAGGGCAACTTTTTGATCGAGCTTGGCTATAACAACAAAACTGAATGGGATACCCATTTGATGTATAGATTTTAAGGAGAAACTATGAAAATTATTTTAACAATGCTAGCGCTTATTTCATCTTTTGTGTGGGCAGAGCCTCATGACAACCATGGCGGAGATCATCACTCGCATGAAGGACACATGCACATGGAGTTAGTTGACGGGAAGATGCTTGAAGTAGATGCCGATAGGTTTGACGCATTCGTAAATGGCCTTTCAAAGTCTCAAGTAGCAGTTGTAAGTGTTAAGGGGATGGTGTGTGATTTTTGTGCCAGAGGCATAGAAAAAACCTTTAAAAAAGATAAAAGCGTTCAGAAGATTGATGTTGATCTCAACCGAGGCAAAGTTCTCATAGCTTATGCTGGTGATAAAGAAATAGATTTTGATGATATTAAAAAGAAGATTCTTGCCAACGGCCAAAATGCAACCGATCTGCAAGTTCTAGATATATAGTATTTAAAACTATGAACGATAAGTCAGTTAATTTCTTTTCTTTGTTCGCATCATCATCAACACTGATCTGTTGTGCACTCCCAGCTATATTTGTAGCATTGGGAGCAGGAGCAAGTTTTGCAAGCCTAATAACGGTTTTCCCATTTTTAATAACGCTTTCCCAATATAAGATGTATATAACATTCGGCGCTTTTACAATGATTGTAATTGCAGGATACATCAACTATGTAACTTACTATCTACCTTGCCCTGCGGACCCAGAGCTTGGCAGAACTTGTATGCAAACTCGTAAAAGATCGAGATATATTTTTTATATATCAGTCTCTCTTTTTATATTTGCGACAATATTTACTTATCTGGTCCCTAACTTTTTATAAACTATGAAACACTCATGTCACAAAGATCAAATATCAAGTATTCGTCGAATAGAGGGACAGGTTAGAGGCGTTGAGAAGATGATTGAAGAAGGGAAGTACTGTATAGATATTTTGAATCAGATCAAGGCAGTTAAAAACTCTATAACTAGTGTTGAGGGAAAAATTCTTAACACTCATCTCAAAGAATGCATCAAAGAATCCTTCGATTCTGAAGAAAATTTTAATGACAAAATAGACGAAATAGTAAAAGTCCTAAAGAGATGAAACTTTTAGTAAGAAACACACATAAGTATTTAAGTTTCTTTATTTCTTTACAACTTTTACTTTGGACGGTTTCAGGAATTTATTTTGCTTTTAACAAAATTGAATTAGTAAGAGGCGAGCAGTATCGAGTTGCAACTCCCATAGATATTAACTTTGATGCTATTAATTTTAATGTCTCGAATTCAACCTCAATAACTCTAAAAAAGAGACTTGATGAAACAATTGTTATTGCCAAAATGCCAGAGGGGCTAAAGTATCTTAATACTAAGGGCGAGAGCATATCTAAAATAACCAAACAAGAGGCCATGGACATGGTGATGCTAAAAACCAGTCTCAACCCTATAGATGTAGAGGAGATATCTGAGCCCAAAAGAGGCTCAGAATACAGAGGTAGAGACTTACCCATATATAAAGTGCAAACTAAAAATGATGAAGGGGAACCAATAAACGTTTATCTCAATATATATTCAGGCGATATAGCTTCAATAAGATCAGATTCATGGAGAACATGGGATCTGATGTGGGGACTTCATATTATGGATTGGACTGAAAGAGATAATATAAGCAATCTTTTCCTCAAGATTTTTTCTATTCTGGCCCTTATAAGCTCAATATCTGGGTTGATGCTTTTCTTCAAAATTGATTTTAAAAAATAATCTCTATTTAAAGTTATCTCGATGGAAATCTTTAATTGCTGAATCAACCAAGGCATCTCGAACTTGCAGTTCTTGATATAAATTCAAAGATTCTAAGGTCTTACACCTGCTAAGAGCAACGTAAGTTTGACCTGTTGCAAAAGCCCCTTGACCCAGATCTATAGAACAACTTTCAAGAGTTAGCCCTTGTGCCTTATGAATTGTCACCGCCCAACCCAGTTTGAGAGGGAACTGTTTAAACGAGGACACGATTTCTTCATCCATCTCGTCGTTATATTCGTCATAGACGTATTTAATTTTATTCCATTCTTCTCTTTTAACTTTAAAGCTGTCCTTGCCAACCCTGACTCTAATGAACTTACCCTTTTTATCAGAACAGTTGGTAACAACACCAACGGTTCCGTTCACCCATCTACCTTCGCTATCATTTTTTATAAACATAACCTTGGCATCTTTTTTTATTCTAAGGTTTCTTGGAGCTGGTAAATCATTTTCATTTAATTCACCATACTCTTCAGATTTAGCTGCCGTCGCAGGACCCTCAATCATATTTAACATTTCCTCGTTAATCTGCTCAGCACGATATTTTCTTGTTGTAATAATCATAGAAGATTCATTTGAAAACTCAGGGTTATAACAAGCTCTGTTGATTTTATTAATAGAGTCTTCCAAGTCGTTGCCAAGACGAATATTATTTAAAAGCGAATAAAAATTTTCATCTTCGCTCTGTCTGAAAGAATAAGTTAGCTCGAAAAAAGATGGAGCCTCTATCTCTTTGTAGCTTTTTGAACTGAAGAAATACACCGATTCATATTTTTCATCAATAGCATTCACTTCATGATCTTTTACAACAGGTGGGAGCTGAAAGAGATCGCCGCAAGCAAGAACATGTATTCCACCAAACGGCTCTGAGGAATTCCTGTGAACTTTGAGACTTTCTGAAATAGCATCAAGCATAGGAGCTCGAACCATAGAGATTTCATCAATAATAAGGAGCTCTAGTTTTTTAAGGAGTTTTTTGAACCTAGGATCATTAGACTCTTGTATTACAGGGAAGGTATCAAAACCAATTCTAAATGCTGAATTGATAGTACTACCTCCAATATTGAGAGCAGCAACCCCAGTTGGCGCAACTACAATTTTTCTAAGATCACTTGCTTCAACCACTTTTTCAATAAGAGTTGTTTTACCCGTCCCGGCAGCACCAGTTAGATAAATAAATTGTTGCTCATCACTTTCTAATAATCCTTCAACCTGTTCCAGGATATCGTCGAATGATTTTTCATCAGCTTCTATTTTTTTCTTTGCCATTGTAATAATTGAAATTCAGATTTTTTGAGGGTTTATTTTGTAGTTTAAGTATAAGATTATATGATAAAGACAAAATCTAATATTATATAAATGAAAAAAATAGCTGTTATTGGAGCAGGCCCATCTGGAATTACTGCAATTAAAAATTTTGCCGATCTTGGTTTTGAAGTAACGGCCTTTGAAAGATGCCAGGGTGTTGGAGGGAATTGGAGGTTTAATGATCCCTCAGGCCATTCAAGTGTTTTTGAGACTACTCATATCATCAGTTCAAAATATACTTCTTTTTATGAAGATTTTCCTTTACCAGAATCAGCCTCTGACTATCCTTCGCATATAGAGTTACTAGATTACTTTAATAGTTATACGGATCACTTTGATATAAGAAAACTAATTAAATTTGAAACAGAAGTGCTTAACTGCAACCAACTAGACGATGATACATGGGAAGTTGAATGGAAAGACTCCAATACAGAACAAAAGCATTTGAATATATTTGATGGGCTTGTTGTGTGTAATGGGCATCATCACAAACCAAGATATCCTGAATATCCAGGTGATTTCTCTGGAGAGCTTATTCATTCTCATGATTTTAAGTCTTCTAAGCCATTTAAAG
>CAZTGS010000032.1:0-6037 GCA_964613455.1 uncultured Gammaproteobacteria bacterium | reverse complement strand
AAATAGGAGAAATCATGGTTAATCTAATCGCTGGGACTGCTTTGTTGTATTTCATTCAACTTTTGCTTCCAAACATTCTTAAGTCAAATGGTGACCAAGCCAAAAGAGCAGACAAGGCAGTTAAAAACTTAATGGAATCACTTCCTGTATTTTTTACAGTAGCCATATTGTCAGTAGTCATGGAGATTGATGAAAACATGTCTTTAGCTTGCTACTGGCTAGTTTCTAGAGTTTTGTATGCCTTAATTTACGTTTCTGGTATTGGCATGAAAACCGCCGCAGGAGCCTCTTCAAAAATACTTCAACCATTAAGATCTATAGTATGGGTTGCCTCTGCAATCTTACTAATAATTATGACAACCAACTTAATCTAAATTACAGAAAGAATAAGAAATGAGGCAAATTAACTATATTTTTATCTTTTGTTTATTTTCTGCAAGTTGCAGTAATTCGCCGGAGCCAAATATTCAACTTGTTGATTTTGCTAATGACGTCTCTGTACAAAAATTAGGACAAAGATTGATTGATCTTCCTAGAGGCCTCAATTCATTAGAGTCTGGATTATTAGACGCTGAAGAAATTTTCATTGCTGTTCATGGCAGCAGAAGCCAAGGATACGAGTGGGTGTATCCGCTTAAGACTATCAATACTAAAAAGAAAGAAATGTATTTCTACCGATGGCCTGATCAGGGTTGCTTCCAAGCTCCAGCACAAAGGCTATCAGAGGATATCGCAAATCTATTGGCAGAAAATCCTTCCCTTAACAAAGTTATATTGGTCGGTCATAGCTACGGCGGGATATTAGTTAGTCATGTTTTAAAAAACTGGACAAGAAATACGCCACTTGAAGCTCATATCATTGCCTCACCCTTGCTAGGCAATGATTTGCTAATTAATACTTGTAATTATTCGCATATAAAAACAATCAACCCCAATACTGCTCTTTTTGAATGGAGAACTCAGCACCAATTAGACAGTGCATTTAAAGACTTATCACCTAACCCTCAAGATATTTCAATCACAGGCAGCTCAATAACTATCCTGCCTGATACTTATAAGGGTAATCGCCTTGGCCATAATTGGTCTATTAGCTGGGTTGCCGATGAGGCATTTCAATCAGGAGGTCAATAATTTAAAGGCTGGTGTAGAATAAAACTATGAAAAATTTCAAAAACCTTATTGTTCTTGGCCCATTAATATACGCACTTCACCACTTCGAAGAGCATGTCGTATTTAATTTTAGAGAATGGAGGTTAAGATATTTTGCAAACAATAACCCCAGTTCCACAGAGGAAGTTTTGATAATGCTCATCTCTCTTCTCTTGATAATGGTCTTCATTCATTTAATAAAAAATAATCGAGCAAGCGCGCATATAGTTTTATTTTTTCTTATGACAACTCAGGTTGTAAATGCCTTATTTCATATATTCTTTAGTTTTTATTATTATGATTTCAGTCCCGGTGTAATAACTGCAATTTTGCTTTACCTACCTGTGAATTTTTTTATTATCAAAGCAGCTTTCAAAGAAGGGTATCTTAAAAATAAAACAGAGCTCTGCATTCTTTTCGTATTAGGCATGAGCACGTTTGCTCTTTTTGAAGTAATCGGCCCTGTTGTCATTCGTAACGTAATTTTGCTTTGCCCGCTTTATTATCTTGTTATTAATAAAATAGAAAAGGCATAGGAACCAAAGTGACCAAAAAGATACTACTAAGCCTCTTTATATTTTTAATCTTTTTGATAATTTCTGCATTATTAATCCTGCCGGCCATGCTAGATAAAAGCATGAATCCAGTGTCTGATCACTTGCCCTTTGAGGTATCTGTTAAAGCTAAAGAAATTCATGAGACTCTGATAATAGGCGATTGGCATGCCGATAGTGCTCTTTGGAATAGAGATCTAACAAAAGCATATGACTACGGTCATGCAGATATACCTCGTTTGCAACAAGGGAATGTAGCATTGCAGATGTTTACAACTGTTACTAAATCACCCTCAGGACAGAATTACGATAGCAATGAGACAGGCGCTAGTGACAATATTACTGCTTTGGCTATAGTCCAAAGATGGCCTATCAAGACATGGTCTAGTTTATTTGAAAGGGCGGTGTACCAGGCAGAAAAAATCAAAGACTTTGCCCAACGAGATCCACAAAATCTCATGTTAATAGAATCTCAATCTGACCTAAGCAAGTTCCTGGAAAGAAGAATAGATAACCCTAAATTAATAGGCGGCTTAATCGGAACTGAGGGCTCTCATGCCTTAGATGGAAATTTAAATAATGTAGAAAATTTATACAACAAAGGTTTTCGTATGATGAGCCTTCAACATTTTTTTGATAATAAGTTGGGCGGCTCTCTTCATGGAATCAGCGGAGGCGGGCTAACAGAATTTGGTGAAGAGGCAATAAATGAAATGCTTCGCTTAGATATTATTATTGATGTCTCTCATTCATCAGAAAATGTTGTTGAAGACGTACTTGAGATATCCGACCAACCAATTGTTGTAAGTCATACCGGGTTCAACGGATACTGCGAATCACCTAGAAACATTAGTGATAGCTTGATGCAAAAAATAGCTGAGAGCGGCGGTCTTATTGGTGTGGGATTTTGGGATGGAGCTATTTGCGACAATACTCCTAAATCAGTCGCAGAAGCCATCGTCTATGGAATTCAGCTTGTTGGCTCTGATCATGTCTCACTGGGCTCAGACTTTGATGGAACTATTACTCCAGGCTTTGATACCTCTGAGCTTGTAGCAATAACCCATGAGCTTCTTGAAATGAATACAAGTGATTCAGATATTAGAAAAGTTATGGGCGGCAACATGCTTAGGTTCCTTCAACAAAATCTACCCATAAACTAAAAATGATAACGGAGCTCGATCATTTAATTATTGCCGTAAAAGACTTAGATGAGGCAGAAAAAAATTACGAAAAGATATTTGGGGTAACTTCTGTTTGGAAGGGAGAGCATAAAGAGCTAGGCACCAGTAATGTATTATTTAATTTTAATAATACTTACTTTGAACTTTTATCAGCAACCGGAGAAGGTCTTGGAGCAGCTCTTGTCGACTATTATTTAGAGCTAAGTGGAGAAGGTCTTATTGGAGTAGTCCTTGGGACGGATGATATATACAAAGCCACATCGGGGATTCGTGAAAGAGGATTTGTTGTCGCAGATCACTCTGTAGGTGAAGGGATTAATTCTAAAGATAAGAAAATTAGAAAGTGGAATAATTTATTCTTGCCGCCAGAATTAACAAGAGGAATATTTACTTTCATCATTGAACACACTGAAGGCCAGCTACCTTTGACAGAAGTTTTCAAGCCGTCGTCAGTAAACAAGCTTGATCACCTTGTAATTAATACAAATGATGCAGACGGCTTTATAGATATTTATAGGGACCTTTTTAATATTAGGTTAGCTCTTGATAAGACTATAGAGCACTGGAACAGCAGGATGCTATTTTTTAGATTTAATAAAACAACCATAGAGGTTATAGAAAAAAAAGACGATAAAGAGCCAGATGACAAGTTATGGGGCCTAGCATGGGAGGTTGAAAGCATAGAGGCAACTCATAAAAGACTCCTAGATGAAGGAGTAGATGTCACGCCAATCAAAGAAGGCATAAAAGAAAAAACACTAGTAGCAACGATAAACTCTCATACTCACAACGTTCCAACTCTTCTCATTGAGCATGTCCGTTGAATATATCCTCAAACATTGGCACCATAGCCTTATAGTTAAAATTATGACTAACAGTAAATTTCAAAAAATATCTTATTTAATATTAATGTCCTTCGCTACAAATATTATTTCTAATCCTGCAACTGGGACTATTGAAGAGTTTTTTTTAGAATCGAATCAATCTTATGAAAGAAGAGTTCAGGTCTATTATCCATTTAGTAAAGAAATAGATAAAGATACAAAGTTTATTATTATGAACGACGGTGAGGAGTTATTTGATGGAGCAGACTCTTATAACGATAAAGCTTGGAATATTGATAAAAGCTTTTTAAATATGAAAGAGCAGGGATATCAAGGTAATAATATCGTCATCATTGCCATTGATAGCGCAAAAAGAGCAGATACTCAAATTTTTAATGAAACGCGAAGGTATGCTGAGTACTTTCCCAATGAAACAATTGAACTTCTTGAGGGAGGTATCAAAAAGAGACTATATAGGTCTTATATTGGTAAAAAAGAACAAAATTATCCAAGTTTTATAGTAAAAAAACTGATACCTTTTTTAGAAAATAAATTTCAAACTAATCTCGATAAAACTAATATGGGAATAATAGGGGCAAGCATGGGTAGCTTGTCTGCAATCAATACCGTAATAGAGAATCCAGATTTATTTGGATTTATAGGGTGTATATCTACTCATTGGATTGGTATTAATCCTAGTGCCTACTTTCTTCGATTTTTTAACTTAGGCAACAGCAAGACGTTCGGAGACGCTGACATTACTGAAAGCATTATTAAATATATTGAGAAAAATGCAGATAAGTTAAAAGATACTAAAATTTATTTTGATCATGGAAGTCTAGGACTAGATACTTTTTATCCAGAACCACAAAAAATAGTTAATAAAACTCTAGACGCTAAGGGAATAAAATATAAATATGAGGTTTTTCAAGGGCACAGTCATGATGCAAAATATTTTGGACAAAGATACGAAAGCATTCTGGTCCACCTTCTAGACATTAAATAATTAGCTATGAAAACTGAAGAAAATATAAATCGCTTTCTTGGGGTCTGGTATCTATCAGAATGGAGCATTCAAAAGCCTGACGGAAAGATTATTCTGCCATTCTCAGGAGCTGTTGAGGGATATCTTATATATAACCAAGAAGGTTGGGTGTCAGCAACTCTCATGGAAAAAGAACGTCCTATCTTGTCTGATAACAGATCTGAATTAACCCGGCTAAGAGATGAGTTAAATGACAGCAAGGATTTATCCTTAAATTCTGACACTATGCACCATTTACGAAATCACTTTTTAGCAGCACACGGCTACATTGCTTACACAGGACCATTTAGTGTTGATGAAAACAATGTATATCATGAAATAAAAACTAGTCTCATACCTCAATGGATAGGAACTACTCTTGTTCGTGAATATGATTTTAGTAGCAACAATCACCAATTAACGCTGAGCGCAAATCAAGGAAAATTCATTGATCAATTAATTTGGAAACGAGAAAATTCAAATGACTGAGATAACTTTCAACCAAGTTTATGCTATTGGAGTCCCTATAGTATTTGCCATGATTCTTGTCGAAGTGGTTTTATCTAATCTTAATAATAAATCTCTTTATAAAAGAGGGGACACCTTATGCACTATAGGTTTATTGCTTGGAAATATTTCTGTAGTTTACTTAGTAAAAGGAGTTTCTCTTGGTCTTCACTTTTATCTTTATCAGTTTAGGCTTTTTGATTTAGTAGAAATACTACCTCTTTGGGCAATATGGGCGCTAACTTTTGTTTTGATTGATTTAGTCTTCTATATTTATCATCGCTTATCTCATCGCGTTCGCTTTCTTTGGGCTATTCATATGAGTCATCATTCTAGTGAAGAAATGAATTTCGCTGTCTCCTTTAGACAAGCATGGCTTGGACCAGTCTCAAAGATTCCCTTTTTTATAGTACTGCCTTTAATTGGGCTAGATCCAACAATTATTGCTATTGCCGGTGTTATCAGTACTTTGTGGGGAATAGTGGGCCACACCCAAATCATAAATAAATTAGGGCCTCTAGAGTGGGTTTTTAATACCCCATCACATCACAGAGTTCATCATGGCTCGAACGAAGAATACATAGATAAAAATTATGGCAACTTACTAATTATATGGGATAGGATATTCGGAACTTTTGAGCCAGAACAAGCACCGGTTAAATATGGTTTAGTTAAAAACGTAGATACTTTTAATCCAGTGAAGATAACATTTATGGGTTGGATGGATATCATTAAAGATATAAAACAAGCTAAAGGACTTAAACAAATATCCTATCAAATCTTCGGACCTCCAGA
>CAZTGS010000031.1:0-6179 GCA_964613455.1 uncultured Gammaproteobacteria bacterium | reverse complement strand
GATATTGCCATTATAAAAGTGAATATTAATACTGTATTAGTTTTCATTTTTTTCTCCTCTTTATTTTTTCTCTCTATTGAGTATATATTTTTACAGTCTAAAATAAAGTATGAAAAATATATTATTTCTATGTGTATTTTCTTTTATCTCCTCAACCATATTTGCAGATGAAGAGAGTGTTTTCATTAAATCTTCTCCAGAAGCAGAAGGTATTTTTGGCAAAGGGCTTCCAAGAGATAGAAGTCTTATCCCATCAGAATCAAGCTATCCAGATTGGAAAACCGAAGACTTTGTTTCAATCAATCCTAAAAGGATGAAAGATGTTGTGATTGATCTTTCTAATATAGCTCTTGAAAGTCGTCAAAGGACTCCCTATTGGGGAAGGCTTCCTGGAACGCCTGAAGATAAAAAAACTATGCAATATATAGAAAATAAATTATTGAATCTTGGTTTTAGCATAGATAAAAAAAAGGTATTTATAAAAAAAGAGTGGCGTCCTTCAGACTGGTCTATGAGCTACAAATTTAAAGGAGATTCTTATGAAATATCTTCTGCATTTCCTACCGGTGAAAATATTAAACACCTTGATAGCAGAATAAAGACTGAGCTTGTATGGGTTGGTCTTGGCTCAGAAGCAGATTTTATTGGTAAAGATATAAAAGGAAAGGCTGTAGTAATTTATAGTTTTTTTGTTCCTGGGGGCAGGAGTCATTCTGCGAGCAGCAGGGCTAATCTATTTTTTGCTAATAAATTAGCATCTCAAAAAGGTGCTGCTCTAATTATTAACATTATGGGTGTTCCAGGAAATGGGGTTTTTGCTGGTGGCGCCTTCCACAATACTAGTGGCAAGCCAGCCTCTTCTTTCGAAGCTCCAATAATGACTATGAGTCAAGACGAAGGATTTCTTCTAAGAGACAGAATGCTTGAAGAAAAAATATTTATTGATTTTAATTTAACTATAGATGTTATCGAGAATCTCGAGACACAATATATGTTTGCAAGACTTGATGGGATGTCTGAAGAAGAAATATTTATAGGCGCTCATACTGATGGTTATTTCCAAGGAGCCATGGACAATGCTAGTGGTATTGCCGTTGGTCTTGAAATAGCAGAATATTATTCAAAAAAGGAAAAATCTCAAAGGCCTAGAGGCCTGACACTCTTCTTTTACCCTGATCATCATCATGGCGAATATAGTGTTCGTGAAGTTGAGGACTATTACGACTGGGATAATGTAGCAACAATCATAACCCTTGAACACCCGAGTCAATCTCAATTATATTGGTTTAACAATGATCTTATGGTTTCTAACTCTATAGGTTCATTTAGATGGAATGTGAATGGAAGTGATCAGCTAAAAGAAATTTTTCACAGAAGACTAATAGAAAATGGTGTCTCTATATATACTCATATGACTGATAAGCCAAAGCTAACTGATAAGGCTCCTGGTTTTCATATTATTGACCATGTTATTTATCATACAACTTTTGATATTCCGGAGCTGGTTCCAGCTGAGGGCATGAAAAGATCTGCAAAGGCATTTTTAGGAATTATGGAAGATGTCAATAAGCTTAAAATTGAAAAAATAAGATAACCAGTTAATTAATTCTTTTTTCTTCTATTTCTTTAATAATTTGTTTCGTTTGCTCTATGGCAAGACCGATGTATGTTTCCGGATTAAGCAACTCATCGAGTTCTGGTTCTGAAAAGTGCGAAGCCGTTTTTGAATTCCTTTTAATTGCTTCTCTTAGCGTGAGATTATTTTTTAAAGCAAACATAGCAACGTCATGCATTAAGTCATTCGCGCTATCTTTTCCTATGCTTTTACCAAGCTCAAAAGTAACTCTTTGAGATAAGATAAGGCCTTTCGTTTTATCTAAATTGTTTCTCATCATCTCTTTATTGACTTCTAACTGACTTAACATAAGCTTAGCTGCATCAATCATGTCTTCAGCAGCAATAGAAATAAGTTGAATTTCTGAGTCACTCTTTGCTCCGTCTCTTTCAAAACTATTGATCATATCGTCTAATATTATTTCCGATATTCTTGGTATCACTCTTGAAGCCTCGATTAAATTACCTGGTCCTCTTGGGTTCCTCTTTTGAGGCATAGTGCTACTTCCTACTGCACCATTTCCTAGATTTTCTAGTGTTTCACCAAATTCAGTCATTTGAAGAAGAGTTAACTCCTCACCCATTCTTCCAAAGGACTTTGAAATTAAAGCTAAAGTTAGCCCATATTCAGCAAAAACATCTCTAATGCCATGCCAATCTGCAACAGATGGTTTTGATAGTCCAAGTTCTAACATCATAAGAGCTTCGGTCTCTATAGCTTTCTCACCAAGACCCAAATAAGTTCCAACAGCACCTTTTAGGATTCCAGATTGTTCAACCTTGGTTTTAACATGTTGCAACCTTTCAATATTTCTTCTATTTTCTGCAAGCCATGTGCTTGTTTTTTTGCCAAAAGTTATTGGGAGAGCATGCTGACCAATGGTTCTTCCAGCCATAAAAGTATCTATATTATTTTTTGTTATTTCTAGTAACTGTTCTTCTATGTCTAACAAATCATTGATTAATAATTCTATAGATTGATTTACTTGAATCACTAATAAGGTATCAAAAATATCTACTGTGGTGGCACCAAAGTGCAAATATTCCTCTGCTCCTAATTCTATTGATCTCTTCCAAACATTTAATCTAGCAACTAGCCTGTGTCTTACGATTGCCTGTTCTTTAGATACCTCTTTATTCGGCATATATTTAATTTCAGCTTTCTTAGTTATCTCTTCTGCCGCCCATAGAGGAATTATCCCTTGAGATGCCTGAGCTCTGGCTAGTGCGGCCTCAATATCCATTACTATTTGATTGGCATTAGAGCTTTTAAAAATATCAGAAACTGTTTTGCTGTCTTCAGCCAGCAAAGGCATGCTTAAAATTAATATGATAAATATTTTTTTCATAGTAAATTATTCTAACTCAGCGATCTGTTTCATAACAACTTCTTCTAAAAAATTCTTAGATCTGCATTCTCTATAGGGATCAAGTCCGTATGCAGGATTTCCTACTAGGATAGATTTTGGCTTATTTGTTTGAAAGCTCCATCTAGTTCCTGTTTCCTTTGAAATAAATCGATACATTACAATTGTCTGAATAGAGGTAGAATTTTTGTCTATGGGCTCGAGAGTTATATTTATTTGCCCGTCTAATGTAGATTCAAATATCCTGTCTATATAGTTAACATAAACCTCTTTATTCATCATTCCGCAGTCTATATATTTAGGAATCTCTTTTGAATTAAAAAGGAGTGTCAATTCCCCAGCCTTCATATCACGAGACTTTATCTCAAAGTCACTTCCAAATTCCATAAGCAAACGTCTCCAAATATTATCAAAGTCTTGATTGATGAGTAAGATAGTTTCTATGGGCTCTATTGCGCCTGGTGGAACATATGTATTTTTAGGTGCGGGCTCTTGGCAAGAAAATAAGAAGAAAATAAATAGTAAAGAAGATCGTTTTAACATTTTTAGATCCAGTCATTATCAGGAGCTGTTAAGTCTCCTCCGGCATCTCCGGTATTAACAATACCAATAGGCTCAACTAGCATTATTTTGCACTCTTCAGCCGCTACAGGCCTATGCTTTTCTCCTTTCTTAACGACTACCATCTCGCCACTTTTCAGAGTTATTGTTTGATCTTCAAACTCGATTTTCATTTCTCCTTCGATAATAATAAAGACCTCATCGGTATCTTGATGATTATGTATAACAAATTCTCCCTTTATTTTTACGAGCTTGAATTGGTAGTCATTCATCTCTGCGATGACTTTTGGAGACCACAAATCATCAAATGAGGAAAATTTATCTAAAAAATTAATAACCCTAGTCATTTTAATTGTTCGTACTTTTAGCTATAGCCCTAAACATTGCCATATGTGCCGCTTTTGAAAATTCTCTTTCAGAAGTGAATCTATGATTTGAAGATATTTTTGCTACAACAACGTTAGATATTGGATCGATGTAAATATATTGATTGTAAACACCAGCTGCTGTGTAATCAGTGTCTGGATTTCCTGGAATCCACCATTGCAAACCGTAGCCCCAAGGACTTGATGACAGGTCGCTTTCTCCTGGCTTAAGATGTGGGCCATCAGGATTATGAGAGGCTTTTATCCATTCAGCAGGAACAATTTGCTCACCATCCCAAACGCCTTCATTAAGATATAGCATTCCGAACTTTGCATAATCTCTTAGTGTGGCATTAAGTCCACCAAGGGCCATTTCAATTCCAAGATCATCAGCTATAAAATAAGCTCCACTTTCCATGCCTATCTTGTTCCAAATTTTTTCATACAAATACTCTTGAAGAGTTACGCCGGTAACTTCTGCTAATAAAAAACCAAGCATTTGCGTATCGATACTTACATAGTGATGAAAAGTGCCTGGAGTTCTTGCCTGTTTTAGGGTTTTAGCAAAGTCTCTAAAAGAAGACCCTTTTGCAACAGCTCTCCCAAATTTATTTATGTCTGAATTAGGATCACCATAATCCTCATTAAACCCAACCCCTGAAGACATCTGGAGTATATTTTTAATTGAAACTCCTTCATAACCTGTTCCATTAAAGTCAGGAAGATATTTGGTAATCGGATCTTCTATGCTTTCTATTAAAGCTTCATCAACAGCTATGCCCACCAAAGCTGAGACAAAAGATTTTGTTACAGAAAAGGCTATATGTTGGGTAGAAATTGAGTTTGCATTCCAGTAATTTTCGTAAAGCATTTTATTATCATGTAATACGATTAACCCATCTGTCTTGAAATGAGACAAGCCTTCTTCTAGGTTTTGTTCTTTGCCCTCAAAGAAATATGTTTCAGGCAGTTCATATTCTTTTGTATCAAATTGATAAGGATTCTCTGATGCAGGCATAGGATCAGAGACAGTAAATATCTTATTAATATTTATGAAATTGGTGGATATAGTATTTTCGTTATAAAGATTGCTTAAGTGGTAAAGCCTTAATGCTTTAGGGCCAAGAAAAATTGCAACTATTAATAAAATAATTGATAGAGATATTAAAAAAAGTTTAGACATCCAATTAAGTTACCATACTAATATGATAAATATAAAGAAATTAGATTACGTTGCGTTCTCGGTAGGCAGAATATTGTTAGGAATTTATTTTCTACTGCCAGGCATAGGGAAAATATTTGATTTTTCAGGAACTTTGTCATTAATGACTCTCAAAGGAGTTCCTCTTCCATATTTGTCTTTACTCATTGTGATATCGATTCAACTTATTTTTAGTATTTTTTTAATGCTTAATAAGTACTTAAGACTTAGTTCAATAACTTTGTTTGTTCTTACCATTTTGATCAATGTATATATTCACAATTTTTGGGATCTATCTGGAGACCCTTCTCAGGCCCATGAAATACAAAACTTTTATAAAAATATGGGAATCGCAGCAGGACTTTTAATTCTAGCAACTAAAGAAAAATAATAATTTATTTTCTAAATATTACAATGTCTTTGGATACGATTTCAAAATTCCAATTGCGTTGATGAGCAATAACTTCAAAGGTCTTTTCTGAGTAAAAAGTTACATGGGTAGGATCCCGTCTGTAATACCATTTTTCAAATGCCTCGTCTTCAGTTAAAAAGCTTGTCATTACCCCTAGATAGCCCCCTTCCAAAAGTAAATTGTCGAGTTTTTTAAATTCTTCGAAGGGCTTATGAAAATGTTCAGCTGTTTCAGTACAAGTTATAAAGTTATATTGTTTAGAAAAGATATCTTGATTTGGGAAGAAGAATGGATCATAGAGATCTACTTCAAAACCATTCATAACGAGCATGTCTGCAAGGGCTGGGCCTGGTCCACATCCAAAATCTAACCCTCTACTTTCGGGCGCTAATCTCTCTGTTAATGGTTTTGATAACCTTGAAAGAAAATTTCTGTATCGAGGATCATCAATAATATTCTCATGCTCTAAGTAACGATCTTTTTCTGTGGTCTCATCTAAAAAATGATGTTTATCTAAGAACTTGGCCAAACACGAATTACATTTCCAGTATTTATTTTGATCTAAAGTTGAAAAGCTTTCAATAAGGTCACTCTCGCAGACAACGCATTTGGTCATTGGGACTTTCTTATGCTACTGATCTTTTAAGTTCTTTTTTGAG
>CAZTGS010000030.1:0-6906 GCA_964613455.1 uncultured Gammaproteobacteria bacterium | reverse complement strand
AAATCAACATTTCTTTCTGGTGAAATAAAGGGTATTGGTCTTTTTTTGATTACTACTGAGTTATTATTAACCTTTATTGATGAGCCTATTGCGTTTAAAGCATTTACTGTTGAAATCGGATCCTCAGCATTCAAAAACCCATTAATCTCAATGTCTTCATTCAATAATGAACCAATTATTACTGCTCTTTGAGAAATAGATTTATCTCCAGGACAAAGAACTTCTCCATTAATAGAAAGAGTCTTTTTAGCAAATAAATTCAAAAGGTATCTTCTTTGTATTTCTTGATTTCCTCTAGCTCGTCCTTTAATAAATCTGAGTGAGAAAATACATCAGGAATTTCTTTTGTCTTTGTTATTAGCTCAAGGAGATTATTAAGAGATATTTGAAGGCCTGCTAAGGATTTAATAATATTTTGATCATTCAATTCAAAGATATCTCTCCACATTTTTGGATTCGAACCGCTTAATCTTATAAATTCTTTTAAACCACCTCCAGCATTGTCGCCAGCATCTTTTGAAGAAAGTCTTATCGAATCCATAAGCGCATAAGATATTAGATGAGGTAAGTGACTGGTCATGGCAAATAAAACATCATGCTCTTTAACTGTCATTTCTGAAACCCTCATTTGAAGTGCATGTTTCCAGAAATCTTTGAGAGAATCAACATGATGTGCATCTGCATTAAAAGGATTGCATATAATTGTTTTCTTATTGCTGAAAAGACTATCGTTGGCATTTGATATACCAGATTTATCAGAGCCAGCTATAGGGTGTGATAAAACTATATTGGAAACAGAAGCAAATTTTAAATGATTTTTTACGCTTGCAGTGTCAGTTATTGTTATGGATGTATTCCATAAATTTTTAATGCTATCAATTACTTCTTTGGTATCTTTTGGCGAGACTGCAATGATTATTAAATCAATATTTTTTTCTAGTTGTGAGTTATTAATTGATTCAATAGAGCTAAAACTGTGATCAATGATATCTTTTTCTAGAGCCCTTGATAGGCTTTCTGTTTCAATATCATACCCGTGAACTATTAAACCTTTGTTCTTAGATGCCTTTGCTATAGATGCACCAATTAATCCAAGGCCTATGACTAAGATTTCTTTTATAGGCTCCTTCATGCTAAAACCTCTTCGAGCTTTTTAAGAAAATAGTTATTTTCATCTTCAGTTCCAACGGTAACTCTAATAAATTCTGGCATATCATACAAAGCAATTGGGCGCACAATTACACCTTCTTTCATTAAACTTGTAAATAAATCTTTAGCTATAAAATTGCCTTTAAAGGATATAAAGTTGCCTTGAGAAGGAATGCATTCCATGCCCATTTCACTAAGCTTGCTAATCAAGTAAGCTCTCTGTTCTTTATTTAATTTAACACTTTTGGCTATATGTACATTATCTAAAATTGCGCAGCAGGCTGCCTCTTGAGCCAAGCTATTAGAATTAAAAGGTTGTCTAATTTTATTTAATACAGCAATTAAATCTTTACTGGCCATTCCATAGCCTATTCGAAGACTGGCTAATCCTTGAATCTTTGAAAATGATTTTGTAATCAGTAGGTTTGAGAATTTGGATAATAATTCATTTACATTTACGTAATCATCCTCTTCAACATATTCGAAATAAGCTAAGTCTAAAATTACTAATACAGATGAAGGTATCTTATTCATCATGGATTCGAATTCATTATGAGAATTATATGTTCCGGTTGGATTGTTGGGATTAGCAACGAAGCAAACCCTTACTGAGTCATCTAAAAATTTATGGAAGTCTTCTAAAGCATGCTTCCAGTTCTTTGTAGGAACCTCAATGATTTCTGATCCACATGACTGAGTAACTATCTTATAGACAGCAAAAGCATGTTTTGACATCAAAGCACTGGAATCCTTATTTAAAAAAGCTCTTGCTGCTAGTTCTAAAACCTCATTTGAACCATTACCAATAATAATATTATTTTTGTTTAAAGATTCATGCTGTGCAATTAAAGATTTTAGTTTTTTAGAGTCGCCATCTGGATACAAATGAAGATCATTGCTTGCATTTGCTATAGCTTCTATGGCTTTTGGTGATGGTCCCAATGGATTCTCGTTACTAGCAAGCTTAACTACTTTAGTTGGCTTATATTCAGCTATGACGTCATCAATGGACCTCCCTGGCTCATAGGGATGCAAGTCTGAAATACCCTTATTTAAATTGTCTAGGAGATTGCTCATACATGCTGAGGATAAGACCCTAAGATCCTAACAAGTGAACCGGTTTCTTTAACTTCTTTGATAGCGAGTTTTAACTTAGCGTCTTTTTTATGCCCAACGCAGTCTATAAAAAAGTCGTGGGAATTGATATTTCCTCTTGAAGGTCGTGTCTCAATTTTACTTAAGTTTATTTTCCTTTTTTCAAAAGGTCTTAGAATATTTATTAAAGCGCCAGGGTTATTGACTGTCTGGATTAAAAACGAAGTTTTATCTTTGCCAGTTGAGTTAATCTCATTTTGACCAATAACTAAAAATCTGGTCTTATTTTCAGAGTAATCTTGAATATTTTTCTTTTGAAGCTGCAATTTGTATTTATCTATTGCAAGAGCATTCACAATACATAAAATATTTTTATTTTCTTTAGCATATTTTGCAGCGACTGCTGAGCTTGGCATTTCAAGTCGCTTTATAGAACCAATATTTTTTTCAATCCACTTACTGCATTGACCTAGAGCCTGAGGGTGAGAAGCAATTGCAAATGCATCTTTAATATCAAACTTATTTCCTGAGGCCAGTTGATGATCAATAGTTAAATAGATTTCACCGATTATTGTTATTTTCTCATTATCTGCAAGGCAGTTAAGAGTAGTATTTATAACGCCTTCAGAAGAGTTTTCTACTGGAACAACACCAATATCAGACTCGCCATTAATAACTTGATAAAAGACATCGTCTATAGTTGGTGATGGTATCCTTGAAACCAAGGTACCGAAATGGTTATCAACAGCAGCCTCAGAATGGGTTCCTTCAGGACCTAAGTATGATATTTTTAATGCCTCTTCTAAAGAAAGGCAGCCAGATATTAATTCTTTATAAATACTTCTTACTTTAGTATTAGACAATGCTCCATCTTCATTGGCTTTAAGAATATTTCTTATAATACTTGCTTCTCTATCTGGTTTGTAAAATGAGGAATTGGGACTAATTTTAGATTTAATTTTACCTATATCAACTGCAAGAGATGCTCTCTTTTGAATTAGTTTTAGTAGGTCCTTATCAATTTTATCTATTTTGGACCTTAAATTTTTAAGGTTTTCATTACTCATTTCTATTAGCCATATTTAGCTTCGAAAACTTTCATAAAGTCTACGAGCTGATTAACCCCTTCTAACGGCATTGCATTATATATACTTGCTCTCATTCCGCCAACCGACCTATGCCCTTTGAGGTTCAGTAAACCGTTATCTTCAGCTTCTTTAAGGAAGACACTATCTAATTTACTATCAGCAAGTATAAACGGGATATTCATAATTGACCTATTTTCAACGTCAACTGGATTGGAATAAAAACTAGAGTTATCAATAAAACTATAAAGAGTTTCTGCTTTTTTATGATTTTGATCTCTGAAAAACTCTAGGCCTCCAGATTTTTTAATCCATTTAAAAACTTTACCAGCCATATACCATGAAAAAGTTGGAGGTGTGTTTAACATTGAATCTGATTCTGAATGCTTAGAATATCTTAAAATATTGGGTAATTCAGGGTTATCATTTTTCATAAATTCTTTATTTATAATTACCATGGTTAAGCCAGCAGGACCAATATTTTTTTGTGCTCCAGCATAAATTAATGAAAACCTTGATGTGTCTAGAGGCTCACTTAAAATTACTGATGACATATCAGCAACAAGGGGAATATCTGTTCTAGGAATATCATGAATAGCAACACCTTGGATTGTCTCATTTGGACAATAGTGAAGATAAGAAGAATCTCTGTTTATCTTCCATTTATTTGAATTTGGAGCGTAAGAAAAATTACTTTCTTCTGATGATGCAATGGTATTAACATTTATTATTTTAGAAGCTTCTGAAATTGCTTTCTTTGACCATGCCCCAGAAAGAACATAGTCTGCTTTTACTTTCCCAAAATTCATCGGAATCATTGCAAATTGATGAGTAGCTCCGCCTTGAAGAAAAAGAACATCATGTGTATCTGGAATATTTAATAAATCTATGAAGTCTTGTTTTGCATCGCATGCAACTTTGTCATAAATTTTTGACCTATGACTCATTTCCATAATAGACATTCCTGAGTCACCCCATTCTAGGAGTTCTTGTTTTACTTCGTCTAAAACATGTTCAGAAATTACAGCAGGACCTGCACAGAAATTCAATTTGCGCATTAGTCTTCCTCTTGATTCTCTTCGTCTTCTTCGTTAGGAATAGTGACGCATTCAATAAGCTTTTCGCCATCTTTAGGAGAAATAATTTTAACTCCCTGAGTGTTTCGACTTAATGTTGGGATTTGAGAAACAGATGTTCTTATCATGGTTCCTTTATCACTAATTAGCATTATTCCATCCTCATCCTCAACCAAAGCTGCAGAAACCATTGAACCATTTCTTTCACTAGTTTTCATTGAAATAACGCCCTGCCCACCTCTATTATGAGAAGGAAAGTCATCTAGTTTTGTTTTTTTGCCGAACCCATTTTCAGATACGCAGAGAATAGTTTTTAAAGGATCTCCAACCATTAAAGAGATTAGTCTTTCATCTTTCTTTAACCTAATTCCTCTAACACCTCTGGCTGTTCTTCCCATTTGCCTAACATGCGATTCATTAAAACGAATTAACTTTCCTGAAGAAGAAGCTAAGAGTATTTCATCATCCCCGGAGGTTATTGCAGTGCCTATTAACTTGTCATCATCATCTAGATTGATTGCCTTGATTCCAGACTTATATTTTTTAGAGAATAAACTTAGGCTAGTTTTCTTAGTAGTACCTTTTTTGGTTGCCATAAAAATAAACTGATCCTCTGAAAATTCACTTACAGGCAAAATGTCGCTCACCGACTCATCATCATCAAGATTGAGCATGTTTACTAAGGGTCTTCCTTTTGAAGTTCTTGAAGCTACTGGAATCTCATATACTTTTAACCAAAAAACTTTGCCCTTAGTTGTGAAGCATAAAATTTGCATATGGCTACTTAAAACGTAAAGATTTTGAATGAGATCTTCTTCTTTAACTGCTGCAGCTGCCTTCCCCTGTCCTCCTCTTCTTTGCTCTCTGTATTCATCTAATGGCTGAGTTTTAGCATAACCACTTCTTGAAACAGTAAGCACTCTCATTTCTTCTGGTATAAGGTCTTCGTTGGTTATTCCTCTTCTTGTATCATTAATAAGAGTTCTTCTTTCATCACCAAAATTAGTTCTGATTTCTTCAAGCTCACTAATCATAAGATTTTGAAGAACTTCTTTGTCATCAAGAATTTTTTGTAAGTCTATTATTTTTGAAACGATGTCAGCAAATTCATTGCTTAGGTTATCTTGCTCTAGACCAGTTAATCTTCCTAATCTAAGCTCTAATATTGCTTTCGCTTGATCGGGAGAAATCTTATATTTTTTTCCTTTTATTCCAAGTTCTTTAGATAATCCTTTGGGTTTACATGCGTCGCTTCCAACTTTTTTTAAGATTGCTTCAACCGGGCCAGCTTTCCAATCTTTTTTGCAAAGTGCCTCTGCAGCTAACTTAGGATCTTTTGATTTCTTAATAATTGTAATTACTTCATCTATATTTGCTATAGCAACCATCAAACCTTCTACTATATGACCTCTTTCTTTAGCTTTCTTTAGATCATATTTGGTTCTTTTGGTGATGATATCTTTTCTATGCTTAATAAATGCTTCCAACATTTCTTTTAAATTGACTTCTTTAGGCTGCCCGTCAACCAGAACTGTGAAGTTAATACCAAATGATTGCTCTAACTGAGTTTGAGCAAATAAGTTATTTTCCAAGACTTCAACTGAGTCTCCCTTTCTGACTTCAATAACAACTCTTAGGCCGTCTTTATCTGACTCATCCCTTATTTCAGTGATACCTTCTATTTTCTTGTCCTTAACGAGCTCAGCTATCTTTTCAAGCATTCTAGCCTTGTTAACCATGTAAGGTATTTCATTTATTATTAACGACTGCTTACCTGATTTTTCGTCTTCTTCTATAGATGTATTAGATCTAGTGTGGATAATACCTCTTCCAGTTTTATAGGCTTCATAAATGCCCGCCCTTCCATCAATAGTTCCACCAGTTGGGAAATCGGGGCCGCTTATATCTTTAATAAGATCATCGATAGATAATTTTGGATCATTGATTAAATTTATACTTGCATTAAGTACTTCTGTAAGATTGTGTGGTGGAATATTAGTGGCCATTCCAACAGCAATACCTGATGAGCCGTTTACAAGAAGAGTGGGTATTTTTGTAGGAAGTACATCTGGTATAAACTCACTTCCATCGTAATTTGGCGAGTATGTAACGGTTTCTTTTTCAAGATCTCCATACATCTGATCTGTTATTTTGGCCATTCTAACTTCTGTATATCTCATAGCAGCTGGAGGATCACCATCAATGGAACCGAAGTTACCTTGACCTTCAACAATCGGGTATCTCATTGAAAAATCTTGAGCCATTCTAACCATTGCATCATAAACAGCGCTATCTCCGTGAGGATGATATTTACCAATTACATCGCCCACAACTCTTGCAGATTTTTTATAGGGTTTATTATAAGAATTTTTTAAATCATACATTGCATATAATATTCGTCTATGAACTGGTTTTAAGCCATCTCTAATATCTGGAAGAGCCCTTCCATGTATAACGCTGAGAGCGTAACTTAAGTAGGATTGCTTCAGTTCATCTTCAAT
>CAZTGS010000029.1:0-7397 GCA_964613455.1 uncultured Gammaproteobacteria bacterium | reverse complement strand
CCTGCATTTGGTTCTGAATACCCTTGGCACCAAATCATTTCTCCATGAAGGGTTGGCTTTATATATTGTTTTTTTTGTTCCTCTGTTCCAAGCTCCAAGAGGGTAGGGACTAGCATATCTATACCTTGACCGCCCATGGCTGTTGGTATTTTTGCATTTGAGAATTCTGATGCAACTATTCTATTTTTAATAATGTCAGTATCTCCTCCAAAGCCGCCGTATTCTTTTGGTACAGATCGAGCAAAATAACCTTTATTAATTAAAATAGATTGCCACTTTGACCTAGACATTGTTATTCCACTTGACTCAAAAGCTTGTGCCAGTGGAACCTTGGCAGAGTCTTTAAAATTTACTCCTTTCCATTCTTTACAAAATTCTTGAACTTCTTTTCTAAAGTCTTCGTATTCAGATCCGTAATTTAAATCCATTTAATAGTTTCCTTTAATAAATAATTAATCCCAATTAGGATCTCTTTTTTCTAAAAATGCTGCAATTCCTTCTTTAGCATCATTGCCTTTAAAACATTCAGCAATTTGTTCTTGAAGATAGGGCAACGCTTCATCAAAAACCATCCCATCCTGCTTTTCATATGCTTCTAGTCCAAACTGCATTGTTCCAGGAGCCAAACTGGCTAATTCTTTGGCTAAACTATCAACAGTACTATCCAATTCATTTGAAGATACTGAGTAATTTATTAAACCCCACTGTTCTGCTTTTTCTGAATCAATAAAACCACCACGCATAATGAAATCTAATCCCGCTCTTTTTGGCATCACTCTAAATAATCCTGCCATAACCATAAAAGGCCAAAGTCCGCGTTTAATTTCTGGTGCAGAGAATTTAGCTTCCTTTGTTGCAATGGCATGTGTGGCGTTAGTTACCATTAACAGTGCACCCGCCAAAACAGATCCTTGTATTTTACATATTACTGGTTTGTAAAGATGCCTAATAGCCAAGCTTATATCTTCAGCTCCTTCTATTTTAGGGACATTCGAGTCTGATTCTGTTCGATTTAAATCAGCTCCAGCACAAAAAATATCACCCTCAGCAGCTATTACAACAACACGAACACTTCTTTCTTGCTTTGCATAAGCTAAAGCATAGTTAATTTCATCAATCATTACGTTATTAAGTGCATTCTTTTTTTCTGGACGATTTAAAGTAATAGTCAAAATATTATTTGAGTTATCAATTTTTGTAGCTTTAAAGATTAGTCCGTCAAGGGATAGGTTTTTATTTATCATATTAATTTATCTTCCAAGATTTCATTAGGGATATCAATAAGTTTAGCGCCAAGGTACTCTCCAAGGGATTTAGCTTGACCATCCTTTCTATTATTAGATGAAATGCCGTCTTGTAAAATATCATGAATATAGAAATTAAGAGATTTAATATTGGGAAGATCGTATCTATCTATATTAAATTTTTCCAGATCTGGAAGTAACTCTTTTAATTTTTTTACAGTCAAAAACTCATATAAAAAAGAATAAGCCATATCTTTTTTTGCCCAAACTCCTAAATTAGCGCATCCCCCTTTATCACCTGATCTTGTTCCATATATTTCACCAAAATACACTAATTTTGTTACTCCTTTTGGAGCTTCTGGAATATCTATTGGTTCTTTTTGATAATATTTCTCTTCAAGACCTAATTGACTTGTTGGAAGAATTTCTATTTTTTTACCGTCTACATAGACTTGTTCTTTTATATGTTTGCTGTCTACTAATGCAGGCCAATAAACTATAATAGGGCCACTTGCTTTAACTCCACCTTGAGCAAAGAATCCAGGAAAGCTTGCTAGTGATAATTCAATTATTTTGGCGCTAAACATTCTGCCAACAACGTTTGGATCCATTGATTTAACAGAAAGAGACAAAGAGGCCATCGCCTCTTCATTTGAATTAGGATTATTTTTTTGAGTTTGGTGGAGATCCATCGAGACCTCATCAAATTGATCAATCCCTCCCAAAGATTTAAATAATGTGTCAGTAAATGACTTAGCTTTTTTTTCAATATCCAAACCAGTTAAGATAATCTCCATTCCATTTCTAAAACCACCAGCAAGATTAATACACGCTTTGTGACTAGGTGGAGGAGTACTTCCTCTACATCCTGAGACATAGACCCTATCTTTAGAGGTTTCTTCGATTTTAAGGGTATCAAAATGACCTACAACGTCAGGATTTATATAGGCTGGTGAACTAATTTCATATAATAATTGTGCTGTAACAGTACCTACTGAAACTAAACCGCCTGTTCCTGGATGTTTTGTGATTGTAAAAGATCCAGTTTCCTCTATTTCAGCTATAGGATAACCAACGTTTTCAAAACTTGGTACTTCTTTAAAAAAAGAGTAGTTTCCTCCAGTTGCCTGACACCCACATTCAATAATATGACCTGCTGCAAGAGCTCCAGCTAATGCATCGTAATTATCTCTATCCCAATTAAATTTCCAAGCCGCCGGACCTATAACCACAGCAGCATCTGTAACCCTTGGACAAACAACAATGTCAGCACCATTATCTAAGGCTTTTTTTATACCCCAAGCTCCAAGGTATGCATTCGCAGTTAAGGTTGTATAACCTGAATCATTTAGTTTTTTATTTTTATCTATATTGACAAAATCTTCACCAGATTTATTAAGTTCGTCCATTCTAGGCATCAAGTCATCACCTTCAATATATGCAACTTTCATATCAAGAGACAACTCTTTTAATATTTTTTCAATTTCATTTGCCATTGAGCTTGGATTCAGCCCACCTGCATTAGTAACAATTTTAATATTTTTTTCTTTGCAGCTTTTTGCAATTTCTTTTACTTGTTTAAGAAATGTGCCAACGTAACCTTTATCTTCACCTCTTTGAAGTTTCTGATTATATAAAATTGTCATTGTGAGTTCTGCAAGATAGTCCCCAGTTAAAACATCTATAGGACCACCATCAATCATATCTTTGGCTGCAGATAACTTATCACCATAGTAGCCGCTGCAGTTTGCAATTTTAATTACTTTATTACTCAATTTAACTCTCCAGTCTTATCCCATCTAAAATAACTCGCGTTATTGAATTAGCAGATTGTTCAGGTGAAACATCTATTGATATTCTATTCTTTTCTTTAGAAAACTCTCTACCAATGCCACCAAGTAAAATAGCAAATGCTCTTGTATCTATTTTTCTTATCTCTTTTGCCTTTAAAGCATCATTTAAAAGTTTTTCGATGTAACCAGTAATAAAGTCTTCATGATAATCTGCCATAGCAGATGATCCACTCACATTACTTAAGTCTTTCATAAATTTATCAAATTTTGGTCCCACTGCTTGATTAACTGTACTCAAATATTTCTGTAATTTTTTGAAAGGAGATTGAATAGTAGAAATTTCATCTAACGCATCTTTTCCTAGCCTTCTTAAAATATTATCAATCGTCATTGTTATTAGTTGATCTTTACTAGGAGCAATTTCATACAAAGTTCTTAAAGAGATTTTTAATTTTGATGCTAGCTCCGACATAGTTAGATCTGGAATACCTTTTTCAAGCATTTTTTCTAGTAGATTTATTATTTCATGATGTCTACTGGTAAGGACTTTTACAGAACTCTTTTCTACTTCTCTTACCTGATCAGAGTAATACATTATTTTGAATCTACTACCATAAGAAGGGCTCCATTTTCTACCTGGTCATTTACTGATACTAATAAATCAGAAACTATGCCATTTTCAGATGCCTTTATGGAGTGCTCCATCTTCATAGCTTCAAGAATTATTAATGTATCTCCTGCTTTAACCTTGCCGCCTTTCTTAACCTTAAGGTCAATAACTTTTCCAGGCATAGGGGCAACTAAACCTCCAGCTTTTATCTCAAGCCCTGGCGTGACGAACCTAGGCTTAACTTTTAACATAACATCGCCATATGGCATATGAACAAGCACTTGATCATCCAACATAGTTATTCTAGAAAAATGTCTTTTACCATCAAACTCTACATCTAACCCAAACTCATTTTGATCATGAATTTTTGCAACTTTATTTGAATCAAATATAAAACCTAAATTTCTGTCGTATTTATATTCTACTTTATAAGAATCTTCATTAAGTAAGAGAGTTACATTTTGTTTAGGCAGTCTCCCATTTGTCCAACCACTTGGCATAAATTTTAAAAGACTTGTATTTTCTTTATTTGTTTTTTGAATCCATAAGGCCGCTAATGATGTTACATGTTCAATCTCTTCTGATGATAAATTTAAAGTTCTAGGCGGCTTTACTCGATCAATAAAGTCAGTGGTTGTATCGCCACTCAAGTATTCATCTGATCTGAGACAGGCAATCAAGAAATCTCTGTTAGTTTTAACACCTCCAATGTGGGCAGATTCTAGTGCTCTGGCAAGTTTACCAGCAGCATCTATTCGTGTTGGCGCATAAGAAATTACTTTGGCAAGCATTGGATCAAAGTCAGTACCAATAACTGAGCCACTGGTAACTCCTGAATCCCATCTCGCATCTGCATCATAGCCATCCTCAAAGGCTATTAGGGTACCTATTTCTGGAAGAAAATCATTATTTGGATCTTCTGCATATAGTCTTGCTTCTATTGCCGAACCATTAAATTCAATATCATCTTGTTCATAACCAAGATCTTCACCTCTAGCTATACGCAATTGTTCACAAACTAAATCTATTCCAGTAACTTCTTCTGTTACAGGATGTTCAACCTGAAGCCTAGTATTTACTTCTAAAAACCAAAACTCTCCAGTCTTGTCATCAAATAAAAATTCTACAGTTCCTGCAGATTGATATTTAATTTTTTTGGCAAGCATTACAGCAGCATCTCCCATGGCAGTTCTAATTTCATCGCTCACTCTTGGAGATGGAGATTCTTCTATTATTTTTTGATGTCTCCTTTGTATAGAGCATTCTCTCTCACCAAGATGAACAACATTGCCATGAGCATCTCCCAAAATTTGAATTTCAATATGCCTAGATTTCTCAACGTATCTTTCTATGAAGACTCTTTCATCGCCAAAACCTGATTTAGCCTCTCTTTGTGCGCTTACGATTGACTCTTTAAGATCTTTTTTATCAGCTACAATTCTCATTCCTTTTCCGCCCCCGCCGGCAGCTGCTTTAATAAGAAGAGGGTAGCCAATATTTTTTGCTTCTTTTGGATCTGAAGTCATTGGAAGAGTAGGCACTTTAGCTTTTATAGCCAATTCTTTTGCTTTTAACTTATCTCCCATAACCGATATGACATGTGCAGACGGGCCAACCCAGACAAAACCTTCTTTTATAACTTTTCTAGCAAAAATAGCATTTTCAGATAAAAATCCATAGCCGGGGTGAATAGCCTGTGCTCGAGACTTTTTTGCAGCCTCTAAAATTAAGTTACCATCTAAATATCCTCCATCAGGAAGATAAATAGATTCATCAGCTTCTTTTACAAAAGGAGCATCTCTATCAGCATCAACATATACAGCAATGCATCTAATTCCCATTTCATGGGCACTTTTTATAATTCTGCATGCGATTTCGCCTCTATTGGCGATTAATAATGAATTAAAATTCATAGTCTAAATACTCCATATTCATTTGCACCTTCTATAGGCTCATTACTAACAATTGATAAACAAAATCCAATAATATCTCTTGTATCTCTAGGGTCTATAATTCCATCATCAGTTAACATGCTACTTGCAACTAGCCCTTGGGATAACTTTTCAAGATAATCTATGACCATTGCTTTGAGTTGTTCATCTGCTTTTACATCAAATTTTTTGCCATCTCTAAGAGTTTTGGCCTTTCTAACTATAGACATTACACCTGCCATTTGTTCTGGCCCCATAACTGCAATTTTTGCAGTTGGCCATAAAAAGGTGAACCGATTGTTGAAAGCTTTCCCAGACATTGCATAAGTACCAGCCCCATAAGAAGCACCAACTATAATTGTTATATGTGGAACCATAGAATTTGAAACAGCATTAATTAACTGAGATCCTTTTTTAATAATTCCCTGACTTTCAAAATCTTTACCAACCAAGAACCCCGTTACATTATGTAAAAATATTAATGGAATATTTCTTTTATTACATAATTGTATAAAGCTTGCTGCTTTTTCGGCACACTCTGGATAGATAGGGCCGTTGTTTCCAAGAATTCCAATCTGGTAGCCATGAACAGAAGCCCATCCACAAACCATAGTTGGACCATAAAGTGGTTTAAATTCTTCAAACTTAGAGCCATCAGAAAATCTAGCAATGATCTCTTTAATATCAACGGCTGATTTTAAATCTTCACTTATAATTCCAAGAAGCTCTTCTGGATTATAAAGGGGTTCTGAGCTTATTTTTTTTGGTTCTGGGCCTGTTTTGCTCCAATTTAAGTGAGATACAACTTGTCTACATAACCTTAAAGCATCCATTTCATCTTCAGCCAAATAATCAGATAGACCAGATTTCTCTGAATGCATTTTTGCACCGCCCAAGGTTTCATCATCAGATTCCTCACCAGTTGCCATTTTTACTAATGGAGGACCAGCTAAGAATGCTTTAGATTGATCTTTTATAAAAATATTATAATCAGACATCCCTGGCTGATAAGCTCCACCTGCAGTTGAAGAACCAAAAACTACTGAGATAACTGGAATTTTTAATTTGGATAACTCTGTCATTTCATAAAAAAATCTTCCTGTTGCAGCAAAATGAGTAGTTTGAATTGACGGAGCAATAGGAGGAACATCACCTGTATTTAAATTTGAAACACTTAAATCGCCACCAGCTGATTCAACAAAACTTATAAAAGGAATTTTATTTTCTCGAGATATCTCAAGAGCTCTTTTCCATTTTTCACCAACATATACTGTCATTGCACCTGCCTTAACAGTTGGATCATTTGCAAATATCACACATTCAACTCCAGAAACAATTCCAACGCCAGAAACACATCCTCCGCCTACGTTATATTCCTTTGTTCCATAACCACCAAAGGGCTGTATTTCTAAAAATGGACTATCAGGATCAATAACATTCATGACTCTTTCACGGACAGGCATCTTTCCTCTTTTAGCTAGCCTTTCATGATGTCTAGCGCCACCTCCAATCTCTGCAAGATCTAATAATTCATCTAAAAAGACTAATTTATCTAACATCATCTCTTTGTTTTTTATATATTTTTCAGACTTTGTATCTAAATTTGTTCTAAATACTGGTGCTATATTTTCAGTTTTCATAAGCTATAAATAGTAATTGTGATTAATATGGTAATATATTAACCTTAATATTACCATTAAATAGTTGTATTATATCCACACAAATTAAAGAAAAAAAATGTTAAAAATTTACGGGACAGAAAACTCAAGAGCAATGCGCCCAATATGGACTGCAGAAGAGATGGGTATTGACTATGAGT
>CAZTGS010000028.1:0-9709 GCA_964613455.1 uncultured Gammaproteobacteria bacterium | reverse complement strand
TCTGTTTCTGGAGGTCACCCAGATAAAGTTTGTGATCAAATTTCTGATGCTGTGCTTGATGCATATCTTGCTGAAGACCCAAATAGTAGGGTTGCATGTGAAACAATGATCAAAAATAATATGGTCTTTATCGCTGGTGAAATAACCTCTCTTGGCAGTCCAGATCTTGAGCCAGTCGTTAGAAAAACAATTAATGACATTGGGTATAATACAGACGAGTATGGATTTAACGGCGATACTTGCGAATTCACAAATCTTGTTTTTGAACAGTCTCCTGATATTTCTCAGGGAGTTACTGAGGGCGAAGGCGAGAACTTAGAACAAGGCGCCGGTGATCAAGGCTTAATGTTTGGTTATGCCTGTACTGAAACAGAATCCTTAATGCCTCTTCCAATAGATTTATCGCATAGATTGGTTAAAAAACAAGCTGATGTCATGAAGAGTGGTGAGCTTAAATGGCTAAGACCTGATGCGAAAAGCCAAGTTAGTGTTATTTATTCTGATGATGGGAAAACTATCGAAGGACTCTCTGCTGTTGTTTTATCAACTCAGCACGATGAGGATGTGTCTCAAGAAGAAATAAAAGCCGAAGTAATGGATAAGATTATTAAGCCTGTTGTTCCTGAAGAATGGATTCTTGATTCAACCAATATTTATATCAATCCGACAGGTAAATTTGTTATTGGCGGACCAGTTGGTGATTGTGGTTTAACTGGAAGAAAAATAATTGTGGACACCTATGGCGGTATGGCTAGACATGGGGGTGGGGCTTTTTCAGGTAAAGACCCTTCAAAGGTTGATAGATCAGCAGCATACGCATCTAGATATGTAGCAAAAAACATAGTTGCAGCAGGACTTGCTGATTACTGCGAAATTCAAGTCTCTTATGCTATTGGTGTAGCTAAGCCAACTTCAATACACGTTGAAACATTCAATAGTGAAAAAATATCTAAAGAAGCGATAGTTAGAATAGTTGAAGAAGAGTTTGATTTAAGACCTAAGAGTTTAATTAATATGCTTGATCTTAAAAGACCTATATACTTGCAAACTGCAGCTTATGGGCACTTTGGCAGATCAGATATTGATCTTACATGGGAAAGAACAGACAAGGCTTCGGATATTTCACAATAATAAATAGATAAATAAAGGAAAAAAAATGGAAAACGATTATAAAGTAGCTGATATTAGTTTAGCTGAATTCGGGAGAAGAGAGATATCTCTTGCCGAAAATGAAATGCCTGCACTAATGGCATTAAGAGATAAATATAGAGCTGAGCAGCCTTTAGCTAATGCGAAAATTATGGGTTGTATCCACATGACGATTCAAACAGCAGTGTTAATGGAAACATTGATAGATTTGGGTGCTGAACTTAGATGGTCATCATGTAATATTTTTTCTACTCAAGATCATGCTGCTGCAGCTATGGCTGCTAGAGGCATTCCTACTTTTGCTTGGAAAGGCGAAACAGATGAAGAGTTTGAGTGGTGTATTGAGCAAACTATCTGTCAAGATGGAAAACCTTGGGATGCAAACATGATACTTGATGATGGAAGCGATCTTACAGCCATGGTTCATGAAAAATTTCCTGAAATGTTAGAAACAATTCATGGTGTTTCAGAAGAAACTACTACTGGAGTTCATAGACTTAAAGAAATGTTAGAAAAAGGTGAATTAAAAATACCTGCGATCAATGTTAATGACTCGGTTACTAAAGCAAAAAATGATAACAAATACGGTTGTAGACATAGTCTTAATGATGCTCTAAAAAGAGGAACTGATATGTTGCTTATGGGCAAAAGAGGCTTAGTTATTGGTTATGGTGATGTTGGAAAAGGATCGGCAGCCAGTCTTGCTCAAGAAGGAATGATAGTAAGTGTTGTCGAAGCGGATCCTATATGCGCAATGCAGGCTTGTATGGATGGTTTTGCAGTTGTGTCTTGTTATAAAGACGGTGCTGTTACAAGGAATGAAGCAGATATCGATATGCAAGTAATGGGCAATACTGATTTAATTGTTACAACTACAGGTAATGTTAACGTTTGTGATTCTGCTATGTTAGCTACATTAAAAAATACAGCTGTCGTTTGTAATATCGGTCACTTTGATAATGAGATTGATACTGCATTTATGAGAGACAACTACTATTGGGATGAAATTAAGCCTCAAGTTCACAGAATATTTAGAGATACAAAACCTGATGGAACTCCAGATCAAACAAGTAAAAACTATCTTATTCTCTTAGCTGAAGGTCGATTAGTGAATCTAGGGAATGCGACAGGACATCCAAGTAGAATTATGGATGGTTCATTTGCTAATCAGGTTTTAGCGCAAATACATTTATATAAGCAAGGTTTTGCAAATATTAATGATGAGGATACAAAAGCAGAGATGATTACTGTTGAAGTGCTTCCCAAAAAACTTGACGAAGAAGTTGCTGCATTAATGGTTGCTGGTTTCGGAGGAGTTATTACTAAACTTACTCAAGATCAAGCTGATTATATTAATGTGCCTCAAGAAGGCCCTTTCAAAGAAGAAAGCTACAAATATTAATCTTATACTGTGCAATTATGGGCATAATTGCCCATAATACGCACTATGAACTTAACAAAAATTTTTATCAGTCTTTTGCTGATCACCTCTCTTGGGGGATGTGGAGTAAAAGGACCATTGATTGATATCTATAATATTAAGGTTCTTTAATGAGTTCTTTTTATTACAAATCTGGCGAGCTCTATTGCGAGAATGTTAATTTATCAGATGTAGCTGATCAATTTCATACCCCAGCCTACGTTTATTCAAAAGAAAAAATAAAATCAAATGCAAAAGCATACGTTGAGTCGTTTGAAAAAAAACAGAATCTAGCTTGTTTCTCAGTCAAATCCTTGAACAATATATCTATACTTAAAATAATAAAAGATTCGGGCTGTGGCTTTGATATTGTGTCGGGGGGAGAATTGCATAGAGTACTCTCCGTTGGAGCAGACCCAAAAACCATTATATTTTCAGGAGTTGGTAAATCCAAAGATGAAATTAAAGAGGGTATTTTAAATAAAATATTATCATTCAATGTTGAGTCTGCATCAGAGCTTTATAAGATTGAAAAGGTAGCAAAAGAATTATCGATAGTTGCCTCTATTTCAATTAGGTTTAATCCAGATATCGACTCTGGAGGTCATGACTATATAACCACAGGAAGAAAGGGTGATAAGTTTGGCATAACCTCAAAAGAAGAAATTATTAATCTAAGCAAACATATAGCAAACTCAGATGATCTAAAAATGGTTGGTCTAGCATGTCATATAGGGTCTCAAATATTAGAGTTGGAGAGCTTCAAGAAAACTGCTATAAAAACTATTGAGCTAGCAGATGATCTAATTGAAATTGGTATTCATGTTGATTTCCTTGATTTGGGTGGAGGCCTTGGAGTTCCATACAACAATGAAACTGTGCCTTCTCCAAAAGAACTTATCTCATGCCTTGAAGAGGAGTTTCGAGACAGAAAAGAAAGATTGATTCTCGAACCAGGAAGAAGTATTTCAGCAAATGCCGGCATGCTTCTTACAAGGGTCGAATATATAAAAGATAACTTTCTAATTGTAGATGCGGCCATGAATGATCTTTTAAGGCCAGCGCTTTATAAGGCTGAGCATGAAGTTTGTAATGTAAAAGAGAAATCTCTAAATAATAAAAAATGGAATATCGTTGGGCCTATTTGTGAGTCATCAGATTTCCTTGCTAAAGATATATTAATTGATGCGGATGAAGGAGATATTTTAGCGGTCAAGACAGTAGGAGCTTATGGCTTTGTAATGTCATCGAATTACAATGCTAGGCCTAGAGCATGCGAAGTTTTGATAGCTGAGGGTGGAGCCACGCTGATAAGAAAAAGAGAGACGTACGAAGATTTATTGAGATCAGAAATTAATATCAATGATTAACTTTGAAAAAATGCATGGCAACGGCAATGACTTTATAGTTTTGAATTCTCTTGAGAAAAATTTTAATCCAAAGAAATCATTTATTAAAAAATTATCTGATCGAAATCTTGGCATTGGGTTTGATCAATTGATTTTGGTATCACCTCCAACAAAATATAACTCTGATTTTTATATTAAGTTCTATAACGCAGATGGAGGCCAGGCTAATATGTGCCTTAACGGAATAAGATGCGCTGCTTCTTATATTTGGAAAAATAAATTTGCTCCTCTTGGCCCTTTAAATTTTCAAACTAAAAAAAGACTAGTGATTTGTGAGCCTAAAAAAAATAATGTCGAAGTGCTCGTTGGTAGTCCTGAGCATGTTGTTAATGAAAGTCTTGTAAATGCAATAAAAAGAATTATCCCTAAGGATTCATTTAATTTAGTTGATGCAGGCAATCTTCATCTTTGTATAAAAAAGAGGTCTATAAGAAATGAGGATCTAGGTGGTCTTTATAAGAAACTTGAAAAGTGTATAAAGCCTTTAAATATTAACCTTTCTATATATAAAGCTTCTTCTGGTTTTGTTGATATAAGGACATACGAGAATGGGGCTGGTGAAACTTTATCATGCGGTTCAGCATCTATTTCGGTTGCCTTCCTTCATCTTATGGATAAACTTAAGCAAGTAAGAATTAAGTCCTTTGGCGGTGAGCTAAAATTTAAAAAGAACAATAATAATATTTTAATGACTGGGCCAACTGCTTTTGTTTACTCAGGGAGTATTAATGAATAATAAAATAGATTCTAAAGAAGTTGAGCTATATCTTCTTGATAACCTAGATTTTTTTGAATCTCGTGAGTCACTAGTTAGTGAACTTAGATTTAAGCACTCATCAAGTTCTGCCTCTTCTTTGTTAGAAAGACAGATAAAAAAACTGAGAGATGAACAAAAAGATTTAATGGATTTGCTCTCATCTTTTATTAAAACTGCTTCTCTAAATGAGGACCTCTTCAATAAATCTAAAGACTTAACTTTGTCGATTTTGGAATCATCTTCAAAAGATGATGTTATCAATGAAGTACAAAAAGATTTTAAGAAAAGCTTTAATGTAAATAACTGCATTCTAAAATTTTATGGCAACAACCAAATAGATGAAATAGAAAATAAAACAGATATGTCCTTTCATAAAGGAGCAATTCATTGCGGATCATTTTCGAATGAAAAAATGGAATTCCTTTTTAATGACCCAAAAGTTGAATCTATGGCAGTTGCTGTAATAGTTGTAGGAAAAGAGATAGGCCTTTTAATGCTTGGTAGTTATGAAAGAACAAGATACTTAGGCGACGAAGATACAACCTTTATTGAATATATAAGAGATGTCTTAGAAAAGAAATTTGCATCAGTTGATGTTAATGTTGATGTCTAAAGAATATTTTATTTTTGAAAATATAGATCAATATATATCTTATATCTCTGAGGTTAAAAACCTTTCTCCAAATACAGCAAGCTCATACAAGAGAGACCTGCAAAAATTAGGTAAATACCTCAAATCAATAAACGTATCTTCCTACTCAAGAATTACTGATGAGACATGCTCTGGTTGGATTGGGAGCTTGTTTGCATCTAACAATAACCCTAGAAGTATTCAAAGGCATCTCTCATCTGCAAAAGGTTTTTTTAGATTTTTAAAGAAAAATTATCTTGTTGAAAGCTCGCCATTTGAACTCGTAAAAGCTCCAAAGACGCCAAGCTACCTTCCAGATGTCCTATCTCCTGAGGATGTTAATCAGTTGTTGAATTTTAAGCCCAATGATTCTTTAGAGATAAGAGATTTAGCAATTGTTGAACTTATGTACTCTTCTGGATTAAGAGTATCTGAAACAGCAAATATTGATCTGGCTGATTTTGAAGAAGAAATGACATTTTTAAGAATCCTTGGGAAAGGTTCAAAAACTAGATTGGTGCCTCTGGGAAGATACGCAGTGAATGCAATTAATAATTGGATTAATGAAAGATCGAAGTATTCAAATGAAAGTGATGCATTATTCATTAATCTTAAAGGTTCTAGGTTATCGGTTAGAAGTATTCAGTTGCGCTTAAAGAGATTGGCTACCAAGCAGGGCCTCCCCCCGATACATCCCCATATGTTGAGACATAGCTTTGCAACACACATGCTTGAATCAAGTGGCGATCTTAGAACAATTCAAGAGTTATTAGGGCATAGTTCTCTCTCTACAACTCAAATATATACAAAGCTAGACTATCAACATTTAGTTAAAATTTATGACAAAGCGCATCCAAGGGCAAAAAAATGAATAATATTAAATTAATAACCTTTGATCTTGATGACACTTTCTGGGATATAGGCCCCGTAATTATTAAAGCTGAAAAAGAAACTCGTGCTTGGCTCCATGAGAAAGTTGGAGAGATTCAATGGGGTTCTATGAGTGACTTCTTGGAATATAGAAAAGAGTTAATAGAAAAAGATCCAAACCTTGAGTGGGATATAAGTCTCCTAAGAAGAGAAATATACAATAAAAAACTTAAAGGTATTGTTAGTGATGAAAATGAAAGAAAAAATATTATTGATGAAGCTTACAAAATGTTTTTAGAGAAGCGTCATGCCGTAACCTTTTATGATGGAGTTTATGATTCAATAAAAAAACTCTCTTCATCCTATAGTCTAGGGGTTCTGACTAATGGTAATGCAGATATCTTTAAATTTGAAATAGGCCAATTTTTTAATTTTTCAATCAATTCAAAAGACGTCAAAGACAATAAGCCCAATATGCCTCATTTTACTAAAGCGATGGAAGAGCATGGCAACATCTCATTCAAAGAAGTACTTCATATTGGAGATCATCAAATAAATGATGTTTATGGTGCGCAGCAACTTGGTATAAAAGCAATATGGTTTAATAGAAAAAATGATGAATGGAAGCTGGATACAGATCAACCAGAAACCCTTTATAATTGGGAAGATAGTGTTGATCTAATTGAGAAAATAAATGAGTCAAAATGAAGTTACTAAGGCTATTTTTAGCATTCTTGAAAAAGAGTTAAAAAATATTAATAAATTAATACCAGGAGACTTATTAAAGAACCTTGAAAAAAATATTGCCCCTGAGCTTAATAATGTTATTGAAAAAAGCGGCTATGTAAGCAAATCAAAATATGATTCTTTGAATAAGATAGCAAAAGATCTTGAAAAAAGGATATCAGATTTAGAAAAGGATTAGAGTTGAGATAAGTAGTTGCTTATTCTGTCAGCATTCATAACAAACATTGATTTCTTTTTATCAGCTTCAGCTTTAATTGCATCTAAGTTTACTGCTTCGCCAACCTGAATTACTCCAATCATAGCCATCATTGCATGCGGATCGCATTGATAGACATATACGCCTTCAGTATCTAGAGCAATACTGAAATCTTTACTTAGTTCGCTAGCCCATTCTGAAGCTCCAGCAGGAACCATTCCATCAATAGTTGCAGAGTTGTGGAGCATATCCACTGCTTTAAAAAGAATAGTGTCACCTTTAGAAACTTTTATCACAGCAGGTTCAAATATCATATTCCCACCGTCTCCAGCATTGAGCATTTTTACAATATGCTCAGACCCTTCGGAGAGTTGTACTTTTTCTACAGTAGTTGAGCTTGATGCTGTCATTGTTGATGCTGCAGCAGAAGCTCCACAGTCTTGGCCTTCTAAGCATATATTTACTTCCAGTCCTATTCTTTTGGCAACCGCATCGTTATAAGTTTTTCCATTAAACAAGAAGATCGCGCATAATGGTAAAACAATTAGGTAATGTGTTCGTTTCATATTTATCTCTATGAATTAGGTTTTTGAAGTTCTATAACGTGATCAACAACTTTAAGCATTTCTGCCATAGATCTTTTAGATTCTATTACATAGGTGCCATCAACAATCATCATTGGAACAGATGAAATTTTTAGTTCTCTTGCGTATTTTATTCCCATATTAACTTTTTGCTTAACTCCAAAGGAGTTCAGGTATTGCTTAGTAACTTCTGGAGCAACGCCAAATTTTCCTAAAAACTCTTCAATAGCCTTTGGATTTTGTAAAAAATTACCTTCTTTGTGAATAGTAACAAAAACTGCTGAATGAGTGGAAGGGTCAAGTTTAAGTGATTCTATTGTGTAATAAAGTGAAGCATGCAATTGATGAATGCCGCCCCACGTAATAGGCATCTTAGTAAATTTTACATCATCGTTAAGCTTTGATTTCCATGAATTTACAAAAGGTTCAAAAGAGTAGCAATGAGCACAGCCGTACCAAAATGACTCAGTTACTTCCACAATCCCATCTCTCTTTACTGGAAGAGGGTTATTAACCATTCGGTAATCTGCGCCTAACTTGTATTCAGCATTAATTGATAAAGCAAAAAATGCAATTAAAGAAAATTTAGTAAAGTTTTTTAAGTATTTTTTCATTTGTATAGTCCGTGCATATAATTAGCAAGCGCATCTATCTCTTGATCGCTTAAATTTTGAGCAATAGATTGCATTATAAGCGCTTGCTCTCCAGAATTTCTATCTTTTGATCTATAAGCCTTTAATGATGAGGTTAAATAGCCAACTTGTTGCCCTGCTATAGCTGGATAGCCAGCTAGGCTGTTGCCCTGACCATAAACAGAATGGCATGCTGTACAGGCTGGAATTCCTTTTTTCATATTACCAAATCTATATAAAGTAGACCCTAGCTCAAGAAGCTCTTTATCGTCTTTAGCTTGACCACCAGTGATCATTTTAGAAGAATAAAATGCTGCGATATCTAATAAATCATCGTCTTTAAGAGATTGAAGATAAGGAGTCACTGACATCATTAAAGCGTTATTTCTTTCGCCATCTTTAAAATATTGGAGTTGTTCGTAAAGATACCTTTGATTCTGTCCGGCAAGTTTTGGCCAATCAGAACTAATGCTATTCCCATCAGCGCCATGACATGATGCGCACACTCCAACAAGAGCAGATCCCTTTGCAGCATCTCCAATTTTAAAGCCATGAGGCATGTCTTCTGCTCCAGCAGATTTTTCAGCAGCATTAATAGAAAATATTAAGCTAAACGATACGATGAATACCAAAAATGATTTCATAAATTTAATAAGTGTGTCTTAGTGATGTGTATTATAAACATAGGTTGGTATGATATAAACGATTAAATGAAAAACCTTTTTAAAGAATCTGAGTTTATGCTTGGGGTAACCAAGTTTAAAAACCTTCCTGATGATGAGGGTGTAGAAATTTTATTGGCTGGAAGGTCAAATGCTGGTAAATCTAGCGCTCTAAATGCTCTTACAGAAAACCCAAAACTAGCTCGAATAAGTAAGACCCCCGGCAGAACAACTGAAATTAATTTTTTTAGAGTGAATGAGTCATTAAAATTTGTAGATCTTCCTGGTTATGGTTTTGCTAAATCAAGTTTTCATAAAAGAAAGGATTGGGCGCCGCTTCTAGAAGAGTATTTTGCAAAGAGAGTATCTTTCAAGGCAGTGGTTATTTTTATGGATATTCGCCACCCGCTTAAAGATAGCGACAGAGATATGATTGATTTATGTAATTCATCGGATGTTGCCTTTATTCCAGTTCTAACAAAAAGTGATAAGCTGTCTAATAATCAAAAAGCAAAAGCGGTTGCTGCTGTTAATAGACAAATGCAAGACTGTGAAGCCATACCAGTTTCTTCTAAAGATATTATAGGTTTTGACAAACTCGCAAGAGCTATATTAGAATTTTGTTAATGCTTGAATATCAAAAACAAGACTG
>CAZTGS010000027.1:0-9883 GCA_964613455.1 uncultured Gammaproteobacteria bacterium | reverse complement strand
TCTTCAGCAACTACTTCTTCAGCAACTACTTCTTCTTTAACTGGAGTTTCTTTTTTTAGAGTCTGGATGACAGGTGATGATGACTCTTTATCCATTTTAGGTGAATACCCTTTTGATGATTCTAGACCTCTTGCACAGGAGTCAGCAATAATTTTTGTAATCAATCTTATAGATCTTATGGCATCATCATTTCCAGGAATTACCATATCGATTCCATCAGGATCTGAGTTAGTATCGACTAAAGCAATAACAGGAATCCCCATTTTCTTTGCTTCTAATACAGCAATTTTTTCGTATTTAACATCAATGACAAAAATAGCATCGGGCAATCCTTTCATATCTTTAATGCCACCAACGCTTGCCTCTAATTTTGTATATTCTTTTTGAATATCAACTGCTTCTTTCTTAATTAATTTTTCCATTCTGCCTGATGAAACCATTTCTTCAATATCCTGTAGTCTTCTAACAGACCCTCTAATGGTTTTCCAGTTAGTTAATGTTCCGCCTAACCATCTTTTATTTACATAAGGAAGTCCAATTGCGGAAGCTTCATCTTTTATTGTTTTGCTTGCAGATCTCTTAGTACCAACAAATAGAACTTTATTTCCTTTAGAGCATATGTCTTCTACTTTTGAGGCAGCAGCATTGATTTGCTCTTGAGTTATCTCAAGATTAATAATACTTATTTGTTTTCTTGTATCAAAGATATATTGATCCATTTTTGGATTCCAAAATCTTTGCTGATGACCGAAATGAACGCCTGCGTGTAACAGGTCTTTTACTGAAACTATACTCAATTTATTTCTCCGTGGGGTTATTCTCCAGTTCCTATAAAGCTGACTCAAAAGAGCACCCCAACTTTAAAATTTAGAACTTTCGTGTTAAAAGTTTTTGTATTCTATAGAAAAATAAGCATGATTTAAAGCTATTTGGTATTAAAAAAATCTTCCAAGCTGTATATACCTTCGTCCTTTTCAATTATTAACTTTGCAATATCAATGGCGCCATTAGCAAAAGTATTTCTAGAGAGTGCCTCATGCTTAAATTCAGTGCTCTCTATATCATTTGAAAAAATAATTTTATGAACACCAAAGATACCTTCAACTCTTGATGAATTAATGCTTATCGATGAAATTTTATTGTTAAGATCGTGATTTTCTATTAATTCTTTTAATTCTATTGCCGTCCCAGAAGGGGAGTCAACTTTCTCTTTATGATGAGTTTCTTCTATTAAGCATGAAAGATTAGAATCATTTTGAGATAAGAAGTCATTAATCGACTTTTTTAGTATAAAAATACCTTTACTCATATTGTAGGAAAGTAATATTGGTATTTCTTGTGATGCATCTTTAATTATTTGAATTTCTTTACTATTAAAGCCTGTAGTACCTATTACTAAAGGCTTTTTTAAATCAATGCATTTATGGAGTACCGTTAAAGTTGATTCTGGTCTAGAGAAATCTATAACAACATCTGCATTAGAGATATCATTGTTTTCTAATATCGAAACATTATTGTGATTTTTTGAAACATCAAAGATTGATGAGCCCATTTTTCCTGATAGCCCATTTATAAGAACATTAATCATATTATTCTTTTATTTTTTCAGATGCATTTATAAAAGATTCAGTGCCTGGATAATTTTTAGCTTGAGTTAGTGAATCGGTAAATTCTTTTAATAATTTTATTTGTTTTCGATCTAAGTCAGATGGAGTTTCTACTATTACTCTGCATAAGATATCACCTCTTCTGCTATCTCTTACTACCGAAGCCCCCTTTCCTTTAATTCTAAAAATTTTACCTGTTTGAGTTTGGGTAGGAATTTTTAAAGATATAACACTTTCTAATGTTGGGATTTTTATAGAGCCGCCAAGAATAGATGTTTCGAATGGAATAGGTGCTTCTATATATAAGTCCTTACCTTCTCTTTCAAAAATAGGATTATCGATCACTCTGATTGCAACATACAAATCACCAGATTGTCCTCCTTTTTCCCATTCACCTTCGCCTGTTAATCTTACCTTATCTCCGTTATCGACACCTGAGGGTATATTTACTGACAAAGTTTTGTTTTCTTTGGTGGCGCCAACTCCTCGACACGGCTTGCATTGATCTTTAATTATTTGACCAGAGCCTGAACAAGATGAGCAAGGCTGTTGAACAGAAAAGAATCCTTGCTGAAGTCTAACCTGACCTGCCCCATTACAGTTGGAACAAACAGAAGGACTTGAACCATTAGCAGCACCACTCCCATTGCAATCATTACAAGATTTATGAGATGGAATTTTTATTTTCTTTTGAATACCAAGAACAGCTTCTTTAAGAGACAGATCTAAATTATATTGAAGATCTGAACCTCGTCTAGTTCTTCTTGATGAGGATCTTGTTCCAAAAACATCGCCGAAAATATCGCCGAAAATATCATTTATATTTACATCATTGAAGTTTGGCCCACCGCCGCCCATACCTTCGACTCCTGAGTGGCCAAATTGATCATATGCTGATTTTTTTTGCGAATCTGACAAGACATCATAAGCCTCAGCGGCCTCTTTAAACTTATCAGAAGCTTTGGGATCATCTGGATTTCTATCAGGATGATACTTCATTGCCTTTTTTTTGAAGGCTTTTTTAAGTTCAGCTGCGGAAGCGTCTCGAGAAACTCCTAGGCTTTCGTAATAGTCTCTCTTTGACATTTAATTAAACTACTTATCGTCTTCGTCTTTTACTTCTTCGTATTCAGCATCAACTGTATTTTCAGAGGCATCATTTGAAGCCTCATCATTTTGATTTTCAGATCCAGCTTCAGGCTCTTGAGCGTAAAGCTTTTGTGTAAGAGGTGTCAAAGTATCATTTAGAGTCTTTGTAGCTGTTTCCATTGATTCAACACTTTCTGAAGCTATGGCTTCTTCCAATGTTACGACTGCTGCTTCTACTTCAGATTTTTCTTCATCAGTTAGTTTTTCACCAGACTCCTCAATTGTTTTACGAGTTGCGTGAACCAACATATCTGCATTGTTCTTTGTTTTAACAATCTCCTCAAATTTTTTATCGTCCTCTGCATTTGCTTCAGCATCTTTTACCATATTTTCAATATCTTCATCCGATAGGCCGCTTGAGGCTTTGATAATAATAGATTGTTCTTTTCCAGAATTCTTATCTTTTGCTGACACATTAAGAATACCATTGGCATCAAGATCAAATGAAACTTCAATCTGAGGAACTCCTCTGCTCGCTGGCGGTATATCAGCTAAATTAAATTGTCCAAGAGATTTGTTTTGAGAAGCTTGAGTTCTTTCGCCTTGAATAACATGAACAGTAACTGCTGTTTGGTTATCTTCTGCTGTTGAAAATACTTGCGATTTTTGTGTAGGAATCGTTGTATTTTTTTCAATCAAAGGAGTTGCTACTCCTCCAAGTGTTTCTATGCCCAATGTTAATGGTGTAACATCCAGCAACAGAACGTCGGTTGTATCGCCCGAGAGGACTGAGCCTTGTATAGCTGCTCCAACTGCTACTGCTTCATCAGGATTAAGATCTTTTCTTGGCTCTTTTCCAAAGAATTCAGTTACTTTCTTTTGCACTAGGGGCATTCTTGTCTGACCACCAACTAATAATATTTCCGAAATATCAGTTTTAGATAACTTGGCATCGCTTAAAGCTAATTTAAGTGGTGCTAAACTTCTATCAACCAAATCTTCAACAAGTGATTCTAATTTAGCTCTAGTTATTTTATGAACAAAATGTTTTGGTCCTGAACTGTCAGCTGTTATATATGGAAGATTGACTTCTGTTTGTTCTGAGGAAGAGAGTTCAATTTTTGCTTTTTCTGCAGCCTCTTTTAATCTTTGAAGTGCTAAAGGATCGCTTTTAAGATCAAACCCTGATTCATCTTTAAACTGATCAACAAAGTAATCAATTAATCTTAAGTCAAAATCTTCACCACCCAAGAATGTATCTCCATTGGTTGATAGAACCTCAAATTGATGCTCTCCATCAACATCAGATATTTCTATAATAGATATATCAAATGTTCCACCACCTAAATCATATACAGCTATTGTTGAGTCGCCTTTATGTTTGTCTAGCCCGTAAGCAAGAGCTGCTGCTGTTGGCTCATTTATGATTCTTTTTACATCAAGGCCTGCTATTTTTCCTGCATCTTTAGTTGCTTGTCTTTGTGAGTCATTGAAATAAGCAGGTACAGTGATTACAGCCTCTTTAACTTCATGACCGAGATAATCTTCAGCTGTTTTTTTCATTTTTTTTAAAACTTCAGCTGCTACTTGTGGAGGAGCTAGTTTTTTCTTTGATGCCTCTACCCAGGCGTCTCCATTATCTGCTTTTATAATTTTATAAGGTACCATATCGGCATCTTTACTTACGACTTCATCATCAAAAGTTCTACCGATAAGTCTTTTTATTGCATATAAAGTATTTTCAGGATTAGTAACTGCCTGTCTTTTAGCAGGCATTCCAACCAATACTTCATCATTATCAGTATATGCAATGACAGATGGAGTGGTTCTGCCACCTTCTGCATTTTCGATTACTTTTTGTTGCTGGCCTTCTATAACTGCCACACAACTATTAGTAGTTCCAAGATCAATTCCAATTATTTTTGACATAATATTTCCTCTAATTTTTAATTACTGTCACTCTAGCTGGTCTTACGACTCTAGAATGTAGTTCCCATCCCCTCTGAAAGATATTTCCAATATCACCATTTTTCTTACCATCGTCCTTTTCCATGGTTACAGCTTCGTGCTTTTCAGGATTAAATTCTTCATTAACAGGGTAGATGGGTATCATTCCAAATTTATCAAGAGCAGACTCAAAAGACTTTAAAGTAAGTTCTATACCTTCTTTGTCTTCGGCGGTTGCATTTTCAGACAGATTGCTAAGAGCATGTTCTAAATTATCAATAACTGGAAGAAGTTCTCTCAAAAGTTTTTCAACTCCATATTTGTGAGCTTTTTCGACCTCAGTTAATGTTCTTTTCAGAGCATTATCTAAATCAGCATTAGCTCTTAAAATAGACTTCTCTAGATCTTGATTTTTATCAACTAACTCCTCGTAAGAAGGTGTCCCCATATCTTCTACATCACTTTCCTCATCAACTAAATCTTGAGCAAGATTGTCTTCTAGCACTTCTTCAAGTTCTATATCTTTAGATTTTTTTTCTTTAGCCATATTTAAATCCCGTTTCAAATATATATTGGGATTTAAATCTTCAGTTCAAGAGCTGAACTAAGTTTATGATTCTATTTTTTTTACGTGTAATACGAGGTTATGGTCTACTATTTGATATCCAACACCGTTGGCAATTTCTTCTAAACGAGTCATTAACTGGTCATCTTGAAATTCAAGGACTTTTCCCGTATCAACACAAACCATATGCTCATGGTGCTCTTCAATAACTTCGTAAACTGCATGCTTATCTTCAAAATGATGTTTTTTGACCATTCCAGCGGCTTCAAACTGAGTAAGAACTCTGTAAACAGTTGCTAGTCCTATATCTTCATTATTTAAGATTAATTCTTTATATATATCTTCTGCACTAAAATGTGCTTCTTCTTGAAGTGCTGTTGATGCCAAAACTTCCATAATCTTTATTCTAGGTAAAGTGGCTTTAAGCCCTGCTTTTTTCAACTCTTCATTTTGATTTTGCATATTTTAAACTTTTAAGATTTTATGTTGTCTTAATATATAAGTGTTAAGACTTTAAAGATATTACAAAGTATAATCCATAATAATTATGAAACAACTCACTACTAAATTAATTATTCTTTCATCTTTAATTGTTATAGCATCTTGCGCAGCACTTAGTCCATATAATGTGCCTGTTCTTCAAGGAAATATTATTGAAGAAGATGAATTAGATAAACTTTCTGTTGGTCTCACAAAGGACCAGGTCCAGTTCATTTTTGGCAGTGCTCTTATCAAAGACCCTTTTCATCAAACAAGGTGGGATTATTACAACTCCATTCAAATTGGTGAGGAAGTTATCCAAGAAAGCAAATTATCAATCAAGTTTGATAAGGATGCGTTAGTCGAGAGTTGGGTGTTTGAAAAACTATCTGAAGATAATTAAACATTCTTAAGTCGTCTAGCTTTTGGGTCTTGTATTAAAGGCCTCAATATCTCAACCCTTTCTCCCTCTTTAAGCCTATATTTATGTGGCAGTGGTTTAAAACTTCCATCTAATAATTCACTATTTACAGCGATTACAACTTTATGATCAATAGATGAAATTATTTTCTTGATATCTTCAAATTCAATGAGTTCTGAGACAGTCATGCTCGACGAGACCTCATATTCTAAAAAATATTTATCTTTTTTGCCTTGATAGGAGAAAAAAACCTTCATAAAACTCTGTTTATAAAAGAATTTATTATAGTTATTGAGAATTTATCTATTAACGATTGAGGTGTGATCGCATTTAATAAAAATGGGAGTTCGAATTCAGCCTTAAAAAAGATATGGCAAGATGCTTCATCAATTTTTTTAACAACCCATTTTCCTTTAAAATCTTTAAAAGGTCCTTTTAGTTGTTTTATCTCTATTGAGTTATTTGTTAATGAATTCTCTGATTCTATAAAATATTCTTTTCCAAGAATCTCAAAATCAAGCCTGCCAATTTCAATACAATCGTCTTTTTTAATTAATATTGCTTCTTTACACCCAGGAATGAATTCAGAATATTTTTCGAAATTAGATACTATTTCAAACGCTTTCGTATGATCTACTTTTAGAACTTTATTAAATTCTATTTCTTTAGCCACTTCTTAAAAAAATTGAGATACAAAAACAAAAGCAACACTAAATGGTGCTATAAACCTAATAAAAAATTTCCAAAGTTTAAAAACAGTTGGGTTGATTTGTCCAAGCTCATCTTTAATAATTTGTTCTTTCATAAACCATCCAACAAATATTGCTATAAGCATTCCGCCTAAAGGCAGAAGTATTTGATTGGCTATAAAGTCCATTGAATCAAGGAAATTTCTTCCGGGAGTAAGGTTAAAGTCTGACCAGATATTAAAACTTAAAGCTGAACCAATACCCAAAATCCAGATAAATAATGATAGCAACTCAGCTGCCATTTTTCTTGACAAGTATCCTTCTTCAGATAAAAAAGCAACACCTGGCTCTAACAGAGATATAGATGAGCTGAGGGCGGCTATAGATAATAAAGTAAAAAATAAGGGGCCGATAAGCCAACCAAATGTCATTTGATTAAATGCTGTTAGCATAGAAACAAAGACCAGTCCCGGACCTGTACCTGGCTCTAAATTAAAAGCAAAAATTATAGGAAAGATAGCAAGACCGGCTAATACTGCAACAAGGGTATCCAATGAAGCTACTGTAAAAGACGTATTCACTACATTTTGATCTTTTGGCATATAAGCTCCGTAAGCCATTATTGATCCCATTCCAAGACTTAAACTAAAAAATGCCTGGCCCATGGCTTGAAGGAAAGTATTAGCATCAACATTTGAAAAATCAGGAGCAAATAAAAATGACATTGCCTGACTAAAATTTCCATTAATCATTGAATATACAACCATAAATATCATCAGCAATCCGAGCATTGGCATAAGAATCTTTACCATTCTTCCAATGCCATCTTTAATTCCTGCTGAAACAATTAATGCCGTCATTACCATAAATAAGGTATGCCAAAAAAGAAGGTTTAAAGGTGAAGATATTACTTCTGAAAATTGATCCGATGCACTCATAGCTCCAGATGATGTTGCAGATATAAGAATATAATTGAAACAAATACCAGCTATAACACTATAAAAAGAAAGTATTAGAATTCCTGCTGTAATCCCGCTCCATCCTATTATTTGCCAAGATGAAGATGTGTTAGATGCTAAAGCCATTCTTCTCATTGCATTGATTGGACTATTTCCTGAACTTCTTCCAAGAATTATTTCGCCTATCATTATAGGAACTCCGATCATTAATATGCATGCCAAATAGATAAGAACAAATGCTCCTCCTCCATTGGTTCCAGCCTTATAAGGAAAACCCCAAATATTTCCAAGTCCAACTGCTGAGCCAGTTGCAGCCAGAATGAAAGTCCATTTTCCGATCCATGCGCCGTGTGATTTAAGTTGCTTTTGTATTTCCATAATTTTTTATTAGGTTAAAGGGTTGCTGTAGGGATTTATCCAATACGCAGATGTTATCAAAAAACTTATTGATACAAGTAAAGATAACATCTTTCTAAATTTTTTATACTCTTCATCTCTTGCAGTAAAATCCTCAGTTGATTTTTCAAAGTAATAAAAAGATTGAAAGCTAAGAACTGAGATTATAAGTGCCAAAAGAATTTGATTGAAATAAGTTAGTAAAAGAATAGAGCAACCAATTAGGCTGTATAAAATACCTATTGATAAATTAAATTTTTGATTCGTTTGGTCGTCTCGCCACCCCCAGGCCATACCTCCAAGAAAGGTGATGATGATAGAGCCATATGCTAGTTGAAATATGATTGCAGTTTGAGAAATATTTCCACCAATAACCCAAGGAATAATTGAAAATAAGGCAAACGGAAGGAAGCCAATATATCCATAGGTTGATTTAAAGTTATTAATATTCATGTTTATTTAATTTTTTTTCTTGCCTTAGGCATATCAAAGGACATAATAATGATATGTCCAAAGATAAACCTGACCTAATTGTAAAGAATAAAACTGCATCAAGGAACTATATACTCGGTGAAACATTTCAAGCTGGTATTGTTTTAGAAGGTTGGGAAGTTAAATCTCTTAGAAATGGGAAGATTGATGTCAAAAATAGTTATGTTACTTTTAAAAAAAATGAGGCATGGTTATTTGGGATTAAAATTGATCCACCAGCTTCCTTGAAAGACTTTAACGTAGACCCGCTAAGGACAAGAAAACTATTATTAAAGAAAAGGGAGATATCAGAGCTTCAAAAGTTAAAAAATGAAAAAAGTCTAACAATAATAATGACTTCAATGTATTGGAAAGAAAATCACATCAAATGTGATATTGCAACTGGTAAAGGAAAGAAAATACGCGATCAAAGACAAGATATTAAAAAAAGAGATTGGGAAAGAGATCAGGGTCGAATTCTTAAAAATGCCAAAAATAATAGCCATCCTTCTAAAAATTTTAAGTAATACTGTATAATCTGCAACCCCATGGGGGCGAACAGGGTTCGACGTTTCTACTGGACTCCGAAGCGCATGCCAAGATTGTGGTAATTCTTGTAAAACATACTACAAAAAATTTAGTTGCAAATAACGACAACTACGCTTTAGCAGCTTAATGCTAACCGATACCAGAATTGACTATGGTTTGAAGTATCGGCAAATATCATAGTCTAGCCAAGCTGTGTTGCTTGGACACAGTTTGGTTAAAACTAATCAAGCTCGCTTTTGTACCCTGCTCCTCGGGTCACAAAAGTTAAAAAGCCAATTGGGTGAGCTATGCATGTAGAAGTTAGGCTGAAGGATTAGCGGACGCGGGTTCAATTCCCGCCGCCTCCACCATTTTTTGTTATTAAGCATATATTTGTTTCAAAAAATTACACTGATAGACTATGTCTATTCGAAACGAAGCGTTCATATTTAAAATTTAAGATTTTCTAAATATAGATGATAATAATCTTGATGATTTCTAGTCATATGACTATAAAAATAAGTCTTTTTAAAATATGTACTTTTTAAAATAATAATGTTAATTTCACGTAAATATAATTAAATTCTTTGGTTGTATTTAAAATTAATGAAGTATCAGGGGGATATTTAAATGAATAAATTACAAAATACTTTTAACTCAATGTTTGCAATAGCTTTGCTATTTTCTGCATTTACAGTTATTGCTCAAGAGAGTAAAGATTCTGTTGAAGA
>CAZTGS010000026.1:2879-10701 GCA_964613455.1 uncultured Gammaproteobacteria bacterium | reverse complement strand
ATGAGCCAAGAAGTAAAAGATTTTTTTTCTACATATACTGATTTTGTTACCAAAGTAACTAGCGACCCTAGTATTAATTTAGATGACCTTAAAAAAAGATTTGACGAAATTGAAGCTCAGTCATCTATCAAAGCTCCAAGATTATTGACTGCTGCTCTGGGACTTGGAAGCGAAACAGGCGAGTTTGTAGAGATAGTAAAAAAAATGGTTTTACAGGGCAAGCCAGCTTCTGAAGATAATATCTTTCATATGAAAAGAGAGCTCGGAGATATCATGTGGTATTGGACAACGGCATGCGCATCTTTAGGTTTAGACCCTTATGAAGTCATTAGTGAAAATCAAAAAAAGCTAGAAGCTAGGTACGGTGAAAAATTTGAAGTTGATCGAAGTGAGGTAAGAAAAGAGGGTGATCTATAAATTCAACCTCTTCACTTTATTCAGTGAGAGGAGTAAATGATATTGCTATAGCAAAATTAAATATTAACTGATGAAAGAAAAAGATAAATTGCCAAAAGAAGACTTGCCATCAGCTGTTGATGATTGTGCTGATGTTAATTCTGCTTATGAAAGATATAAAAAAAATTTAGATAAGCCTAAGTTTCCTCCAATAGAATATGAAAAACCACCCCATCATTAAATGATCGCCCTATTGGCCGTTTTATATGCTGCCTATGCTTTTGTATATTTTTATTCCTATAAATCTGGTTATAGCTTGCTTAAATATATGTATAAAAGAAAAAATATTAATGTGTATTTATCTGTAGAAATAATATTTTTTATCCTCACCTCTTTCATAGTTTTTACTAATCAGCCTTTGAATTGGATAGTTGCTATCCTGATGTTTATGCACCTTATTGGAATAGCTTGGCTTGTTGCAAATCCTAGAAACTTTTATGAGATGGTCGAAGAATCAATAAGGCTTGATGAAAATCTTATTGAAAATACAGTTGTGGGATCTCTTTTGGTATCTTCAATTCTGACTCTTTTTTCTAGAATTATTTTTTAAGCTATAAATCTTTTATTCTTTTTAAAAGGCTTGAGGCATCCCATCGACCGCCTTTTAATTCTTGAACTTCTTTATAAAAATTATTAACTAGTTCTGTAGCTTCGACATTTGCTCCTATTCTTTTTGCCTCATCTTCAACAATATCTAAATCTTTTCTCATCCAGTCCACTGCAAAACCATGATCGTATTCGTCTTTCAACATGGTTGACCATCTATTTTCCATGTACCAAGATTGAGCAGCACCCTTTGTAATAACTTCCATTACATCTTCTGTCTTTAAACCAGCTTTTTCAGAGAAGTTCATACCTTCTGCAAGAGCTTGAAGCAATCCGCCAATGCATATTTGGTTTACCATTTTTGTTAATTGGCCTGAGCCACTATCTCCCATATATTTTGAGAATTTTGAATAAGCGTCTATGGTACTTTTTACTGTCTCAAAAGACTTTTTGTCTCCTCCGATCATGACAGAAAGCTGTCCTGCCTCAGCCCCAGCTTGACCTCCAGAAATAGGAGCATCTAAAAAATAACTCCCTTTGCCTTGCAAGATTTGATTCATTTCTTTAGCAAGAGTTGCAGAGGTCGTAGTGTGATCAATGATTATTGTTCCTGGATTAAGAGATTTTAAGATGCCGCTATCACCACAAATCACATCTCTTACATCCTCATCTTTACCCACGCAAATCATAATGACATCTGATTGAGATGCTATATCTGATGGCGAGCTGCAAAGAGCTCCTGAAAAGTCATCAATCCATTTTATGGATTTCTCCTGAGTTCTGTTAAAGACACAAACATCAAAGCCATTTGATGACAGGTGACCTGCCATGGGATAACCCATAACACCCAGACCAATAAAACCTTTTTTATACATAATTAATTTAAGTCTACTGCAAATTCTTTAAGGATTTCTATATCGATAATAAGGGTAGCTTTTTTATGAGTTCTCTGTAAAAAAACTTTGGGAGCAAAGCCATGCTCATATGCTTCCTTCCATCGCTCAGCACAAACACACCATGAGTCCCCCTCTTTTAATCCTGGAAAGTTGAATTCTGGTTTTGGTGTTGATAAATCATTTCCTCGAGCTTTAGAAAAATCTAAAAAATCATTTGTTATTAATGAGCATACGATATGCAAGCCCATGTCATGCTTATCCGTATGACAAAAACCATCTCTAAAAAATCCTGTTATTGGGTTAGAACAACATTCCTCGATGGGTTCGTCAAAAATATTAGTCTGATTCATTCTCTTCTTCTTTATATTTTTTGTAATCTTCCCAGTCGTGCGGAGTGCCTACGTTGAGTGTTCCTTTTTGAGCTCTATAGAGACTTTGAGTTCTTAGCTTTCCTTTGTCTTCTTCTTTGCCAAATATCTTATTCCAACCGTCTTCAAAGTATTTTCTTAAGTCTCTTGTTGCCATTAATGGAACGAATTAAATGCAACTACAAATAAGATGCCTGTGCCAAGAGCTCCAAAGATGCATATTAATAGGTCTACAAAGAAAACCTTAAACAGTTTTCTCCAAGAGTCTTGAATAGAAATGGAATTCGTTGATAGCTCTAGCTTGAAGACTGCTAATGCTGCAGCTTTGAACCAGCTAAATGCTATAAGAAATGTAATAGCTCCACAGATAAATAATGCTGAGCTAGCACTCATACTATATGGTCTTCTCTGTCTTTTTTAGCAGTCCTTTTTACACCATCTTTAGTTGTATATTCTTCAGTGATGCCTTTAGCTCCTGATCTTCCTTTGTTAGAATTATTCAATAAAGTTACGATAGCTATGCCAGAGATCATTCCAATCGAGTATAAAATTAAACTGTTTACCATTTCTTTTCTCCCTTAGAGAATTATATTCTACTTTGAAGTTCTGAAACTGCTGTATCAAATTCTGATTTGATTCTTGTAACTAGTTCTGAAACAGGAGGGGAATCTTCTATTAAACCAATCCCTTGGCCTGAGCCCCATATATCCTTCCAAGCTTTAGCATCTGTATTTCCACCTGATCCAAAGTTCATTGAAGATTTATCTGCGTCAGGAAGATTGTCAGCATCAAGCCCTGCTTTATTAATTGATGGCTTTAAGTAATTGCCTGAAACGCCAGTGAATAAACTTGAAAGTACTATGTCATCTGCCGCACTTTCAATTAGCATCTGTTTGTAACTTTGATCTGCATTGGCTTCCTTGGTAGCTATAAAACGAGTTCCCATATAAGCAAAGTCAGCTCCAAGAGCTAAAGCTGAAGCTACTGAATAACCATCGCCGATTGCTCCAGAAAGAATAACTGTTCCATCGAACCATTCTTTGACTTCCCTCAATAATGCAAAAGGAGATAAAGCACCTGCATGCCCTCCAGCCCCGGCACATACTAATATCAAGCCATCAACGCCTTGCTCTGCTGCTTTCTTTGCATGCTTAACATTTATAACATCGTGATAAACAAGCCCGCCATAGCTATGAGCTGCTTCAACTAGCTCAGCTGGTGGTCTTAAAGAGGTAATAATGATTGGTACTTCATGTTCAACACAAGTAGCCATATCTTCCATAAGTCTATTATTTGAACCATGACAAATTTGATTTACTGCAAATGGTGCAACTTTTGCATCGGGATTTTGTTCTTGGTACTCAGCTAATTCTGTTTTAATTCTTGTAATCCACTCACCTAGAACATGTTGAGGTCTTGCATTTAGAGCTGGGAAAGATCCAATGATTCCAGCTTTACATTGTGCTATGACTAGCTCTGGTCCTGAAACCAAAAAAAGTGGTGAGCCTATTACTGGCATAGATAGATTATTTTTTATATGTTCGGGGATTGACACTTGAGGTCTCCTTATTAATTAATTTTTATTTTTCTGGGTAATCGAGAGCTAAGTATACAAGAGCTTTCACTCCTTTATCTAGTGCTGAGTCATCAACATAAAAATATGGTGAGTGATTTCCGGCCACTGCTGTTTTCTCACCAAAGTTAGCCGACTCTAAACCTTCGCCAGGTTTGTTAATGCCAAGCCAGAAATACATTCCAGGAATCTCTTGAGAAAAATATGAAAAATCTTCTGCTCCAGTAACAGGGATATTAGATTCATAAAATTTATTCGGAGATGCCTCTATTAAAGAACCTTTCATTCTCTCAACTAAATCAGGATTGTTTACAGTAACTGGATAAAATCCACCAACATCAAACTCAACAGTAATATCTGTACCTGTTCCTGTAGCTACACCCTTAGCAACTTGTTCAATTTCTGAATAAATTTGCTTTCTTAATACAGGATCAAATGTTCTTATAGTACCCAAGATTTCTGAGTCTTCTGGAATAATATTACCTCTCGTTCCAGCCTTAAGCATACCAACAGAAATAACCGCTGGGTTATTAATAATATTAATTCTTCTACTAACAATAGTATTTAGAGATTGAATTAACTCTGCTGTAGCCATAATAGGATCGATGCCTGCCCAAGGAGTTGAACCATGTGCTTGTATTCCTTTTATTTTTATTCTGTAGGTTGAAGCAGCAGCCATTGCCGGGCCAGACTTTACTGATAAGACGCTGTTAGGAATATTTGTTACATGCAAGCCGAATATCACTTCTGGTTTATATTTTTTAAACAGCCCTTCTGCAAGCATCATTTCTGCTCCTCCACCCTCTCCCTCAGGCGGTCCTTCCTCTGCGGGTTGAAAGATCAACAGAATATTTCCTTTTAATTGTTCTTTATTTTTTGCAAGGAATTCTGCTACACCCATTAATATGGCTACATGAGCATCATGGCCACAAGCATGCATTACCCCTACATCATTTCCTAAATAAGTTGTTCGTACTTTCGATGCAAAAGGAAGACCAGTTTTTTCTTCGACTGGCAATGCATCCATATCAGCTCTTAAGGCAATAGTTGGCCCTGGCAAGCCACCTTTAATTAGACCTACAACTCCTGTGTAAGCAACTTTAGTTTGAACCTCTATATCAAGCGACAGCAAATGATTTTCAATTTTTTTTGCTGTCTTAAACTCTCTATTACCAAGTTCAGGATTTTGATGAATATCATGTCGCCAATCTATAACCTTATCCATTAATGGACTTAATTGGCTTTCTAAATCTTGTTTAAGATCAGCAAAAGTATGGGTTGAAAGGAGAAGACAAAAGAAAAGCATTAATTTATTCATTTTAAGATTATAATCCTCTCTTTTTTAAGAGACAAATTTAATGAACATTGAAAGCTTACGGAATATAGCGATTATTGCCCACGTAGATCACGGCAAAACAACGCTTGTAGATAAGTTACTTCAACAATCTGGAACTCTAGATAGAAAAAATATGGATTCAGAAAGAATCATGGATTCTAACGATCAAGAAAAAGAAAGAGGAATAACCATTACGGCAAAGAATACCTCTATTAATTGGAAAGACCATCTTATAAATATTGTCGATACTCCTGGTCACGCGGATTTTGGTGGCGAAGTTGAGAGAGCTCTTTCAATGGTAGATTCAGTATTACTTCTAGTTGATGCTGTTGACGGTCCGATGCCACAAACAAGATTTGTTACACAAAAAGCTTTTGAGAAAGGATTAAAGCCAATAGTTGTTATAAATAAGGTGGATAGGCCTGACGCAAGACCTCATTGGGTTCTTGATCAAGTCTTTGACTTATTTGACAGACTTGGTGGGACAGATGAACAGTTAGATTTTCCAGTCATATATGCCTCAGCTATTGAAGGTATTGCTGGGCTAGAGCCTGAAAACATGAATGATGACATGACCCCCTTATTGCAAATGATATTAGATAAAGTTCCAGCTCCAGAGGTTAACGTTGATGGCCCATTTCAACTTCAAATTAGTGCTCTAGACAGTAACAGCTATGTGGGTGTTATTGGGATTGGAAGAATTAAACGTGGAAATGTTAAGCCTAATGATCAAGTGATTGTTATTAATAGAGAGGGTGAAACTAGAAAAGCTAAGGTACTTCAAGTCATGGGGTACGAAGGCCTGGATCGAGTCGAAGTTCCAGAAGCTCAGGCTGGATCAATCGTCTGCATTACAGGAATAGATAAATTAAATATTTCCGATACTATTTGTGTTCCTTCAAACGTTGAAGCTCTGCCCGCTCTTTCAGTTGATGAACCTACTGTGAGCATGACTTTTCAAGTCAACGACTCGCCCTTTGCTGGCAAGGAAGGAAAGTTTGTTACTTCAAGAAATATTAAAGAGAGACTAGATAAAGAATTAATATCAAATGTAGCCCTAAAAGTAGTCCAGGGAGAATCTCCAGATAAATTTATTGTTTCAGGTAGAGGTGAATTGCATTTATCTGTATTAATCGAAACTATGAGAAGAGAAGGTTTTGAATTAGGTATTTCGAAGCCTCAAGTTGTTCAAAAAGAAGTGGATGGTGAAATTCATGAGCCTTTTGAACAGATAGTTATTGATGTCGAAGAGATGCATCAAGGTTCAATAATGGAAGAGCTAGGGCCAAGAAAAGCTGAGCTTCAGAGTATGGATCCTGACGGGAAAGGAAGAGTAAAACTTGAATTCATAGCTCCATCAAGAGGAATCATAGGATTTAGATCTCATTTTCTAACTATCACTAGTGGGTCTGGAATTATGACTAGTGTTTTTGATCATTATGGTCCAGTAAAAGCTGGCGAACTCGCTAAAAGAAATAATGGAGTCATGTACTCTATGACAGCTGGTAAAACATTGGCTTATGCTTTATTCAATCTTCAAAACAGAGGCAAGCTATTCTTGGGTCATGGTAATGAGGTTTATGTAGGTCAAATAGTTGGTCTTCACTCAAGAGATAACGATCTTCCTGTAAACCCAACAAAAGCAAAACAATTAAATAATATCAGGGCTGCTGGAACCGATGAAAATCTTATTCTTGTGACTCATATCAAACATACTTTAGAGCAAGCTTTGGAATTCATTGAAGATGATGAGCTTGTAGAGGTAACGCCTGAATCTATCCGAATGAGAAAAAAAGGAAGAGTTAGGACTTAAGATATTTTTTAAGAATAAGTCTTTTATTTATTCATATCCGTTATAAACTAATTAAGAATATTTAATTAATTGAAAGGGAGAAAATATGAATAAATTAAAATTAACTTTTGCTTTAATGGCTTTTATTTTTGTTGCTGGGTGCTCAAGCTCATCAGAAAATTCTAATAAAGCCGCTGAAGATCTAGCAATGGCATGGGTGAAAGCTGCTAATAGTAGTAAATCTGAAGCCATGGAAATGGTAACAAAAAATATGGCTGAAGACGGAGAAGTCTTAGGTGATAGATATGTTGGAATGGGTTTTATTTGGAATCCTGATGAAGATGGCATGACTGTTACTTACATTATCCCAGATAGTCCTGCATCAAAAGCTCTTGAAGTTGGAGACTCATTCGTTGAAGTTCAAGGAGTAAGACTTACCTCTGAAAATAGAAATAGCCTAGGCTTTAGAGGGAAACCTGGAGAAGAAGTTAGTGGTGTTGTTCTTAGAGATGGAAGAGAAGTTGCCATATCTGTTGCTAGAGGTGCTGTGAGACAAGTGAGCTCTAAATCTCAAGTATTAGAAAATATGGAACAAGGTGATGCAATGGATTGGGGTCCTGATAAATTTGAAGTTAGGGAAGTCTCTAGTACCGATGAAGGAACTGTTTGGGTTTTAAGTTGGTCAGAATTTACAGAAGAAGCTTCTGGATTGACTTCTAATGCTTGGACTGCAACTAGATTTGAGTTCGACGAAGACGGTAAAGTTAATTGGGTAGCAAACTTATCTGAAGATAGGTTTGTTTTAGAACAACAAGGGTATTCAATAACTAGATAGTCATTATCTTATTCAGCCTG
>CAZTGS010000026.1:0-2779 GCA_964613455.1 uncultured Gammaproteobacteria bacterium | reverse complement strand
TAATTAAATAGAGCACTGCATATCATTACCACAACATAACGGAGACTTGATCTTGCCGTGACTGTTTGGGCATTCTGATATTTGAACCTGGTTGCCATCATCTAAATCAAGCATTCCGTTTACCAAAGGCACATCGCATTCGCCGCAAGTTGCATTGACGGACATTCCACATGCATCACATTTATAAGTTGCCATAATTTTTCCTCATTAATAATTAGCCGCTCTGAGACATTGCATCTAATATTTCTAGCAATAAGTTAATAATATCTAGATATATAGAAAAAGCCAATTCAAATGCACTGTCCCAGTTATTAGCCATATATTCACGCTTGGCAATTAGGTTAAAATCAAAAAGTAAAAATATAGAAAAGATAAAAGCTCCAAAAATAGCTTTTGCTTTAATAGCCTTCCTGCTAAGTCCTACTATTGTTCTTATAAATTCGGTAACAATTAACCCTAACAAGGAAAAGAGTAAGAAAATTGCTAGGAAATTATTCTCTGAAAACGAATAAATATCACTATAACCAACGAACCCTGTGAGCAGAGTAACAAGAAAAACAATTTTTAATGCCTTATAGCCATCATTCTCATCCATCTCAAGCATTATTAACGCCAGAAAAGGACCAAAAGCTAAACTTTGAAAGGTGAATAATGCAAGACCTGTGTAAATATCTATACCAGATACTGCAAAAAAAAGTGTAGCGAACAGTGATGCAGCCCATAAAAGATAGACAAAATATATCCCTTTGCCGCCATGTGCATATTTATAGCCTTCTTTGAATAACTGGAGAACTTCTACTCTGTTTTGAGCTTCTTTAAAATCATCATAAGCCTTATCTAACTTTTTTGTTTCTGGGTTATATGTCTCCTGTATATGCTTAAACATCTTCATCGGGTACTCTAAAGGTGGCTTTAAATATGGAATTAGATCGAGCTCTCTCTTCATATTCATTGATCCGTTAAAGGACATCCCAAAGAAAGTGGAGTCATTTTTGTAAGCTTTATGAGCACCTCTGATGCAATAAAAGCAGCCGCCAAGAACAACAGAAAGCTGAGCAGCTAATATCAGCATGGTTTTAAACAACAAGGTAGTTTCAACAAACATAAGTTATTAATTAATTAACTATGTATTAATAATACACAATTATAGAATTATTGCTTCTTTAGGTAGATTACAGAGTGGTCATCAAAATCGCATTCACCAACTTCGACAAATTTATTTTTAGAGTGAAAATCTAGTGATATCTGATTTAAAGGCTTGGTATTAACCTCACAACAAATAGGCAAGTCTTCGAGATTTGCTACTTTACTAAGATGAGCATACAAAAGAGTTCCTGCTCCTACCCTTCTGTATTCTTTTTTTATAACAACTCTATCTATATAAAGAAACTTGTCTTCAGAGTCACTAAAAAATTTATAGTTAAGTGAGTGATAGTTTGAAGCTTCTCTAAAACAAATTACAAACCCAATGATTTCTTCATCTTCAAGAACAAAGAAATTAATAGCGCTCATCTCAATAAGCTTGGTTAGCTCATTTACTGACTTAAGGTCTCCAACCTCAGGCCTATTTTCTTGATTTAAAGAATATAAAATATCTAAAACCTCCTTATCAGGAACCTCAATAAAAAGAGATAAATCTAAATTAGGTTTTGGATTCACTATTAGGTATTAGTGATTCTGCTTCGGGATCAAAAGCATTAATCGCATCGTTAATTTTCGTAGCTGGCTCTGCAACATAAAGCTCTTTAGTTAAGGTGTAGCTTGGATGTCCAAGCGTTGCAAGATCTTTAGCTTTAGTAAGAGCCACTTCCATCAAGGCCTCTGGCTCAACAATTTCATCTATAAGACCAGCCTCAATAGCGCTTTCGATAGGATACATTTCTGCTCCTAGTACTGCTCTGTATTTATGAGCCTGAGCTACTCTAAACTTAATTAGTTCTAAAATTGGGATAGGTATGACCATATTGGTTCTCATCTCATTAGCGCCGACTAGGAACTCGCCCTTAGCTCCTATTCTGTAATCGCAGCAACATAGTAAAAAAGTTCCAAGTGCTATGCCGTGACCAGAACATGCTGCAAGAACTGGCCTTGGAAATGAAAATATTCTTGATAAAAGCTTGAAGCCATTTAGTGACATCTCTCTTGTAGCAGTTAAGTCTCCCGCAGCTATTACTTTTAAATCAAATCCAGCAGAGAACATCCCGGGTCTGCCTGTAATTATTAGAGACCCTTTCTCAGTTGGTACTTTGTCTAAGCAATCATTGACCGCTTGAGTCATTGCTGGAGAGAAAACATTTGCCTTGCCGTCATCTAAAGTAATTATTGAAACGTCTTCTTCGTGAGACAAGGTTGCTAATTTATCAGTCATTTTTTCCTATACATAATTTTTACAAAATAAAGTTTATCAAAAAAACATATAATACTTATAAATTTTATCTAATATTAGGAGATTGATGATGATTAAAAGAGGATTTAAGGCAATTGGATTGATTTTTGTTTTTGGGCTTAGCCTGAGCTCTCTGTATTTGGTAAATCTTTTCTTCATGAAACCGGTCTCCATTGATCACTTTTTAGGAAAAGAGTTTTTGACAGGCCTAGCCGACTCTCCTGAATCTATGACATATGTTGGTATATTTGATCAATTCAACTGGATTACAAAACATAATTCTAAGCTCTCAATACCAAACCCTGAAGACCTTGAGGCTGATATTAAAGATGCAAAGAAAACTCTTAAGATATTAAAAAAATATAAAGATAACTCTTTAACTGATAATCAAAA
>CAZTGS010000025.1:0-11947 GCA_964613455.1 uncultured Gammaproteobacteria bacterium | reverse complement strand
GGAGGAGGATTTGGTAGGGTTATAAAAGATCTAAAAATTGAAAAATATATAGTTTCTCAGTCCTTGTCAGAAAAACCAAAGATTTGTTTTATACCAACAGCTACTGGAGATGATCAAGGCTATATAGATAATTTTTATAAAGCTTTTGACTCCCTTAATTGCATAACATCTCACGTTAGTTTTTTTAAAAGAACTATAGATCTTAAAGCTCATATTTTAGACCAAGATATCATTTATGTTGGTGGAGGTAATACAAAAAGTATGTTGGCGGTTTGGCGTGAATGGGGTTTGGATAAAATTCTTGAAGAGGCATACCAACAAGATATTATTATGAGCGGTGTTAGCGCTGGTGCAATATGCTGGTTTGAAAAAGGTATAACCGATTCTTGGAAAGAGCATCAAGCAACAATTGATTGTTTGGGTCTAGTAAATGGTATCTGTTGCCCACACTATGACGAAGAGCCAGAACGAATACCTTATGTAAAAAAGATTTTAGAATCTAATGAAATTTCAAGTTGTTATGCAATTGAAGGTTACGCAGCATTGCATCTAGTAGATGATGTGCCTAAATATAATGTGAGTTTTAAAGATAGCACATCATGTCATAACGTTTCACTCAGCAATGATAAAATTCAACACAATAATATTAATGAAACTATAAGAGTAGATTTATGAAACTAGCAAATATACTTTCTGGCATTCTTGGACTTGTTCTTACTATTATTGCCATTCGTTGGATTTTTTTACCTGAAGAGTCAGCAAATTCACTGGGAATGATTTTATTAGAGGGCTCTGGAAAAAATACTCAAATAAGAGACTTTACTTCTATATTTGCAAGTACAGCAATTTTTTGTTTTTTATCAATTGCCACTAAACAATTTCAATGGATATTTTCTTCAGGAATCATTTTTTTAATCATTGCCATAATTAGTATTGTTGCGTCTCAATTACACGAAGCACCAATAACATATTCATCCCTGATAGCAGAAATAATTTTTGCTAGCATAGCCTTCACTTCAGCTTTTCTATATAAGTTTAGATAATTAAAGCCTAGATACGAAATCGTCAATATCAAGATCTGGAACTTTTTTATTAGCTCCGCTAGGAGTCCCAACATACAAGTAACCTAATATTTCTTGATTAGAATCTAATCCTAAATCTGAGGCAATTTTTTTATTAAATGCTACTTTACCAGTTCTCCAAATAGCTGCATATTCGAGAGCATTTAAAGCGAGCATTATATTTTGAGCAGCGGCTGCAGTTGATAGTTTTTGCTCGATAGCTGGTACCTTTGGATGCTCTTTGTAAGTATTTACTAAAATTATTATCATTGGCGCTCTGTAGGGAGCATTTTTATACTTATTTACAATTTCTTCTTTTACTTCTGGGATGGATAATGCAAAGCTTGTAAATATTTCAGATAGCTTATCTAAAGCCTCATCTGTTACTTCTATAAAGCTACTAGGTCTTAGCCATGCGTGATCAGGCGCTCTAAGCGCTGCTCTATAAACCAAGTCCATTTCTGAGCTATTTGGGTGAGGTTGAGTGAGGTTTCTTGCTGAAACCCTATTTAATATATTATCAAGAGCATCCATATATTTTATTGTTAAATTAAGGTTAAGATAGGATAAATCACTTAAATAAAGAAAGGAATAAGTAATGACATATCAAATAGGTTTAATTTTAATTCTTGTAGCTATAGCTATATTAATTTCAAAGAAATTTAATAAAAAAGACAATGATTCCGATACATATATCTATGAAGATGAGATGAACTCAGATGAGTTGGAAGAGTTAGACAAAGAAATAGATTAACTATTAAGCTCGTCTTCCAATGATCTATAAAACTCTCTACATGCAAAAGCCGTTATTATAGAGAAGGGCACACCAAAAATAACAACAGCAGTTTGAAGTGCTCCCAAGCCTCCTGCTTTTAATAACACCGCAGCAACCACTCCCAGTAAAATAGCCCAAGTCACTCTTGATAACAAAGGTGAATCACTATTTATATCAACATTTTTTTTAGACGAAAGCATGGATGCAACAAGCGCGCCTGAATCAGAAGAAGTAACAAAAAAAGTAACAATCAATATTAGAGAGATTATTGATAATGGTTTAGTGAATGATAAAGAGTCAAATAAAACAAAAAGAGCTGTACTTGCGCTAGAGCTTACAGCACCACTTATATCACCAATGTTATTAAGTACTTGGTATATTGCTGCATTTCCAAAAACACCCATCCAAATAAAAACTATCAATGATGGAACCAGCAATACACCAATTATAAATTCTTTAATTGTTCTGCCAAATGAAATTCTTGCGATAAAAAGAGAAACGAAAGGGGCCCATGCAAACCACCAAGTAAAATAAAATAATGTATAACCATTTTGATATATCGAATCATTATAGGCTTCCGTCCATGTAGACAGCTGGATTATCTGATTCAGATAAGCTCCCGCATTCTGAACCATAGCGTTTAGAATAAAAGTGGTTGGTCCAAGCAATAAGACTAATACGAGTAAGGTGATTGCAATAAACATATTTAAAAGAGAAAGTCTTTTAATGCCAGCATCAAGACCTAAGCAGACACTAATTAATCCAAGTAGAGTTATTAGAACAATAATAATAAATTCATTAATTTGAATATCAAAAACATGATCTAGGCCACCATTAATTTGAGATGCTCCCAAACCTAAAGATGTAGCTATACCTATGACTGTTGTGAGTATTGCAATAATATCAATTGTTGCAGCTAATACTTTATTACTTTCAACAGAAGTCCCTAGCAATGAACTTACTCTAAAAGCTTTCTTTTTGTTGTATGAGGCAAATGCAAAACATAAACCCAAAGCAGAATATATTGCCCAGCCATGAAGCCCCCAGTGTAGGTTAGTTAAACTAAGTGCTTTTCCTGCGTTGTAAGAAAGATTACCATCTATCATTTCCGGATAATCATTAAGATTACCTATGGGCTCAGCAACACCATAAAAGAGTAAACCAATACCTAGGCCTGCACTAAAAAGCATTGCTATCCAATTTGAATAGCTGTAAGTAGGTAAAGCAGATACTCCACCTAGCCTAATATCTTTATATTTAGAAAATATTAAAGAAAGAGAAAATATTAAAAATCCATTAGCAATAAGAATAATAAACCAGCCCAAGTATTCAGAAAGGAAGAGTTGAGTGCTTTTAAAAATTTCAGTGGATACCTCTAAATTATTAAAAACTATTGCTGTTATGAGACTTAGCAAAAAAACTGATGTCAGAAATCTAGATTTATTAAGATTTTTCATTGAATTTATTTAGTTGAATTTATCCAACAAGTGAAACATATTTAATTTAAATTTTCCACTCAGAAGCCAAGCATTAATTCAATAGGTATTTTTTCATATCTAATTTGCATACTCAATTGTTATCTAGTACAGTTTACGTAGTAATTTAACTATTAGGGGAAACATGTTAAAACCAACCAAGAAAATATTAAATACGATATTGCCTTCTTTATCTGCTGTTGCTCTTGTAAACGCTTCTGTTTACAGTGGAATAATATCAGCACAAAGTCAGGCTACTGTTGAAGAAATCGTAGTAACAGCTAGAAAAAAATCTGAGAGTCTGCAAGATGTGCCTCTTTCAGTATCTGCATTAAGAGAATCAGATCTTGAAGATAAGGGTATTAATGTTTTTGAAGATTACTTACTTCAATTACCTTCAGTTACTGCAGGTGGCTCAGGACCTGGAACAAGTACAATTTATATTAGAGGATTAGCATCAACGACTCCTAACCTTACAACAGCTGGTGTTGGTGGTTTGGCACCTAACGTTTCATTCTATCTTGATGAGCAACCTCTTGCTCAACCTGGTAGAAATATGGATGTTTATGCAGCTGATATTTCACGTATTGAGGTTCTAGGTGGACCACAAGGAACTTTATTCGGTGCTAGCTCACAAGCTGGTGTTGTTAGAATGATTACTAACAAACCCGTTATAGGTGAAACGTCTAGTAGTTTGGAAGTAGAAACAAGATTCACTCCAGAGGGCGACACAGGATCAAAAATTGAATACGTATCTAATATCCCACTAGGTGATGTAACAGCAATGAGATTTGTAGCATACAGAGACGAAAAAGGTGGCTATATGGACCAAGTTGCTGGATCAAGAAATGCAAGCGAATCTGCTCGTTTTAGAGCGGCAGGTACAGTAAGAGATAATGGTTTACCTGTTTCATCAGCAAGAGGTGGATTCCAAGCAGGAGTTAACCTAGCTGGAGTAAATTTTACTAATGCTGATGCAATAATTAAAGATGATGTTAACCCGGTTACTTATGAAGGTTTCAGAGCAAGTATTGCTCATGAAATAAATGACAATTGGGATGCTCTAGCAACAGTAGCTTCTCAAACTATCGAATCTGATGGTGTATTTTTCTCAGACCCTTCTCTTGGCGACCTTGAGATTCAAAGATATAGCGATGACACCCTTTCTGACGAATTTGAAAACATGAGCATAACTTTAGAAGGTTCTATTGGAGACCTTGAAATTGTTTATGCTGGTGCCTATACAGATAGAGAATCTAATCAAACTATAGATTACACAGATTACTTATTTGTTGGTCAGTACCTTCCTTATTACATATGTGACTATTATGTAACCTATACAACTTTTGCACCAAACAACGTTCCAACTGGGGATTGTGGAACTCCTCAAGCATTTGTTGTTTCAGATACAAATACAAAAGTTGAAACTCATGAACTACGTATCAACGCTGATATTAATGACACTATGAGCCTAACAGCTGGTGCATTTATGAGTGACCTTGAGCTTCAAGAGCATAATATGTTTACTTATCCAGGTGCTCTTGAGAGTGATATTGGATGGGGAATAAATTACGCTCTAACAGATATATCTGTAACTGGTATTCCAACTCATGGAAAATCTAAAGGATATGCAGCTGCAGGCTGGAATTCAGGAAGAGGGCCATACATGCCTCCTGTTATGTTCATAAACGATGTTAAAAGAACAGATATCCAACGTGGAATATTTGGAGAACTTTCTATAGATATGTCAGACACGGTGGAACTTACAGTTGGTGCTCGTTGGTATGATATTGAAGTTGACTTAGAAGGTAGTGCCAATGCTTCATTTAGTACTGGTTTTGGTGGCGGCGATCAACAAAGATTTGGTACTAACTTATCAGGAGCATTTAACCCGGCTGGTGAAGTTACTGGTAACGCCATACTTGATGCATTGAACTATCCAGATAAAGCAGAATCAGACGGCGTTATTGGAAAAGCCACATTATCCTGGAATCCGAGCGAGGATATAATGTATTACGTTACTTGGTCAGAGGGTTTTAGACCTGGTCTATTAAATCGTCCTGCTGGTCAGTCTACTAAGGATGGTTCTTATACGGTTCGACCTGTAACAGATTCTGATGAAGTTACTAACTTTGAATTTGGTTGGAAGTCTGTTCTCAAAGATGGGCAGCTAAGATTTAATGGTAGTGCATATATGGTTGATATTACTGGACTGCAAACTACAATTTTTGATCCAAGTATTGCAAACTTATTCTTCTCAGACAATGCAGCTGATGCTGAAATAACTGGAGTCGAAGCAGACTTTGTTTACTACACCAATATTGACGGCTTAGTGCTATCTGGAGCTGTATCAATGTTAAATACTGAAATCACCAAGTCATTATCAACCAGCGATGTTTTAGCTGGTAAAGATTTAGCTTATGCTCCAAACATGGCCGGTAATCTTTCTTTGAGAAAAGAATGGGATGGCGCCTCAGGTTATATGAGACATGCGCAAGCTCAGGTAATTTGGTCTGATGAAAGTTACTCAGATATTATAGAGCCTAATAAAGCTATGGCAGATAGTTACAGTTATATGAATCTTAGAACTGGTATAAGTAATGATGATGTAATGGTTGAGCTTTATATCGACAACGTAACTGATGAAAGAGCTGAAATAAGCAATAATTTCGTCTTTGATAGAGAGCGTGTTACCACTATCAGACCGATGACGTTAGGTATAAGAATTAAGAAAAACTATTAGTCTAAAAAAAGACTATAAGATTAAAAAGGGAGCTTATGCTCCCTTTTTAATTTTTAAGACAATAATTATTTAATTATTTGTTAAAATTATATATAAATGAAAGAAAATAAATTTAATCTAAGTGACGATAACCTTTCGGTTGATTTAAACGATGCTACTCTTGCTGTAAAAGAAACTCGTTTTTTAGATGCTTTTAAGTTACTAGAAATTATATTGCAAGATCATCCCGATCATATAGATAGCCTATACCTTGCAGCTGTATCTTCGAGGTATTTAAAAAAATTTAATGAATCAAAAGAATATATTGAACGTCTATTGGTAAATGCTCCTGATATGGGTCGCGCATACCAAGAGCTTGGTCATCTTAATAGAGATATTGGTAACGAAGATAAGGCTGTTACGCATTACAGGCAGGCTTGCGAGCTTAACCCAGCCTTACTTGCTTCCTGGAGTGCTTTGTATAAATATTTTCTTAAAAATAAGAATCAACCTGCTTATGAGCATGCCCTAGAACAAGTAAAAAAATTAGAATCTATACCATCTATCCTGCTTTATATAAGTCAGATTCTAAACGAGGGTAGACTTGGATTTGCGGAAGCTAAATGCAGGGAATTCCTTAAAAAAAATCCAACTCATACCTATGCTATGGCTTTATTATCTGAAATTGCTAATAGACTAGGTTATTTCGATGATGCAGAGTTTTTGCTAGAAAAAGCTGTCAATTTTAAACCTGAAGACGGTGAGCTAAGAATGAAATATGCAGAAATCCTTAGAAAAAAACAAAAATTTGCTAAGACTATGGAGCAAGTAAATATTTTATGTGAGAAACATCCTGATAATTTAGTTTACCAAGCTCAAAAAGCTAGTGAAGTTATGCAAAATGGTGGTCATGAGGAGGCTATTGTTCTATTGGATGATATTCTCAAAAAAAATCCATATAATTTTAGTACTCTCACATCAAAAGGGCATGCGCAGAAGACCTTAGGTAAAACCGACCAAGCTATCGATAGCTATCAATCAGCTTATAAAATTAAACCTGACCATGGAGAAGCCTTTTTCTCATTATCTAATTTAAAAACGTATTCTTTTAGTGTGACTGAATTAAATAATATGAGAAAGCAAGTCGAAAGAGTTGATTTATCATTAAGAGATAAAGCATATTTTCATTTTGCTCTTGCTCAAGGCTGCGAAGTAGCTGGTGAGTATGATGAAGCTTTTTTTCATTTAGAGAAAGGTAATAAAATTAAAAATGATCAAAGTAAGTATTCAATTGAAAGAATGGATAATGAACTGAATGCTCAAATTGATGTATGCAATTCTGAATTTTTTAAAAATTTAGGAAATGGCGGTCACGACACCAAAGACCCAATATTTATTTTAGGTCTGCCAAGAGCTGGCTCAACATTGGTCGAACAAATTTTAGCATCACATTCAATGATAGATGGAACTCTAGAGCTTCCCAACATTTTATCAATGGCTCAAAGTCTTAGAGGGGATGATATCTACGGAAAACTTGGAAATTATCCTAAAAGCATGGAGAGCTTATCCGAAGATCAAAGAAAAACTTTCGGAAAGAATTTTATTAATGACACTAGAATGCATAGAAAAGATGCCCCTATGTTTACAGATAAAATGCCTAATAACTTTAGGCATATTGGCTTGATACATTTAATAATGCCTAATGCAAAAATTATTGATGCAAGAAGGTATCCATTAGATTGTTGTTTTAGCATGTATAAGCAGTTGTTTGCTCAAGGACAGGAATTTACATACGGACTTGCTGAGGCTGGAAGCTACTACAATAGCTATGTCAGGTTGATGGATCATTGGGATAAAGTATTGCCTAATAAAATTTTAAGAGTTAACAATGAAGATGTTATCGATGATCTTGAGGGGCAAGTTTCAAGAATATTAGAATTTTTAGAAGTTCCTTTTGAAGAGGAGTGTATTTCATTTCATAAAACAGACAGATCTGTTAGAACTGCAAGCTCAGAGCAAGTAAGAAAACCTGTAAACAAAGATGGAATGGGTCGATGGAAGCCATATGCTAAAAATCTAAAAATTTTAACAGATAATCTAGACAAAGATCTCTTAAAGCCGGAAGATATAGCTTTAATTAACACATAAGACATAAATGGAAAATAATCATCTCGATGAGGCATTAGTTGGCATTAGAAAAATTATGCGAGCAGTAGAGATTAATTCATTATCTCTTGCTAAAAAATCTAGATTAACTCCAACTCAACATATAGTTCTTCAACTTATTAGCAATAAAGAAACTACGACGCCAAGCAATATTTCAAAAATTACAACCTTAAGACATACAACTATTGCAACTGTAATAAACAGCTTACATTCAAGAGAGTTAATTACTAAACAAAAGGGTGTTACTGACAAAAGAACCCAACACTTGTATATAACTGCCAAGGGAATTGATATTTTGAAATCTTCTCCAGATATTTTACAAGATCAATTTACTGATAAATTTAATGATCTAGAGGACTGGGAACAGGCTATGATTGTCTCAAGCCTACAAAGAGTTTCTTATTTTGTAGACGGAGCAGATATTGATGCAGCGCCTATTATTGATTTTGGTAGTTTGAATCAAACCCCTCAAGATAGTAAAGAAATATAAGTTACTTTGTGCTATTTAATTTGGGTATTAAATTTTCGCTCAATTCTTTTTGCTCCTCTATGAACACAGCTAAGATTCGATGTATTACTATCAAGTAATGAAATAATTTCATGATCAAACATACAATAACTTTGTATAAGGTCGGTAATATAGATTTTACTTATAGGCTCCTCTAAAAAGCTTGTTACTGACAAAATATCGTATTTATTACATTGATTAATCTTGTTTAAAGCATCTTTGTAAGCATCCTCAGTACTTTGAAGTCTTTTGGTGATAAGTACAGAGCATTTAGTATCAAACTCTGCAAGCACGTTATTACTAAGAAATAAGCACAGTAGGGGTATATAAAGTTTCATAAATTATTAAGGTATTTTTTTAATTATATTAGATTTTATACATGATAAGGTAATAGATTAATACTTGGAGATAACATGGCTAAAGGCTTAGACAAACAAAAAAATGATAAGAAAAAAGGAAAGACTCTAAAAGAGAAAAGAGCAGAAAAAAAGGCTAAAAAGAAATAGGTTTCATAAAACCTATAGCTCAATACCAGCAGTAGAGAGCTAAAGGAAATCTATCGAAATAGATTTTTGATTATCTTACCATTAAGAGTAACTAATATTAGCTAATCAAATTACAACCCATGCAAGCTATTACAGCTATAGATGGAAGCCAAATCAGCGGTCGAATCATTTTATATTGATACAGGTTGATTACAGCCCCTAACAGATAAACAATTCTTAATCCAAACCATGATTGCGCTAACAATAAGTTATCTACATCCATAACTATTGATAAACAACAAAAAATCATAAATATTGGAAGTGTCTGCCTTAAATTATCACTTGCTTTAGTCATTCTTTCTGAAAGTTCAGTCTTGTTAGAAATATCACCACCAACATATGTCCAGTTTATAAACGGTACCTTATGAAGCGACAGACTCATGGTTAAAAAAAGATGCAATAAATAAAAGAACCCAACATAAACGATCAATTCGATCATAATAAACTCCAAATAATAGTTATTAACTATAATAAATCAGTTCTTAAAAAAAAGAAATTGCGTTTAATATTGGTACCTTGATAAGATAATACTCATGACAGATAACCTGAAAAATTTTGGCTTTGGAACACAAATTCGAAAAAGTCCCTTCTTTGATGCAACTGTAAGATGGGGAGCGCAAGGATTTTCAGTATACAACCATATGTATATACCAAGAGATTTTGGTGATCCAGAACAGAACTTTTGGAACTTAGTTAATGATGCAATTTTGTGTGATGTTGCGGTTGAAAGGCAAGTTCAAGTTAAAGGGCCAGACGCGTCAAAATTTGTACAGATGATGACTCCTCGAGATTTGTCTAATATGCAGGTTGGTCAATGCAAATATGTCATTCTTACTAATCAGTATGGTGGAATTTTAAACGACCCTATTTTACTGCGTGTTGAAGAGGATTGTTATTGGTTTTCCTTGGCTGATAGCGATGTTTTGTTTTGGGCTCAAGGATTAGCTGTTAACAGTAAACTTGATATCAATATTTCTGAACCTGATGTTTCACCACTTCAACTCCAAGGTCCTAAATCTAGAGATATTATGATAAAACTTTTTGGTAATGAAATTTCTGATCTTAAGTATTATTGGTTCAAAAGACTAAAATTAGGAAGCATTGATTTATTAGTTTCAAGAACAGGCTGGTCTAGCGAATTAGGATATGAGATTTTTCTTCTGAATACTTCTGATGGCGACGAAGTTTATGAAACTATAATGCAGACTGGAAAGGGCATGGGTTTATTTCCAGGACATACATCCACTATCAGAAGAATAGAGGGCGGCATGCTTTCCTATCACTCGGACATGGATGTTGAAACCAATCCTCTAGAGTTGGGAATGGATCGATTAATTGATCTCGATAAAGATTTTGATTTTATTGGCAAAAATGCTCTTTTAGATATTTCCAAGAAAGGACTTACAAGAAAGCAAATTGGATTGATTATCGATGACGAACCAATGGAAGGACCAAATACACGTTATTGGAATATTTTTCATAATAATGAACTTGTTGGAAAGGTTACCTCTGCTGTCTATTCGCCACGTTTAAAAAAAAATATAGCTTTAGCTATCGTTGATATTGGTTATGCTAGTCTTGGAACACAATTAATGGTTAATAAAGATAGTTTTCTTGTAAGTGCTGAAGTAGTTGAAAAACCATTCTATGATCCAAAGAAGTCGATTACAAAATCCTAGTTAAATAACTATCGTTAAAAGGATTTAATCAGAGTTTTAATATTAGAAATCATTGAGGGATTTTTATTAAAGCTTTCTATTGTGCTATCTGGTTTATTCCAGTCATGAGCTGAATCAATAAAAAAATTAGAATCAGCTTTCACCCAACTAGAATCATCTAGTGTGCCTGCTTTTATAAAATTAATATGGGGGATTTCTTTAGCATAGCTTAATATTCCAGATCCGCAGTTTTCACAAAAGCCCCTTTGTATATGCGAACCAGAAGACCCTTTGAGCTCATAAAACTTTAGATCTCCTTTTAGCTCAAGATATTTTTTTGGCACGAATAGGATGGTAGCCTTTCCAGAACCTGTAGATCTTTGGCAGTCTTTACAGTGACAGTGATGCGTAGATATCAACTTACTTTTTTTAAAAGAGTAAGATATTTCCCCGCAGTGACATTTTCCCGATGCATTCATATTTATTCTTTAATTATCTTGTACTTACCTAATTCTAGTCCCTTTATTGTCCATTCCCCAATAGCTGCTCTGACTAATCTGAGTGTTGGTAAATTCAGTGCTGCTGTCATTCTTCTTACCTGACGATTTCTACCTTCATCAATTACAAGTTCAATCCAGCTATCAGGGACAGACTTACGAACGCGTATTGGGGGATCTCTGTCCCAAAGCTTCGGTTCATTCATGATTCTGCATGATACTGCATTTGCTAAACCATCTTTTAATTTAACACCTTTCATTAATTTCTTGCAGTCTGTATCTGTTGCTATTCCTTCGACTTGAGCCCAATAGGTTTTTGGTAATTTATATCTAGGGTCACTTATCTTTGCTTGCAATTTACCGTCATCAGTCAGAACCATTAAACCTTCTGAATCAAAGTCCAGCCTTCCAGCAGGGTATACATTTTTTATATCAATATAATTTGCAAGCGTTTTTCGATCTCCATCGTCACTAAACTGGCATAAAACTTGAAAAGGCTTATTAAAAATAATCAATTTACTCATTCATTCATTCTATATT
>CAZTGS010000024.1:0-12274 GCA_964613455.1 uncultured Gammaproteobacteria bacterium | reverse complement strand
TTTCTTAAAGTAGGGTAGAAGTTGGTTCCAGTTTTGAGCCAATAGCTCCACCATTATTTATTACTAACATATATCAAATTTCTATATGATTATCTTATGATTAAAATATTCCTAGTTATATTGCTTCTTATGCCCTTTGAATCAATGGGTGAGTATAAAAATACAAACGGAGAAGAAATTAATAAATCATTTCAAGATCTTCTTAGATGGAGAAGAAATCAAAGAGAAACCATTACATCTTCTATTGAAATATCTGATCAATGGAAAAGCCTAGATCTCAGCGAAGCAGATAATTTCACTATATGGATAGGGCACTCCACATTCTTAATAAAAAAAGACGGGTTAACCATTCTTACAGATCCTGTTTTTTCTGAAAGGGCATCGCCTTTTAAAAATTTTGGACCTAAAAGATTAATACCTCCAGCTATAACAATTGAGGATCTACCTAAGATTGATGCAGTAACTATCAGTCATAATCATTACGATCATTTAGATATAAGAGCCTTAAAACAATTATCCGTTTTAAATTCTGACCTTATTTTTTTAATACCCAAAGGCGATAAAGATATTTTTGATAAAAAGAAGATTAAAAATGTTTATGAGTTTCTGTGGTGGGAGTCTTTTGATATAAAAGGTTTCAAATTCACTTTTACTCCCGTTCAACATTGGTCTGCTCGAGGTTTGTTTGATAGAAATGATAGCCTTTGGGGCGGCTGGTTTATTGAGCATAAAGATTATTCTCTCTATCATGCTGGAGATACTGGCTATTCTGATGACTTTATTGAAACAAGAAAAAGACTAGGGTCTCCTAAGTATGCTTTTATTCCAATAGGTGCATACGATCCAGAGTGGTTTATGGCAGCAAGTCACGTTAATCCTGAGGATGCAATACGAATAATGGAAGACTTAGGGGCGGAGCAAAGCTTTGGAATGCACTGGGGTACCTTTACCCTTACTGGAGAAGATACGATTGAACCGCCAATTAGACTGATAAAAGCCTTGGGTGAATCTGATTTAGAGAGATTTAAATCTCTAATACCTGGAGAAATTATAAAACTAGATTAACTTACAGATTATCTGCGTAGTTGTGATTGGTTTCACTGTGATGCTGTTCATCAGCTCTAACACATTTTATAAGATCTGATAATTTAGCATCCGAACCTAGCTTGTAATATTGTTTAGCTAATTGAGGAGCAGGAATATTATCAACTTGTCCTGACTCAACGATTTCAAGATATTCTGTATAACTTCTAACTGCCTCATCTTCAAAGTAACCAATCATTCGATGGGCAGTTCTTGTAAAAAAGATGTACATAAACAAATAAAATAGGCCAAAAACAACTTGAGCTGAAAAAACTATAAACCTTTCAACGGCATTGGGTTTTGCTATATCAATAAAAAACATAAGATGCATTCGCTCATTCTCAGCTTCAGCTAGCATTTCTCTTATTTGCTCGCCGTAGCCTGCCTTCATAGCCCTTAAACTTTTAAAATGCATCCATACACCAGCTACCATTCCTGGGACACCTGCAACAGTTTCAAGAACGACAGCTCTATGTCCGTATCTTTTAGCAAAGAAGGTGTCTGCAGTAAATCTAAAGAACCTTGTCATTGAATATGCGAAAGAATCTGAAAGATTCGTAGTTTTAATTTTATTTAAAATACGCATATGTATATTATAATTATTATGAATATTAAATTATATATATATTTTATAATATAGTAAAGTTAAAGTTAGGGAATTTAATAATAAATAGGTATAAAATAACAACATGAAAATAGGCGTCCCAAAAGAAGTTAAAAATAATGAATATCGAGTGGGTTTAACACCTGACTCAGTAAAAGCTCTCATAGACGATAGTCATCAAGTTTTCGTAGAAATAGATGCTGGCACTGAAATAGGTTTTACTAACGATGATTATAAAAATGCAGGAGCTGTTTTATTAGATACACCTGAGGATCTATATAAATCATCTGAATTAATTGTAAAAGTAAAAGAGCCTATCCAAGAAGAGTTTCAATACCTGTCAAGTCAACATACTGTTTTTGCATACCTTCATTTAGCTGGTGACCCAAAGACTGCGCTTGAGCTAACCTCAACAGGAGTTACTGGTATTGCTTTGGAGACAGTTACAGCTGAAAACGGAACTATGCCTCTTCTGTCACCAATGAGTGCTATAGCAGGGCAATTAAGTATTGTTGTTGGGTCATACCATCTATTAAAACCAAACAAAGGTATGGGAACACTAATAGGTTCATTCAAAGAAATAAAGCCTAGAGTAGTTACTGTTATAGGTGCTGGTGTTGCTGGTACCGAAGCCATTGATAAGGCGATTGCAAATAAGTCTCATGTAAAAGTTATAGATCTATCTGAAAAGAGATTGGCAGAGTTAGAATCTAAATTCGGTAATAATAATGTTGAATATATTGTTTCCTCAGAAGCCTCAATAACAGAAGCTCTTAAAGTTTCTGATTTAGTGGTTGGTGCTGTTTACGTTATAGGAAGAGAGGCTCCAAAAGTTGTTTCTTCAGAAATGTTAAAAATGATGAAACCAGGAGCAGTCATGGTTGATATCTCTATTGATCAAGGCGGATGTTTTGAATCTAGCAAACCAACAAATCATGACGAGCCGACTTACTTAGAGGAAGGCGTTCTTCATTACTGTGTTACCAACATGCCTGGTGCCGTTCCTTTAACGGCAACTCATGCACTAAACGAAGTAACACTGCCTTTTGTGAAGAATTTGGCAAATAAAGGAATCGATATAGCACTTGAAGAAGATAAACATCTTGCCAACGGTCTAAATATTAAAGATGGCAAGGTTGTTCATTCAGCAGTGAGAGAGGCCCTTAGCCTTTAGCTTTAATTTTATATGGCGCATCACCACCATCATCACCATCATCATTCCAAAGACGATAGTGATAGAAGTCTGATTGTTGCAGTTTCAATTAATATTCTACTGACTGTTTTTCAAATAGTAGGTGGTATTATTTCTGGTAGTTTGGCTTTGATAGCAGATGCTCTTCATAATCTGAGTGATGCAGCTTCATTGGGCATAGCAATCTTTGCAAGAAAAATTAGTAGAAAACCCGCTGACCAATCAAAAACGTTTGGTTACAAAAGAGCTGAAGTGGTTGCGGCATTAATTAATCTAACCATCTTAGTAATCATAAGTCTCTATTTGTTATACGAAGCTATATGGAGGTTCTTCGATCCTGTTAGTATTTCGGGCTGGGTAATAGTTATTGTCGCCGGAGTAGCCTTAGTTATTGATATGATTACTGCCTTAATTACCTTAAGGCTCTCAAAAAATAATATGAACATGAAGGCAGCTTTTCTTCATAATTTATCAGATGCATTAGCTTCTTTAGCAGTAATAGTTGCCGGAAGTCTTATAATTCTCTACCAATGGTTCTGGGTTGATACTTTACTGACCTTACTTTTATCCTTATTTATTTTATATCAAGGTTTGGCTATGCTTCCTAAGACAATTCATTTGTTAATGGAAGGAGCTCCTGAGGATATTGATTTTGATGCTATAAAAAAATCTTTATTATCTTTGGAAGGAGTGGATGACATTCATCACGTTCACGTTTGGTCATTGGACGAAGAGACAATAGCACTAGAAGCTCATGTTGTTGCAAATATAGAAACTTTTGATGAAATGGAATCTATTAAAAATATCATCAAGAAAAAGTTATCAGATGAATTTAATATTAAACATTCAACGCTCGAATTTGAACACGAGATGATGTGTTAAAAGTTATATAGATGAAATTACCAATTTACTATATTGATGCCTTTACTGATAATCTTTTTTCAGGAAATCCTGCAGCTGTAATTTTTTCTGATCTTAACAATACAAAGCTCATGCAAAATATTGCTGCTGAAAATAATTTATCAGAGACAGCTTTTATCCGAGAAGAAGAAAACAAATATTACATAAGATGGTTTGCTCCTTCTTGTGAGATAGATCTATGCGGTCACGCGACTTTAGCTTCTGCATTTGTTTATTTTAAATACATAGATTCAGAGTCTGAATTATTTGAAGTTCATTCTTTAAAAAACGGATCTTTAAAAGTAACAAAGCAGGATGATTATTTATACTTAGATTTTCCAAGAGATGATCTTGAGAAGAGTGATGAGTTTGAGCTGGTTGAAAAAGTACTAGGCATTAGACCTTTAGAGTTATATAGAGGCAGAGATGATTTGTTAGCAATCTTTGATGGTGAATCGAATATCACAAGCCTTCAGCCTGATTTTGAAAGCCTTAAAAAAATTCCATCAAGAGGCTTAATAGCTTCATCTCCTGGAACGGATTGTGACTTTGTATCAAGATGCTTTTTTCCTTCCACGGGAGTTGATGAAGACCCCGTTACAGGTTCAGCTCATACCTCGTTAACTCCTTATTGGAGTAATAGACTTAATAAAAAATCATTTACAGCTAAACAACTTTCTGCAAGAGGCGGAACGCTTTTATGTGAAGAGCAGGGCGATAGGATTATTATTGGAGGCAAAGCTGTTCAATATATGAAAGGGGAAATATACCTCGATTGATCTAAAGTCTTAGCATAGTGCATAGCTTGTTGCCTGATGGATCATTCAAGTAAGCTAAATACAACTGAACACCGCCACCTTCTCTAATACCAGGAGGGTTACATAATTCAGGCGTTACCATACCAAATTCAATGCCTGCTGCATGCCACTGGTCAATCATCTCAATAGTTGATGCTTTAAAACCAATAGTACTTCCATTACTGGCTATTACAGGTTCTCCATTTATAGGCTCTGAAATCATAAAACTATTTTGATTGTTAACGTAATAAACGTATCTAGTAATACCATCATGATTCATTGATAACTTTCCTGGTTTTGTTCCAAGAACGACCATGGTTTTATCATAAAAAGCTTTCGATTCTTCAATATCATTTGCACCCAACATAACGTGACTAAACATAATTTTTATCCTATATAGTTCTTATATTTCTATAAGTTGTTTACCAAAATTCTTACCAGTTAAAACATCTCGTAATGCCTGCGGCGCATTTTCAAAACCTTTTGTAATTGTTTCTTTATAAGAAAGCTTACCATCTAAAATTAATTTAGATATTTCTTCAGTTGCATATTCCCATTGATTCATCCATTCGGTCACAACAAAAAATCTATGATCTGGTTTTGGATTAAGAGCTCCAAAAACATTAAAAGGTGTTTCAACTTCAAGCATATCTTTTGCATTGTACTGAGAAATAAAACCGCAAATAGGAATCCTTGAACCAATATTTAATAAAGGAGCAACAGCTCTGGTAACGGCCCCACCTACATTTTCAAAATAAATATCAATTCCATTTGGACAAGCTTTTTTGAGATCTTCATCTAGATTGCCAGACTTGTAATCTATGCAGTCATCAAAATGCAATACATCTTTTACATAGGAGCATTTCTCAGGTCCTCCAGCAATACCAATTACATGACAGCCATATGATTTTGCAAGTTGACCAACTACAGTTCCAACAGCTCCTGACGCAGCAGAGACTACTAAAGTCTCTCCACTTTTAGGCTTACCAACTTTATTTAATCCAAAATATGCAGTTCTCCCTGGCATACCAACAGTGCCTATATAAGTAGATAGGGGAAGGTTTGATTCTGGTACTTTTAATAATGCTGGATCAGTATCTTTTGCTACAACATAGGTTTGCCATCCTTTATGTGCACAAACTTTGTCACCAACTTTATAAAGATTCGAATTACTCTCTACAACAATGCCAACAGTTTCGCCGGTCATAGGCTCTCCAAGTTTTGCAGGAGATGCATAAGAAGCACTATCGTTCATTCTTCCTCTCATATAAGGGTCAATAGATAGATACTTTACTTCAATAATAATCTCACCCTTTCCAATGGATGTTATATTTACATTGTTAAGTTTCCAACAATCGTCATCTGGCATCCCTTCGGGTCTTTTATCAAGAAGAAATTGGATATTTTTATATTCCATCTTTATTACCTGTTATATAAGATTAGTTAATTTTCTAAAATGTTTTCTACATACTGGAGTGTATATGTCATTACCTCCAATTTGTATTTTTACGCCTTCGGTTACGACATCTTTATTTTGATCTCGTCTAACTACCATAGTAGCTTTTCGTCCGCATTCAGCACATATAGTCTTTAATTCAATTAGGTTGTCAGCCAAAGCTAGCAACTCTGAACTCCCTTCGAAAAGCTCTCCTCTAAAATCTGTTCTAATTCCATAACACATCACCGGTATGTTTTCTTTGTCAGCTATTGCACCAAGTTCTCTAACTTGTGTTTGAGTAAGAAACTGCGCTTCATCAATTAATATACAGCTGAGTTTTTCAGTTTTATTTTCTTTAACGTATTCATAAAAATTGAATAGATTATCTGCAATAATTGCCTTTGCTTTCAAGCCTATTCTGGAAACTATTTGACCCTCTGAGGCTTCATTAGTTTCATCAGGTAGAAATATCATAGTATCAAGATTACTTTCCTTGTAATTATGATTGGATTGCAACAGGGAAGTTGATTTTCCTGCGTTCATCGTTGAGTAAAAAAAGTGAAGTTTGGCCATTATCTTTTAAAATTAGAGTTTATTGAGTAATAATAGTTCATGATTGTTTTTCAAGAAAGGGGTATAACGCATCTAGATCTTCATGGAGAGCGTCATTCGGATGTAGACAGTATAATTTTAGATTTTGTATACCAGTATCAAGATCAAATTCCACTAATAATAATATGTGGCAATAGTGTAAGAATGATTAGCATTGTTTCTGATAAATTAAATAAAAATTCTATTACCTTTTCATCTCCCAGATTTGGTATTATAAGAGTGGAGAGAATATAACTATGAACATCCCAGATATCCTAAAACTTGATGACCAATTAACGGAAGAAGAAATCATCATACAAAAATCTGCCAGAGATTACTGTCAAACAGAATTGATGCCAAGAATTCTTTTAGATAATAGAAATGAAGTTTTTGATAGAAATATATATAAAGAAATGGGCAGTCTTGGTTTTCTTGGAGCTCCAATCGAAGGTTATGGTTGTGCTGGAACTAACTATGTTTCTTATGGGATTATTGCTAGAGAAATAGAAAGAGTTGATTCTAGCTATAGATCAGCATTTAGTGTGCAAACCTCGCTTGCAATGCATGCAATTCATAAATTTGGTTCCGAAGATCAAAAAAACTTTTATTTACCGGAAATGGCTAAGGGAGATTTAATAGGATGTTTTGGTCTTACCGAACCTGATGCTGGTTCGGATCCTGGCTCTATGTCTACAGTAGCTAAAAAAGCAGATGGTGGATATATTTTAAACGGTTCAAAGACTTGGATCACCAATTCTCCAATCGCAGATGTTCTCATAATTTGGGCCAAAGATGAGCAGGGCATTTTAAGAGGATTTATAGTTGATAGGGGCGTTAAGGGCTTAACTACTCCTACTCTTGAGGGTAAATTTTCTTTAAGAGCTTCAGTAACAGGTCAAATATTTTTAGAGGACGTATTTATTTCTGAAGAAAAAATTCTCCCTGAAGTTCAAAGTTTCAAGGGACCGTTCTCATGTCTTAATATGGCTAGATATGGAATTGCATGGGGTTCTATGGGAGCTGCTGAATTCTGTTGGAACGCGTCCTTAGAATACGCTAAAGAAAGAGTTCAGTTTGGCAAGCCTTTGGCTGCTAAGCAATTAATACAAATGAAATTAGCTAATATGCAAACAGATATAGCTCTAGGTCTTCAGGGTGCTTTAAGAGTAGGCAGACTTATAGATAGTGAAATGATGAAACCAGAAATGATTTCTCTAGTTAAAAGAAATAACTGCCAAAAAGGTTTAGATATTGCTAGAGAGGCTAGAGATATTCACGGTGGTAACGGTATAAGTGATGAATATCATGTAATAAGACATTGCATGAATTTAGAAGCTGTTAATACGTATGAAGGAACGCACGATGTACATTCCTTAATACTTGGTCAAAAACAAACTGATATAGCTAGTTTTTAATCTAAATACTTAGCTAAAAACTTTTCATAGTCTTTAAATAAAGCCAATCTTGCTGTTTCATTTCTAAATCCATGACCCTCGTCACCCTTAATAATATAGGTATGGTCTATGTCGTATTTTTTAAATTCACCAACCATATCAACAGTTTCTTGGAATCTTACCTGGGAATCTCTTCTACCAGTAATAATTAAAACAGGCTCGGTAACATCTTTAACAAAAAATATAGGACTATTGTCATAAAGATTGTCATAGTCAGCAGGAATACTTGGATCGCCTTTTTCAATCCATTCCATAGTTTGCCCGACTTTACTCCACTGAAGACCTCTTAAGTCTGTACTGGTCAAATCAAATGTACCAACATAAGTAATTATGCATTTAAACATCCCTGGCTCTTTCGTTGCAGCATGCATTGCCGCATAGCCACCATAACTTGCTCCAGAAATACATGTTTTATCCATATCTACAAAACCTTGATCACGAGCCCATAATAAAGCATCGTATTTATCAGTCTGCATTGTTTTTCCCATTTCATGATTTGCAAGAATCATTTCAGATCTTCCAAAACCAGTAGAGCCTCTATAATTTGGTTGAATAACTCCATAGCCTCTAGAAGCATAAAATTGAACCTCTGGGTTATAACCAAAGAAATCTCTAGCATTTGGACCACCATGAGGGTGCAATATAAAAGGAATTTTAGCACCTTCTTTATAATCAACAGGCATAGTTATATAGCCATGAAGCTTTAAGCCATCTCTTGCTTTGTATGTAAAAGGTTCAGTTGTGGCTAATTGGTAATCTTTTAACCAAGGAGCATATGAAGTTATTTCAGCTAGCGATCCTTTTGAAACATCTAACAAATGAAGACTACCTGGGTCTTTTTCATTTCCAACGATGACAAGAAATTTTGTTAGATCTGAACTCCAATCAGTAATACTTATATCGTAACTGGGAAATTGCCCTTTTAAAGATTTTTCAACAGAGGCAAAAAAACTATTAAAAAAAACTTTTTCAGTTTTAGCTGCTTCGTATTCAAAACCATATAGATCCGAGCCATCACGTTCAAACCACAAACTCACTGTATTATCTCCGTGCATAGGACTTGAAATATCAAAATCAGGGTCGTGATAAATCATTTCTGTATATTCCCTAGTTTCAATATCATATCCCCACATAGCATTTGTATCTGTTTCATTAAGAATTGAACCATCAGATTGAACGGCTTGGCCAACACCTAGAAGAGTTCTATTATCGATATCGAATCCAAGTGGCATAAAACATGCTTCCTGGTGACGACATGATTGGACTTTGTCGAAAGATTTATCCTCGTTAAATAAGTAAAAATTTGAAACTAATCCCATATCTGGACCTTCAGTTACGTATGAGCTGAAGCCTCTAGGAACTCCGTTCCAATCTAATTCAAAACCTGAAATACTCTCATTTTTAATTGTTGGTACTCTAGCAACAAGCTCAGTTCTTTTTGTTTTCAAATCTAACCAATAATAATCCCTGTTCATATAGGGCGCACTTCCTCTATTTAAACTAATCATTATCTTATTTGGAAATTTTGGAAAAACAGCAACTAGTGCAGGTATTTGGTAGCCTGAAGATCTTGTGTTTTGTTTTGCAGCTATTATTTTTTCTGAATTTGTGCCATCTCTGTTGATAGTCCAAAGACTGTAAGAGTCAAAACCACTTCTAGAATCTCTAAAAACAAGCAATTTTTCCTCATTCAACCACCTAAAACCAGTTACAGCTGTTGATGAGGTTGTGCCAGATATGATTTTTGGCTCCATTGTTCTTAAATCAGTTACTACAAGAACCCTATCAGAAGCTGCTGCTTCTTTATCAGTTTCGTCTTTGATATCACAAACATTTTCTTTTGTAGACATCATGGCAGCAATAAAATTGCCTGATGGCGAAAGACTGTAGCCGGCGCCTTGTCCGTAGCAGACTAGTTTTTCAATTGGAATCACTGTGTTATTACTTTCAGAAGACACATTTAAAGATAGAGAACTAACTATAAATAGACAATTTAAGACAAATAGATTTTTTAATATTTTTTTCATTTTTTATGTAACTAAATTAAGTGTTATATATGAATATATATTTCATTAAGCAAATGTCAAGTTAACTTGTCCATTACCTGAAACTGCTAGAAATTCATAAATAATTAACTTTTAAATAAAAGAGTCTAAAGTATTTACAATATAGGACTTGAGGGTTATATTTCAAGGTAATGCACTCTATATTATGTATATTTTTTATATATACATATGTGTTTAGTTCATTTTTAATTAATTAAATAATAAAGGGGATTTATTATGTTTAACAAGAATATTTTATTTTTAACGGCTTTTCTTTCTTTTGGTATTTTGTATGCTGACAACCCTGGCGAAGAAGTTTCTTCAGCTGAAGTTGCGCAAACTGCCACTGAGGAAGCAACTGCAACAACTACAGAAGAAGTTGTTTCAGAAACTGCAGTTGCTACAAGCAATGAAGCATCAGACAGTGATGTTCAAGAGCTTGGTAGAGTAAGTGTTACAGGTTCTAGAATTAAAAGAACTGACATTGAAGGAGCCACTCCATTAATAACTATTACTAGAGATGATATAGAAGCCAACGGTTTTCAAAATGTATTTGATGCTGTTAGTAATCTTACTCAGAATACAGGTAGTATTAATGGTGAAAACTTCCAAGCTGGTTTTAATGGATCTCTCCAACCAATTAACTTAAGAGATTTTGGCCCTGGAAGAACTCTTGTTCTTGTTAACGGAAAAAGAACAGCTGACTATCCTTTCCCTTATAACGGAGAGTCTGCTTCATTCAACTATGCCTCAATCCCTTTAGCTGCTGTTGATAGAATCGAAGTTCTAACTTCTGGAGCATCATCTATTTACGGTTCAGATGCTGTTGCTGGTGTTGTTAACATTATTCTTGTTGATGGTTTAGAAAAAAATACAGTTAGAGCTGTTACTGGTAGTGGTATAGGTCAAGGTACAGGCGGAGAATACCTTAATCTAGAATTTGCTGGCGGTGGTTTTACTGACAAAATGTCATATACATACGCTCTTGAATATACTGATGAACAATCAATCCCAATCAAAAGTAGAAGTGAGCATGATTCATATTTAGATGGAAGTGCTGAAACACCTATTCCAAGTAGAGGTCTTTTAATAAGAGATACTTACTACTATGGACTTCATATCTATCCAGATCAGTTAATCGGTCCTGATGGCCAGCCTGCTAACAGAACATGTCCACAAGCAGATCCTGGTTATACTTTAGCGACTCCTGAACAATCTAGAGCATATGTTGCTTCGTACTTTGGTTCATATTGTGGTTATGATAGTAGTTCTAACGGTTCTTTAACAAATGCAAGAGAAAAAGCTTCAGTATACTTATCCGGTACCTATGAAATTTCAGATAAAATTGAGGCATATGCAAAAATAGTTCACCTTACTATTGATACTGAAGGTACTTTAGACAATCTATTTACACCTTTTGCATGGGTTGCAGGTCCTCAGCCATACGGAACATCATATACAACTCAAGGACTTGGTCATTATCCAGTTCCTGCTGGCCAACCTGCTGAAGGTGGTTATGCTTCAATGATGGACTTCAGAATACAAAAAATATTCTCTAATGCTACTAGAGGAACATCATACGAAGAAGATACAACAACTATGGATATAGGTTTAAGAGGTGTTACATCAAGTGGTTATGAGTGGGATGTTTCATACACAGACAACACTTATGATGTAGTATCAACAGGAAGAAATTTCTTAGCTTCAAAACTATTCGATAAAATACATAATATTGGTGGTGTAGACGGATGGGGTAATGCCTGTGTCCTAGACTCCACTGATCTAATAGATGGCAATCCAGCTAATGGTGAAGCAGTTGATACGTATGGTTGGTATGCTTATTCAGCTTATTACAATCAGCCTAACTGTTACAACTGGGACTGGTACTTAAATGCGCAAACCTCTGAAGAGATTGAAAGTTTAAGAGTTCCTAATGTTGAGCCTGCTGATGCGTTTTCTGAATTATTCCAGGCAACTGTAACAGGTGAAATAATGCAACTTCCATATGGACCTCTTGCATTTGCTGCTGTTGTAGAGCATCAAACTAAAGGTTATGACGTTCAATTAAGTCAAGCAAACAAAGACGGATTACTTTGGGGTATTGGCGGAGTTGACGGTGGTGGTGAAAGAGACAGACAAGCTTTTGGTATTGAATTCAATATCCCACTTT
>CAZTGS010000023.1:0-13277 GCA_964613455.1 uncultured Gammaproteobacteria bacterium | reverse complement strand
CAGCGAAGAAAGTTACTAAATCACCTGCAACTATTGCAAACAATAAATCTAAGATAGCTCCATACAAGGCCAAAAAGAAAGAGAAGTATATGAGCGTTGCAATGAAGAAGCATTTTGTATCTGTTCTTCTTTTATGGAAAGAGCATCTTCAAGATGAAATGCAAAAAACTTTTGATCATCTTCGAACAAAAGGTGAAACTTATGCAGATCCTATGGATAGAGCTTCGCAAGAAGAAGAATTTGCCTTTGAATTAAGAACTAGAGATAGGGAAAGAAAATTAATAAGTAAAATTGGTGTTTCTATTGAACAGATTAAGCAAGATGATTACGGTTGGTGTGAAGCTTGCGGTGATGAAATCGGTGTCAAAAGACTAGAAGCAAGACCAACTGCAACTCATTGCATTGATTGCAAAACACTTGACGAGATTAAAGAAAAACAGCTAAATGGCTAATGTCTTTAATTAATAATCTCATGGCTAAATTTGATAGATAATAAAAAGATAAGCAAGTTTGCTATATCTGTCGTAAATGACCTCCAAAAAAATAATTACCAAGCCTATCTGGTAGGTGGATGCGTTAGAGATGCTCTAACTGGACTTGAGCCTAAAGATTTTGATATTGCTACAAGCGCAACTCCTGAGCAAGTTCGAAGAGTATTTAAAGCATCCAGGATCATAGGAAAAAGATTTAAACTTGTTCATGTTTTTAATAGGTCAGAATTGTTAGAAGTAGCAACTTTCAGGTCTGGCGATAATCAAAAAAATGATGATGGAAATCTAATTACAGATTCATCAGGAAAGATTCTAAGAGATAATATTTGGGGCACATTAGAGCAGGATTGCCACAGAAGGGATTTTACTGTTAACGCTCTATATTATTGTCCCATTTCAAAAAAAATTGAAGATCATAACGACGGTCTTAAACACATACATAAAAAAATTATCGTATCCATTGGAGATCCCCAAAGGAGGTTTGAAGAAGACCCAGTCAGAAGTTTGAGAGCTATAAGGTTTAGTAACAAATTAGGCTTTAAGCTAGATAACCAAGTGAAAGATGCGATTTATGATAAAGGTCACTTATTAGCTGATATTTCTAACGCTAGACTTTTCGATGAATTCTGTAAAATATTTTTGAACGGCATGGCAGAAAAGAATTTTCTTAAGTTATGTTCGTTTAAGCTTAATAGGCATCTTATTTTATCTGATCCAAACAAAAGCGATTTCTCAAATAACGTTATGATTCAGGCACTTAGAAATACTGATGATAGGGTAAAAAATGATCAATCTATTACTCCTGGATTTTTAATGGCAGCATTGCTATGGCCTACTCTTCTTGCAAAGTGCTCAAAAAATGGTGAGATCAATATAAGAAAATTCTTTAGATCTATGGATGGGGTTTTAAGAGAACAGCAAAAGCTGACTGCGGTTCCAAGAAAATTTTCAAGCTATATAAAAGATATATGGGTTCTGCAATTAAAGCTTCATAGCAGAATAGCAAGTCAGCCCTATAAAACTTTGAGACATCCTAGATTCAGAGCAGCTTATGATTTTTTACTTGTTAGAGAAAAGGCTGCTGGTGATAAAAATGGATTAGGCAAGTGGTGGACTGATTTTCAAAAGGATGACGACTCATTAAGAGGAACCATAATTGCAAATATGAATGAAAAAAATGAAGAGGAATCTTCTAAAATATTTGGTTTCTATAACGAGTTGAGATAATCTAGGATAAAAACTAATTTGTGAAAAATGAAGCCAGCTATTAACGAAGCACCTCTTCCAAAATACATTGCTATTGAAGGCCCAATTGGTGTCGGCAAAACCACTCTTGCAAATAAAATTGCTGAAACATTTAATTACGATGCTTTTCTTGAACAACCAGCAGAAAACCCTTTCCTAAAAAACTTTTATAGAAACCCAAGTCAATCTGCTTTGGCTACTCAGCTTTTCTTTCTATTTCAGAGAATGCAACAAATACAAGATTTAAAACAAAGAAGCCTTTTTGAGACTGTAAGGGTTGCTGACTTTTTAATTGAAAAAGATAGGCTCTTTGCTGAGGTTACTCTGACTAATGAAGAGATGGATTTGTATGACAAGGTTTATGATCATATAACTCTTGATGCTCCAAACCCTGATCTTGTTATATACCTTCAGGCACCTATAGATGTCTTGAAAGACAGGATTACCAGAAGAGGAAATATTAACGAGCAGTATTTAACTTTAGATTATTTAGAAAGGTTGAACGATGCCTATTCAAGATTTTTCTTAGACTATAACTCAGCTCCTCTATTAATAATAAATGCAGCTGATATTAATCTAGAATCTAATGAAGCTGATTATGAATCGCTGGTTACTAAAATCATGTCTAATCCAAAAGGAAAAAATTTCATAAATCCTCAGCCATCCATAATCTAATAGTTTTAGAAAATGACTAAAGAAATTTACACGCCTGATATCAATTCAACTAATCCATATATCAAAGATATAGAGGAATATAAAAATCTATACAATCAATCTATTGAGAATCCTTCAAAATTTTTTGGAGATCTTGCAAAATCAGAAATAGATTGGATACATGATTTTGATAGTGTTCATAATAATAGCTTTTCAGATGCGACATGGTTTGAGGGCGGTAAAACAAATGTTAGCTCAAACTGTATCGATAGACACCTTGAGCATCATGCAAATAAGACTGCATTAATATGGGAGGGTGATGACCCGTCGGATTCAAAAGAACTAACTTACCAAGAACTTCACGATGAAGTGTGCAAATTTTCTAATGTTCTAAAAGACCTAGGAGTTGCAAAAGGATCAAGGGTTTGTATTTATATGCCAATGATTGTTGAGGCTGCCTTTGCAATGCTTGCTTGTACAAGAATTGGGGCTGTTCACTCTGTTGTCTTTGGAGGTTTTTCACCAGAATCCTTAAAAGATAGAATTCTTGATGCTGACTGCAAAATTGTTATTACTGCTGATGAGGGTTTGAGAGGTGGAAAGAAAGTTCCTCTTAAAAATAATGTTGATGAAGCTTTACTTGGCTGTCCTGAGGTTAAAAATACATTGGTTATTAGAAGAACCGGGGGAGATATCTCTTGGGATGAAGATAGAGATGTTTGGTATGAGGAGATATCTAAAAATGCAGCCACTTCATGTGAGCCTGAGCCTATGGACTCGGAAGATCCTCTATTTATTCTTTACACATCTGGCTCAACTGGAAAACCAAAAGGTGTCCTTCATACTACAGCTGGTTACCTGCTAGGAGCACACATAAGCTTTAAGTACTTATTTGGTATAAGACCTGAGGATAAGTATTGGTGTACTGCAGATGTCGGGTGGATCACAGGACATACCTATATTTTGTATGGGCCTCTATCAAACGGCGCAACAACTTTAATGTTTGAGGGTGTTCCAACCTACCCATCAGCATCTAGATGTTGGGAAATATGTGATAAATACGACATTAATATTTTTTATACAGCTCCTACAGCTATTAGAGCTTTAATGGCCCAAGGCAATGAACCAGTTCTAAAAACAAAAAGGGATAGCCTTAGAATCTTAGGAACAGTAGGAGAGCCAATCAATCCTGAAGCATGGGATTGGTACTACAGCGTTGTTGGCCAGTCTAAATGTGAAATCATAGATACTTGGTGGCAAACGGAAACAGGGTCAGTCTTGATATCGCCAATTGCTGGCATAACTCCAACAAAACCTGGCTCAGCCACCCTTCCATTTTTTGGTATGAAACCTGCTTTATATGATGAACATGGAGCAGTTCTCGAGGGTCCTAATTCGGGTAACTTGGTAATTGAGCAATCATGGCCTAGTCAGATTAGAAGTATTTACGGAGATCATCAAAGAATGATAGATACTTATTTCAGCATGTATCCGGGTATCTATTTTACTGGAGATGGTGCTCGAAGAGATGAAGACGGTTATTACTGGATCACCGGAAGAGTCGATGATGTTTTAAATGTTTCAGGTCATAGACTTGGAACGGCAGAGATTGAAAGCGCTCTTGTGCTCAACCCAAAAGTAGCAGAGGCTGCTGTAGTTGGTTTTGAACATCCAATTAAAGGCCAAGGAATATATGCCTTTGTTACCTTGATGATTGATGAAACGTTCAGCGATGATTTAAATAAAGAACTAAAACAATTTGTAGCCAAAGAAATAGGTGCCATTGCCAGGCCAGACCTTATTCAAAATGCTCCTGGGCTACCAAAAACTAGATCAGGAAAAATTATGAGACGTATCTTAAGAAAAATTGCAGAAGGTGATTTATCTAATCTAGGTGATACTACTACCCTTGCCGATCCGTCAGTTGTAGAATCTCTTGTAGAGAATAAACAAACCCTATGAAAAAACTCCTAGCTTTATTACTTCTATTCGGGATTGCCAGCTGCTCGATATCTCCAAAGAAGCTGGATGAATTAAGCTCTGATAATAGTTATTGGTCTCCAGCTCAATCTATAAAATGCATGCAAATGGCAACTCCCACAAGACCTCATCCCATTAATAAAAAAGGTGAGATTAGAGAATCATATGATCAAGATGATTGTTATGAAGACCTCATGGAAAAAAACGTAAGAGTATTAACCTTAGAATTAGATAAACCATCTATAGATCTTAAGGATGGGAAAGAGATAAAAAAAGTATCTGAAGCTTCAACTGATTCTATTAATGATATTGATATTGCAGCTATAGAAGAAAAAGTGATGAAAAATAAAAAGAAGAAAGAAGATTAAATCACTTTGTAATGGCTCTCTGTTTGTTCAACCTTTTTTTCTAAAACAAGTTTTTCTAAATGAGCCTCTAAGCTATATCTTGCTATGGGATGGAGTTTTTCATGAACATCATCATAAACAAGTTTTAAAAGTCCATCTAAGTCTGAACGTCCAGCATCTTCAAGTTTTCTAAAAACCTTACTCTCTCTTGTGAGTCTATGTCTGATAATTGATTTGATAGTTTTTTCAGGTTCGTGCATAAAATTTCCATGGCCTGGTGCAAAACTATCAATCTTATAATTAAATAACTTTTCAAGTGAAGTTATATAATCAGTCATATTGCCATCAGGAGGTCCTATTACTACAGTTGATCCATCCATTATGTGATCGCCAGTAAGTAGGCAATTTGATTCCCTAATTAAAAAACATAAGTGATTTGAAGCGTGGCCTGGCGTATGAATAACTTCAAGAGTATATTCATCTGTCTCAATAATATCAGCATCTTTCAAAACCACATCAGGAATAAAAGTTTCATCTTCCCAGGAAGATTCTCCATCAACCAGTCTCCCATACATAGGAACTTCTAGTATTTTTGATAAGGGCAAAGCTGCCGGAGAATGATCAGTATGAGTATGAGTTACTAAAATTCTTTTAATACGTCCGTCTGCTATCTTAATGATTTCATTTATGTGTTCTAAAATATTTGGTCCTGGATCAACTAGTGTTAGATCTTTATTCCCAATTAAATAAGTATTAGTTCCAGCTCCAGTAAAGATACCTCCATTAGGCGCTGTAATTTTAGTGATTAATTCCATGGTGTTATCTTAGTGGTTTTCATAGTCGGGGTCATCTGGAAGCAACCCAAACCATCTACCTTCTTTCTTAAAAAATTTTGGGAGTATTGGAGGAAAGTCTTTGTTAGTCATCTTTTTATAGTCTTCTAAAAGTTGTGAGCCAGAATTGTAGTTTTCGCATTGATGTAAATTCTTAATTGTAGGCATGATCATTTGCATATCACCCTTATAGGCTTTTTCTAATGCTACTTTGGGATTGATCCATACGCTATGAGTTAACTCGTTACCATCATGCTCTTCCGTTTGATTCTTTGGGAGATAAGCTATAAAAAACCTAGTATCAAATCTTCTTTCTTCAATTTCAGGAGTAATCCAATGTGAAAATGGAGCAATATTTCCAGGGGTTAGAACTAAGTCTTCCTTTTGACATATTTCATATAAATTGATTTCATTCTTTAAAAGCAATTCTCGATAAACTTTATATTTCTCTTTTTCATTGCCATCTAAGTCTAAATCTTCCCCACTCCTTTTTTTGGCTAACAAAATACCAACTTCCTCAAAGCATTCTCTAATACAGGCAATCCAATAGGCCAGTCCTCCTGATTCAAGACCAAGCTTTAATGAGGCTTCTTCATCATTTATTTCTTCACAAAGATCAGCAATCTCTTGCTTAGCATCGTCCTCATCGATTTTGCCTCCAGGAAAAACAAAAAGATTCCCAAAAGGAGGTCTTTTTGATCTTTTAACCATAAGAACTTCCATACCATCAGAGGAATCTCTCATAATTAGAACGGTAGCAGCAGGAGTTAAATTAAGTTTGTTCATATATTATTTTATATAGCTTAGAATACTGTTTATGAAAATAACAGACAATCTTGAAAACGATATTATAAATGCTCCGCAATGGTTTCATGACGGAATAAAAGACGTCCCTGAAGATAAAATAGTTGAAAATAATTTAGGGGATATTTCTTATTCTAAATGGGCCTCCAACAATGAAAGCCAAAATCTAATACTTTTCATTCATGGAACAGGGGCTCACAAAAAATGGTGGGATCCTATAGCTCCTCAGTTTAAAGATCATGCTAATGTTATAGCAATAGATCTTCCTGGGATGGGAGAATCTGGATTTAGAGAAAAATATAGTATTAAAGATTTTGGCGATTGTGTTATTTCTGTAATTGAAAAGGAAAAATTAGAAACAGATATTAATAATGTATATATTGTCGGTCACTCTTTGGGCGGTCAAGTTGCTGGCTATGTGGCATCCGAAAGACAAGAGTTAATAACTAGTTTAATAATAATTGATACCTTTATTAGACCTCCTGATTACGATCCTGCTGATCACAAAGGCGGACCGTTGAGAATGATTAAGCATTACCCAGACAAACTAACAATTCTAGAAAGATTTAGATTAATGCCTAATCAAGAATGCGAAAATGATTGGTTTTTGAGATACATAGCTGAGCATTCTGTTAAAGAAGTTTCTGAAGGCTGGAGATGGAGGTTTGATGACGTTATGTTTACTAGTCTTGAAAGGCTTTTTGGATACAAATTTTCCTTTACTTGCCCTACTCTTTTTGTTCACGGAGAAAAAAGTCTACTAACTTCAGGAAATATTCTTGATCATATAAAACTAACTTATTCAGATATTATGGATTTCGTTGAGGTTGCTGATGCTGCTCACCATGTTCCGCTGGATAAACCTCTAGAAATTGTTACTATTATTAAAGAGCGTTTATTCTAAAGATATTATATGAACTATTACTTAGCATCCTTCTTCCTAATTGCAGGACTGCTAATATTAATAAAACCTCTATACATAAAACTAACTGACCTATTTATTACTAGGTTAAAAACAGCTGGGATACTAAATATTCTTCTGGGAAGCGGTATTTTGTTCTATGGAATTTCACAACCTGATTGGGATGAAAGAGTTTGGTCTGTTGTTTTTGTTTTTATGGGAGTCATATCATTACTTAAGGGAGTATGGCTTTTAGCCTTTAATAAAAACGCAAAGAAAGTTACTAATTTCTTTATTAAGCATTACTTTAAACTTTCTCTGCCTATTTCAGGAATCTACATATTTATTTTTTTTCTTCTTCTCTCAACAGACTATTTGGGTCCTCAAAAAGATATTGCTGAATGCGTCTCTGATGAAAGAATTAATGTACTTTGTGGATATCAGAATCCAGAAGACATAGTTATTACCCCAGATAATAAATACCTTCTTATGTCTGAATTTGGAGGAATTGATCCCTACGGATATTCAGGAGCCGGCTACTTTGCGATGACAAACTTACAAACCAATGAAAAAGTAGTCCCAGAAATTTTAGTTTCTGAAAACACATGGGGAAACCCTTCTTGCGAGCGAAGTGAAGGAAAAGAATACGGTCCTCATGGAATTGATCTTATGCAAAGAGAAGATGGTCGTTTTCAATTAGGTGTAATTAATCATTTCCCTACTGAAACTGTCGAAATGTTTGAGCTAAAACAAGATCTTGATTCATGGCAGCTTATTTGGCGAGGATGTGTAGATGTTCCTGATGAATATTACTTTAATGATCTTGGATTAAAAAAAGACGGTGGTTTTTATGCAAGTCATATGTATTCAAGAGATATAACCATTGATGAATGGACTGTAAATTCTGTGTTTAGACTAAATTCTGGATTTTTAGTAGATTGGAATTTAAATGATTTTCAAAAGGTCTCTAATTCTGATGGAAGCGGCCCAAATGGAATCCTTTTAGATGAAGAATTAAACTTGATATATATCAATTACAACCAAGGTGATAAATTGGTTATTTTTGACTTATCAACTAATAAAAAAACTCTGAGTTACTCTATTGAATCTCCAGATAATCCTCATATAGACGGGGATTCTATTTGGCTAACTTCGTTAGAGTTTAATATTAACGATTGGGGCGATTGCCCGATCAAAACTAATTGCTCTCTTCCCTTCTCAATCCATGAAATTGATAAAAATACTTTAAAGCTTAAAAATAAATACTATTTCTCTAAGGTTAATTTTGGATTGCCAACCGTGGCTGTACCTTTTGATGGTAACGTTTACCTTGGGTCTTTTCACTCAGATAGAATTGGTTATTTTTCTAAAGACTAGACTTCAAGCCTCTAATATAATTAAACCCTAACTTCCATATAAAAAGCATGTCACAAAACTTTAACTTTGATAGCTTAGAAAATATCCTACCAAAAAGATCAGAGACTTTTCATAAGGGTGATAATGGTAGAGTTTTAATATTCGCTGGCTCAAAAGGAATGGGTGGGGCTGGAATTCTTTCTTCGGAAGCAAGCTTATATTGTGGTTCTGGATTAGTTACTTTGCTTACAGACGAATCTAATATAAAGGGATCGCTTTCAAGAAATCCAGAAGTGATGGCTGTTTCAGAAAACTCATTAGGTGATGTTAAAAAATATTTTCAAGATAAAGACATCTTTCTTTGCGGGCCTGGTCTTGAAAATAATTCATGGTCTGAAGAGGTGCTTTTACAGATATTAAATAAAGTAGATTTGAACTCTAAAATTGTTCTTGATGCGGGAGCTTTACATATTATTAAATCTAAAAATATAACGTTTAATAATTCTACTATTTTGACTCCTCACCCAGGAGAAGCAGCCTCTTTGCTTAATATTTCTGTAGATGACGTGCAGAGCAATAGAATCAATGCAGCAAAGAATATTGCTACGCAATATGATGTCTCGGCTGTGATCTTAAAAGGCCACGAGAGCATCGTCTATGACTCAAATGAAGGCAATACACATATATGCGATGAAGGCGGCCCTGAGCTTGCTTCAGGAGGAACTGGGGATGTTTTATCTGGTGTTCTTTCAGCTTTACTTGCTCAAGGCATGAGTGAAGTCGATGCAAGCCTACTTGCTGTTGCGTCACATGCTAGAGCAGGAACTATATTTAAAGAAAAAATTGGTGAAATTGGTTTAAATGCATCTAGTTTAGTACCTATAATTAGGAAACTAATTAATCAATGAAAAAAATAATTCTAAAAAATGATGATGCGACTACCAATCTTGGCGCTGCGTTAGCGTTACAAATAAAAGATTCTGCAAGCGACTCTATAGAAATTCATCTTGAAGGCGATTTGGGAGCAGGTAAAACTTTTATTTCAAGATCAATTATTAAACATTGTGGATGGGATGATCTGGTTAAGAGTCCCACCTACACTCTTTGTGAAGAATATGATTTAGAAGATTTACTATTTTTACATATTGATTTATACAGGACTGATGAGGCTCAAGATATTGATATTTTTAATCTTGAAAGAAAAATAAATTCTAAAAAAATTATACTTATTGAATGGCCAGAAAGATTACAATCAGAAAGGAATTTTGATTTAAAAATTATATTTAAACACTTAGATGAAGGGAGAGAAGTTTCTTTGATAGCTAATAGTAATGTTTTCTCTGATTGGGTAAATAACTATGCATAAACTAATAGCTTTATTGTTTTTTACTTCTTTCATTCATGCGAATGAAGTTTCTTTTAAAGAGATTCAAGAAAACAGTAGTGAAGAATTTGATATAGCTTTTGACTTAGATAAAGTTTCATATATAAATTCTTATGCATTAGAAAATCCTTCTAGAATCGTCGTCGAAGTGAATCAGTCTCAACTTAAAACTATCATCGATGAGCCTTACAATTATCCAATTAAAAAAGTGAGAGCGTCGTCTGATCAAGAGTTAACAAGAATAGTGATTGAGTTATATGAAGCTGTGAATTGGAACAAACCTACTCAAACCCAAACAGAAAATGGGGTGGTTTTAAATCTTAAAATAAAGAAAGAGAGAGGACTTAAAAAAAATATAAGGGACATTATTGTCGCAATTGATGCCGGTCATGGAGGAAAGTATCCAGGTGCGGTAAGTCCTAATAACATTTTAGAAAAAGACGTCACTTTGCTTATTGCGAAGGAACTAGAAAGAACCCTAAAAGATACTCACGGATATAAGCCAGTTATGATTAGAAGTGGTGATGAGACTATAGATCTCAATACCAGATATCAGGATGCTAGAAAGAATGGAGCAGATATTTTTGTTTCAATTCATGCCGATGGTTTTAAACTTTCCTCAGTCAAAGGCGCTTCTGTTTTTATATGGTCGGATGAAGCTTCGAGCACGGTTGCTAGAAACTTATCTCAAAAACAAAGAAAAAGAATACAAGCTGATATTAAAAATTTACAACCAATTGACTTTGATGAAGATGCTGCAAGAAAACTATATCCAGAAATGTATAAGAAAAAAATTGCTGAGAGTAAGATTTTAGGTACTAAAATATTAGATCAACTCAAAAGAGACCCTTATACAAAAATTCATAAAAAGAATGTTGAGTTTGCCGATTTTAGAGTTCTCAAATCTATAGATATACCATCAGTTCTTGTTGAGTCAGGATTTATAACTAACCCTGAAGATGCTCAGAGGCTAAAAGGTAAAGCAGGTAGAAGGATGATTGCCAGGTCTATCTTTCTTGGCGTTCATAACTATTTTAAAGATAAACCAAAAGCAAGTACCTTTATGAGCGTTGACCCAGGATACGTAACTTATGAAATACAAAAAGGTGACGTTCTTTCTGAGATAGCTATTAGATTTGGTGTAACTGTGGAAGATATTAATAAAGATAATAATTTAACCAATAAATCTATCTACCCAGGCCAACTAATTAATATTTATATCTAACTTAAATCAAGAGGATCTATATCAAAAGACCATTTAACTTTATTGGACTCGGGCCATCTTTCAAATTCTATGGTTAAAAATTTTAATACTTTATTTAAAAAAGTTTTCTTTGCTGAATGGATATAAACATGATGTCTGTAATTGCCTTTTGATTTTGAAACTAGTGAGGGCAATGGCCCAATTACATTAATACCTGTTCTATTAGTTAAAGTTAAAACAGCTTTTTCTAAAAAGTCTATATTGCTTTTTTGAGTTGGTGAGGAACATCGAAGTAAACACAATGTTGTAAAAGGTGGCAGATTCATTTTTCGATTAGTGGCAAGGCATTGAGTAGCAAAATTCATATAATCGCCTGTCTTAATTTTATTAAGATTAATATCATCTGGATATCTTGTTTGAATGATTACCTTTGCAAGATTGTTATTTCTACCTGCTCTTCCAGAGACCTGAATAAGCAATTGTGATATTTTTTCTAATGCGTTTATTTCTGGGCTGATTAAGCCATTATCAGCATTTAAAATAACGCTTAGTGTTACCTTTGGAAAGTCATGCCCTTTCGCTAACATTTGAGTGCCAACCAAGATCGCTGCATCCGATGAGTGAATTTTCTTAACAATAGCTTCCATGGCACCAACTTTTTTTGTTGAGTCATGATCTACTCTTATTATGGGTGTTTTTGCAAAACTGCTTTGAAGAACCTCTTCAACCCTCTCAGTACCAGCTCCATGCATATGAAAGTCATCAGACTTACAAACCGGGCAATATGAATTAACCGAATAAGCAGACTCACATCTATGACAAATCAATCTGTTCTTTGATTGATGAAAAACTAGATTTGAATCACACGACTTGCAATCCGCAACCCATCCGCAACCACCACATTGATAAAGGGGTGCAAACCCTCTTCTATTTATAAAAACTAAAACTTGCTCGCCTCTTTCTATTGTTGATTGCATTGCACCAATTGTTTCCATGGCAATGCCGCCAATTAAAGGACTATTATTTATATCCAAAGCTATTAATTTTGGGGGCTTATTTCCATCAACTCTGCTAAGAATATCAACCCTTTCAAATTTATTTTCTTTTACAAGTTTTAAAGTTTGCAAGGATGGGGTTGCTGATCCCAAAATAATTGGAATGCCTGCAAGTTGTGCCCTTTTTATACTTAAGTCTCTGGCAGAAAATTTAAAGCCTTCTGTTTGTCTGAAAGATTGGTCATGTTCTTCATCAATAATAATAAGACCAATATTGCTTAAAGGTATGAGTGCAGATGACCTAGTACCTACTATTATTTTTATTGCACCAAATTTAGCTTTCAGCCAGGTCTTTAGTCTCTTAGCTGGAGTCTGTTTCGAATGATATATTCCAATTTCACCATCAAATCTATCTTCAAACCTTGAAAGCAATTGAGGTGTTAAATTTATTTCTGGAACTAAAATTAATACAGACTTATTACTCTTAATAAAATTCTCAGCAAGCCTTAAATAAACTTCAGTCTTTCCAGACCCTGTTACACCATAAAGAAGTGATGGTGCAAAACCTTGAGCTTTTGATAATTTCTTTACCGCCCTTTTTTGATCTTTGGTGAGCTGGAATTTCTTATCATCTTCATTTATAAAATAATCGTTAGTTTCTTCTATGCTTTCAATTTTTTTATTATTAATTTTTCTTAATTCGGTGGGAATGAAGGTGTTAAAAACTTCTCCGATAGGATGATGATAATAGTCTGATGCCCATAAAATAGAATCAAATATAGGTTTATCAAATAAAGGATAATTATCAAGAACTGAAATAATTTTTTTAATAGTTCCTGTTTTTTTTAAGAAAGCTGGTTCTTGAACATTTTTTACCACTACGCCAACTAACTTTCTTTTACCAAAAGGAATGGATACTCGGGTTCCTTTTTTAATCTTAAATTCAGAACTATAGGTAAAACATTGCCTCAAGGGCAATGAAACGGCTACATCATAGTAAAAAATTTTCATTTTTTGATTGTAAAGAAGGTGTTTTTTGTTATAGTTCTCATCCAAATTTTGATTTTATTATGAAAAAAGATA
>CAZTGS010000022.1:0-14328 GCA_964613455.1 uncultured Gammaproteobacteria bacterium | reverse complement strand
GAAGTATGCGGCTTACTAATTCTATAGTTATCGCCAACATTTATCGTTATGGGAAAATCACACTCATTAGCTAAAGGAGAATTCCCTGGCATGATTCCTATTACCTTAACTCCTGCCTTGCGAACTATCTTTACACTATCAATCAACGCAGAAGTCGTTCCAGATTGTGAAATAGCAATGACAACGTCATCTTTAGCTAAAGAGTTAGCAGACATAAATTGGATATGAGGATCAGATATAAATGAAGATGGAATTTTTAATCTAAAAAACTTATGTTGAGCATCCATCGCTACAGGCGCAGATCCACCAAAAGCATACACTTCAACACGCCTAGCATTAGCTAGGATTTCGATAGCAGACTCTAAAACCGATTGATCAATTTGAGATCTAACATTTAGAATTTCACTAATAGTAGTATCAAAAACTTTTTCACATAATTCATTAATACTGTCATCTTCTTCAACCTCATACATTACAAAATAATCGTCAGCTGCTAGTTGTTGAGAAAGGTTAATTTTAAATTCTTGATAACCAGAAAATCCTAGCGCCTTGCAGAAGCGAATAAGCGTTGGCTCGCTTATGCCCATTGCACTAGATGCCTCAGCTGTCTTCATGGTTATAACTGATTTTGGATCCTTTAGGACGAAGTCAGCAACAACTTTTTCAGACTTCCTTAATTCAGGAAGAGTATTTTTAATTTGTCTCAATAATTTTGTTGGCATAAGGTTAGAATATCCCTCTTAAGTAAAAAAATGAATCCCTAAATGGACGTATCGTATATTTTAGACCATCTTAACGATCAGCAACGTGAAGCTGTGACGTCTGAAAAAAAGCACCTTATGGTTTTAGCAGGGGCAGGATCTGGAAAGACTAGAGTTCTTGTTCATAAGATAGCTTGGCAAGTTGAAGCTCTAAGAAAAAATCCTGCATCTATTATGGCTGTTACATTTACAAATAAAGCTGCCTTAGAAATGCGATCAAGGATCGAAGAATTGCTTCAAGCTCCGATGATGGATGGATGGGTTGGAACCTTTCATGGTCTTGCTCATAAAATGCTTAAAAGGTTTCATAAGGAAGCTAGTTTAAGCAGCGGTTTCACCATACTAGACTCAGACGATCAGCTTAGAATTATAAAAAGAATTTCTAAAGAACTTGTGTTAGATGAGGCGTCTTGGCCATCTAGACAAAGCCAGTGGCAAATAAACTCATGGAAGGATGAAGGCTTTAGAGCAGCTTCAGTTGATGATAAGGGAGATTTCTTTAAAGAAACAATTAATAAAATTTATGCAGAATACGAAGCTGTGTGTCTTAGAGACAATCTTGTAGATTTTGGAGAGCTTCTACTCAGATCTTATGAGGTAGTTAGAGACAATCCTTCGGTAAGAACTTTTTTTCATTCAAGATTCAAATCAATATTGGTAGATGAGTTTCAAGATACTAATACCATTCAATACAACTGGTTGCTTGAAATAGCTTCTGATCAAGCATCAATAACAGCTGTTGGTGATGACGATCAATCTATTTACGGTTGGAGAGGAGCTAAAGTTGAAAATGTAGAATCTTTTACTAAAACATTTGATGACACTGAAATTATTCGATTAGAACAAAATTACAGATCAACCAACATTATTTTAGGCGCTGCTAATGCCCTTATAGAAAATAATACAGACAGACTGGGCAAGAATCTTTGGACAGAAAAATTAGAAGGTGAGCAAATAGTTCTCTATCAAGCTTATAACGAGCAAGACGAAGCTAGATTTGTTGCAGATGTTTTACGTGACTGGATGAATAAAGGAGAAATGTATGCAGACGCCGCTGTCCTTTATAGATCTAATGCTCAATCAAGGGCTCTTGAAGAGGCATTATTAAGAGCCAGTATTCCTTACAGAATATATGGCGGTCAGAGATTCTATGAAAGAATGGAAATAAAGAATGCTATCGCTTACTTAAAAATTATTTTTAACCATTCTGATAATCCAGCTTTCGAAAGATCTATTTCTAATCCAACTAGAGGCGTTGGCGAAAAGACTCTAGCTAAAATAAGAGGAACAGCAAAGCAGTTTAATATTTCTTACATTAAAGCGTCTGCAAAATTAATTGATGAAGGTTCTATATCTGGAAGAGGAGGCGCTGGTTTAACTTCTTATTTAGAATTCATATCAAGATGCAAAGAATTTATTGAAGAGAATCCACTATCCGATTTAATGGAAGAAATTATTAAGACCTCTGGCCTGGTTGCCTATCATGCAAAAGAGCCAGGAGAAAAAGGAAAAACCAGGGTAGAAAACTTAGAAGAGCTAGTCTCTGCAACAACAAACTTTGAGCAAAGTATTAAAGAGGATAAACCAAACAAAGAAATAGCAGAACAGTACCTTGATATGATCTCCTTAGACTCTGGAGACAGACAAGCTTCAGAACATGACGATGCTGCGCAATTGATGACTTTGCATTCAGCTAAAGGACTCGAGTTTAAATTAGTGATTATGACTGGGCTGGAAGAAAGCTTATTTCCACACGGCAGGTCTATGGAAAATCCTGCACAACTTCAAGAAGAAAGAAGACTCTGTTATGTAGGCATCACTAGGGCAATGGAAAAGCTATACATTACGCATGCAGAATCAAGAAGACTTCATGGCTCAGATACTTTCAATCCACCGTCTAGATTTTTAAGAGAAATCCCTAAAAACTTTATTGATGAGATAAGACCTAGAGCACAAACCAATATTCCTTATAATAGAAAAGACTTTAAAGAGACGAAGTTTGAATTCGAAGAAGAAATTGGAATAGCATTAGGCCAAAGAGTTATCCACAAAACTTTTGGAGAAGGCACGGTTCTAAATTACGAAGGATCTGGTGAAGCTGCTCGAGTTCAAATAAACTTTAATAAAGCAGGAACAAAGTGGTTGGTAATGGCTTACGCTAAACTAGAGAAACTATGAACAAACAAAAATATTTATACTTTTTAGCACTTATCTTTATATCAGCATGCTCTCAGAATGAGAGTGTTGCAAATAATAGTGAGGCTGAAGAGCAAAAGACTTATAACTGGCGTCTGGTTACAGCTTGGCCTAAAAACTATCCTGGGCTTGGAATGGCTCCAGAGAGAATTGCCAATCTTGTTGAAGAGATGAGCAATGGCCAAATGAAAATCACTGTATATGGAGCGGGAGAGCAGGTACCAGCTTTTGGAGTTTTTGATGCAGTTTCAAGTGGCTCTCATCAGATGGGTCATAGCGGTGGGTATTTCTGGAAAGGAAAAGCTCCGGCTGCTCAATTTTTTACTGGCGTTCCTTTTGGCTTAACAGCAGATGAGATAAATGCCTGGACCAATAGAGGCGGTGGTTTGGAATTATGGAGAGAAGTTTACGAACCTTTTAATATCTATCCCATTCCAGCTGGCAACACAGGTACTCAAATGTTTGGATGGTTTAATAAAGAGATAAATTCTTTAGACGATATAAAAGGTTTAAAGATGAGAATCCCAGGAATAGGCGGAGAAGTTCTTAAGAGAGCAGGTGGTATCCCAGTAACGCTTCCAGGTGGTGAACTTTTTACAGCACTGCAAACAGGAGTGATTGATGCAACCGAGTGGGTCGGTCCCTACAACGATCTAACTTTTGGTTTTCATCAAGCTGCTAAATATTATTACTACCCAGGATGGCATGAACCAGGATCAATGCTAGAACTTTTGATTAACAAAGATCAATGGGAAGCCCTGCCAAAACATCTTCAAGTAATAATCGAAACTGCTTCAAAAGCAGTGAATCAAGATATTTTGGATGAATATACTGCTAGAAATAATAGAGCACTAAGAGAATTAGTAGACGTTCATGGAGTTGAGCTTAGAAAATTGCCTGATGATGTGATTGCTGAATTTAAAGTTATAGCTAATGACATTCTTGAAGAAAATGCAGCAAAGGATCCTAAGGTGAACAAGGTATATCAGTCTTACAAACAATTCAAAGAAGAAGTATCTGCTTATCATAAAGTTTCAGAAGATGCGTTTGTTGAGGCAAGAAACGATTAGTGTCCCAAGAACTTACTTTTAAATCCTTAGGTGTATCCAATTACCTAGAAACACTAGCAAGTATGAAGGATCAACTTCAATCAGAAGATTTTCAAAATGAAATATGGTTGCTTGAGCATCCTCCTATTTTTACATTAGGAACTGCTGCAGATAAAAACCATGTTTTGAACCCAAAGAATATTCCTGTTGTTCAATCGGATCGAGGCGGAGAAGTCACTTATCACGGACCAGGGCAGCTAGTTATTTATTTCATGATAGATATTAAAAAATCAGATCTTGGACCAAGAAGTCTAGTCACAAATCTTCAGAAATTCACCCAGTCTCTTTTAGCAGATTACTCAATTAAGTCTGATTTCATTGAAGGAGCTCCAGGGGTATACGTTAATAAAAAGAAGATAGCTTCCATTGGACTTAGAATTTCTAAAGGCAAAACGTATCATGGTATTAGCATTAATGTGGACATGGATCTGAAGCCATTTTCTTATATTAATCCTTGCGGTTATGAGGGATTGGAAGTAACCCAAATAAAAGACTTTAAAAAAAATATAACAATGAAAGAAGTTGAAATACTTGCAATAAAAAAATTAGAGAATATATTCTAACTATGGAGCTTATAGCGACAACAAAGCATATCAATAGAGATGGCATTAAGGCTGTTAAAAATGGTCAAAAAGCCAATGCATTCTCACATATTCCTAATTCTAAGAAGCCTAGTTGGCTAAGGATAAAGGCAGATTTCAATCCTAATTTCCATAAAATTAAAGAACAGGTTTCTGAAAAAAAACTCTATACCGTTTGCGAGGAAGCCCACTGTCCTAATATGAATGAATGCTGGTCTGCTGGAACAGCAACCTTTATGTTAATGGGCTCAGTATGCACAAGAGCATGTAAATTTTGCTCTGTTGATACTGGGAATCCAAATGGCTGGCTAGATAAAGACGAGCCAATGAATACAGCCAAAGCGGTTCAAATCATGAAACTAAAATATGTTGTTTTAACATCTGTTAACAGAGATGATCTTCCTGATGGAGGAGCTCAACATTTTGCTGAAACTGTAAGGCTAATCAAAGAACTTAATCCAAATACTGCAGTTGAAGCTCTCACTCCAGACTTTAAAGGCTTATCTTCTTCTATAGATACACTAGTTAATTGTGGTTTAGAGGTTTTTGCTCAAAACGTAGAGACAGTTGAAAGATTAACTCACCAAGTAAGAGATATTAGGGCAGGGTACCAGCAAACTATGGATGTTCTTCTCGAATCAAAAAGAATTAATCCAAAGGTTTTAACTAAGACCAGTATTATTGTTGGTCTTGGTGAAACAGATGAAGAAATTGAACAAACTATGGACGATCTCATTAAGCATAAAGTAGATATCTTAACTATAGGACAATATCTGAGGCCAACGCTTAACCACCATCCAATCGAAAGATGGGTCACACCTGAAGAATTTGAACGTTATAGAGAGATAGGCCTTAAAAAAGGATTTCTTGAAGTTATGTCTGGACCTATGGTCCGCTCAAGCTATAGAGCAGAGAGAGCATTAGAGAAAAATAATGCTGGCCTTGGATTAACCCCTTAAAGATTAACAGGCAAGCTTTTGATTAGATCAAGGATATATTTCTCACCTTTTTCTGTTACATCTAAATATTTAACTCTTTTGTCATCAGGGCTGGATATTTTTTTTATAATACCTTTCTCTTCTAAGGGCTCAATTATTGCCTTAACTTTAGTAAAAGATATTTGTAGTTCGGTTTGAACCCATTTTATATTTGGCAGCGCTTTTTTATTGATCTTTCTAGCTACTATTTCTGTTAAAAGAAGAAAATGTCCAGTACCTATACCTTCTTTAATAAAAAAATCATGAACACGCTTAACGCTTAAAGCATGTTTTAAAAACAATTCGTTGTCCATTTAGTCAAGGTTCCTTTACATGGTTTTATTTATTAAACACTTATCAGTACAATTAATATACATAATATAGTTTATAAAAAGTTAGTTATTTTTTAATAAGCAATATAGGCTGAGACATTCCAAAAATTAAATTCTTCCTTCGTCGTAATTTGTGCATCTCTAATAAAAATACTCACTTCATGATTTCCTTTTTTTAAGTTACCAAGATTGATAACTGTTGGCAGCACTTTACTCCCAGGACACCATCCAGATCTTGAATAGTCTGATGATGCTATTCTTTCTTCAATTTCTTTGCCTTTCCATTCTGCTTTTTCTGTCCAAACTCCAGAGCTTGGATTAAACCTTCTAAATGAGGCACAGTCATTTCTCCAAGGAACAAACTCTTTCACAACTTCATTATTAAGACTAATAATGTTAGTTTTCTTTACAAATTCGTCCCCGGTGCCATGTCCACCATGGCCGGTAGTCAGGTAATATAAAAGAACGTTCTCGGTATCTTTTTTTAATTCAAAAGTTTTTGTTAAAGGTTTCTTTCCAAACTGATCATACCCGTCCTGAGCAGATACAACTGGAGTAGTATTTAATAATGAGACTATTTTTTTATTCTTCTTTCTAAAAAGGGGTTCTTTAAACTTAAGATTTACATCAATTTCCCAGCCTTTGTCTGACCAAGTATCAATATAAATTCCAACCCATACCTCATCTTCAAGAACAGGAAGCAATTGAGAGATATCTTGATTCCATGAGATGTCGTCTTCCCATTCATCTATATAAACGGGCTTAAGCTTTTTGATATGGTCTTTTTCATTGAAATAGCCAACTCCAAAGGGAGTAATAAACCTTAGAAGCTCTATAGGAGGCTGTCCATCCAGTCCGTTTAGATTTTTAAGGTTTGTTGCTTGAGATTTCAAGAACGATAAATCAGAAGTCGGCAATATAAAAAATGATCCAGATTTATCCCAAGGATCTCCTGTTGAAACTAACCTAATATTAGCTTCTGCATGACTATAGGTATTTTTTGATGGCAATATTATTTTTTTTAAGATCACTCGCCCTGATCCTAAAATAATTTCATCACTGTTGTTCTTAAAAGAGCTGGAATCATCAGAAGGCCTGAAATGTATGTTTTGATTTTTTAATATAGAAATATTTAATTCCTCATCCACATTGTCATAAGCACAAGAAGATATAAGAAATATGAATAAAACTATTTTTAGTGATTTCATAGAACAATAAACGGAAACACCAATACAAGCGTAAGGATAAATAATTGAATAAATATAAAAGGCATTACTCCAAGATATATTTCAGAAGTTTTGATGCTCTCGTCAGCAACTCCTCTTAAGTAAAAAAGAGAGAATCCAAACGGAGGTGTTAGAAAAGATGTTTGTAGGTTAATTGCTAAGAGAATTGCCAGCCATACTGGATCAAAGCCCATCATCAATAATGGCGGGGCAACCAAAGGAACTATCACATAACAGATTTCTATAAAATCTAAGATGAAACCAAGCAAGAATACCAAAAGTAATACAAATATAAGAGCCATATAAGGACCCCCAGGAAGTGATCCGAAGATTAAATCTATCAGCTCATCTCCACCAACACCTCTAAAGATAAGAGAAAAAATAGAAGCTCCAATTAATATTGTAAAAATCATAGTAGAAACTATGGCTGTCTTTTCACTGGCTTCTTTTATGAAGTCGATACTAAACTTCCCATTAACAAAAGTAATAATGAGAGCTCCCATAGCTCCGATCGCCGATGCTTCTGTTGGAGTAGCAATACCTGCAATGATTGAGCCTAAAACTAAAACAATAAGAATAAGAGGTAGGGCAAGCGTTTTTAAAATTTCTGAATTTGAAGAAGATTCCTCGTTTGGAGAAAATACAATATCTTTATTTTTAGAGTTTTGATAAATCGTATAAATTAAATACCCAAGGCAGATCATTATTCCTGGAACAATAGCCCCAACAAATAAGTCACCAACTGTGACTGTTTTTTGTGAGAAGATTCCCATATCATTTTGAGCTCTTTGATAGGCATTGGACATAACATCACCTAAAAGAACCAATGCAATTGATGGAGGAATGATTTGTCCTAGAGTTCCTGTTGATGCAACTAGGCCTGCTGAGAAATCTTTTTTATAACCCTGTTGAATAAGAATTGGAAGAGACATTAATCCCATAGTCACAACTGTTGCCCCAACTATCCCGGTGCTAGCAGCAAGCAATGCTCCTACGACAATTATGGAAATACTTAAGCCACCTCGAATATTTTTAAAAGCTAGCGCCATGTTCTTTAACATTTTTGATGCTATGCCAGACTTTTCTAAGATAGTACCCATAAAAATAAAAAGTGGCACTGCAAGTAGAGTAACGTTATTCATGATTCCAAAAATTCTTAGAGGAATGCTTTTAAAAATAGTCGGATCAAAGATGCCTGATGGTATGCAGAGCAAAGCGAAAAGAATAGATATACCAGAAAGTGTGAATGCAACTGGATAGCCAATAAGCAATGCAGCACAGACTAAGAGTAATAATATTAAAGGAATTATTTCCATACTATTTTTATTATTTGATTTACTAAAGCTGCGAGCAAAGTAAGCGGGAATAAAACTATGAATGTTTTTTGTATATATACATACCCAAGTCCTCCGGCTTCAGTAGAGATCTCTCGTATCTTCCAGGCCATACTTATAAGCTCTATAGAATAAAACCCGATCATAAAAGCTACAGGCAGTAAAAAAATTACACCACAAACCAGGTTCACCAAGTTTTTATATTTATCAGAAGCATTTCTGTAAAAAATATCTACTCGAACATGCTCATCTTTATTAAATACATATCCAGCACAGCCTAGAAAAATTAATGCATGAAAGTACATAACTAATTCCTGAAGATCTGTCCTACCAATACCAAAGAAATATCTGCTCGTAATAACTATTATCATTAGTAAAGTCATAACCGGAATAAGATAAGACGTTTTTTTACCTATAAAATTAATACACTTTTCTATTGTTTTCATTAGAAGTATCTTCTTTATTTAGTTAGAATATTTAACATGTTAATAGTACTTTCACCTGCAAAAACTTTAGATTACTCTGTTGATCCAAAATCCAATCATACTGCACCGCAGTTTTTAAACCAATCTTCAAAGCTTATTAAGAATCTTAAAGAGAAAGAGCCTAAGGATATTGCTAGCCTTATGGGCCTTAGTGATAAATTGGCAACTCTGAATTTTGATCGTTACCAATCATGGAAAGCATCAAAAACAGTTTCTGCTGAAGCAAAGCCGTCTATGTTAGTTTTTAAAGGCGATGTATATCAAGGCCTTGCTGCTGAAGACTTTAACGCCAACCAAAGAAAATTTGCTCAAAAGCATTTAAGAATCTTATCTGGATTATATGGAATATTAAGGCCTATGGATATTATCAAGCCATACAGACTTGAGATGGGAACAAAACTTGAAACAGAAAAGGGTAAAAATTTATATGAATTTTGGGGAGCGTCTATTCAAAAAAATGTTATTGATGATTTAGCATCCCAGAAATCAGACTTATTAATAAACTTGGCTTCAAAAGAATATTTTTCAGTATTAGGAAAAATGCCAGAATACATCAATGTAGTCTCTCCAGTTTTCAAAGATTTTAAAAATGGCAAACATAAAATAATTAGTTTTTATGCCAAAAGAGCAAGAGGCTTGATGGCAAAATGGATTATTGAAAATAAGATTAAAGATTTTGAAAAGTTATCAAAGTTTAATCTCGACGGTTATTATTTCTCTAAATCAGAATCAAGTGCAACCGAGCCAGTATTTTTAAGAGACTAGATTAAGCCCTTATCCTTTTCCCAGAATGAATGTTTGGGTTCAAGATCTTCAAAATTACCTTCAGATTTATTCATATAAGAAGTCATTGCCTCTTTCATATCGCTTCCACTAATAAGACTAGAATTCCATGCGGCATGATAATCCAAGGAGTCTTTTACCGAATGATCTCTTGCATAATTAATCTGTTTCTTAATAACTCTAGTGACCAGGGGAGACTTGCTAGCAATTGTTTTAGCTATTTTATTAACTTCAGCATGTAAATTTTCTTCAGAATCATAAACCTCATTTACAAGTCCAAGAGTTTTTGCTTCAGCAGAATTAAATTTTCTTCCCGTATAAGCAAGCTCTCTAACAACACCAATAGGAATGAGAGTTGGTAATCTTTGAAGCGTTCCAACATCAGCGGCTATACCAATATCAACTTCAGCTATTTTAAAGAAAGCATCTTCTGTGCAATATCTCATGTCGCACGCAGCAACCATATCAATAGCGCCTCCAACACAAGCACCCTGAATAGCTGCAATTGTTGGCATTCTACATTCTTCCAAAGCAGTAAACGCATCCTGAAGTTCTAATACTTCATGATAAAAAGCTTCTCTCAATCTAGCTGGATCTTTTTTTTCTGAAGTTTTTTCTGAAGGTGCAAAGTTTGCTAAATCCATTCCAGCACTAAAATGTTTTCCTTGTCCTGAAAGAACTATAACTCTAGCTTTAGAATTTTTATCTATGTCTTTAATAATATCTGGGAGCTCTTTCCAAAAGATTCTTGTCATAGAATTGAAAGTATCAGGCTTATTCATTGAAAGATGAGCTATGCCATCATCTATCTCTAATTCAAAACATTCATATTTACTCATCTTCAACCATCCCTATAGATTTATCCAATATTGCCCTCATCTTTTCCACATGCTCAAAAGTTTTGTGATGAGAGAGAACCACTTTCCTATCTTCACTCAAAAGAACAAACATTTTTTTTAGCTTTTCAAGATTTTCTAATAATTCTTTATTCATATATAACTCTTAACAATTTATTGGCATTATAATAGCTAATCTATGAAATCACGAAATCGTATATATTTATCTTTAATTTGTTTTAGCATCTTCTTACCTATGAATGTGCTTTCAGATGATTCATCAATAGATAAATCTCTTCAAGAGCAATCAATGCTGTCAGTTTTATATGCTCAACTTTCAACAGAGTATGCAGCCAATAGCATTCAAACATTTGTTAATGCTACCGAAGCAGTTGATACAGCACTTGCTGATAGTTCATGGACAGCGGCACTAGAGCAGAAAGGTAGTTTTTCAGAAAAGAAGCCCGCAATAATTATAGATGTTGATGAAACTGTACTTGATAATATTGCTTTTCAGGCAAGAGCCATACTTACTGGTACATCTTATCCAAGCGGTTGGATTGAGTGGGGGCTTGAAGAGTCTGCCACTTTGGTACCAGGAGTATCTAAGTTTTTAAATTATGCTCATGACAAAGGAGTCAAAATATTTTATGTAACTAATAGAGTTGTTGAGCTAGAAGAGGCAACTAGAAATAATCTTAAAAAACTAGGATTACCCTTTGACGATGACAGAGATGTCTTATTAATGAGGGGTGAAAATGAATGGGGGTCTAGTAAAGTTTCTAGAAGAGCTTTAGTTGCTGAAAATTTTAGAATTATTTTGTTAGCGGGTGATCAACTAGGCGATTTCATATCTTTAGAAGAATCAACTACCGACACTGATTCAAGAAGGAAGCTCGCAGAAAAATATTCTGATATGTGGGGAACTAAATGGTTCATGCTCACCAATCCCATGTATGGAAGATGGGAAAGCTCAATATATAACAATCAATATCCCGATTCAAAAGAAGAGCAAATTCAAATGAGAAAAGACGCTCTAAGGCCATAATGTGAAAAAAGCACTCTTTGCTTCCTTATTCTTTTTATACAGTTGCAGTGAGCCTGTTTTTGAATATGTCCCTCTAGCACAAGCTGAAACAAAACTAATATCGATAGAAAAATTTAACAAGGATCAGAGTCCTAAAAATATTATTTTGCTTATTGGAGATGGAACTGGTCTTAGTCAAATCACTTTATCTAGATTAGCCATTGGTGGAGCAAGCCATAAATTGGCCATTGATCAGATGCCATTTACTGGTTTTTCTTTGACGCACTCTAGCGACAACCTTGTTACAGATTCCGCCTCTTCTGCTACAGCATGGGCAGCAGGCATTAAGACAAAGAATAAATATTTATCTATCACACCTCAAAAAGAAACAGTTCCAACTATTCCTGAACTGCTTTATTCAAAAGGTTTTTTATCTGGCTTAGTGGCTACATCATCAATAACACATGCTACGCCTGCAGCCTTTTATGCTCACGTGGAACCAAGATACGAAGAAAAATTTATAGCCAATCAATTGATTGAGTCCTCTATTAGTATTGCCCTAGGCGGAGGGCTAAAGTTTTTTAATTTAGCTGATCTTGAGAAAAAAACTACCTTTATATCCGATAAGGAATCTTTATTTGATGAAAACTTAAAAGACTCAAAAAGAGTAATTGGCCTTTTTGAAGAAGGGGGAATTGTAAGATCTCCAGAAAAGCCAACTCAAAATGAGATGACAGAATCAGCCTTAAATTTCTTATCAAGTAATACTCAAGATTGCTCAGGATTTTTCTTAATGAGCGAGGGCAGCCAAATTGATTGGGCTGCACACGATAATGATGCAGTTGAAATGATAAATGAATATAGAGATTTTGATGACACCATCAGAGCTATGATGAATTTTGTATCAAAGGATAAAGAAACACTTTTAATCGTTACAGCAGATCATGAGACAGGAGGGCTTCAGATAATGAGTGCAGAAGACAATAAAGTTAAAGTTAAGTGGGGCACTGGAAGGCATACAGGAATTCCAGTTGGGGTATATGCCTATGGTCCTGGAGCTCATTTGTTTACTGGTACGATGGACAACACAGATATACATCATAAGATTCTTGAAGTAATAAATTACTCTGAGATTAAATCTTCATATTGCTCTAAATAATTCTTCTATATTTTTAAAAGACAGTTTCGCTTCAGATTGATTTTGCACAGAAAGGTCTCCGCTTGGCATCGTGACATTAATGGACTTCTTTATTCCAGCTTTTAATGCAGCATTAACAACAGCAATGTTATCGTCAACAAAAATAGAATTCTCTGGAATAATATTAAATTTGTTAAATGCACTTTTCCAAAAACCTTGTTCTTCTTTAACTACTCCAATATCAACAGCCGAAAGCCATTCATCAGCATATTGCATAAAAGGTACTTGGTTCGCCTTTACTTTGAGGAGCCTTGAATCACAGTTTGTTAAAAAAATAATCCTCTTATTTGAAGCTGATATCTTTTTTAAAGTTGCTTCAGCCCCAGGTAAAAACTTTGCATACATACTATTTTCTCTTGCCACATCAATAAGATTGACCCCATATTTTTGTTCCCAATAAGAAAGCTCATACCAAGGAAGAGTTCCGTAAAGAGCCTTAGACGCTCCTAGAACATCGCGCATAGCCTCATCTATAGGTATATTTTTAATTGATGATACTTCTTGAGGGACTAGTTCTTCCCAGAATTTTTTATCAAAACTTAAATCCAACAAAACCCCATCAATATCAAGAAGGATATCTGTAACATCTGTTAATATATTTGAATGCATATAAACCATAAATTTTTAAATAGTATTTTAAACTCATTAGAAGAAACTGTCAGAGATGCATCTAATGCAATTATGGAAGTATATGAAAAAGATACGTATGAACAAGAAATAAAAACAGATGGCTCACCAGTCACCGAGGCTGATAATAAAGCTAATGATATTATTATTAAGTCTCTCAAAGAAATCACTCCTCAAATACCAATAGTCTCTGAAGAAACTTATAACAAAAATGAACAGAAGCCCGAGGGGCCATATTGGCTAGTTGATCCTCTTGATGGCACTAAAGAGTTTATAAATAAATCTAAAGATTTTACTGTGAATATTGCTTTGATTGAAAATGCTGCTCCAGTTTTTGGAATAGTAGGAGCACCTGCAACAGGTGAAGTCTGGTCAGGTTCGTTTTTTCAAGAGCCTGGTCCAGGCATAAATCTAAGTTCAATGCTACGCGGCCTGCAAGAAAAGCTTTCTTTAAAGATGGGTGGCTTATCAAAAAAAGATGGGCATTTAAGAATTGTTATGAGTAAAAGTCACCAAACAGAAACTGATAAAAAATTTTTAGAACATATTTTTGCTCAAGACATTTCCTTTGATGTCGTTGAAAGAGGTAGCTCTCTTAAGTTATGCGCTTTAGCAGACAATAAAGCAGACATATATCCAAGATTTGGGCCTACTTCAGAGTGGGATATAGCAGCAGGCCATGCCTATTTATTAAATAATGGTGGGAAGGTATGTCAAATGAGATCAGGAGAAGATTTGAAGTATACAAAAGAAGAAACTATTTTGAATCCAGCCTTTGCAGCCTTTAGAAATAAAGCTTTAAAAGATAGATATATGCCACTTTTAAGCGAATTCTATAAAAAATTGGTATAATTCT
>CAZTGS010000021.1:0-14458 GCA_964613455.1 uncultured Gammaproteobacteria bacterium | reverse complement strand
GGATAGGCGTATCCACAATAACTGGTGATGAACTTCCGCCACCTCCTCCACAAGAGATTAAAGATATGGCAGATAAAAACAAAATTAAGTTTTTAAACATAGGTCTAATTTAAAGTATATACAGCAAGAAGCAAGAGAAAATGGTGCGGTACGCCGGTCTCGAACCGGCGGCCTTCTGCTTGGCAAGCAGACGCTCTACCAACTGAGCTAGTACCGCAATTGAAAAGTAATATACCCTTTAAGCATTATCCTTTCAAGCTTAAATAGTTATATAGAAACTAAAAAAATAATTTATAAAAATAGATGCTAGAGGATGTGATTTTTGTTATTTTACCTTGATTTCATTTATTACTTTAAGGCCATATGGCCCTTGGGATAGTAAAATAATATATGAAGCATCAATGTTTAAAGGTAATGCTAATTCTATGTCTTGCTCAATGTAACCACCAAATACTTTTCTGTCCTCATATCCAATGTGTTGTGCATGAATATAAAAAGGATTGCCTAATCCTAATAAAAGAACTTCTTTCTTATTTTTATCTAAAACTTTTAAAGCAAAGTCATCCTTCTTACTAAGTAATTTAAAGGTTGCTAAGGAGCGATTTGAAGGCTTAGCTATTTTAGTTTTCTTTAAAGTGATGCCACTTTTACTTCCTACCAAACTAAAGATTGCAGCATCCATTTCTAAGGATGGCTTAGTGTCAGCAAGATTTAACTTCTTTTCTATTTGCGAAGGTGGTGCTGCGTTAATAATTAAAACGAAAAAAAATAAAAATAATGTATTAAATAATTTTACCATTGTGCCCAGTTTATTCCCCATGTTACTCCTAATGGACCTCTCATATAACCATAATCAAAATTACTGTATGTTGATGGATTAGGAGAATACGACCAATCACAACTATCATTATCAACAAGGCCAGCACACCAATAAAAAAATGACTGAAACGCACCTTCATAAAAGTCTGTATTATCAATAACATCATCTGTAGCCTGAATTGTTCCAGTTAAATCAATTGCTTTAGCAGTATATATCTCTACACCATTGCCAACAGGTCTATTAAAAGTAACAGTTGTTTGATTTTGTTTAGAAGTATCCTCAACACCATCAACATACCATTTGAGTGTTAATTTTGAAGTGTCGTAATTAGCATCTAGTATTATCTGAAAGCCAGTATTTGCGCCAGCATCGTTTGAAACAAAATTAATATCGTCTTCCTCATAAAAACCTTGATTTTGTATAGAGCCAACAGCAAAACCCTCTACATTAACTTTTCCATAACCACCACTTGAACAACTATCCATCACAGAGCAAAAAGTAGGCCTATAATTATCATATAGGCCGTAATAATTTCCTTCAAATAGTCCTACGCCGGCACATTCTGGATTCTTACCTAGAAAAGAGTAATCACCATTTACATCAGGAGTTAAGCTCCATCGATTTGCAAAACAATCGCATTGATCAACAGTTATACCCAAATCATCCCAGTCACCAATAGTGCCATCTCCATAGTTATAGCAAACTAGCACATCCTTACCAAGAACATTCAAGGGATCACTTAAATGGTGCTTCCACTTTAGCAATGAGACGTCTGATTGAGTTGTGGTATTAACGTTATAACCATTGTCCGTTAGATCCCTTTCATCAGATCTATATTCATCACCCATATAACCATGAGCATGACCAAGTTCATGCATTAAAGTATGTCTTGTTCTTTCAGGATCATTTTCTCTAATTCTTTGAATATTTCTATTCCCTATATTAACTCCTCTACCGTCAACTCTTGTAAGAGTTGAAATTAAAGTATTATCAGGAAGTAAAACATCAAAAATTGCTCTATCCATATCTCCAATACAATATACATCCTCATCAAAATCATAACATCCGGTTCTAACCCCAACTGGAGAAGTGCCGTCTGGAGTAACAGGCTCTGCAGATACAATAGTGAAATAATCACTACTAAAATATTCTGATGCATCTGAGTCATTAAGTTTATTAATAGATGCTAAAAGCGCCCTTCTATATAACTCTATATCAGTGGTTCCATTCGAGTTGATTTCTCCACTCATGGAGTCTGCAATAAAGAGATATTTTGTTTTGCCAAACGAGGTAGAATTACCAGAAAGATAATAAACAAAATAGTCTTTTGATGTCTTGTCACCTCCATCATAACCATCCTCAGGATCATCATCTTGTTCAATGGTTACTGTCGTTTTATTCGAAATAAACCAAGATTCAAATAAGACCGTTCCCTTATTAACTCCATCGTCTGCCCTTAATGCTGCAGAGTATAAACCAGCTTTTTGAAGTGATGAGAGGTCGACTGATAAGCTTCCTGTTCCTGTTGGGTTTTCACCAGCATCAAGAGTAAAGGTTGCCGGTATAGATTCACTCCCAACTAGTAAGTCAAAAGTTAGTTCATCTAGGGTGTTATCGATATCACCTACCTTAACTCTAAATGTCTGGTTGTCATCAAAAAGCATAGTCTCTTTAGAAAGAGTTGTTGCTGTTTCAAATGAGAATACTGGAGCATCGTTAACAGGATTGATTGTAATATTTACTGTTGCTGATCTATCTAAATTCTTTTCTGCAACATTGACTGAGTATTGAAATTGATCTGTTCCATTAAAATTTGAATTAGGAGTATAGGAAATAGACCCAGAAGACTGAAGAGTAATGCTCCCTTGAGTAGGTTCTGATGAAATAGTGTATGACAAGGTAACTGTTTCATTTGCTGTTGCTACAATCGAACCCTCATAAGATGAATCTTCATCTACTGAAAAAGATGTTAATCCAATTACTAAGGCAAACGGTACTGAAATAGCGCTCGCACCACCACCGCCACCGCCGCCACAAGAGGCAATTAAAAATAACATAGATGATAAAAAAATATTTTTCATATTCAAGAATGCAGGATAAAGTTTAATTAGGATAAGTATAGGCTATTTTTAGTCTTCAAAAAAAAAGAGGACTAAAAAGTCCTCTTTTTTAAATTTACATAATCTTAGAATCTAACTCTAAATCCAGCTTTGTATACTGGGCCATGATCTTGATATAAGAAAGTCATTTCATCATATCTTGCAAATAGCTCAACTTCTGAATCTGTTAAGTTAACAGCTTCAATGAATACAGCTGCATTATCAGAAACGTTATAAGAAGCATTGAAATCTAATTGCCCTCTTTCTTTAACAAATAATGGATTATATTGATCCATGCCAGCATATGTTTCTGCTTTAAGGTTATAAGATAATCTTGCTGAAACCTTGTCATCTTCATAGAAGACTGAGAAATTAGCTGCGTCACCAAATCCAGGAAGAGCAAACTGCTCACCAAGAGCATCTCTATCTGCATCGGTATCACCACCAATCAATGTTACGTTAGCAAGTACACCAAAGTTATTATCAAATAAATGTTGAATTGCTACCTCAAAACCATCTAAAACACCTGAGTATTTATTAACAGGCTTAGCTAGATTGAACATATATAAAGGATCGTCAGCATTACCAATAAATACTGCGTTACCATTATTAGCATCAGCTATACAATCTGTAGATCCATTACATCCAAATGAAAATCCTGTGTTATTTAACCAAGCCCAATCATATGCATTAGACCAACCACACGCCCAATATCCTTGAGATGCAGTCCATTGACATAAAGCGTCATCATTTGCAGGAACAATTAAAGCACCTCTTGGTCCTTTAGTAACATCTCTTACGCCATTGAAAGAGCCACTTTGAAGTCCAGCACCATGATATTCAGAAATATCTTTTCTAAAATAGTTAACAGCAAAATAGCTTCCGTCTGCATAGTAATGCTCATACGCTAAGTCTAAGTTTGTAGATTCGTATGGTTGTAAATCAGGATTACCTGTTCCAAGTGTAAGTGGGTAACGAGAATCAAAAACACCAACATTAACTGTTGAGTCCATTTGATCCAGACTAGGTCTTGCAATTGTTTTACTCATTGCTAATTTCATAACTTTATTTTCTTCATATTCAAAAGTTAAGTTGAAGTTAGGTAATAAATATTCTGAATCACCAGTTCCTGTATAAACCTGCGGAGCAGTAATAACACCAACTTTATCACCATACATAAATGCACCTAAACTCCATGCAGTATTTGTAGGAACAACCGTAGTAGCAGTTGAAGATCTTGTTTCTTCTTCGTATCTTAGTCCAAGTTGAGCTCTTACTGGCTGACCAGCATCAGTTTCCCAATCAAAGTTAAAATTAACAAAAACAGAATCTAGACTTTCTTTTATGATTCCATTTGAGTCTCTTGATCCATAGCAACCATCAACAACACCTCTTACAGAGGATCTGTTACCGTCATAACCAATATTGGAACCTAAACCAATATTGTTACCATCGGCATCAACAGCATCGTTAGCCTGACATGCTGCATCCCATTGGTATGGAGTATTATTATTATTCCACCAACTTCCATCAGAAGATGAGAAATCGCCGACCATTCCAGCTGCACCAAACCAATATAAAGCATCAGCCTTTGAAATATTTAAATAGTAAAAATCTGAACCTGACCCTAGATATCCAGGAACATTTACCTTAGTCCAAACATCGTCTGGCATAAATGCGTATGTCATCATAACTGGATCACCATCAGCTAATTTTCCATTAATTAATTGGTTAGACCATTTTTGGTTTCTAAATTCAGTTTCCATTTGAGACATACCGAAATCAACTGAAGATAAAGAATCCATTAGAATTCCGTCATTATTTTCCCATGTACCAATTAGTTGAAGCTGATTTAGATCGCTTTTTCTATCTTGATAGTTTAAGAAAGCTTGTCTTGGGCCCATGTCGCTTCCATCAAATTCAGTAGCGCCAGTATTTGCACCTTGAAAACTTTTATCCATAGACCAACCTAATGATCCAACTTGATTAGTAAAATCAAAAGTTCTAGCTCTTAAGTAACCAGATGCCTCTTGAACAGGCCACCATCCCCATCCTTGCCATGCGCCATTTGAAAACTGAAGAATATTATTTTGAGTTCCACCAGGTGTTCCTTTAAAGGACGCACTAGAATCATGGAAATCCAAAGATAGATTTAAATTATCATTAACTTGAAAATCAAAGTTAATACCAGCCGATTTATTATTGTTATCACTTTCACCGTATTCAAAATCGTTCTGCCAGCTATCACCATTACCTGGTGCTTCAGAAACACCAGAAATTACTACACCTCTATCATTAATAGTTGCACTTGTTGTATTCCAGCCTCCAAAATAAGAACCTGTTGTCATTCCTGTGAACTCAAAACTAGTACTAGATACTGTGTAATCTACAGTAGTTGTTAATCTACCTAGCTCCATTTGGAAAGTTGTTTGTAAGTTATCTCTTACGCTACTGTTGTCTTTGAATTTATAAGCTAAGGATTCAGGATACCAATAAGCACCGTCAGATCTTTTATTGGTAGATGTGATGGCTGAACTAGCTACTCTTGAGGACACTACAGAACTTGGAAGCCAAGTAATTTCATTTGTTCCCTCTTCTCTGTTATCTCTTTCTTGATGCGATCCTGATATTGAAAAGCCCCATTTAGCTCCAGCATTTTCCCCGTTAGTTATAAATATAAAATCCATCTCAGGAGTAATGTCATCACCGTTAACATTCTTAGTATTATGAACACCTTTCATTGATAACGAACCACCAGCTTTTGCATCAATCGGTTTTGCAGTAACCATATTAATAGTTGATCCTAGACCACCAGAAGGTAGAACAGCATTTGCTGATTTATATACTTCTACAGCAGCAACACCATGAGATGAAATATCTCCAAAATTAAAAGACCTTCCGCCACCATACTGAGGAGGAATAGTTGGCATGGTTCTTCCGTTTAAAGTAACTAGATTAAATTCTGGTCCTAGTCCACGAACTGTTACTTTGGTTCCTTCATCATTACTTCTTTCAGTTGTAACACCAACAAGTCTTGATAGCGCTTCAGCAAGGTTAGCATCCGGAAATTTTCCAAGATCTTCTGCTGTAATAGCATCTACAACACCAACATTTTTACGTTTAATGTCGATTGCATTTTTCAAACTAGATTTAATACCAGTTGTTACAATTTCTTCCATCTCTTCTTCGACTGCTTCCTGAGCGACTGTATAAGTAGCCAATGGCAAAAGAATAATTAATGATAATAAGTATTTATTCACAGTTTTCCCCTTTATTAAATTTATAAAAATCCAAATGTGCAATAAAAATGCACAAATTGGATAAATTTGTTAATGCATTAGACATTTTTGGGTGACTTATGTCAAGATTTTAGGTGCTAGATATATACCTAATATATAGAAGTAATTATTTAGGTAAAAAAAAGTATTGCCCACAAAAAAACAGCCTTTAAGATTCTTAAAGGCTGCGATTTTTTTGTAAGTTTATTTTGAGTAAGTAACTTAAGACTCGCGAGGTCTAGATTCGTTAACAACTAACTTTCTACCCTCAATTTCCATATCATTTAGTGCTTCGATAGCTTTATCAGCACCGTCACTCATTTCAACAAAACCAAAACCTCTAGAACGATTAGTCATTCTATCTGTAATAATTTTAGCTGAAGTTACAGAACCGTGTTCTGCAAAAAGATTTTCAAGGTCTTGGTCGCTCATGCCCCAAGAAAGATTTCCAACGTATATATTCATAGTATCCATTTAATAAAAAAGGCTATCTTACAATATATTTTAGAATAATGGTAAAAAAGATTAATCTTCTAAAAACTTTAGAGTTTTTTCTCCAAACTCAGACCACCAATTCATTCCCATTAAATGAATTTTTTCCAAGTTAACTTCAGAGTCATCATCAAGAATCCTATTAATTTTTCCTAAAGGAGAGTTAATTCTTAAATAGGAATCTCCAAGAATATCTTCTGAAATATCATGATGAACTTCAGAGTCAAGCATCATGCCCATAATATCATTTCGCAACCAACCAACTCCTCCCCATTTTGATGACGTTTCACCATTTATTTTTTGTTTGTTTAATCCAGCGCCTATGCTTAAGATTTTAATTTTGTCAGTCTTAAAATATTCTTTAGCTTGTGCAAAGCCGATTAAGCAGGGATTGTTTGTTACCACTCCACCATCAATCATCCAAGATCCATTTTCCATTTGATAAGTAGGAAAGTACATTGGAGCTGCGCTTGAAGCTGAAAGAGCATCAATATAGGTGATATCAGGAGTATTGAAATTACTATGAATTACGTGAATTCTTTTTTCTATATCATAACAAAGAGTAACAAGAGGCTTGTTAGATATGCCGAGGGTATCCTTTGAAAAAATCTCATGTAAGACTTTTATCCTTCCTTCACTTTCGTATCTTGGTCTTGCCTGAATTAAAGATGCTTTATCCCAAAAGAAGGATGTCTGCATAATTTGATCTAAATATTCTTTTGACCAATATTTTTTTAAGGTATTTGCATCCATTCCTTTATAGGAAAAACATGCAGCATTAAATGCGCCAGCACTGGTCCCAACAAACATATCAAAAGTATCAAATATTTTTTTTCCACTTTCGATTTCTAATTTCTTTAAAAAAACAATACCCGCAATAGCTCGAACACCCCCACCATCGAAAGAAATAACCTTCTTATAATTAGTTTTTTGTGGTTTTTTAAAGAAATTTATCAGACTCTTCATTTAAATAGTGTAAACGTATAAGAAATTTTAGGTATAAAAAAAGGCTTCAAAAAAAGCCTTTTTAAAGAACAAAGTTAATATTAACTTTTTACTCCAGAAGTAACGTTTTTGTTTGCTGTTTCCTTAGTAATTGTTTTTAATATTTTACAACTTCCTTTTGATGCATCAAATGAAAATGCGACGCATGAAGTTCTTGATTCACAAAGCGCCTGACACTTAGAAACACTTCTATATTTGTTTGAAGTTTTTAAAGTTCCAATCTTTCCAGATAAAGAAATATCTTGTTTAGGGGTAAAGTTCATATCTGCTGCAAATACTGGCAAAGCTAATAGAAGTGCGCACATACTAAAAGTTTTAATTGTTTTATTCATAATATACCTTAGGGGGTTAAATTAATATTAATGTAAGCATTGCTTACATTTTGTGAGTGAATGTTACACATTAATATTTACGGAGTAAACATTAAAAATAGATAATAATTAAGTTATTTTAAATATATATATTATTTGACTATATTGGATTTGAGGAGAACTGCAGCATCTTCGAGGCTACCAGCATTTATTACGTCAGTGTATCCAGCATCCTTCAGTAATTGGGTTGCCATTCCTGATCTATTGCCACTTCTGCAATAAAGATAAATTTGTTGATCTTTCGCAACCGTATCGACAATGCTTTCAATTTTTTGCCACTCGATTCGTTGTGCATCTTCCAGATGACCGTTTTCCCATTCATCTAAAGTTCTTACATCGATAATAACCATACCCTCTCCTATTAAAGGAAATATCAGAAACATAAAGATAGCTAACCTTAATTTGATATTAACCCCATTCACTTAAAATAATATCGGATGCCTTTTCTCCAATCATAATAGTTGGTGCATTTGTATTTCCACCAACTAAGGTCGGCATTATTGATGCGTCAATAACCCTTAAACCACTCATTTTATGAACTTTTAGTGAGCTATCCACAACAGACATTTCATCTTGTCCCATTTTACAAGTACCAACAGGATGATAAACGGTATCAGATTCTTCTCTTATTGCTTTTTCTATATCTGCATCATCATCCAGATCAACAGGTCTATGGACGTGATTACTAGTATATTTAGATAAAGGCTTAGCATTAATTATTTTCATCATTTTTTTATAGCCTTCTACCAAATCTTTCACATCATCAGGATGAGATAGAAACTTGGGATCAATAAGTGGATCTTCATAAGGGTCTTTTGAATTAAGAGTAACTTCTCCTCTTGATTTAGGTCTTAATAAACAAGCATGACAGCTCAAGCCATGACCCCAAACCGAGACCCTTCCATGATCAATAATCATTGCAGGAGCAAAGTGCAATTGAATATCAGGTATTTCTAATGAGCCGTTAGATTTAATAAAGCCACCAGCTTCTGCCACAGTTGAAGTAAACAAACCTGATTTGGTGAATATATATTTTAAAATCTCAAAAGGATATTTAATGAATATTGATCTAAGAGAAAAGCCAATAAGACTTAACGAGTTATATTTATGAATAGACAAGTAATCAATATGATCTTGTAAATTTTTTCCGACTCCAGGTAACTCAACCTTATGCTCTATTCCATGTTTCGTAATTTCATCTGCAGGACCTATACCTGATCTCAATAAGATTTGAGGAGATCCGAATGCGCCTGATGATAAAAGAACTTCTTTATTAGACCTTATTTCAAAGAAACTACCATCAGAATCTATACACTCAACACCAACTGCTTTTTCATTCTCAACTAAAATTTTATTAACATGAGTGTCTGTGAGGACAGTAAGGTTTTCTCTTTCTAAAACAGGAACTAGATAAGCTTTAGCAGCACTGCATCTTTGTCCATTTTTTTGAGTTGTTTGATAATAACCAATACCTTCCTGACTTTCACCATTAAAGTCATTATTAAAACCAAATATTGATGCCCCAGTTTTTACAAAATCATCTGTTGGCTTATTTGAATGTCTTATTTTTGAAACATTTAAAGGTCCGTCTTGACCGTGATACTCACAACTGTCATGAACTTCGTTATGTTCAGCTTTTTTAAAGTAAGGAAGAATTTCATCATAAGACCATCCTTCATTTCCTAATTCAGACCAGTGATCATAATCCCACTTGTGCCCTCTTACGTATAACATTGCATTAATTGAGCTTGAGCCTCCAAGCGTTTTTCCTCTTGGCTGGTATCCCCTTCTATGCTCTTCAGTTTCTGGTTGAACTGAATGCTGACCTCCTGCTGAATCAACCATGACAGACTCAGGCTCCTTTACCACAACTTTCTCAAAAGCTTCTTGCGGCACGGTATTAAATCCCCAGTTATAAGTTTTGCCCTTTCCAAAGAATGCAAAACCAAGAGGCACATGAAGTCTAATATCGGTATCTTTCGGTCCAGCTTCTATAAGACAAACTTTATTATCAGGATTTGCACTCAACCTATTAGCGAGAACGCAGCCAGCAGAACCTGCTCCTAAAATTATAAAATCATATGTCTTCATTTAAGCCCTATTTAATATCACTCTAATTAGTTTATGATTTAGTTTGATGACTGTAAACTTAAATTTGGGGGAAAAGTATACCTTTTGTGTTTATGAGCTTTTTTAATATATTTATTATTTTTTGGGTCTTAATAGCAGCCATAACATTTATATACTTGTTCTTTGAAAACGCTCCTTACGGCAGACACATTCAAGAAGGATGGGGAAGAAACATCTCTGCAAGAGCTGGCTGGGTTGTTATGGAATCTCCTTGTGTCATTCTGATGGTAATTTTTGCATTTATAGTTAAAGATCAGCTATTAAATGTACACATAGTATTTCTTCTTATTTGGCTTACTCACTATACCCATAGAACATTTATTTATCCTTTTGTAATTGATATGACAAGCCCAAAAATGCCCATTAGCATTGCAATATCAGCCTTTTGTTTTAATTTAGTCAATGTAAGTATTCAAGCATTTGGAATTTTTTACTTCACAACTTACTCATCTGAATGGTTGTTAAGCCAAACTTTTATAATAGGATTTATATTATTTGCATTGGGAATGTTTATTAATATTAGATCTGACTATTTACTCGTTTCTCTTAGAAAAGAGAAAGGTCCTGGATATCATCTACCCAATAAATTTTTATACAAATATATAGCTTCCCCAAACTATTTTGGTGAAATATTAGAGTGGATTGGATGGGCTATTTTAACCTGGAGCCTGTCAGGATTAGTTTTCCTTGCATGGACGATAGCAAATCTATTTCCAAGAGCCATTGCACATCACAAGTGGTACAAAGAAAAATTTAAAGATTATCCAAAAAATAGAAAAGCTATTATTCCCGGAATAATCTAAATTAAATTATATTCTTTAAGTTGCTTTGCAGTATCTAGAATTGACTGTTCAGCACTTATAGGCTTCCAACCAAGAACATCTTTAGATTTAGTGCTATGACAATCTCTCTTTTTTCCTGCCATCTTAGATATAGTGACCATGTCACTTTTAAATATTGCCATGATCTTTAATAGCCAATTGGGCATATTTTTTGTTGGCGCTTTATAACCGTTATCAGTTAAAACTTTTGCAGCTTCATGCATCCACATTTCTTTTTCAGAAACTATAAATCTTTCACCATCTGATGCAGTGTTCTTCATAGCGAGTATATGAGCCTTAGCAACATCTCTTACATCAACCATGCCGATATGGATTTTTGCTAGTGCTGGCATTGAGCCATTCAACATTCTAAGAACTAAAGAATTAGAAACGCCGATATCTTCTGACAGTGAAGGCCCTAATACTGCAGTTGGATTTATGACTGAAAGTTTAAAATCAACATTGTTGTTTTTTATATAATCCCATGCAGCTTTTTCGGCTAAGGTTTTGCTGACTGAATAAAATGACATTCTATCATTGGTAGTATCTGACCAATGAGATTCATCAAAGCTTTCGGTTCCATCAAAGGTGTCGCCTATTGCAGCAAATGAGGAGGTAAGGACTACCTTTTTAATGCCATGTTTTTGTGCAAATTTTAATGCTCTGGTCGCCCCTTCTACTGCTGGCTTAACAAAAAAATCTAAGGATTCATTTGAAAGTACAAAGGGTGATGCAATATGCAGCAGGTAATCACAACCCTCAATCGCTGCATCCCAACCATCGTCACTTAAAAGGTCGGCTTCGAATAAGGATAAGTGCTCTACGGAAGTATTGTGGTTCTTAAGAGAGTCAAGAACTTCATCTTTTCTATCCATTGATCTTAGAGTTCCATTAACTATAAATCCCTCCTTAAGAAGTTGATGAATACAATGCAGTCCAATAAAGCCTGTTGCGCCTGTTACTAAAACTTTTTCCATAACAATCCCCATTTATGTTTCATCTATGATGATAAATAATAATAACTATATTCTCCTCAATATGATTTACCAGTAGGCAATATAAACATACTAGAATTTTTTTACCTACTATGATGTGAAACTATTAGAATAGTGTTATGAAATTATTATTAGTATTAATTGTTATCTTTTCCTCATTATCAAACGCAAATGAAAAATTAATTAATGCCAATGAATGTCTTAATAAAGAAGTATTGAAAATTCTGGGTTCTGAAAAATCAAAAACCGAACGTTCTATAAAATTTAATGACACCAAGGATGATGCAGATATTAAAGTCTTATTAACAGAGCTATTCCCCAATATAAAAATTGATTCTTTTGATTTAGATCATCTCGATCAAGCATGGGAATGGGATCGTATTAATGGGATGAAATATATTTATAAACTATTAGATTTAATGAATAGAAATTATTCTATGGATTCAGTTGAAGATAGCTTGATGGCTATTTACAAAGCTGAGGCTAGCTTAACTTGCAAACTAGAGAAATAAAGAAATGACCAAAGAGTATGAACAATATATGGAATCAGAAGCTAAGAAGAAGACAGATAGATCTGTTAAGAAGATTCACGACAATCAAAATTTTAACGAAGTAAGGATAGTGGATGTAGACATCCCTTTTCTTAGTGTCTTAATGCTTGTATTTAAATATACGATAGCCTTTTTTCTAGTTAGCTTATTTGTTTTTTTTATCCTAAGTATCTTTGGATTTGGATTGCTTGGTTTTAGTTCATATCTCTATTAAATCCGTTCATCAACGACCTGTGATCCTTTGTAAATGCTGCCATGGCATCTTTTAAATCTTGATTGGTGTTGCCTAATACTTGGAAATTTGTAATTACAAAGGTTTCTATAAATTTATCTTTGTGAGCTGCCTTATCAAAAGCATTCATATGAAAAATTGCATCTTCATTTGAATGATAAACCTCAATTAACGAAACTTTAGATTTATCTTCAGAAATCCAATATTTGTAGTACATAGTTTTGGGTTCAGTTTTTTCCACTGCTCCAACAAGATAATCAACAAATTTTTCTACACCCTCTGATTTACCTTCAGCTATATCCATATCAAGATAAAAAATAATAGGTTCAGATTTATGATGCATTGCCATCAAAAAAGATGGAATCAATAAAGTGATTAAAAACAATTTTTTCATATCAATGTCCTGTTAATTGGTTGGAAAAGTTGGCATGAAATCTTTATCTTCAGACCAATACAAACTAAAACCATGATATAAATCTGGAATATCGCCACAAGATGCAAATTCACTAAATAGCGGAAACATTTTATCTCTCACATTTGCTTCAAAAGAAGCATTTGCTTTATCCAAAGATTCTTTACTGTTAGTAAAGTTTCCCCATAAAAAACTATCTTCATTTTGTTGAGAGAAATAATTTCCTAAATGGTAAGAGGTATCGGCGTAATCTGCTTCACTGACTGCATTTACAAACCCAGGAAGGAAGTCCATTGCTTCTTGACTTGATGAACCTTCGTTTAGCTCACAAATATGTATTTCTGCATAAAAATAACCAGTCTCAGGTAACTCTCCGTATGTATTAGAAGCCATAGGGAAAATTCCATCAAAACCATTTCTTGCAGCCCCATCACATTGAAGCACTGAAGAATATTTTTCTTGCCATGCATTTACAGCATCATTTTGAACCCATTCTGACCATGCTGTATCCGCTGAATCTTTTGAAGTCCATTGAAGTTCCCACCAGCCAGTATCGCCAACTGAATTGGTATCTGCTGCAGGAGCGTAGCCCCAAACACCTAAAAGACTGTCATCAGTTAAAAGTTTTTGCCATTCAGCGATCATTTTTGTCATATTCTCAGAGGAATAATCAGGACCAGCTTCGCAGGGTAAAAATTCTGTAAAGTAAATTGTAGTCATTGGATCAGCAGTCTCTTGAGAAGCTTCTTCCATAGAGCAGCTGACAATAAATACTGAAGTGATAATAAAAGCGTATAAATTTTTCATAGTAAATCCTATTTTTTATAAAGTACTAAATATAAAACTACATTAATTTAATAAATTTTTAAATAAAATAATGTATTTCTTTTATATATAAATCTATAAAGTTTAGTCTTATCTGCCAATGTTATGATGCCTAATGACTGAAAAACAAATCAACAATCCATTGCATGGCATTACCTTGCAGGTAATGGTTAATAACCTTGTAGACTATTATGGATGGGTCGAACTTGCTAAGAAGATCGATATTAATTGTTTTAAAAGTAATCCTTCGATCAACTCATCTTTAAAGTTTTTAAGAAAAACACCCTGGGCTAGACAAAAGGTCGAAGACTTGTACATATCTACATTTTAATTATCAGACCGCTTTATTATTGAAGGTTTTTTTTGCCCCAGTATATTCTGATAAGGTTAGTCATATCAGGATCCAAAGTACCATTAGAATCTATAT
>CAZTGS010000020.1:0-16429 GCA_964613455.1 uncultured Gammaproteobacteria bacterium | reverse complement strand
ATTTATTATTTATTATTTATTATTTATTAAATTTCTAAAGCTTGATTACCAAACACCTCTTCTAAATAATTTAGATTTAGTAATGTTGGTTCAAATTCAAACTTATTACCAGTATCTATTATAGCCTCAGAATTATTAGTTATAACTTTCACTAATAATTTACAACAACCATCTTTCCAGAAATGATCACCTATGTGCTCAAGTTTTTCAGAGAAGTCATCAAGAGACATCAAGTCAGATTTTTCGATATTAATCGTAATCTCTTTTACTTTTTTGTTAAGTTCTGAATCGAGAGAGTGCACTTCTTTCACTCGCATTCTAAACATTGAATCGCCTAATTCTTTTGATTTATAGTCGTCCAGTTCTATAGTTCCTTTAAGGACAAGCATTTGACCTTCCTTAAGAATGCTATGGCATGATTCAAGAGTATCACCTGTTACAACACCATCCATTACTCCAGTCCCATCATCAAAATTTATAAAAGTTAAAGGGTTTCCTTTCTTATCTTTTATTTGTCTAACACTGTTCATCAAGCATACTAAGGATGCTTTTTTTGTATCATTATTTAAATCAGATATCTTTTTAGATCTAAGAGGGCTTACCTTATTATCAACCGCACTTACTGGATGTCCTGATAGATAATATCCTAGAGATTTTTTTTCCAAAGCTAGCAGTTCACTTAAAGGAAGTTCGCCAATATTATTATATTTTTCATAAGGATCAAAATCCTGATCCATTGCGGCAAACAAATCACCGCTTTTTATAGTTTGGCCTGAAGTACTATTGGTTCCGTCTTTTAACATATCTCCTACACATGCAATCGCAACAGTCCTTGACGGCGCAATGCTATCAAAAGCTCCCGACTGAGATAAGGCTTCTAAAGATTTTTTACCGCCTAATTTGATATCTGTTTTTTTTGAAAAATCCCAAAGATCTTTAAAATCTATTGATTTTCTTTTATCGCATATATGTTTAATAAAAGAATCAGCAACTCCTTTAATTGCACCTAGTCCATATTCAATATCTGAGTTCGCATTTACAAGAAATCTTTTATTGCTAGAAAGAATATTTGGATTTAATACTTTTATACCCATTCTTTTGCATTCTTGTATAAGAGCATAAATTTTATCAGTGTTGCCTAATTCTGTAGATAAAACAGCAGACATAAAATGTTCTGGATAGTATGTTTTTAGGTAAGCTGTTTGATATGAAATTACTGCATATGCAGCTGAGTGAGACTTGTTGAAACCATATTCAGCAAATTGCTCTATCAATTCAAATATTTTTTCAGCTTTTTTAGCAGATATTGATTTTTGTTCACATCCTTTTATAAATATTTCTCTTTGTTCTTCCATTTCCTCTATCTTCTTTTTACCCATTACCCTTCTTAGGATATCTGCTTCACCCATCGAGTATCCTGCAAGCACTCTAGCAGCTTCCATGACTTGCTCTTGATAAACAATTACACCGTATGTTTCAGATAAAACAGGTTCGAGAAGCTCATGAGGATACACAACTGGTATCTTTCCATGCTTTCGGTCAACAAAGGTGGTGTGCATCCCTGAATTTAACGGACCCGGTCTGTATAAAGCCAATAATGCTGTTATTTCTTCAAACTTGGTTGGTTTTAAACTTTTTATTAAAGCTCTCATTCCGGTGGATTCAAGCTGGAAAATAGCCATGGTCTTGCCAGATGATAATAATTCAAAAACCTTTGGATCGTTTAGTGGAATTTTATCTATATCTATAGGTGATTCATCTGGTTTAGATAAATTTATTGATTTTACTGCTCTATCAATCACAGTAAGAGTTCTTAAGCCAAGAAAATCAAATTTTACCAATCCAATCTTTTCAACATCATCTTTATCATATTGTGTCATTACTGATGATGATGTTCTATCGTTATAAACAGGGCAAAAGTCTGAAATGCTTCCAGGAGCAATAACAACTCCACCAGCATGCTTACCTACATTCCTTGCTATTCCCTCTAATTTATATGCTAGTTCAACAACCTCTCTGACCTCAGGATCATTTTTTGAAGCTTGAGCAAAAACAGGTTGCTCTTCTTTTGCTCTATCCAATGTCATTCCAGGAGCAAATGGAATCATTTTAGAAATTCTATCTCCTACTGCATAAGGTTTACCCAATGCCCTTGCAACATCTCTAACTACTGCTCTTGCCGCCATTGTTCCAAAAGTAGCAATTTGAGATACAGCACCAGAGCCATATTTATTACTAACATACTCTATAACGCTATCTCTTTTTTCCATGCAAAAATCAATATCAAAATCAGGCATTGAAATTCTTTCAGGATTTAAAAATCTTTCAAAAAGAAGGCCATGATGAATAGGATCAAGAGTCGTTATGCCAAGAGCATAAGCAACCAAAGAACCAGCTCCAGAACCCCTTCCTGGACCCACTGGAACATCATTATCTTTAGACCACTGAATAAAGTCATAAACTATCAAGAAGTAACTTGAAAAACCCATTGTTTTGATTTGGTTTAATTCATAATCTAGCCTTTTTGTATATTCCGATTCTTTTTCTTTAGAAAATTCTTTAGTGAATTCTGATAATCTTTTTTTAGAGAGATCGACAAGAAAAGAATCAAAGTCATGATTTTCTGGAACTGGATACTCTGGTAAAAAATAATTTTTTGTATGGATTGATACATTACATTTTTTTGAAATTTCATTTGTATTTTCTATTAGCTCATCAAAATCTTTAAATAGCTCTTCCATTTGGAGTGGAGATTTAAAATATTGTTCCTGTGAAAAAGATTTCTCTCTATTAGGATCGTTAAGTGTCTTTCCAGTATTAATACAAACCTTGGTTTCATGCGTATCAAAGTCATCTTCATTTTTAAATAAAACATCATTAGTAGCTATTAAGGGGATACCTTTTTTTGATGATAATGGAATTATGTTAGAAAAGTATTCAAGCTCATCAACACGATTGGTTTTTTGAACCTCTAAAACAAAATCATCCTTAAAGACTGTAAGGAATTGATCTACTTTTCTTTCAGCATCATCAATTTTATTTCTTTTTAAGAGTTCAAAAATATGACTATCTTTTCCTCCTGAAATAACAACAATATCATCCTTCAAATTAGCAAGATCATTGAAATCAATAATGGGACTTTGATATTTATAATTATTATGTGCTGAGGAAATAATTTTCATTAAATTTTTATGGCCATTATTAGTTTTAGCCAAGCAAAGTAGTTCATGTGACTGTTCATCTTCTTCAAAAATTACTTTTATAGAAGATCCTGATATTGGTTTAACCCCCGATGCCTCACATTTATTAAAAAATTTAACCAGGCCAAACATGTTTGATTTATCAGTAAGCGCTACAGAAGGAACTTCGTTTTTGACAGCACTATCTACAATTTGATTAATTGTTAACAAGCCTTGAGTAATACTATATTCAGAAGAAACCCGTAGATGAGAGAAACCCTTCATAAACTTAAATTACGCCTTTAAAAGTTTTTCTATGAATAGAACAAGGTCCATGTAATTTAATTGCTTCTAAATGAAATTTAGTCCCGTAACCCTTGTGTTTGGCGAAGCCATAATTAGGGTAATTACTATCAATTTCTTTCATTAAGTTATCTCTATAAACTTTTGCAATTATTGATGCAGCACTTATCTCTGCAATCAATGAATCTCCGCCAATAATTGTTTGAACTGGAAGTTCTATATTTGGCTTATGAGTGCCATCTACAAGAACTTTATCAGGCTTAACTGTTAAATTTAGTATAGCTCTTTTCATAGCCAATAATGAAGCCTGAAGAATATTTATATCATCTATTTCCTGCTGGGAAGCAAAACCATAGGAAAAGTAAGAATTTTCAATAATGATCTCAGCGAGTTCCTTTCTTTTTTTTGGAGAGAGTTTTTTTGAGTCATCTAATCCCAAGATATTTTTCTTAAGTATTACAGCTGAAGCAACAACAGGTCCAGCAAGACAACCCCTTCCAACCTCATCAACACCAGCTATAACTTGCATTAAAGTGATGTAATTTTGTATGCAGCCTCTTCATAGCCTATTCCTGATAATAAATCTCTTATGCGTCTTTCATGATTATTATCAGCTCTGTTATTTTGCATAGTCTCAGCTTCAATAAGTATGGAATCTGCTGAGCAGTCTTTTTGTATTAGTTCAGGATATATCCTAGAATTTAGAAGGAGATTTGGTAAGCCGACATGTTTTACTTTTAACATTCTAGAAATAATAGAGTAGTTAATTGCATTAGTTTTATAACAAATAATTGGGCTGCATCCTAGTACAGCTGCTTCCAGCGTTGCTGTTCCTGAAGTAACTACTGAAAAATCAGATATAGATAGAAATTCTTTTGAGCAATTTACTCCGATTGAAAAAGGAATATCATCAGGAATGGAATCCTCAATAAACTCTTTAGATGGCAAATCAGCTGCTGGTATCAAATAATTATAATCAGGATATTTTTTAGAATGGATTTGTATGAACTTAATATAAGTCGGCAGCATATTTTTTAATTCTGATCTTCTGCTTCCTGGGAGGATTGATATATATTTTTTATCTATATCTAAATTAAAACTCTTAATAACTTCATCCTTATCTATTTTTTTCAGTGTTGCAAAAGGATGGCCCAAATGAATACTGTGAAGATTTCTTTTTTGAAAAAAGTCATGTTCAAAGCTAAATAGACATATAGTAAGGTCTATATATTTTTGTATAGATTTGATTCTTCCTTGTCGCCAAACCCAAACTGAAGGACTCACTAACTGAATATTTTTAGCAGAATTTTTTATTTTCATTTTTTTATGAATAGCCATATTGAAGTCTGGCGAATCAACACCAATAAAATAATCTATTTCATTTTCAAGAAAGAGTTTAATTAAGTCTTTTCTTAAATTACTTAGCTCCCTATAGTTCATTAGAGGCTCTATTAATCCCATGACTTGTAGTTTTTTAAAATTGAATTCTGAATTAAGACCCTCTGCAGATAACTCAGGCCCACCAACTCCATATAGCTCAACATTAACAGAAGATTTTAATGCTCTTATTATCCCTGCACCAAGCCTATCACCTGAATGTTCGCCTGCAACAATACCTATTTTAATAGCTTCATTGCCAGACACTTATCTAAGAATACCTCTTGATGACGATCTAATTGATTCTATAAATATGCTTAAAGAAGGATCATTGGTTTCTAAATACATTGTTTCAAGTTTTTTCATGGCATCTTCTAATTTCAAGCCCCTTTTATAGACAACTTTATATGATTTTTTAAGAAGGCTTATTGATTCATCAGAAATATTATTTCTTGACATGCCAACAGAGTTCAAACCAATAACTCTTGCAGGATCAGCAGCAACTTTCACGAAAGCTGGAACATCCATATTTACAGATGTATTCATGCCGATAAATGAATGATCACCGAGTATACAAAATTGATGAACTGTAGTTAAAGCACCTATTACTAATGAATTGCCAACCGTGACATGTCCAGCAATTCCTGCATTATTAGCAAACACATTATCATCTCCGACAACACAGTCATGCGCAATATGCGTATAAGCCATAAGTAAATTATTATTTCCTATCTTAGTTACGCCCTTATCTTGAATGGTCCCTCTATGAACCGTAACTCCTTCTCTAAAAATATTATTATCACCAATTAGGAGTTTAGTATCTTCTCCTTGATACTTCTTATCAGGAGTATCTTCTCCAATAGTTGAGAATTGATAAATTATATTATTTTTGCCAATAACAGTTGGACCCTTGATCACAACATGACTCAAGATGGATGTACCACTTTTAATCTCTACATGATCTCCAATAATACAAAATGGGCCAATAGTTACAGAAGAATCTATTTTTGCAGAAGAGCTTATAATTGATGAAGGATGAATATTCATTACATTTTCCTATCTGCACATAATATTGTAGCTGAACAAACAAGATGCCCTTCTACTTCAGCTCTAGTATCAAATTTCCAGATACCTTTTTTTTCATTTACAACTTCGCTATAAAGATTGATGACATCTTCAGGACCAACTCTCTTTCTAAATCTTGCTTTGTCAACACCAGCAAAAACATATATAGAACCTTCTTCAGGAATTTTGTCCATTGTTTTAAAGCCTAATATTCCCGAAGCTTGAGCCAGCGCCTCTAAAATAAGAACACCTGGCATTACAGGATTTCCTGGAAAATGACCTCTAAAATAATCCTCACTAGAAGAGTTTCTTTTTATACAATGAATTTTTTTTCCTAATTCTATTTCAACAACCTCATCAATAAATAAAAAAGGTTCTCTATGTGGTAAGAATTTATTAATTTCTTCTAGATAAGTCGACATTATTTATTTTCTCTTTTTAATAAAGATTGATGATTTTGCCCAATCTTGATGTTTTTGAGCAGGCATTATACCTACATAATTACCAGAATCTTTAATACTTTTTGTAATTAACGTATGCGCTCCAATCGAAACGTCATTACATATATTGAGGTGTCCTAAAACACCAGAAAGACCACCCATTTGGAAATTTTCACCTATTACAGTTGATCCAGCAATCGCGCAACATGCTGCAATTGCAGAATTCTTTCCAAGTACAACGTTGTGTGCGACGTGAACTTGATTATCTAATTTAACTCCATCTTTAATCTCTGTATTACCTAAAGCTCCCCTATCAATAGTGCACCCCGAACCTATTTCGACATCTGAGCCTATAATTAATTTTCCAATCTGTTCTATTTTTACATAGCCTTTTTTAGTGGGAGCATAACCAAAACCATCTGAGCCAAGGACAGCACCATGATGGATAATTGAATTTTTACCAATATTTACATCCTGAGCTACAGAAACATTTGCTTTAATAATTACATTTTCCTCAATAATACAATTAGGCCCTACAAATACATTGGCACCTATTGAGACATTTTTACCTATTATAGACTCGCTCGATATAACAGCTGATGGATGAATAGAATGAGTATCTAGCTCAAATGAAGATGTCTTAAATAAGGAACTAAGCTTGGCATATGATAGATAAGGATCAGATGATACAAGATAATTTAAATCATCATCTATTTGAAAGCTGTCATGCACAATAACTGCTAAAGCTTTGGTGTTTTTTAAAAATTTTTTATATTTTGAATTTGAAAGAAAAGTTATAGATGTTTTATTTGCATCATCTATCGTTGCTAAGCTATTAACAACAGCGTTGCTGTTGCCAATAACTTTAGAATTTGTATATTCTGCTAGCTCAGCTAATGTATAACTCTTCTCTTTAGACACTACTACTCAGACTGAGTACTAGCCTCAGCAGATGCAGCTACGTCTAACATTGAAGTAACATCATCAGTTAAATCTAGAGCGGGATCACTAAATAAAATAGATTCATTCTTTTGTAATAGAACTTTAATTTGTTTAGCTTGTATTAGCTCCCCAATAATTTTTTGCATTGCTGGTCCACTTTGAGCAAATACAGCTTGAGCTGTTTCTTCTTGTGATTGCTGTATTTTTCCAGCAAGAAATTCAAGATCCTTTCCTTTGTCTTGGATGTCTCTTTGCATTTTAGCAATTTCTTCTTGAGATAATGTTTCAAGATCTTTTTGAAGTTTTTCAGCCATAGCCTGTCTTTCAGCTTGAAGAGACTGAGCTTGTTCTAGGTTACGTGAATAATCCGCATCTTCTTCTAATGCTTTAAATGCATCAGCAGCAGCTTGAGTTGTTAAAACAGCAGTTCTCATATCAATAACAGCTAATCCGTCTACAGCTAGTACTGGGAACGAAAGCAATAAGACTGCCAGTAAATTAAATTTAAATACATTTTTCATAATTACCCCTTAATGGTGTGAGTTATTTTATATTAATTAGAATACATTGCCTACAGTGAATTGGAATTCCTTGGTTTCTTCAAATGGTCCTGCATTAGTTGGTTTTGATATTGCAAAACTCATAGGGCCAAAGCCAGTAATCCAAGTCACTCCTACTCCATAAGAATAACGAAGGTCTTCAATCGATGGTTTAGCGCAATTAAATTGGTATTCTTTGCATGTATCGGAAAAAACATTTCCAAAATCAAAAAAGAGTGCAGATCTCATTGATCTTTGATCTTCAATAAATGGCAATCTAAAGATTAACTGCATGCTGCCCTCTACTTTGATGTTTCCACCAATAGAAACTCTTTGATTGTATTCTGAATTAGCATAAGGATTGTAGTAAGGCTCATCCGGAATACCATCGCCATCTGTATCTAGTAAATCTGGACAAGTACCATCGGTATAATTAAATTCATAACACGGGGCCTCTGTGCTCCTAGGACCTAGAGTATTAGATTCAAAACCTCTAAGAGATTTTGGCCCGCCAGCATAGAAATTTTGGAAGAATGGGGTTTCAGTTGTGTCACCAAAAGCTTTTAAATAACCAATTTCTCCACTAAATCCAAAAACTAGAGTTTCGGTCAAGGGTCTATAATATTTTTGTCTGATATTGAGTCTATAATAATTTAGATCACTACCGGGAACTGTTGAAGAAAAACTTAAAGCTGAGGAGGACCCATTAGTAGGGAATGTTCCCCTATTCAATGTTACTCTTTGCCATGACAAAGAAGCGCTTAGCGTTTCATAGATAGTTCCTTCAGAACTAACAAAATCATAAATCTCTCTAGCAGGCTGAGAACCAACACTTATATCTGTTTTATCATATGTTAAGCCCAGACTAAGTCTTTGTGTATCTGAAATTGGATAACCGTATTGCGCTCCAATTCCATTTGAGTTAGTTAAGTAATTAGCAACTCTAAATTCACCATAATCAGTTTCTCTAAAATACATATTGTATCCAAGACTTACACCGTCTTTAGTGGCATAAGGATCCATAAAAGCTAAATTATAAGTCTCACTATAGACATTTTTATTAATCCCAATACTTACTGTATTTCCAGTACCAAGAAAGTTTTGTTCTTGAAGATTAAAGCCAAGCATCAAACCAAAATCACTATAACCAACATTTCCTCCAATTGACCCAGTTGACTCTTCTTCAACTGAATATGAAATATCAATTTGGTCATCCGTGCCAGGAACTGGAATGGTCTCAACATTAACCTCTTTAAAATAACCCAATCTTTCTAATCTAACTTTTCCAGCTTCTATGCTGTTATCAGATGACCAAGCTCCTTCAAATTGTCTCATTTCTCTTCTAAGAACATGGTCTTGAGTAATATTATTACCAGTAAATAATATTTTTCTTGTGTAGGTTCTCTTTCCAGGTTCTATTTGGAAAATCATTTTTACATTCTGTGACTCTTCATCAATTTCTGGATTACCGGAAACCTCAGCAAATGCATAACCTTGATTGCCTAAAATACTTTTGAAGTATTCTTCAATTGCCGTTATTTGAGCTTGAGAGTAAGTCAGATCTTTTATTCCATTAATAATATCTTTATATAAGGCCTCTTCGAAAGGTATATCTCCAATAACTTCAACATCAGAGATATTATATTTACTGCCTTCGATAACATTAAAAGTAATGAAAATTTCTTTCTTGTTTCTAGAAAGACTAATCTGTGAAGATTCTATTGAAAATTTTAAGTAGCCTCTATCCTTATAAAAAGACTCAAGAGATTCTATATCGCCTTTTAATTTTTCTCGAGAATAAGCGTCATTATTATTTAGAAATGAAAAAAATGAGCCTTCGGAAAGCTCAAAAGTATCTATAAGATCTTCGTTAGAAAAGATTTCATTGCCAATAATATTAATTTTCTTAATCTTGGCACTTTTACCTTCATCAACTTCAATATTAATTTCAATTCTATTTCTTGGCTTTTTAATTTCTTCTATTTCGACACCAGCTCCATATCTTCCATTAGAGGCATACGATCGAACTAATTCTGATTTAACTTTTTCCAAAGTAGATCTTTTGTAGACTTCACCCTGCTTGATACCAACTCCATCCAAGCTCTCCATTAATTGTTCAGTTTTTAGAGCCTTATTTCCAGATATTTCAATACCTGATATAGAAGGTCTTTCCTCAACACTTATAATAAGCGTATTGCCATCCTTTCCAATTTGAATATCATCGAATTGTTCGGTTGCAAAGAGAGATCTTGTTATATCTATTGATTTTCTTGAGTCTATTTTATCTCCAACGCTAATTGGAATAACATTAAAGATGCTTCCGGTAGAAACTCTTTGGAGTCCAATTATTCTTATATCGCTTACAAGAAATTCATCAAAGGCAAATAATTGAGAAGTTAATAAGAAGCTTAAGAAATATAATTTAAATGTTTTCAATTACTCACCTAAAAGAATCTAGCTACGTCATTGAATACTGCGAATATCATAAGAGCGATAACTAAAAATGCTCCGCCAGAATATATATAATTTTCCACTCTGTCAGAAAGAGGTTTACCTCTTATTGCTTCTATTCCAAGAAGAGTAAGTTGCCCTCCATCTAGAACAGGAATTGGTAATAAATTGAGAACTGCTAGACTGATACTTAAAAGCGCCATTAAGTACATAAATGGAATCAATCCTGCTTGCGCTGTATCTCCAGCCATTTGAGCTATACCAATTGGACCACTTAAATTATCTGTTCCCATATTTCCAGTAAGCATCTTCCCAATAAATTGTAGAGTCTTTAAACTTAAGTTATAAGTTTCAAAAACTCCTTTTGAAAAAGCTTGGGCAAAAGATCTGCTAGTTCCAAAAGAAACTCCCAGGATTCCAATTTCTATGCCATCACTATCTATAGAGGACCCTATTGTTACAGGTAGCTTCAAAGTTTCACCGTCTCTCAAAACTTGTACTAATACACTTCTATTGGGCATTGAGGATATAGCAGTCCTAATATCATTAGCATAATATATTTTTGAGTTATCTATTTTTAAAATAATATCGTTTGCTTCTATATTTCCTTTATTTGCTGCACCTTCAGGTAATACTTGGCCAATTATTGGCTTCATTCTATTTTCGGTAGATAATCCGAGACCTTTTATTGGATTTGATTGAGCTTCCGAAGTTGGTAAAAAGTTTTCAACAGATATGCTTACACTTACCAAATCATCAATATCAGCTCGTTTTAAATTTAAGTTTATAAACCCTGTATGTCCCGCATAAGATAGCAACTCTAGATTTAAGTCTTTTGGATCTCTTATTAAGGTTGAGTCAACATAGGATATTTGATCTCCAGGAAGAATAAATTGATCAGAAGATTTAAAGCTAATAGAACTATCAACTTCTTTTATTACAGAGACAGTTTGAGGGTCTGGAGTGTTTAGAAAAATTATAGAAAAGATAAATATAGATAGTAGAAAGTTTGCCAAGGGACCAGCAAACATAATGCAAGCTCTTTGCCACTTAGGCTTTGAATCAAAAGTATTCTTTGCCTGTTCTTCTGTTAACTGATTCTTTATTTCCGGCTCAAGCTCGATAAGTTTATTCGTTATCATTGAAACGTATCCGCCTAGAGGCAAAAGAGATAAAGCGATTTCTGTTCCATGCTTGTCTAGTCTTTTATAAACCACAGGACCCATACCTATAGAAAATCTTTGCACATGAACCTTAAATAATCTTGCAAAAAAGAAATGTCCATACTCATGAATGGTAACGAGGACACCAAGAAGTGCTAAGAAAGAAGCTATGTAAATTAGTGCAGTCATAATCTATTTTTTAAGTGACGGATTTTACCATCTTCTCTGCCTCCATGCGTGATTCATTATCTATTTCATAGATCGATTCTATGTTTAGATTATTAGACATTGGTATGGCCTCAAAAGTTCTATAAATGATGTCATATATATCAGTAAATTTAATTCTATCTTCGAGAAAACTTTTTACCGCAACTTCGTTAGCTGCATTAAAAACCGTTCCTAGAGAGCCTCCAGAGTTGCATACCTCTCTAGCTATACTAACCAAATTATTTCTATCTTCTGGAAAGCTACAAAAAGAAAGATTCAATGATGAAAAATCTATCTCAGAGAAATTTAATGACAGCCTTTTTGAATCAGATAATGCATGAGATATAGGAACTCTCATATCAGGATTGCTCATTTGGCAAATACTTGAACCATCTCTGTAGGTAACTATTGAATGAACGATACTCTGAGGATGAATAACCAACTGAAAGAAACTTTCATGTAAATTAAATAGGTATTTAGCTTCGATTAATTCCAAGCATTTATTGACTAGAGTGGCTGAATCAATAGAAATCTTAGATCCCATTTCCCAATTTGGGTGTTTTAGAGCTTCTTTTTTTGTAACATTAACCAGATCTTTTAAGCTCTTGTGTAAAAAAGGACCACCTGAAGCTGTAATAATTATTTTTGAAACATCTTCGGTACTATTTTCACCTGCAAGACACTGAAATATTGCATTATGTTCGCTATCTATAGGAATAATGGTTGTGCCATTTTCTTTTGCAAGCGGTAATATGAGATCTCCAGCAACAACAACACTCTCTTTATTTGCTAATAATATTGTTTTACCTGTTTTTGCTGCAATGATTGTTGTTTCGAGACCAGCAAAACCGGAAATTGCTGAAATAATTACATCAATATTCTTATCTTTTATTAATAAATTTAAGTTGGGCTTGCCATTTAGTATTTCTGAAGCTTCGCTCAAAGATTTCTTTAAATCAGAAATATGATTTTCATCTTCTACATAAATAAAATTTGGTGAATGTTTGTTTGCTATTTCAGTCGCTTTGGATAAATTAGAATTGAAAGTCATTCCGTACAAATTTAATTTATCTTTATTCTGTTCAATTACATCAAGTACGCTGTCCCCAATACTGCCTGTTGCTCCTAATAAAAGTATATTTTTCATAGCAACGGAAATAATAGTATTGTTAATATAAGCATTACTGGAGTAGCAATTAGGTGTGAATCTAGTCGATCTAGAATTCCACCATGGCCAGGTAGCAATGATCCGGTATCCTTAATTCCGCTTTGTCTTTTATGAAAACTAATCTTGAGATCTCCAGCAAATGCACACAAACCTCCGATAATAAAGATTGGTATTAACCAATAATTTAAATCATAGGAATAGCAGATAATAAAACTATATATTGCTGAACCCATCAATCCACCAACTAAACCTTCTAATGTTTTATTTGGGCTTATCTTTGGTGTAATGAAATTTTTTCCGAAGTTTGACCCAATAATATAGGCAAAGGTATCAAAAATTGCAGTATTAAAAATAATTATTAGAAAAATGCCATAGATAGATAGAGTATCGAATGTTATCTTGAAGGGAGTTGGAAAAGAATCTAGTGACGATGAAAAATAAAAAACAAAATAAATTGAAGAAAACCAAAATAAAAATATTAAGCTAAGTCCAGAATAATAACGGCTTTCAAAATTATTTTTAATCCATTCATGAAATGCAAGAATGCAAATTAAAGAAATCATTATTGAAAAAACCCAAAAGTTTTGAAGTAATATAATTAAAATAATTGATGCAATAATTGCCATTGCCGTAATTGATCTTTTAATTAGATTTGTTTTATATTCTTTTTCCAAACCTTCTACTCACTTTTTTAAATTTATTAATGCATTCACTATAATCTTCTCTTGTGAAATCTGGCCAATACTTATCAATGAAGGCTATTTCAGAATATGCTATTTGATATAGTAAGAAGTTGCTAATTCTTTTGTCTCCGCCAGATCTTATTAATAAATCAATGTTATTAATTGGAGCGCATGAGAATTTATTAAGCATATCTTCATCAATATCTAGAACATCGATTTCTTTAGAGAGAACTCTCTTTGAGATTTCTTTTGTTAGATCAACAGCGTCTTGACGCCCACCATAACCTAAAGCAACATTGAGATTAAGGGCAATATTATCTTGATTTGTTTTACTTTCCGCCTCTTTAATTCTTGAAACAATTCTTTTACCAAAATCATCTATTCTTCCAAAAAATGTTAGCCTTACTTTTTGGTCAATTAATTCAGGTAATTGATCATCTATGGCTTTCAAGACTAATTTTTTTATTGCCTCTATCTCAGTTTTAGGCCTTGACCAATTTTCTGAACTGAATGCGTATAAGGTTAGTGATGAAATTTTTTGCTTTACTGACTCCTCAACAATTTCTCTAACTACTTGCACGCCCTGCCTATGCCCTCTGCTTACATTAAGAGAATTAGACAATGCCCATCTGCCATTACCATCCATTATTATGGCGATATCTAGACTTTTACTATTAGTTTTTTTTTGAGTTATTTTAGCCATGATGGCTCTTTATATTTCTATTAGATCAGCTTCTTTACTCTTAAGTTCTGACTCTACAAGGCCTATGAATTTATCAGTTTCTTTTTGTATAAGATCTTCCAATCTTCTTAAATCATCTTCTGATATATCTCCAGAGGTTTGACTATCTTTTGCAGCCTGATTTGCATCTCTTCTGATATTTCTAATAGATACTCTTGAATTTTCAGCTTCTGCCTTTGCCTGCTTGATATAGTCTTGCCTTGTTTCTTCAGTCAATGAGGGCATGTTTATTCTTATAAGATCAGATGAAGTGCTTGGATTTAATCCTAAGTTTGAATTCATAATAGCTTTTTCAATTTCAGGAATTAAGCTTTTATCCCAAGGAGATATTACCAAAGACCTACCCTCTTCAACGCTAATACTGGCTGCTTGATTTAAGACTGTTAAGTTGCCGTAATAATCTATTTTTATATCATCTAATATAGATGGATTCGCTCTTCCTGTTCTTATTTTATTAAATGCCTGATTTAAGGATGATAGTGATTTTTCCATCCTATCCGAAGCATTATTAATTATTTCATTCATATTACGATATTAGCGTACCTATTTTTTCACCGCAAATAATATCTTTTAATGCATTTGGTGTATTTACATTGAAAACTTTAATAGGTAGCTTGTGATCTCTAGCTAAGGTTAATGCGGTAGCATCCATAACTTTTAAATTTTTATTGATGGCTTCATCAAATGATAACTCGGGGTAAAATTTTGCATTTTCATAAACTTCTGGATCGGAATCATAAACACCATCTACTCTTGTTGCTTTTAGCATTAGATCGGATTGAGTTTCTATTGCTCTAAGACAACCAGCTGTATCTGTTGTAAAAAAAGGATTTCCTGTTCCAGCAGTAAATATCACAACATATCCATCAGCAAGAAGTTGAATAGCTAATCTTCTGTCATAATGTTCGACTATTCCAGACATTGATATGGCTGACATCACTCTAGTTTTGATTCCAGCTCTTTCAAGTGAATCTCTTAGGGCTATACCATTCATAACTGTAGCCAGCATACCCATATGGTCACCCGCTACCCTATCCATACCAGCTTGATTTAGCTTTTCGCCTCTAAAAAGATTACCACCACCAATCACTATACCAATTTGCGCTCCAAGTTCCTTGCATGAACTTACAGATGAGGCCATTTGATCTAATATTTTTGGATCGATTCCGTGCTCATCATCACCAGCAACAGACTCTCCGCTAAATTTTACGAGGATTCTTTTGTGTAGAAGATTAGACATTGATTTATTTTAACTGTTCAGCTACCTCATCAGCAAAATTCTTTGTTTCAACCTCAATACCTTCACCCACTTTCAATCTTGCATAAGATACTATAGTGGCTTCTTTGTTATCTAAAAGATTTTGAATTGAAATTTCAGGATCTTTTACAAAATTTTGTGATAGTAAGGATACTTCAGATAAGAATCTTTTTAGCTTCCCATCAATCATTTTTTCCATAATTTCTTGTGGCTTTCCAGACTCTTCTGCCTGAACCATATATATAGCTTTTTCTCTTTCAAGAACCTCAGGGTCGATATCTGTCTCAGAGAGACACAAAGGATTGAATGCTGCTACATGCATAGCAATATCTTTGGCTAACGATTCATCGCCACCTGATACAACAACAACAGCTGCAAGTTTTGAGTCTGAATGAAGATAGATGCCTGCATTCATTTCAGTACTGTATTCTAGTGTTTCAAGTCTTCTTAATTGAATGTTTTCACCAATAGATTGGATTAAATCTTTCCTCTTGTCTTCAACTTCTGATTCTTGGACTTCTAAAATATTATTAACCTTATTAACAGAAATATATTCACAAACATCATCAGTAAATTTAATAAAATTTGCGTCTTTTGCTGCAAAATCTGTTTCAGAATTTATTTCTACAAGTGTTGCATGGCTGTCCCCAGCAAAAGTTCTTAAAACACCTTCTGCTGCTACTCTTGTTGCTTTCTTTTCTGCTTTCAAAGCGCTATTAGATCTTAATAGATCGAGTGCTTTTTCAATATCTCCATCACAATCTACTAAAGCTCTTTTGCACTCCATCATGGCAACGCCAGACATTTCTCGTAATTCTTTTACTTGAGCTGCTTTAATTTCCATCTTTACTTATCTTCCTCTTTGACTGAATCTTCATCAGCTACTCCTTCAGCAGGAGCTTCTTCAGCAAC
>CAZTGS010000019.1:0-18679 GCA_964613455.1 uncultured Gammaproteobacteria bacterium | reverse complement strand
GTATGACTATCACGAGTTTCGCTTTCAGGGATTAAATATACTTTAGTTTGTTTTTTATCTGCCATTATGGGGTGGAATTATACACAAACTTTTTAAAAATAAGTTAGATTTTTAAGAATTTATTTAATTCTTAAATTATAGAAGTTTAGATTCCCATATAAACAAGTATATTGTTTGTTTATAACGCCTATTGGCATTAGATTTAGCATATTTTTATGAATAGATTTTTTATTTGAAAGGAAACTTTTTATAAATAAATCCTTATCAATTAATTCAACTAGAGTTCTAATAAGCCCTCCGGCTAAATAAATACCATTTCCAGATATAAAAATGAGAGCTAAATCTGAAATAACTTCAGCTAAAGAAATAGTAAATCCCTTGATAACTTTTTCTGCTGCTTTATCACCCTGATGGAAAAGCTCAATGACTTCTTCTGGCGTTGCTGATGAACCACTTATTGCATAATAAAGCTTTGCAATAGCAGAGCCTGAAACAACCTCTTCAAGAGTTACAAATGATTCATTGTTTTCAATATCAAAATTTTTAAGAAGTCTTTCTGTAAGAATTGTTGTGTTTCCAATTTCACTTGGCATAACCACATCTTCACCAATAACTAAAGCTGCACCCAAACCAGTTCCAGGACCCATAAATAATGTCTTGTTATTAAAAGGATCTCCATTTTTAATAAATGAAATATCATCATTTTTAAAACAAGAAAGAGAATATCCAATAGACTCCCAATCATTTAACAATTTACAATAATCTAAATCATGTTCTTGTTTTATATTATCAGCATTAATCGAGAAATCTCTATTTGTCATTTGAATAGTTCCGTTCATCATTGGCCCCGCAACAGAGATAACTAAAGATCTTACCGAACCCTCCAATAAAAGACTAGAAAGCAGATCATTAAAACCGCTCAGAGAATCTAAGCTTTCCTTGTTTGAATCAAAAATATCCAAAGAGCCAGCTTCTGCATAAGCGTATCTTAAATTAGTGCCACCAATATCAATTAAAAGTACCTTTTTCAATTTAGTAACTCATATAAGTTACAGTTTTCAGTATTTGCATTTTTGGCATTATTCAATAGTTTGATGCTGTGTATATCTATATCAAGTTTAGCATTTGATTTGAATGAAGCCATTGAGGTAATTGATGAAGCTTCTAAACCATTTTGTATAAAGCATTTAAAAGGTATTTTAAAAGAGCTCCATTCTGCGATTTCATTCTCTAATAGATTTGAGGTTATATCAAAAGTAACTTCGCATTTGTCAGAACCAGTTACATGAGATTGATAATCATTCTTTTTGCATTTAGAAACAAGAAGCAAGTTGTTATTGCCCCCATCTAATTCATTTAATCTATATTCAATCTCAAGAATTGCATTCTCCATGTAGGAAAAGTTATCAAAATATTGATTTTCAATACCCCAAGAATTGTATAAATCACTAGATTTTAAAAAGGATATATTTTTGGCATCATCTTGTTTTTGATAATCCATTTTTTTTAATAAAATAGATTCATTTTTACTCTTAAAAAAATCTGCATTTACTATACTTTTTTCTCCAAATTCGATAACAAATTCATTATTTGGTGGGTATGCAGATCCTATAAACAAAATAACTTCATCTAATTCAGTATTAGGGTTTTCTTCTTCAAAAACAGGTAAGTTTTTATTGTCTTTGTAAGTCAATCCATAACCATATTCAAATAATGGCTGGTAGTCTTTGTCATTTAAATTAAGAAGGGTTTGTGAAGATTTTTTTGGCCAAGAATAGGCAAGCTTACCTTTAAAATCATAATTAGTTGATCCATCACTTTTTGTAAAAATTAAATCTGTGATTCCCTCAACAGCTGTTCCTGGAAGCCATAATTGAACAAAAGCTTTAGAAATATTTAACTCTCGATTCACAACCATTGGTCGTCCTGATAAAAACAAGGACACTATAGGCAAACCATCAGAAGAGACCTTCTTCATTGTTGAATAGAAATTTTTGTTAGGATTGTTAAAAATTATAGAATCTCTGTCGCCATCTCCTTCAGCATATGGCTCTTCACCATAAACCATGATTACGACATCTGGCTTAGTCTTATAACTTCCATCAGATGAAAACTCTACGGAACCATTTGAAGATTGAACAACTGATTTAATTGTTCCAAATATACTTTTTGTATTGGGGAATTCAGAGTTTAGATTGTCTCTTCCCTGCCATGAAATAGTCCAACCACCCATTTGATTTTTTATATCAACTGCAGCCTGACCCACAACAAGATAGTGTTTGTTTGGGTTGAGAGGAAGGATGTCATCATTATTCTTAAGAAGCACTAAAGATTCTCTTACTGCCCTTCTCGCTACAAGTCTGTGCTCTTCACTGCCAATACTATTATAGTTATATTCATGTGGTTTTTTATTATCAAAAAGCCCAAGCATGTTTTTTACTCTTAAGATTCTTCTTATTGCATCATCTAACCTATCTTGAGTAATTGTTCCATTTCTAACTTGCTCTATTGTATTTTTATAAAGGTTTTTCCATTCATCCGGAGCCATAAATATATCAACACCAGCATTAAATGATGCGGCACAATTAGAGTTAGTGCATCCTGGTAGTTGACCGTGCCCATTCCAATCTCCGACAATCAAACCATCAAATTGCATTTGACCTTTTAAAATATCTGTTAATAAATACTTATTGCCATGCATTTTATCTCCGTTCCATGAATTGAAACTTGCCATAATTGTTTGAATGCAAGAATCGATTGCAAAATAGTAAGGTAATCCATGTGTATCTCTCAATTCAGATTCACTAATAACAGTATTACCTTGATCTTCTCCATCTATGGTTCCACCATCTCCGATAAAATGCTTTGCAGTAGAAAGCACATGATTATTATCTAAAAAACTGTCCCCTTCTCCTTGGAGGCCTTCAATCATTGCCTGCCCGAGCAATCCGACTAATTCAGGATTCTCTGAATAGCCTTCATAGGTTCGTCCCCACAAATCATTCTGAGGAACAGTGATAGTAGGAGCAAATGTCCAAGCTATTCCTGTTGAAAGAAGCTCCTTAGCTACAACACCACCAATTTCTTTTATTAATTCTGGATTCATAGTAGAGCCGAGACCAATATTATGAGGAAATATAGTAGCTCCTATAACATTATTATGGCCATGAACAGCATCGGTACCCCATAGGATGGGAACTAAAATTCCATTAACAACTGGAGATGAGTTATAAAATTCTTCACTGAGATTTTTCCAATCTCCTATAGAACTATTTTTATCTTTGTTTGGAAACTTGCCTCCACCGTTTAGGAAAGAACCAAGAAAATAATCTTTTGCTTCTGCTGGAGTGACCTCATCAAGATCTGGCATTATTATTTGCCCAACTTTCTGCTCCAAGGTCATTTTATTAATAATCAAGTTAATGAAATCTGGGTCAGCTGGATTTTTACAGACTTTGGGATTGCTCCAATTAACATCAGATTTTTTTATTGTGTCTTTTCGATCTTCAAGCGATCTCTCGCCGCAACCAAATAAAAAAAAGCATGCAATTATTAATGAATAATTTTTCATATTTAAAATCTTTCTAAAATGTTTTACCAATAAAATCCATAGATTATGGCCAAAACAGATACAACAACTATTGTATTTATATTGAAGGCTCTAGATGTAGAAAAATCTATTCCTTTTAAATCAATTGCCTTCTCTTGATCTAAGTAGCCTTGAAAATATGAAGTAATAGCACAACCAAAGGCTGAAGCAAAAAATACTATGCCCATTCTGTGAATATAAGGAAATTCAGGATAGGTGGAACCTATATATGCAGACATAACTACTGATAGTATTGCGGCAATCAATACAGACATGGTTGTTGCCTTTTTCCAAAAAAGAGCAACAAGAAATATAACTAAAATTCCTGGAGTAAATAAACCAGTAAAATTTTGAATATATTGAAATATTTCGTCAGAATTTCCAAGAAGAGGTTTAGCGATCAGAACTGCAATCAGTAATGACGCGACTACTGCGGTTCTTCCTACAGTAATTAGTTTTGATTGTGAAGTATCGCTGCTTGCAAACGTTCTATAAACATCCATTGTAAAAATAGTACTAATACTATTTGTCATAGAGGCTAAAGATGAAACAATTGCTGCAATTAAAGCTGCAAAAGTCAATCCTAGTAAGCCATTAGGCAATAAAGACATCATAGTTGGGTATGCTTGATCAGATTTTTCTAGAACTGGAAAAAGCATTGCCGCACATATACCTGGAAGAACTATTACCAATGGCATCAACAACTTAAGATAGGCTGCAAACATAACCCCTTTCTGAGCTTCTCTTATAGATTTAGCACCCAAGGCTCTCTGAGTAATATATTGATTAAAACCCCAGTATGCAAAATGACCAATCCAAACACCTGCTCCGATTAGAATCCACCATCCTGGTAGATTATTATAAGAAGGGTTATCTGGAGAAAGGATCATATCAAACTTTTCTGGCATAGCTGTATAAACAATACTTAAGCCTTCCAAAATACCTTGATCTTCAGAAATTTTGTTCAGTGCTATGTAAGATACAGCCAATCCACCAAATATGAGAAGAACCACTTGAACTATGTCTGTCATAGCAACAGCTTTAAGTCCTCCTGATAATGAATATGCTAGAGATAAAAGAGCTAAAAGTACCAACCCTGCTTCTAATGATAATCCTGTAAGTGTGTTTATAGCCAATGAGCCCAGCCATAAAACAGCTGTTAAATTAACAAAAATATAGACAGTGAGCCAAAAGAAAGAGAGAACTAGACTGACCCTTTTATCAAATCTTTGCTCTAAGAATTGCGGCATAGTATAGATTCTTTTTTCTAGGAATAAGGGTAGGAAGAATTTAGCCATAACGATTAAAGCTATTGCTGCAGTTAATTCCCAAACTGCTATAGCCATCCCCACAACAAAACCTTGACCTGACATTCCAATAATTTGTTCTGCAGATATATTTGCAGCTATCAAAGATGCTCCTATAGCCCACCAAGGCAAAGATCTACCAGCTAAAAAATAATCCTCAGCACTTCTTTCAGTGCCAGCTTTTGTTCTAGAAACATAAGTAGCCAATCCGATAATACCTATACAATAAAGTGCAACAATTACCCAATCTAAAGTGTTAAACATTTCTTATCCCCATTTTGAAATTCATCTATTGTAACAATTTTAATATTAAGAATCTTTAAAGGTTTTCTTAAATAATTTTATCTGTTTAAGCTGATTACTAAGCTCTGTTATAAACTTTGCAGCATAAGCTCCATTGATAACTCTATGATCATAAGATAATGATATAGGTAACTGTTTTAAGGTGGTAATTTTGTTATTCACCATTGATAAATTATCATAAGTTTTAGACAAACCAAGAATTGCAACTTCAGGAGGATTAATAATTGGAGTAAAGTATTTACCCCCTATTCCACTTAGAGAAGATATCGTAAAGCTAGCTCCTTTTAATTGATCAACTTTAAGCTTTCTGTCTTTTGCTAAAGATGCCAACTCTCCAATTTCATCTGAAATTTGCGAGATTGACTTAGTATCAACATTTTTAATATTTGGAACGATTAGACCATCGGGTGTGTCTACAGCAATACCAATATTGTAATACTTCTTTTGAATTAAATTATCTAAATTATCTGATAAAGAGGTATTCATAATAGGGAATAACTTTAAAGTTTCTACTGTTGCTTTAATGATGTATGCAAGAGGGGAAACTTTAACTTTATGAGACTCATTTAGTTCATTTCTTAGAAGCAGTAAATCAGTTATATCAGAATCATCATGTTGGGTTACATGAGGAATATTTATCCAAGATGTATGAAGATTTTTTAGCGCAGTTTTTTGAAACTTAGATAATTTCTCTGTACTTATTTCACCCCATTTTGAGTAATCAATATCAGGTTGAGTGAATTGAAATTCGTAATTAGTGTTGTTGTTTAGTTTATTTGAGACATATATATGTAAATCTTCTTTTAAAATTCTTCCTTTAGGACCAGATCCAGTAACATCTGATAAGTTTATTCCAAACTCTCTAGCCAGTTTACGCGTTGCTGGCCCTGAATGAATTGAAGAATTATTATTTTTAACTTGTTGAATCTGAGCTTTTTTTATAGGTACTTCTACCTCAGCCTTTTTAGGCCTATCTTCCACCTCTTGCTCTAAAGATTCAGATTCTATAATCTTTTCTGATTTTGATTTGACTATCTCAGCATCTATTTCTAAAAATGGCATGCCTTCTTTTACTATATCACCTTCTTTTACCAAGATAGATTTAACAGTACCGTTCACAGAAGCTGGAATTTCCATTGCAGCCTTGTCAGTTTCAAGGATAATTATAGAGTCTTCTGTTCCAACCTCTTGACCTGATTTAACACATACTTCAATAACCTCCACCTCTTCGACCTCTCCAAGGTCAGGAATATTGATAGTTCTTAATTCTGACACTAGACCTCCCAAGGATTGGGTTTAGATGAATCTACACCCATATCAGAATAAATCTTATCTAGAAGTTTTTTATCAATCACATTTTGTTTATAAAGAGAATAAGCTGCCACTCTTACAATACTATTTGTACTTATTTCAAAGAAATCTCTTAACATCTCTCGAGAGTCACTTCTGCCATAACCATCTGTTCCAAGAACAGAATATTCAGCTTTGATATAAGGCCTTATTTGTTCGGCATAAGCTCTCATGTAATCTGTTGATGCGATTACAGGGACTGAATCATTATCAAAACATTCTTCAACATATGATTTCTTTTCGTTATCTGGATTCAGTTGATTAAATCTCTCTATTTCCATTCCATCTTTTCTAAGAAGATTAAAACTCGTAACACTCCAAACTTCAGAATCTATTTTATATTTCTTAAGAACTTCTTGAGCCTTAATTGATTCTCTTAAGATTGATCCAGAGCCAATTAATCGTAATAAAGGTTTTTTTACATCGAGTATCTTATACATGCCCTTGATAATGCCTTCTTCAGAGCCCTTAGGCATCCTCGGATGCTCATAATTTTCATTGGTAGTTGTTATGTAATAAAAATAGTTTTCTTGATCAACATACATTTTTTTTATGCCATCTTTTATTATTACTGCAACCTCATAGGCATATGCAGGATCGTACGAAAGACAATTGGGAATGGTGGATGAAAGAATATGACTATGGCCATCTTGATGCTGTAATCCTTCTCCATTTAAAGTAGTTCTTCCAGATGTAGCGCCTATTAAGAAACCTTTAGCCTGAGCGTCTCCTGCAGCCCATGCTAAATCATGTATTCTTTGAAAGCCAAACATAGAATAAAATAAATAAAATGGAATCATTGGGAAATCATAACTAGAGTAAGTAGTTGCAAGTGCGGACCAAGCTGAAAAAGCGCCAGCCTCAGTAATTCCCTCTTCAAGCATTACCCCATCTTTTGATTCTTTATACCACATTACTTTATCTGCATCTTCAGGCTCGTAGTTTTGTCCAGCAGACGAATAGATTCCAACCTGTCTAAACAACGATTCCATTCCAAATGTTCTTGCTTCGTCGGGAACAATGGGCACAATTCTTTCACCTATTTTTTTATCTTTTAGAAGTTCAGTGATTATCCTTACAGCAGCCATGGTTGTAGAAATTTTTCTATCGTTAGAGCTCTCATAGAGCTTAGAGAATGCTTTTTCATCTGGATTGTTTAGTACTTTAGACTTATTTCTTCTTCTTGGTATAGGTCCTCCTAGTTCATCTCTTGCCTTTTTTAGATACTGAATCTCAGGGGAATCCGCTCGGGGCCTTACATAAGGTAAATCTTCTATCTCTGAGTCATTTACAGGAATATTAAAGGTATCTCTAAATGATTTAATGTTTTCTAGAGATAATTTTTTAACCTGATGAGTTGTATTGTCCGCCTCTCGTGATCCAGTTCCATAACCTTTTGTAGTTAAGGCTAATATAACTGTTGGCGCTCCTTTAGAATTTACTGCTTTATGATAAGCAGCATAGACTTTATAAGGATCATGACCGCCTCTGTTTAATTTATAAATATCCTCATCTGTGAGATCTTCAACCATTTCTAAAACATCAGGATCCTTAGCAAAGAATTTTTCTCTTGTATAAGCCCCTCCTTTTGCTTTGAAATTTTGCAATTCTCCATCTACCACAGCATCCATTATTTCTTGAAGTTTGCCTTCCTTATCCTTTGCAATTATAGGGTCCCATTTTCTTCCCCAAACAACTTTGATCACATTCCATCCAGAACCTCTAAACTCTCCTTCAAGTTCTTGAATAATTTTTCCATTTCCTCTAACAGGACCATCTAGTCTTTGAAGATTGCAATTGACTACAAAAATAAGATTTTCTAATTTCTCCCTTCCTGCTAATCCAATTGCTCCTTTTGACTCTGGTTCATCCATTTCACCATCACCACAAAAAACCCAGACCTTCCTGTTATTTCTCGGAACTAAATTTCTAGCTGACATGTATCGCATTATATGAGCTTGATAGATGCCCATTATTGGTCCTAAACCCATAGAGACTGTTGGAAATTGCCAGTAATCCGGCATTAACCAAGGGTGAGGATATGAGGAAAGACCTGGCTTCTCAACCTCTCTTCTAAAGTTATCTAAATCTTCTTCCTGGAGAGAGCCCTCTAAATAACTCCTGGCATAAATTCCTGGAGAACAGTGGCCTTGAAAGTATATTAAATCCTCAAGCTCATTATTAGAACCCTTAAAAAAATAATTAAATCCCACATCATACAAAGTAGCGGCGGATGAAAAAGTTGCAACATGACCACCCAAATCATCGTCACTTTTATTGGCTCTTAATACCATGACCAATGCATTCCATCTAATTAAAGATCTAATCCTTCTTTCCATGAAAAGATCACCCGGCATGTGAGCCTCATCTTTTGCATGAATTGAATTTTGGAACGGAGTCGTTAAATTGTATGAAGGTATTGCTCCTTCTTGATTTAATCTTTTAGCTAGAGCTGTAAGAAGAAAAGATGCTCTTTCTATACCCTCTTCATCGAGAACACTATTGATGGCCTCGAGCCACTCGTTAGTTTCTATTGGATCTATGTCTTGATTTTTCAAATTAACTCCTAGATATTCTATTTTATAGGTATAGGCTTTTACTTCAAGCTAATAAAATAATGCTCGAAATATAAAAAATACTTTTTATTAGATTTTTATTATTTGAATAGCTTCGGAGTGATTTTCAGAGAATATGCCTGAAACTAGAATAAACTTAGAGCCAGAACTTAAAGAAATATCTTTTTTAAGAATAGAGATAACTTTTGATAAAGCCTTGTCATGATCGCGAATACTTCCAATTAAAAAAGCATGTGATGAGCCTACTAATGAAAGTTTTGAATAGGTGCTTTTATTGTTAGTGAAAGTATAAATAGGTATTCCATTTGGTTTAGCATTGGAGACAAGGTTGGCGGTTTCGCCCGTTCTGGTTATTGCAATAATTCCATCTGCGTTGGTAGATTCAGCTAGGTGCTTGGCAGTTATGCCAATATGTTGCCAGTCTGAAGTAGGAACTAAATTTTTTTCATAACCCAAGGTTGTAAATTTTTCAGTTTTGTATGAGATTGATTTTAAAAACTTAACGCAATCAACTGGATACTTACCAACACTTGTTTCACCTGATAGCATTACCGCATCAGCACCCTCATAGATAGCATTAGCAACATCACTAGCCTCCGCTCTTGTAGGAGTTGGATTGTTAATCATAGACTCAAGTAAGTGAGTTGCAACGATAGATCTTTTGCCCCACTTCCCGCATGCATGCATTATTCTTCTTTGAATATTCGGTAAATCGGTGAGACTTGTTTCAATTCCTAAATCACCCCTAGCAACCATAACACCCCATGATGATTTACAAATTGTATCTATGTTGTCTAAACCTTCTTGATTTTCAATTTTTGCTATTATTTTTGCAGCTGATCTTGATTTATCTAAAATTACTTGTAATTTATCCAAATCATCAGCATCTCTTACAAAAGATAATGCAATGAAATCAACCTTATTCTTAATACCAAATGCTATATCTTTTAAATCCTTTGACGTAATAGAGGGCATATTCACTCGAACACCTGGAAGATTTACATGTCGCTTTGATCCTAACTTCCCACCATCAAGAACTCTGCATAGAAGAGTCTCTTCCTGTTTTGATAAGACTTTAAAATTTATTAAGCCATTATCAACAGTTATTCTTGATCCTGGACTAACACTCTTTATTAAATCCTTATAATTAATTTTTATAGATGAAGTTTCTACATCTATTTGATCTCTAACAGTTAAAGTCACTTCATCACCTTCTTTTAGATCCAAGGTGTGTTCAGTGTCTCCAGTTCTTATTTCGGGTCCCTGGGTATCAAGAAGAATTCCTATAGGGCCATATTTAGATTTAGGATCTTGATTTATTTTATTTATATTTTTAATAACCGAGCTTGCAGACTTATGATCTGCATGAGACATATTAATCCTAACAACATTCATTCCATTGTTATAAAGACTTCTTAAGGTACTGAGATTTTTTGTCGCTGGACCTATAGTACAAATAATTTTTGTTCTGGTTTGTTGCATGGTGTTGATATTAAAACATTATTTAAGACTATTAAACTAATAGACAGCATTTATTTTAGACGAAAAAAAACAGAGGCTAGCTCTGTTCTTTTAGTTCGAGTTCCTTAGGGGTCTAAAGTGAGATTTTCTTTAGCTCCTTGAATTCTTTCTCTAGAATTCTTGGTGGGTCTATAAGCTCTTTTTTATCGCCGACTCTTATAAACGCTTTCACCCTATGGGCTCTTCCTCTTTGATTCTCCCTACTTCCCGTCTGCAGTTGATCTTTAGTCGGAATCAAGTTGGTCTAATAAATATACTCTTCTAAAATAGAATGTCAACACCTTAAATGCAAAAAAATACTCTTTTTTTAATAATCGTATATTTTGTATATATAAAATTAATATATGTATAAAATAATACTAATATGAATGCGTTTTTACCCAAAAAAGATCCACTAAAGTCATTCACTACTAAGTCAAAATCTCTAGATTTAATAAGTAGTATTGCAAATCAACTCCCTAAACTTCTTTTAACTGGACGTGTTCAAAAAACAATAAACTCTCTCAATGTGAATAGTTTCTCAATTAACAAGCTTCTTAAAAATAATGACGTTCGTGAATTAAAGTTAGTCATGGCACAACTTAGCTTCATTGCTCATGCATATATCTGGGGTGGGAAAAAACCTGAAAAAATTCTTCCTGAAGTAATTGCTAAACCCTGGGTTCAAGTATCAAATATTTTAGGAAGGCCTCCCATTCTTAGCTATGGCAGTTATTGCTTGGACAACTGGTATAGGCCTGATCCTAAAGAGCCTGTATCACTAGAGAATGTTGCCTTATTAACTAATTTTCTTGGTGGAGTTGATGAAGACTGGTTTGTAACTATTCATGTTTGTATTGAAAATGCAGCGAGCAAGGCAATTCATGCGGCAAATAAGCTGTCTTATTTAAATGACAAGGATTCTGTTGCAACATACTCGATGTATTTAAAAGATATCATTTCATCTCTTAGAGAAGTTAATGCTATTTTTTCAAGAATGCCTGAGAAATGTGACCCATATGTTTACTATCATAGAGTCAGGCCTTTTATATTTGGTACTAAAGATAATCCAGATCTTAAGAAAGGTCTCATATATCAAAATCAGTTCAATAATAAGCCACAATTTTTTAGAGGTGAAACTGGAGCGCAAAGCAGTATTATGCCTTTCCTTGATGGAGCACTTGGTATTTACCATACAAAGGACCACTTAAGACATTATCTTAATGAAATGCGAGACTATATGGTTCCTGAGCACAAATTAATGATTGAAAAAGTTGAAAAAAGATCTAATGCCAAAAAGTATATTCATAAATCAAAGAAATTAATTGGTGAATACAATAAATGTTTAGAAGAGATAAGAAGATTTCGTGCGCTGCATTTAGAATTTGCAGCTACCTATATTCATAAGCAATCTCAAATTAAGCAACCAGTTGGAACAGGCGGCTCTACTATAACTGGGACCGGGGGAACTCCTTTTATGAAGTATCTAAAAAAACATAGAGATGAAACTCAAAAACAGAAAATATAAAGTTAGCTAGTCCCTTCAACAATCACAACAAGCCTCTCTGCTGAATTTTTTACGAAGACTAAAGCTTCCTGATATTCTTTTGAGTTATAACACTTGTGAGCTTGTTCCGAGCTATTAAATTCAACAAGAACAGTTCTTTCATAACCATCCCCTTCCAGCTCTTTCTGTTCTCCACCTCTTGCTAGAAAATTGCCATTATGTTTGTGGATTATGGGGCCTGCTAATTTAGCATATTTACTAAATTCATTAAGATCATTAACGTGGCATCTTACAATCCAATAAGCTTTCATTTAGCCTTTATATTTGATTCTTGTTTTATGAAGAATGGGCTCAGTGTAACCACTAGGTTGAGTTCTTCCTTCTGTTGCTAGATCACAGGCAGCTTTGAAAGCTAAGCCATCAAAGCTTGGTGCCATATTCTTGTAACTTGTATCTGAATTATTTTGACCATCAACCACCAAAGCCATTTTTTTCATAGATTCAATAACTTGATCTTTTGAGCAAAGTCCATGATGAAGCCAATTAGCAATATGCTGGCTTGAAATTCTACATGTTGCTCTGTCTTCCATGAGACCAACATTATTTATATCAGGAACCTTTGAACATCCAACCCCTTGGTCGACCCATCTAACAACATAACCTAATATCCCCTGACAATTATTTTCTAATTCTTTTTGAATTTCATCAATAGTGATATCTTCTGGGCTTTTATGAATAGGGATATCTAAAATTGCATCTAAGCTAGCCTTTTCTCTAGTCACAATTCTATCTTGCTCATCACTTACAAGTATTTGATGATAATGAATGGCGTGAAGAGAGGCACCAGTTGGAGATGGGACCCAGGCACAATTAGCTCCAGCTTTTGGATGCATTGTTTTTACGTTATACATAGCTAACATTTCATCTGGCATTGGCCACATACCTTTTCCTATTTGAGCCTTTCCTTTAAAACCAGTTTCAAGCCCAATATCAACATTCCAATCTTCATATGAAGCAATCCATTGATGGAGTTTCATATCAGCTTTAGAAATCATCGGGCCAGCTTCCATGCTTGTATGTATTTCATCTCCAGTTCTATCAAGAAATCCTGTATTTATAAAAATTACCCTTTCTTTAGCAACTTCAATACATTCTTTTAGATTAACGGTTGTTCTTCTTTCCTCATCCATGATTCCAACTTTAGCTGATAAGGGCTCTATGTTTAATGCTTTCTCAACAGCTGCAAATAAATCACAAGTGAATTGCACTTCATCAGGACCATGCATTTTTGGTTTTACTATGTAGATGCTGCCAGTCTTAGAATTTCTATAAGGGCCTGTATTTTCAAGATCATGCTTAGCTATACAAATAGTAAACATTGCATCCATTATTCCCTCAGGAACTTCATCTCCTCTAGAGTCTAAAATACCTGGATTAGTCATTAGGTGGCCAACATTTCTAACAAGCATTAAACTTCTTCCAGGTAGAGTTATATCAGAACCATCTTTTGATTTATATGTTCTATCAGCATTTAATTGTCTGGTCATTTGCGCGCCATTCTTGTCGAAAGATTCTTTTAAATCTCCCTTCATCAGCCCTAACCAGTTTCTATAAACAATAGTCTTATCTTCACCATCAACAGCAGCAACTGAATCTTCACAGTCTTGAATAGTGGTAATAGCAGATTCCATAAGAACATCTTTGATTCCAGCAGGATCAGTTTCACCAATAGAATGAGATCTATCTACTTGAACTTCAAAATGAAGGTTATTATTTTTAAATAATAATCCATAAGCGCCATCACTGTTATCAACATAGCCTATGTATTGACTGTTGTCTTTTAGTCCAACTTTGCTTTTATCTGAGAGTGTTGCAGATAGATTTCCGTCTATAAACTCAAAATCTACAATATTATTAAAACTTCCATCTTCTAATGGAATTGTTTCATCAAGAAAGTTTTTAGCAAACGCAATAACCTTATCCCCCCTTATTGGATTGTAACCACCTTCTCTTTTAGCCCCATCATCTTCACTAATAACATCAGTTCCATATAGAGCATCATAAAGACTTCCCCATCTTGCGTTTGCAGCATTTAAAGCGAACCTTGCATTCATAACTGGAACAACTAGTTGAGGACCTGCTATTGTTTTAATCTCTGGATCAACGTTGGTTGTTGAGATAGAAAAGCTATCACTTCTGGGAGCTATGTAACCTATATCCTCAAGGAATGATTTGTATTCACTATGATTGTGTTCTTTTCCTTTTCTTTCTATATGCCAAGAGTCTATTTGAGATTGAATATTCTCCCTGGTTTCTAAAAGAGCTTTATTTCTTGGTACAAACTCATCAACTATTTTTTCAAAAGATGCCCAAAAGTAATCAGGTGTAATATCTAAACCATCAAGGACTTCGTTATCTAAAAAATCTTTTAATTTTTCTGATACTTTGAGTGATGATTTCAAAGAAGAGGGGTTTTCTTTTGTTCCCAAGTCAGGTGATTGAAAAAATGCGGCTAGTTTAGTGAATATATTCATTGCAAAATTATATCAACTTAGAATAAATAACCAACCTAAAAAAAAATATAAATTATTTAATTTTATTAATTTCAATATCTGGGTCATAGCGCCAAATTGAATTAGGTTTAAGTCTTGCAACAGCTAAATATTTCATCAGAAAATTTCGACAAAAGATAATGAAAGGATTAGATATATGATTTAGTTTCCCTTGAAATACTGACTCTTTATGTATTTTTTTAACTCTACTGAGTCTTAGTTTTTGGTAAAGTTTTTGAGAGGCTCTTAAATCATTTTTTAACTTTATAAGCTTTCCAAATATATATCCATCTTCAAGAGCCAAACATCCACCCTGACCCATAAAAGGAACTATTGGGTGTGCGGCATCTCCTAAAAAAGTAATGTTTTTATCAAATAATTTCGAGGGAATTTTTTTTGTGTATACACCCCATTTATAAATTTCATTACTATCTTTCAGGGAGGAATAAATATCTCTAGTTGACAGAGGTAGGTCTTCGCACAATTCTTCAAAAGAGCCTTTAGCTTTCCATGATTCAACAACATTAAATGGAGTCTTAATTGCAGCTACAAAGCTCGTTCTTTGATTATTGATTGGGTAAGTAACGATATGAAAATTAGGTCCTAAATGAGTTTCTATTTTATCTTGTTTCTTATCAAGAATGGCTCTCCATACTGAATATCCGCTATAAGCTGGTTGTTCAGAATTTTTATAAATCAAACTTTTGCAAGTTGATTTAATTCCATCACAAGCTGCTATATGCTTAATTTTGTATGCTTCTTGATTTAAAAATAAAATTTCAGAGTTATTCAGATCAATATTTGAAATCTCATGATTAAATAAAACCTCGCCACCCAAAGAATAGTACTTATTAAGAAGAATCTTATAAAGACATTGTCTTGAGGTTGTAACTACATCTATTGGAAATGATGTTATTTCTTTTTTGTTGAATAGAAATTTAATTTCACTAGGATTTCCAGATTCATTTCTTAGTTGCTCATCAACACCTATATACCTTAAAACTCTTAAACCATTTGGGGATATAGAAATTCCTGCTCCTTGTTCGGTTACTGTCGATGATTTTTCAAAAATTATTACTGGAACTCCCTCTTGCTTAAGCTTACAAGCAAGAGTTAATCCTGAGATACCTGCGCCGATAACAGCAATATGGTTAGAATAATCATTCATTTAAATATTATGCACTAATAAAAAAGGAGGCATATAGCCTCCTTTGTATTAATATAAAAAAATTAATTCTTAACAGGTACTACTGCAAAAGATCTTGTATTTTCACAACTTCCACCTAAAGCTTCCAAAACTTTATATTCTGGTAATTCCTCAGATGAGTCCCAAAAGTTTGTCCAGTTTTTACCATAATCAGTAACTGTTGATGTAAAGACTGCTTGAACATAATCATAATCCCAACCAGGAGTTATTCCCATTGTTGGCCATATCATTTTCCTACCAGCCACATCACCAGCTTTTTGAGCAGCTTGAGCATATGCAAAATATGCATCATATTGTTGCTCGCCTGTAACGCCTTCTCCGTATCTGCAATCTGAATAGACAACATAACCAGCCTCTCCATCTGGTGTCTCTGATACAGTTCTTTGCCATGTATTTATGACTTGAAAATTGTTAACAGGTAGCTCGTTCTGAAGTTTAGCTCCATTTTGCAACCAATAATCATTTCCCACAGCTTGTTTTTCAGGACTTGAATTTATACCTAACCAAAGAAAATCAAAAGTATCTAAATTAACACCATAGTATGGCACCAACATAGATGCTCTGTAATCTGCATTTGCTTCAATAGCATCTCCAGTAGTTGCCCATTTTTCCCATTTAGATGCCCACTTCATCATGTCATCCATATCTTTCCCATCTTTGAATGAGCTTATATAGTATTCAGCAACATTTGCCTCATACATAGGCTTATCTTCTTCATGGCCATCAGCAATTAAGCCGAAAGAAAAAAGTAAGCTTAAAGTTAATAATATTTTCATTTTTTACTCTCCTGTAAATTAATATGAATTTAAATAATACATTAAAAGTATATATTTTCTACTTTTCCATTGTTATTGAAATCTTGCCAAAATGTTTATTGTCAATTTGGTGCTGAAATGCATCAGCTAGATCAGCTAAATCAAAACTATGACTAATCATTGGTTTTATATCTGTTTTTTCTAGATACTCGACCATTGCTATTTGAGACTCTTGGTTTGCCATAGCTATGCCACTTAATCTTATTTGTTTAAGAAAAATCCTAGGAAGAATTATTTCACTTACTGAAGGACCACTTAAAACCCCTATCAAAGCTATATGACCTCCTAGTTTTGCTGATCTTACTGACTCACCAAAAGTTCCTCCACCGCCAACCTCGATAACATGATCAACACCTTCATTATTTGTTTTAGCTAAAACCTCTTTTCCCCATTGAGGATTTTCTTTGTAATTAATAACCTCATCAGCTCCAAGCTCTTTTAATTTTTGCAGTTTTTCAGGAGTTGATGAGGTTGCAATTACCTTAGCTCCCATAGACTTAGCAAGCTGAAGAGCAAAGATAGAAACACCTCCAGTTCCTTGAACCAATACCGATTCTCCTTTTTTTAACTTTCCTTCGTCAACAAGAGCTCGCCAAGCTGTTAGGCATGCACAAGGCAAGGTAGCTGCTTCTTGCAAAGACATATTATTTGGAATTCTTGTAATTGCTGTTGCGGGTATAGCAATACTTTCTGCTGCATAACCGTCCTCATTATCACCAATAAAACTTAATAAATCATATTTAGGAGGTCCGCTTTGCCAATTAGGAAAGCAAACACTCATTACTTTATCCCCGACCTGCCATTGGGAAACATTAGCTCCCACTTCAATAATCTCTCCTGCTGCATCTGATAGTGGCACTCTTTTATCATCAGTAGGTATGAAGCCCAATGCAACCATAAGATCATGAAAGTTAAGACTGCTTGCGGATATTTTTACAACAACCTCATCAGGACTAGCTTTGGGACCATCTACATCGCATAAAACTAAATTTTCTAATCCTGCTGGTTGTGTTAATTGAATTTGTCTCATTTGTTCTCCTTAGTAGTTAATTTATTTTTCCATTAATATCGTAAGAATTAATAAATGCCCAAATTTTATCTGTTGCACTTATTCCATATGTTGCAGCGCTTGGCCATGTATGTGGCATATTGCTGATCTTATATAACTCCACTTGCACACTGTTCATACAACTATCATATACCCTATGTTCGACTGAAAGACTGTTATCGAAGTAATCAGTTGTGGTTGTTGATGGAGAACTGCACGAATTATAATTTTTCCAATAATTTAGAACATCTTCGATACTTTTCATTCCTAAGGCACTATTACCGGTATAAGGCACCGTTCCATCTAATGCACCATGAATTTGTAATATAGCTGTGGCGTGAGATGGATTGCAATCTTCAAATGTTTCATTACTCATAGAGCCAGTTACAGATGATATTGCTGCAAATTTAGAACTCAGATTACAGGCAAGGTGATAACTCATAAATCCTCCATTAGACATACCTGTTGAATAAACTCTATTTGAATTAATATTTGATTTTTCAGAAACTAACTTAAGAACAACTTCAATAAAATCTACATCATCAACCTCACTTCCAACAGTCCAGCCCCCTGAATTCCAATGAGAGCTGCTAGATGCCAGAGCTGTATTCATTGGAGCGCCTTGTGGGAATATTGATATAAAATTATTATCTTCTGTGTAAGTATAATTTCTAAAATTAGAATAATTCATAATATTTGCAGCAGTACTTCCATATCCATGAAGTACGAATAACACTGAGCTAGAGCCGGTTGCTTGAGGGTGTTTATCTTGGATAAGATAGAACCTTTCCAGTCCCTTATGCGTAAACTCACATTTATAAGTAGTACCTGTATAAAGCGAGCAGGTCTCCGTATATTCTGGACTGGATGGGATAGGCGTATCCACAATAACTGGTGATGAACTTCCGCCACCTCCTCCACAAGA
>CAZTGS010000018.1:0-22030 GCA_964613455.1 uncultured Gammaproteobacteria bacterium | reverse complement strand
ATGAAAAGTCCAAACCCAATTCCAATAGCAGGCGCTCCTGGATCACCTTATACAAGAAAGATGATTGCTCTCATGCGATATCGAAGAATTCCTTATGCAATATCGTGGGGCGACCCTAGAGAGTTAACTAAAAAGCTAGGTATTGATGAGCCAAAGCCTATCCTACTTCCCGTAATGATTTTGGATGTTGATGGGCAGTTGAAAGCTGTAACTGACTCAACTCCAATTATTCATCACTTAGAAGATGAATTTCATGATCGAAGTGTTATTCCTAGCGATCCTAAATTGGCATTTTTAAATTATGTTCTAGAAGACTTTGGTGATGAATGGGTTACGAAATATATGTTTCATTATCGATGGCATTATAAAAATGACATAGAAAAAGCTGGAACCATCTTACCCTTATGGCATCATCTTGGCATGGATAAGGAAACTCATAAGTCTGTTAAAGATTTTATTTCTGATAAACAAATAAGTCGTTTATGGGTAGTTGGTTCAAATGAAATCACTGCACCTATTATTGAAGCAAGTTATGAAAGATTTCTTGAACAGCTGGAGCAATGTTTAATTCAGCGCCCGTTTTTATTCGGAAATCGACCTTCCTCTGCAGATTATTCAATTTATGGACAATTAACTCAGTTAATCGGTTTTGATCCAACACCGAGCGCCATTGCTATCGAATCCTTTCCAAGAACTTTTGCTTGGGTAGATTTAATGGAGGATTTCAGTGGACTAGAGCCTGATGAAGATGACTGGATTTCTTTTGCCGATGCTGAAATTTTTTTACATGATATTTTTCAAGAAATTGGAAAAGTTTATTTACCAGCTATGCTAACTAATGCAGAAGCAGTAAAAAATAATGAAGAAAATTGGACTACTCAAATTGATGGAGCTAAGTGGGAGCAAAAAAGTTTTCCTTATCAAGCAAAATGCCTTAAATGGATCAATGAGGAATTTGAGAACTTAAATCAAGATGATCAAAAACAAATAATGATCTTTCTTAATAAAACAGGATGCAAAGAGTTAATTAATTAATATGACCAACGAAAATAAATCAGAATCGGATATGAAAAAAGTTGCATTGACTGCATTAGCTGGAACAAGCATTGAATGGTATGACTTTTTTCTTTATGGTGCTGCCGCAGCATTAATATTTCCAACAGCTTTTTTTGGAGAAGCTTCGCCTTCTACAGCCCTAGTTTTATCCCTGCTAACATTTGCAGCCGGTTTTATTGCAAGACCGATTGGAGGTATTATTTTTGGTCATTATGGCGATAGGGTTGGAAGGAAAAAAACTCTTGTGATGGCATTAATTTTAATGGGAGTTTCATCCACCTTAATTGGACTTCTGCCTACTTATGCAATGATTGGAGTAACAGCACCAATATTACTTACCTCACTTAGATTTGCTCAAGGTCTGGCTATTGGAGGTCAATGGGGTGGCGCAATGTTACTGGTAACCGAAAGCGCTCCATCCAATCAAAGAGGTTATTACGGAGCTTTCGCTCAAGCAGGCGCTCCTGTTGGAGTTATATTAGCTAACCTTGCTTTTATAATTACAAGCTCGCTAGTCTCTGAGGAATCCTTCTATTCTTGGGGTTGGAGAATACCCTTTCTTGCTAGTGCTATCTTGATTGGAATTAGCATGTACATCCAATTAAATCTAGAAGATACAAAAGCCTTCAAAGAATTACAGGCTTTGAGAGAAAATCAAGATAGTCCAAATGAATTAGTTACTAGAAACTCTCCAATAATTGAAGCAATCAGAAAATATCCTTCAAGAATAGCGCTTGCTGCAGGAGCCTTTCTTTCAATTCAGGTTACTTTTTATATTTTAATAGCCTTCCTTCTAGCATATGGCGTGGCAAGTGCAGATATAACTAGAGATGATATGTTGGCTGCAGTTTTAATTGCTTCAGCAATAATGATTCCTGTTCAATTTATGTTCTCTTCATATTCTGATAGACACGGAAGGAAGGGAATATTTATGCTTGGCGCAGTTCTTACAGGGATATGGGCATTCGCAATATTTCCTTTAGTAGATACTGGAAACTTTTGGTTAATAGTTTTGGCTATTTCTGGAGGACTAATATTTGTATCTATGATGTACGGACCTCAGGCTGCATTTTTTACTGAATTATTTAGTACAGAAGTTAGATACTCTGGAGCAACATTAGGTTATCAGTTTGGAGCAATTCTAGGCGGAGCATTTGCTCCAACAATCGCAGCATTATTATGGAAAGACTTTGGTATATTTTGGGTATCGGTTTATATAGCTTTTGCTTCCTTGCTTACATTATTATCAGTCATGGCCTTAACAGAGACCTATCAAACTGATTTAAATGACAACGATTAGATTATAAGGCCTCGTATCCTGGAATAATTTTAGTGACATAAACAGCCATATCAAATTCCTTATAGCAGGCAGCAATGGTTTCTTGAACGGCATTCATAGCATGATCATACTCCCCTTGAATGACTGTGCTTGTAGGAAATGTTGTAATCTTAAGATTTTCATAACAATTAATTTTTTCTATAAAAGCATCAATAGGTGGAATAAAATCTTCTCTATTAGGATACATACTTACATCAATTGTTACTTTCATAAATTAATTATAGATTTTTTTTCTCTAAGCTAATACTATAACGATAACTGCAAAGGGGTGGTTATTTTGACCTGAGATCTTAACGGGGACCCTTTGAACCTGATCCATACAATAATGGCGGAGGAATTGCATGAATACCATTAAAAATAGTCTGTTTGTTTTTTCATTATCTTTTTTTATTTCTTTTTTAAGTGAAAACTTAATAGCCCAAGCGGTTGAAGAAATAGTTGTTAAAGGAGATTGGCGAGAGACCTCAATCAATCAAGAAGATTCTAGTATCGTTGTTCTTGATGATGATCTCATCAAGTCCCAAGCAATGAAACATTTTGAACATCTTTCTTATCTTGTGCCAAATTTAAATTTTGCAGCTAGTGACTCTAGGGCAAGATATTTTCAAATAAGAGGAATTGGAGAAAGATCAGGATACCAAGGGACACCGAATTCTTCAGTTGGCTTTTTAATAGATGATATTGATTACTCTGGCCAAGGCGGAATAGCTACAACTTTTGATGTTGATCAAATAGAAATTCATAGAGGTCCTCAGGGTTCTAGAATTGGTGCCAACGCTTTGGCAGGATTAATTTATGTAAAAACAAAAGAGCCAACAAAGCAATTTGAGGGCACCAGTGAATTGACTGCTGGCACCTATGGAACAATTAGCTCAGGCGTAGCTTTTGGAGGTCCGGTAGAGGGAAAAGATAATCTCACTTACAGACTTGCAATCAGAAAAGATTATACGGATGGTTTTAGAAAAAATTTATATCTAAATAGATCAGATACATCCAAAAAAGATGAAAGTACTTTTAGGTTAAAGATTAATTGGGAAGCCGACGATAAAACAACAATTAAATTTTTAGTTTCCCAGATTGATCTTAATGACCCAGCAGATATTTGGACCATTGATGGAAGTCTTAACACTCTCTCAGATAGACCTGGAATGGATTCTCAAAAAACAAATTCATATGGATTAAAGATATATCGACAATTTGATAGTTTTGAGCTGCAGAGCTTAACTAGCTCAACGGATACAGACGTTATCTTTAGTTATGATGCAGATTGGGGCAACTCAACCTCTCACGCTCCTTATACTTACGATTATTTCTCTGAAACGTTAAGAAATAGGGAGTCTTTTGGACAAGAATTTCGATTAATATCTAATTCTGCAGATTTTTCATCTGATTTACCCATCGAATGGGTATTGGGTGTTAGTTACCTGAAACTAAAAGAGAGTAATTTGAAAAATGATGATGGAGTGTATGGAGATCCTTCAGATCCATTTGGACCTTATGCAAGTAAATCTAGTTCATCAAACAATTACTCTTCAGATAATTTATCTTTTTTTACTAACCTTGATTATTATTTTAATGAATCTATAAAACTCTCCTTTGGAACAAGGTGGGAAGATTGGGAATCTGAATATTCAGATTCTTTGGGTGAGTCATTTAATCCCACAGATAAAATGTCAGGTGGGAAAATATCACTATCAAAAAGAATATTAGATGATTCAAATATTTTTATTAGCATCGCAAAGGGTTATAAACAGGGTGGATTTAATCTTGGTCTTGGGTTGGGAGCCAACTCAGCAAATGAGAATTTATATTACGATCCTGAGTTCTTGACGAATTATGAGATAGGTGTAAATACAAAATTAATTAATTCTAGAATGAATCTTGGTGCAGTTATTTTTTACTCAGATCGAGAAGATCAACAAGTTTTAATTTCAACTCAAACCGATCCAAGTGATCCAAATACTTTTTCTTTTTTAACTCAAAATGCAGCCGAAGGGATCAACCATGGTTTAGAGTTAAATATGGATTTTCAAATTACTAAGTCCGTAGATATTTTTACTAATATTGGGATTCTAAAAACAGAGATAAAAAATTGGAAATCAAGACCTGATCTGGAAGGTCGTGCACAAGCACATGCTCCTGAAAATAGTTACTCTTTTGGAATAAACTGGTCTCCAACAAATAGTACATATTTAACAATTGATGTTTCAGGTAAAAGTAGTTTTTATTACTCTGATTCTCATAACAATAAATCCAAATCGTACAAGTTAACAAATATTAGTTATGGCTATGTAAAAGATAATTGGACTTATGGAATTTGGGCAAGAAACGTATTTAATACTTATTACTCTGTTCGTGGGTTTTACTTTGGAAATGAGGCTCCTAATTTTGAAGATACTCTTTATAGAAGACATGGCGATCCTAGACATCTTGGTGTTACAGTGAGATATGATTTCTGAATTGATTCAACAGAACTGGATGGAAGTTTCAGCAGTAATTTTAGCTATAATTTACTTATTATTAGCTGTAAAACAAGATATAAAGTGTTGGTTTGCGGCGTTTTTTAGTTCAACATTATATTTCTTTATTATGTATGAAGCGGGCTTATATATGGAAGCTGGATTACAGATTTTTTATATAGCTATGGCATTCTATGGATTTTCTCAGTGGAATAATAATAAAGAAAGTAATACAAAATTTGTTGTTAAAACATGGAAGAGATCACAGCATATAAGAGCGATAACATTAATATTATTACTTACAATTACCTCGGGCCTTCTCTTAGAAAAATACACAAATGCAGCAATGCCATTTATTGATGGCCTTACAACTTGGGGTGCAGTAATTACAACCTATATGGTTGCCAAAAGATTATTGGAAAATTGGATATATTGGTTTGTAATAGACTCAGTTTCAATATTTTTATTTATGTCTCGTGGATTATTTCTAACATCATTTTTATTTTTTATTTATTTAATAATTATTTATTTTGGATATAAGTCATGGACTAATATTAAAGATGAAAATAATGCTAGATCTATCTAAAAAATTATCATCAGTAGATGGAACCTTAGAATTATTAAAGTCTTTAAAATCTGGCCCAGTATCAGAAATTTTTTTATGTAAATATAACGAAATCAAATCAATCATAAGAATTGATTTTCAATGGGCCTCAAAATTAAAAGTTAACAGACAAACAGAATTTAATATTCTTAATAAAATTAATTTTATAGGACTTTCTCCAGAAATTTTGTATCAAGATTTAACACAAGGAATTCTAATTTGGAAATTTATTGATGCTAAAGATTTTAGTTTAAAAGATGAATCTAAATTATTTCTATTAAAAGATTTAGGCTCTAACTTAAAGAAAGTACATTCAGTTAAAATCGATACAAAAATAAAAAATATTTTTGCAGACTCTTTATTTTTCTATGAAGAAATATTGATAAATGAACTGAATCAAAATTTAATTAACAAAGGATTAGATTTATATAAAAGATTATGTGATGACGATATTGAACTTGTCCTTTCACATAACGACTTGAATAAATCTAACATATTGTTTAATGAAAGATTCTTTTTTTTAGATTGGGAATACTCCAGCCTTAACCATCCCTATTTTGATATAGCAACAATAACTGCATCTTATAATTTAAAACTAAATGATATAAATGCCTTGTGGGACGGATACGCAGAAAATACTTTATTAGACTTGGATAAACTAAATGATTGGATGGTCTTTAGTTATTTATTAGATTATATGTGGAGGCTTTCATTGATAAAAGTTTCTGATTTTAGTTATGAGGATCTTGATATTGCCACTTTAGAAAGAAAAATAGCTAATTTTTAGAATACTTACACCATAAAGGCAACAATTAGCGCACCTATTACTATTGATATGGGAACAAGACTATCAATACGCTCCACAAATTCTTCTTGAGAGGGCAGCTTTATAGATTTGATGTCCACAATTTTCTTTACGTCAAATGTATTTTTGCCATTTTCTTCATACTTTGGATTAATATCTGAGTCTATATCTGGACTATCTTGTGTATCTGGGGTGTTATTAGCAGGAATAGACTGCTCATGAGCTATTAATTCTTCTAATATGCTGTCCCTTTTCTCAATAGCTACATTAATATCAGAAGTTTCCAGTGATTTTTTTATAAAATCTGTGCCTATAATAGAGGCAACTTTTTTAGAAACACGCTTTTGAATAAAGTATATATCTTTATTTTTCCCTCTTAAAACAAGGTATTTTTCATCTTTTGTACTCATAATGTACTCAAATTATTGATCATTAAGTACTCATGATAATTCATATTTTGAAGAATACCAAGTTAAATGTACTCATATAATGATGTTTGTACTCATTTTTACCAATTTGTACTCATAAAATAGTATAAAAAGGCTTAAATCCTCTAATAATATTTCTTTATTATGTATTTCAATGTAGTTATTAATAACATTAAGCCTATAAATTTTAAAAAGCTCAATTTAATGCTTTTATCATAAAATTAATACGACATATTTTTCTTGTTTTTTTAAATAAACTCTGTTCTATTACTAATAGTAATAATTTTTTATAGGGAGAAAATATGAAAATTTTATGTGTTTTATACGACGATCCATTAACAGGCATGCCAGAAAAGTATGCAAGAGATGATCTACCAAAAATTGATAAGTATCCAGATGGGATGACATTGCCTTCACCAAAAGCAATAGACTTCACACCTGGAGAATTATTAGGGTGTGTTTCAGGAGAGCTTGGACTTCGAAAATTTTTAGAAGACGCAGGACATACCCTGGTTGTCACATCTGACAAGGACGGAGAGGGGTGCGAAGCAGATAGAGAATTAGTTGATGCTGATATTGTAATTTCACAACCATTTTTTCCATATTATCTTACAAGTGAAAAGATGAAAACTGCACCAAATTTAAAAATGGCAATTACAGCAGGTATTGGATCAGACCATGTTGATCTTCAAGGCGCCATGGACAATAACATTGATGTAGTCGAAGTTACTTACTGTAACTCCAGATCTGTTGCTGAACACATCGTTATGATGATCCTTTCAATGGTAAGGGATTACCATAATCAACACAGAATTGTTAATGAGGGTGGCTGGAATATAGCCGATGCAGTTCAAAGATCTTACGATGTTGAAGGTATGCATGTTGGAACTGTAGCCGCAGGAAGGATTGGAATTGATGTGTTAAGAAAGATGAAGCCTTTTGACGTTCATCTTCATTACTTTGATATACATAAACTTTCCGATGAAGTTGAAGCAGAATTAAACCTTACTTATCATGATTCTGTAGAGTCATTAGTTGCTGTTTGCGATGTAGTTAACATCAGTTGTCCATTGCATCCTAAAACTGAACATTTATTTAATGATGCACTGATTTCAAAAATGAAACGCGGAGCTTACATAGTAAATACTGCTAGAGGAAAGATTTGCGATAAAGATGCAATAGCTAGAGCTTTAGAATCAGGTCAATTGAGTGGTTACGCTGGAGATGTTTGGTTTCCGCAGCCAGCTCCAAATGATCATGTATGGAGGACAATGCCAAATCACGGTATGACGCCTCATACTTCTGGAACATCTCTATCAGCTCAAACAAGATATGCTGCAGGCGTAAGAGAAATTTTAGAATGCTTCTTTGCTGGTGAGCCAATTAGAGATCCTTATTTAATTGTACAAAATGGAGATCTTGCTGGTATGGGTGCACACTCATATACTAAAGGCACAGCAACAGATGGTTCTGAAGAGGCAGCAGAATATAAGAAATAAGATCTAGAAATTTTGTAATCTAGAATTAATTATCTCATCGGCCCCGGACATAATCCCATCGATTAATTCCTGGACCGTTGGGATATCGTTAACGAGTCCAGCAACCATCCCACAAGACCAAGCACCAACTTCCATAGTGCCTTCATGCATTATTTTTGGATAGACTCCAGCAACTTCATCAATAATATCTGCAAAAGTTAGATCATCTCCAAGTTGCTTTTCTTTTTCTATTAATCTCTCAACCGCTGGGTTATTTAAAACTCTTTCAGTATTAGTTAATGACCTCATTATCAAACGAGTATCTAATTCTGATGCATTTACGATAGCTTCTTTTACATTTTGATGGACTGGAGCATCTTGTGTTGCAATAAATCTAGTTCCCATATTCATGCCCTCGGCCCCTAAAGCCATAGCAGCAACAAGGCTTCTAGCATCAGCCATCCCCCCGGATGCTACAAAAGGTATTTCTAATTCATCTGCAGCTCTTGGTAACAAAATAAAATTAGGAATATCATCTTCACCCGGATGACCGCCGCATTCAAAACCATCAACAGAAACTGCATCACAGCCTATAGCTTGAGCCTTTAATGAATGTCTAACCGAAGTGCATTTATGAATAACTTTAATACCAGCTTCTTTTAGCGCCGGAAGATATTCAGCAGGATTTCTTCCTGCAGTCTCAACGATAGGGACGCCCGCATCAATAATAACTTTAATTAATCCCGGATAGTCAGGAGGAGTTAGTGATGGTAAAAATGTAAGATTTACAGCGAATGGTTTATCAGTCATTTCCTGACAACGTGCTATCTCTTTAGCTAATTTCTCTGGAGTTCCCTGGGTTAGTCCAGTAATTGTTCCAAGACCACCTGCATTCGATACTGCAGCAGCCAGTTCTGCAAAGCCAACATGATGCATCCCACCTTGAATAATTGGATGTTCTATATTAAAAAGTTCAGTAATTTTAGTTTTCATAATTTATTCCTTTTTTATTATTTATATTACTCTTTATTCATAGGTGTTAAAAAGTCTTCGTATTGTGTTTGAAGTCTCTGCATGCCACCAATCCATCTATCTCTATCATTGCCTTTTCTTTTAACGTACTCAAGAACTTCTTCATGAGGCGTTATTAAAAATCTTTCTTCTTCTATAGCATTAAGTACGTCTTTTGCAACAACATCAGGCTCCATCATTCCGTCTACCCCAGCAACACCTGCACCATCCGCTGTCATAGCAGTCCTAACTGCCTGAGGACATAAGCAAGATACGCCTATTCCTTTATTGCCGTAGGTAATTTTTATCCATTCAGCAAAACTTACAGCCGCAGCTTTTGTTACCGCATATCCAGATGCCCCAAGTTGAGTTAATAACCCAGCAGCAGATGATGTATTCATTAAATAGCCTCCACCTTGCTCAATCATTTGAGGAAGAACATGTTTAGCAGCATGAATATGAGACTGTACGTTTACTCCCCAGATTAGTTCCCAGTCAGATGGGTCTGACTCAAAAAAACCTGGCTTACCACCGATGCCTGCATTAGAACAAAATATATCAATTCCCCCGGCGAACTCATTAGCTTTTTTAATAACATTAATAATATCTTCTTCTTTTGAAACATCAGCATTTACCGCTATACCATTAACACTTTTTGCTGTTTCTTCAGCTCCACTGAAGTTCATATCAACACAGACCAATGACTTAACTCCTGATGCAAAAAACTCTTCACATAAAGCTTTACCAATTCCACTAGCCGCACCAGTAACAACCACTCTTTTATTTTTAATTTCCATAAAGCACTCCTATATTTTTACGATTATTCCTTCGTTAGGATTTATATCACCAGAAACAACCTTTCCGTAGGTAGGAAGAAAAGTTTCTAGCCCAATTATTGTTTTAACTTGCATCCACTCTTTACTTTGCAATGCTCTTGAACTCATAAAAGTATTTGTTTTTTCACCATAACCCTCATGACCCCAATCTTTGATTCGTTTTTGAATATGTGCTGGAGCAAAAAAGAATTCAGTTCGATCTCTTAACATTGCTTGGCCTAAAGCATCCTCTGCTGTTATTTCGTTATCCCAATGCGTCATTCCAACCGTAAAGCACTTAAGCATATTATCTTTAAGAGAGCCATGTAAAGTACCTAAAATTTCTCTACTACCAGCCATATCGACTATTACAGACTTACTTTGATAATCAATAGTCTCTAGCTGATCATAGGAAATGACCTCGTCATAACAACCTAAATTTTTAACAAAGGCAGAATTTTTAGCCGAAGTAAGACCAACTGTTTTTGGAGCATCAGGAATATCAGCAAGACCTTGGGCTAGGCCAATTGCTGTTTTGCTAGAGGCACTAACAATAATAATTTGAGATGCTCCAAGATAAGACTCATCTTGTAATGCATCGCATAAACAAAATGAAGTTACATGTAACGGAAAGAGAAGTGACCGAATATCATCCATAGAAGGATCATAATTATGGTCTCCTGAAAGCCTTACATAATTATTGTATACAGGCGGAAGCTCTTTTCTATGATCTCTGCCATCACTAAAACTTTGATCAGAAATTTTTATAGGTCTCAAATTTAAAGTATCTGCTGCGGGGAAATATCCAAAAAGTCTTTCCCCTAGATTTATTTCTTTATTATTCGAATGAGTAACTTTTGCTAAACCCCAAACCGGGATACAGCCCCATTCGTTATTAATATTTTTTTCAGCAGGAAAAAAACTCCAATAACCAATCGTATCTCCAGCTACTCCATACGTTACGTTGTTGGCTGTAAAAGCAAAACTTTCGATCGAAACAGAAATATCTCCCTCTTCCAATGAAGGTGATGGAGAGTCTATAATCCTAGTTTTTGTTAGATCACTTTTGAGTGTTTGTAGTTGGTTCAAAACTATTTCGTTTCAATATTTAGTTGGCCAGCAAGACCGGCACTTCTATGTTCTTCACTCTTTTGATAATCAGAATTCATGATCATTTCCAACATAGCTTTTCTGCTTGGATATTCTGCTATGGCTACCCAATCCCACAACTCTTCTACTTCACCAAGCATAAGTCTCTGAACCTCACCAAAAAAAATAGATTTACCACCAACCTTTTTAAGATGCCCTTTAACCTCAGTAGCATAGATTTCATATGCTTCCTTGCCTGAAAGATTTGTCTCTCTTCCATCTGCATATTCTGCCTTATCCTTGAATGTTAAAAGATTTACCATTTTTATTGGAGATTCAGTATCTCCCTCTAAGAAGCCTGCAAGTTGCTCTTCATTTGGTGTAACTGCATTTTCTACTTTCATTTTATTGCCCCATTGTTATAGCTTTTTGAAATGCTGGTCTACCTTCAATTTTAGACACATAATTTTTAATATGTTCCATTTCTTCTGATACACAACCTAATCTATTTGCCATAAAGCACGAATGTCCAAGCATAAGATCAGCAGCTGAAAAATTCCCAACTAAATAATCTTTATCTGCAAGATTTTCGTTTACTGGAGCCAATGATTTACTTAATAATTTTTTAGCTTGATTCAAAACATTCTCATCTCTTCTGTCAGGCGGTAATAAAATTGTCTGAACTACAATCTGGTTCATTGGAGGCATAACCATACCTTCGCAATAATGGAACCATTGCAGATAATATGGAAACTCTTCAGAGCTTGAATCAGGCTTTAAACCGCCATCTTTATGACGCTCAAGAACGTATTGAATAATAGCTCCCGATTCAAATATAGAGATATCTCCATCCTCCAATACAGGAACCCTTCCTAAAGCATGTCTTGATCTATGCTCTTCTGATTTAAGACCTTCTTTTGTAAAAGGCATAATATTAACTTCATACTCTAATCCTAACTCTTCAAGCAACCAAACTACTCTTCCAGCCCTTGTGCCTGCAACAAAATGAATTTTTAACATAAATCTCTCCTTTATTTTTTCACCATTTTTTGTGCATTTTTAATAAACTTTTCTTTATCTTTCTCGTCTTTCAATAAACTATCTCTGTCCACAGGAATCTTCGTTCCTTTAAGCATTCCTGGTTGTTCATACATTCTGTTTTTCCATTTTTCTAAGTGGTTCAGCCCATCCAATGAAACACCAGACCAATTATGAGTTCTTACCCAGCACCAGTTTGCTATATCGGCTATAGAATATTCCCCAGCTAACCATTCCTTATCCGATAACTGAGTATCTAATACTTCAAAAAGACGTCTAGTTTCATTTTGATACCTATCAATTGCAGGTTGAATTTTTTCTGGAAAATACCTAAAGAAAACATTAGCTTGGCCCATCATTGGACCAATACCTCCCATTTGAAACATGAGCCATTCTGTAACTTTTGCTCTACCTTCAATATCCTTAGGGATTAGTTTTCCGCCCTTATCTGCTAAATAGAGCATGATTGCACCTGACTCAAAGATAGAAAGATCATTATCAGTATCTACAATTGCAGGAATTCTTCCATTAGGACTAATCTTTAAAAAATCTGGTTTATGTTGATCACCTTCTCCTAGATTTATAGAATGAAATTCATAAGGCATCTCCAATGCTTCTAGCAAGCAGGACACTTTGTGTCCGTTGGGGGTTGATGCAGTGTATAAATGAATCATAAAAATTACTCGTTAATAAAATCTATTAATACCTTAGATAGTTGTTTTGATCTTGTCCACTGAAAAAAGTGACCTCCGCCTATTTGAGGAGCACTTACAGCATTTGGGACCATTTTAAGAACATCTTTTTCAATACCATTAGAAACAGGATCGTCTCCGGCAAAAACAGATAGAAAAGGCTTGTCTGTTATTCTGAAGAATTCTCTTGCTTCTCGTTGAGCTTCTAGTGATTGATCTGGAATTGTTGGAACATGACTTGGCATTGCTCTTGGACCCATTTTATACAAAGCATTAGGGAAGGGTGCCTCATAGGCTTTCATTAAATCTGTAAAAAAGGGTGAAAATCTCTCAAGTCCAATTCTTTGAAAGAAATAGTGAATTACACTTTTAAATTTTGAAGATCGCTCCATTTGAGAAGAAGAGACCATACCAATTGGTAGATTTTTAGTATCCCAAGTAAATTTTTGCCAATACATAAATTTTGTTGCCATGTCTGTTTTTTTCTTTTTACTCCCACTAAGACTGCCACCATCCATTTTACTTACTTCGTTGATCATTGAAAAAAGAGTAATTTTCTTATTAGAAGCTTTAAATATTTTTACCTCATCAACAACTTCTTTAGGAGTATTTGGATTATATGGAAGTCCAGTATTACCAATAGCAACTTTTATAAATCTATCTGGATCTGCAGCAATTATTCTTAGGCCAATAAGACCGCCCCAATCTTGACCAAAAAAGATTAGATCTTCAAAATCATTTTGTTTTAACCAATCTCCCATCCAATCAACTTGATTTTGATATGAATAATCTTCTCTAGCAGCTGGTTTATCTGATTTACCATACCCAACCAAATCAGGAGCAATAACTCTTATCCCTGCCTCGTTAAGAATTGGTATCATTCTAATGTACAAGTAACTCCATACAGGTTGGCCATGCATAGCTAATAGAATAGGCCCTTTTTCTGGCCCCTCATCAATATGATGAATTCTTAATGAAGTCCCATCTTTAGTTTTTATATTTGTATAAACAGGTTTGTATGGGTAATCCTTAATATTTTCAAAACATGAATCAGGCGTTCTCAGTACTTTCATTTGTATTTCCTAGAGTATTTATATCATCCCATCAGATTTTAGAAGTGACACAAGATCATGAAATCTATCTTGACCAAAAAAAGATGTCTCTTTATAAACAGTTAGAGGGACGCCATGATGTCCAGCTTCAAGCTGCTCTTTTTGATTTTGTTTAATCTGATTAATTAATGCCTCTTCATTTACTTTTATGCTTTTTCTGATTTCATCAAGATCAACATCAAATTCTTTAAGTACTTTTGTTATATTCTCATCAGAATTCCAGTTCTTTTCTGACCATATTTTCTTAGAAAGCTCATAGGCAAATTCCAATCCAAAGCCTCTATTGGACATCTCTTGCCCCATATGAGAAATTTCAAAAATGATAGGCTGATGACTTGAGATTTTTCCAGTCAAAATATTTTGCTTAATAGGATCAGGTTTAGGAGGATTAAATTCCATATTTAATCTTCTCTTCACTCTCATATAGTCAAAAGTCTTCAAAAGAAAATAGGTAAAGAGGTTTTTTCCTTTAAAAAATTCAGGCTCTCTTATTGCAAGAGGGTAAACCACCTTAAAATTAATATTAATATTCTTATTTTCTTTAAGATCAATAATTCTAGGCAATATAAAATAGGAGTAAGGACTCCTAAACGAAAAATATAAATCCACCATTTCTTTACTCCTTATTATTTGAATTAATTTGGCCAATAAATTAATTCATCTCCTTCTTTAAACTCTTCAGTATTTGGCCTGTCTATAGTAACCGGCATAAAGACTGATTGAGGCCATTTTGGTTCTGGCATAGAATTCGCATGCTCATCAAGCATTTTGTTTAATAAATTTTTTGTAGGCACATTAATAGAGGCCAAATTATCCTGTTCATAGGGATCATTTTTTAAATCATAAAGAAACTCTTGCTTAGCTGGTTCCTCTGATCTCATTAATTTCCAATCATTATGAATAATTGCCTGATAGGTGGAGTTTTTCCAATACAGCGTTTCATGAGGCTGACTATTTTTTTCCCCAGAAATATAAGGAAGTAAGTTTTCTCCATCTATTATGATAGATTTTGGCTCCTCAACATTAGCAGCACTAAGAATCGTGCTAAAAATATCAGTATGATGGATTCTTTTATCATAAATAGATTCTGGTTTTATTTTTGAGGGCCACTTTGCAATGAAGGGTACATGCATGCCTCCTTCAAAATGAGTTAACTTCCACCCTCGATATGGCTTATTGATATCCTTCAGTCCAATATAACCAGCCCCCCCATTATCAGATGTAAAGATAATTAAGGTATTTTCAGTTAAGCCGTTTTTTTCAAGAGCATCCATTACTCTTCCGATTGACCTATCCAAAGCCTCTATCATTCCTGAATAAACCTGTAAATTATGATTATCCATATGTTTATGTTTTTCATAATCCTTTTTTAAAGATTGAAGCGGGTTATGAACGGCCCATTGAGCTAAATATAAAAAGAATGGCCTATCCTTATTATTATTTATAACTTTAACAGCCTCGTCAGTATAGTACTCAGTAAGGTATCCACTTGGCTTAAAGGGTTCACTGTCATTAAAGTTTGTAGCATATTGCATCGAGGCCCAAATCATATCCTCTACGCTTGAATCATTTTTTGCATTAACTACATCGGGATGATTTTCAGGAAGGTATAAACCACTGACCATCATTAAACTATCATCAAAACCCTGATCATTTGGCTTCATACCATCAGTAAATCCTCCCAAATGCCACTTACCAATATGAGCCGTATAGTATCCATCTTCTTGCAGTAACTCAGCAACAGTAATTTCTTCGTTTGGTAATCCTCCAATAGCAAGTCCTACCTCATCTAGCTCAACGTCCTCAAGCATAATGGGTGCCAGCTCATTATCTCTTCTCATCAAATTAGTTATGGCAGCAACTTTTGCAGGATAAGGAGTAAACTCAAAACCATAGCGACTGGAGTATCTTCCCGTCATTATCGCAGCTCTTGATGCAGAACAAACAGGACTAGCTGCATATCCATTAGTAAATGCAACACCCTGTCTTGCAAGCCTATCAATATTGGGAGTTTTTAGAGAACCATCTGCAGCACCACCGTTATAAAAAGAGACATCATTAAAGCCCATATCGTCTGCAAGTATTAGAATGATATTAGGTTTATTTGATTTATCTTGGACTTCACCAATCTGCCAATTAGTATCTTGATTTTCTGCAATAGGATTCATAAGATTAATAGCAATCGGCATTAATGTAAGAATTACATCTCTTTTAAAGAACCATAGAGTAGTAATAACAATTAGGATAATTAAAATAATAATTTTTTTCATAAATTCATCCTATAAATATTTTATGAGATCGGTTCATAATTTTTAATCATCTTTTCAAACATTTCTATAAAAAATTCTTTGAAAACTTGGACCTTAGCACTATTTCTCATATCAGGATGGTAAAGAAGCCACACATTTGAATCAGCCCTATATTCTTCTGGTTTAAATGCTTGAAGGTTATGGTTCTCAGGAATTCCTAAAGGGGAAATCAAGCTAACTCCTATACCAGCAGTCATATAATCATAAGCTTCTGAATAAGCATTTGTTCTTAAAATAATGTTTGGTGATTTTACTAATTTTTTTATTTCTTCTTCCATATTAATTTTTTTAGTATCATCTTTCCATATTATCCAATCTAGATTATTTATATCAGAATGCTCAGGCTTACTTAAATATAACTGACTGCCATAAATAAAAATTGGCAACTTACCTAACTTTTTTGCAATCAGATCTTCAGGAGGTCGAGCTCCCATTTGAATTGCAATATCTGCCTCATGCAAAGCTAAATCAATATTAGTTGAAGATATTAAATTTAAATCAATATTTGGATACAGCTTATGAAAGCTTGTAATAGCAGGCGCCATATTAATACCTCCATTCATAGGCTTACTAAGGGTCAAAGTACCTGAAAGAGAAGTTTGTTGTCCATGAAAAACCTTATGAATTTTATTGACCTGAACCTCTACCTTGGATGCCTCTTGTTCCAATGCAAGTCCATGCTCTGTGAGTTGATAGCCTTTATTATCTTTTTTAAATAACTTAATATTCAAATCACTTTCAAGCCTATCAAGACGTCTTGATACTGTTGAATGATTAACTTGAAGATTTTTCGCAGCAGAACTTAGTGAGCCAGTGCGTGCCACTGCTAAAAAAAATTCTAAATTACTCCAATTCATAACCCTATTTTCGCACAATAAAAATATCTTTTCTGTCAATTTTTGCACAATAGCTATTCATTTTTAAAAAGTCAGCCTATTCTCTAGCTATGTTAGGATATGGATTCAAAAAACATTTTAATTTTATATGAGCCATCTAATTAAATTATTAACAGCAGTTTTAGTATTAATCCTATTTATAGCAATATTTTTACCTTCTATTCTTCATAGAGCTGGCTTGCATCCTTCTTTTGATGGCAAAGTTTTAAATCTTCCAGGAAAGAGGGCTTTAATTATTGCTACCAATCATGGGACCTTAAATGCTCCAAATGAAATTGAAGGGAAGCCTACAGGATTATTATTATCTGAATTATCAGTTCCTTATTTTGATTTTATTAAATCAGGAATAGAGGTTGATATTGCAAGCATTAAAGGAGGCTTAATTCCCCTTGAACCAATACCATATTTTATAAAAACTCCTGAAGATAAAAAGTTTATGAAAGATAGCTCCTTAATGGGTTTACTTAAAAATTCTATTTCTATCGATGATATAGATTTTACTGAATATGACATTATTCTTATTTCAGGCGGCTGGGGCGCTGCTTATGATTTAGGGTATTCGGAGGTTTTAGGAGCAAAAATATCAGAAGCTTATTATCAATCTAAAGCAATCATAGGTGGAATTTGTCATGGCGTGCTTGGTTTGATTAAAGCCAAAGATACTGAAGGTAATTTACTAATTGCGGGGAGATTGATGACAGGGGTAACCGATAAGCAAATTCAAGAACTAGGAATATCCACAACTCCCTTGCATCCTGAGGAAGAGTTAAGAAAGGCTGGAGTTATTTTTAAAAGCAACATCGCTTTTAAAGATTTCTTTGCTAATCTAACAGTTGTTGATAATGAGCAAAGATTTGTAACTGGACAAAATCAAAATGCTGGACATGAAACAGCATATAGAATGATGGAAATTGTTGCTAATCAATAGAAAGGAATGAAAATATGAAAAATTTTATTAAATATCTATTATTAATAGCTGTCGCTTTGTTCGTAATTTACTCAATACTTATAAGACAGCCAGTATTTCAAGATAAAATACTAGAAATAGGTCTTGCGAATATGATTACTCCAGTTACATATTTACCTGAAGAAGATGCTTTAACAGCAGTTGTTTGTGGTTCAAGAGCACCTATTAATGACCCAAATAGAGCAGAAACATGTATTTTGATTCAAGCTGGAGATCAGATTTTTATATTTGATACAGGCAATGGTAGTGCCCAGAATTTAAACAATTGGAATACGCCATGGAGCAGAGTTAAAGGAATATTTTATACTCATCTTCATTCTGACCATATAGCAGATTTAGCTGAATTTCATTTAATGACATGGATTGCTGGACTGAGGGATTCTAAACAAAAAGTTTATGGACCTGAAGGAGTTCAAATGCTTACAGATGGAATAGAGTTAGCTTATACAAAAGACTATTTTTTTAGAAATGAGCATCATGGAGATACTCTAGCATCATTAGATGTTGTCGGTTTTGATACGCAAACTATTGATTTGAATAATCCAGTTCTCTTAGATGAGGGTAATCTAAAAATTACTGCTTATAGTGTTACTCATGATCCTGTTGATCCTGCCTTAGGTTATAGAATAGATTACAAAGGCAGATCTATAAGTATCAGTGGAGATACTACTTATGACAAAAATCTAGTAACAAATTCTAAAAATGTTGATGTGTTATTTCATGAGTCTATGTCACTTGAGTTATTGGATATAATTAATAAACAAGCCAAGAAAACAAATAATCATGTAATAGATAAGATAACTATTGATATTCTTGATTATCACACTCCAGTTCTTGATGTTGTTAAAGCTGCGAATGAGGCTAATGTAAAACATTTAGTTTTTTATCACCACCTACCAGCACCAAGAAATCAATTGATGGAAGATATCATGTATAGAGGTGTTGATGAAGTCATGGAAGAATGGACTGCTTCGCACGACGGTACCATGATAATACTGCCCATAAATTCTGATGAAATAAAGATTACATCTGTAGATTGATTAAATAATCTTATAACAGAAGAAGCTCTCTAGAACGGCTTATTAAATAATATGTATAATTATTTTATGCATAAAAAATACTGGCGCTCTAATTTAAAGATTCTTTCTATCCTTATTATTATCTGGTTTATTGTTTCTTTTGGTTTTGGTATTTTGTGGTCAGATTTCTTGGATCAGTTCAGGATTGGTGGTTTTAAGCTTGGTTTTTGGTTTGCTCAACAAGGGAGTATTTACTTTTTTGTAATACTTATTTTCATTTATGTTCATCTCATGAATAAGTTAGATAAGAAATATTTTTCAGACTCAGATAAGGAAGATAAAGAATAGTGGATACCCAGTCATTAACTTATTTATTTGTTGGCTTGTCATTTGCTTTATACATAGGTATCGCCATTTGGTCTAGAGCAAAATCTACGAGTGATTTTTATATAGCAGGCAAAGGAGTTCATCCAATAGCAAACGGCATGGCTACTGCTGCGGACTGGATGTCTGCTGCTTCATTCATATCAATGGCAGGATTGATAGCATTCTTGGGAAAGGATGGGTCAGTTTATTTAATGGGCTGGACGGGCGGCTATGTTTTATTAGCTCTTCTTTTAGCCCCTTATTTAAGAAAGTTTGGCCAATACACTGTCCCTGATTTCATTGGAACTAGATATTACTCAAACGCAGCAAGACTTGTAGCAGTTATCTGTTTAATTTTTGTATCATTTACATATGTAGCTGGACAGATGAGGGGAGTAGGAATTGTTTTTTCAAGATTTCTCGAAGTAGATATCAATGTTGGTGTAATTATTGGTATGTGTATTGTTTTCTTTTACGCAGTCTTGGGAGGCATGAAAGGAATAACCTATACTCAAGTAGCTCAATATTGTGTTCTCATTTTTGCTTATTTAGTACCGGCTATTTTTATATCCATTTTAATGACTGGTAATCCAATACCTCAATTAGGTTTTGGTGATACTTTGATTGACAGCTCTACTTATCTTTTAGATAAATTAGATAAAGTAACAACAGATTTAGGCTTCACCGCCTACACTCAAAATTCTAAGAGCACTATAGATATATTTTGTATTACTGCTGCGTTGATGTTTGGTACGGCTGGCCTGCCACATGTAATTGTTAGATTTTTTACAGTACCAAAGGTTAGCGACGCAAGAAAGTCTGCAGGTTATGCATTGGTCTTTATAGCTATTTTATATTCTACTGCTCCTGCAGTATCAGCTTTTGCAAGGATGAATTTTATTGATTCAGTTCAAGAGACAGAATATAAATCTGCTCCTAGCTGGTTTAAGAATTGGGAAAGTATTGGCCTTATAGCCTGGAAAGATAAAAATGATGATGGCCTTATTCAATATTCAGCAGGAGATGCTCTCGAGGGAGTGAAGCCTAGGTTTAATTCTGAGACAGGAAAATTCGGTGAAAGAGGCTTAGATAATGCAGCTAATTATGAAAATAAAAATGAAGTTTATATAGATAGAGACATTATGGTACTAGCCAATCCAGAGATTGCTCAGTTACCAGGGTGGGTCATAGCTTTAGTCGCAGCAGGAGCATTAGCTGCAGCCTTATCTACAGCAGCTGGTTTACTTCTAGTGATATCTGCATCCATATCCCACGATCTGTTAAAGAAAACATTGATGCCTAAAATCACTGAAAAACAGGAATTATTTTATGCAAGATGTTCAGCAGCAGTTGCTATATTTATAGCAGGGCTTTTTGGAATATACCCACCTGGATTTGTTGCTCAAGTTGTTGCTTTTGCGTTCGGTTTAGCAGCAGCAACAATTTTTCCAGCACTGCTGATGGGAATTTTTTATAAGAGACTTAATAAAGAAGGGGCAATAGCAGGAATGCTAACCGGATTAGTTATTACAGCCTCTTATATTATTTATTTTAAATTCATTAGTACTCACCTTAACTTTGCAGAAAATTGGTTTATGGGAATATCTCCTGAAGGATTTGGTTTTATTGGCATGATAATTAATTTTATTGTTGCTATAGTTGTTTCTCAATTTTATTCAAAACCACCAAATCATGTATATGAAATGGTTGATAATATTAGAAGGCCATAATTATGAAATCAGTCGCAGTAATAGGATCATCGGGCGCTATAGGCAGTGCATTCATTTCAAGCTATCTTGAAGATGAGACGATAGAAAATATAATTTCTTTTTCAAGATCTTCACCCACTAATCCAAACAAAAGAGTAAAACATTTTTGTATAGATATTGAGGATGAGGCTAGCATTGAAGAGGCTGCTGCCAATCTAAATGGTTTGACGCTTGATGAAATCATCATCGCAAGTGGTCTTCTTCATACAGAAAACTTTGGACCAGAAAAAAGTATTAAAGATCTTAAGGCAGAAAATATTTTAAAGGTGTTGAAGGTAAATACTGTTGGGCCTGCCATCATCGGAAAATATTTCTTACCTCTATTAAATAAAGATTCCAAAAGTGTTATGGCATTCTTAAGTGCAAGAGTAGGAAGCATATCTGAGAATAAGCTTGGAGGGTGGTACTCCTACAGAGCGAGTAAATCTGCACTTAATCAAATCATTAAGAATTTTAGTATCGAAGTAAAACGATCTAATCCAAATGCAGTTATTATTGGCCTTCAACCTGGAACGGTTGAAAGTAAATTTAGTGAGCCGTTTAAAAAGAATGTAAAAGAAGGTAACTTATTTTCAGCTGAGTACAGTGTAGGCATGCTAAAGAAGGTCGTTGATTCTTCAACATCTGCCGATTCAGGTAAGCTTATTGGTTGGGATGGGATAGAAATTAATCCATAGTTTTAAAAAATAACCTAGAAATATAATAAAAAAAAACCCGGTTCAAAACCGGGTTTTTAATTTAACTATTAAAGTTAACTAGTGCGAATGACTAGACTCTT
>CAZTGS010000017.1:0-25744 GCA_964613455.1 uncultured Gammaproteobacteria bacterium | reverse complement strand
TTTTCGTTTCTTAATTTTTCAGAAGCTCTTACTGCAAAGTTGCTCACTATAGGCTTTAGAGTCTCTAAGTTTGTCACTCTAGTTCCAAAACTACGACTAACAACTATTTGTTTTTTTGCTGTAATACTCTCTTCTACATTGAGACACCTTTGGCCTCTGAGTTCTCTGACAGTTCTTTCTAAAACAACACTAAATTTTCGTTTGATATGTTGAGGATCTATATCAGCTAAATGTAAGGCATTTGTAATCTTAGCTTTATTAAGATGTTCATTAAGCCTTCTGCCAACTCCCCAGACATCTTGAACAGGAGTGTTAGCTAAAGCGTGCCTAATTTCATTTTTTGTAGAGAGTCTATGAACCTTAGTTGGGACGTTTAATCTTTTTACTTCATTAAGAGCTATCTTGGTTAAGGTTTTTGTTGGAGCTATACCAATACGAACAGGAACCCCAGTCCATTGTTTTACTAAGGTTCTCATATGGCAGCTAAAATCATATAGATTATAGTTTTGCTCTAAAGTATCTAAGTCTAAAAAAGCCTCATCAATACTATAAACCTCTACTTTAGGAACAAAGCCTTCTAGAATATTCATAACTCTGGCTGACATGTCTCCGTAAAAGGTAAAGTTAGATGAAAATACTTGACCGCCTTGATTAAGAAAATCATTTTTTACTTTAAACCAAGGAACTCCCATACCAATTCCCATTTTCTTTGCTTCAGTACTTCTTGCAATAACACAGCCATCATTATTAGAAAGGACAACTATGGGTATATTTTTTAAATCAGGACGAAAGATTCTTTCACAAGAAGCATAAAAACTTTCGCAATCAACTAAAGCCAAAGCCATTAGAATTTATTAATCGCTGCTGTAACAGTTCCTACTATTTCTAGTTCCTGGCCGTGATTAATAAAGATAGGAGGGTAGTCTGGGTTATCTGGCATCAAACACATTTTTGGTTTGAGCTTTAAACGTTTGCATACAAACTCTCCATCAATAGAGGCAACTACAATGCTGTTATGAGCAGGCTTCACACTTCTATCAACAACAAGTACCGCCTGATCTGTAATTCCAGAACCAATCATTGATTGTCCTTGAGCTCTAACTAAGAAAGTTGCAGCACCATTTTTAATAAGATGTTTATTTAGATCTATTGGGCTTTCTATATAGTCACTTGCAGGGCTGGGGAACCCTGCATGCACTGACTCAAGAAAATAAGGGACAAATATGGCCGGCAGATTTTCTTCAGAAATTTTTCCGATGTAGTTAACTTTCATAAGGGTTTTTTATTAGTACTGTACAAATATACAGTATAAATATTTTGATGTAAATAGTATTTCTTTTGCCTGATGTGCAATATTGCTGATACCGCATTTACATTATTTTATGTAGAATATTTATATGTTTAACTTCTCTAAAATACTACCTTCAGTAGCTAACAACGAACTTGATAGCCCAAAAATAGCTTTGTGGGCCTTTGTAGTATTCACGGCATTAATGACATGGCGCTCTATAATACATATGTTTTTTGAATCTTTTGGACTTCATGGTATTGCAAACTTTATTGTTTTAACCGGTGACCCTGATCCAATGCCGGTGATCTATAGATTTTTTTCAATGTGGGGGTCGGCTCAACTTCTTTTTTGTCTTGTATGCTGGACAGTAATTTTTAAATATAAATCTCTTATACCTTTGATGAATATATTTTGGATGATGGATTGGGGGCAGAGATTATTTATTTATCCATTTATTAGAGAAGATATAACTATTATAGGTCTATATAACAACGACCTCACTCCAGGATCAGAGCTAGCTCCGGTAGTATTCGCAATAACAGTGCTACTGTTTTTAATCTCTATAGCCAATAAAAAGAAAAAGTAATTACAAAAATTTAGGAGATAGAAAATTTTTCTAGACTAAATTCTTGGTCATCAATTGATAAGAACCATCCATAAGATCCCCAATCACCAAGGACGATTCTTGTAAATGAGTTGACATGATGGGTGTCAGGTCTATGAGTATGACCGTGTATAAAAAGACTTGGCTTGTGTTTATTCATAAAGTTTTCAACAGCCAGGGGGTTTACGTCGGTAATAGCATTAGACTTTTCGGCCGTTGCCTCTTGGCTAGCATTCCTCATTGCTGCTGCAATCTCTTTTCGTTCAGATAAATCTTTTTGAAGAAAGTTAACCTGCCATTCTTCAGTACGAACTTGATCTCTAAATGCTATGTAATCAACATCATCGGTGCATAAGAAATCACCATGACTTAGAACAACCTTTTGTCCGTTTATGTCTAAGGAGTATGGGTCAGGCAAAATAGTTATGCCTGTATCTTTGGCAAAGTCGTTGCCAATTAGAAAATCTCTATTGCCATGAATAAAAAAGGTTTCAGGGCCATTGGTTGTAAATGCAAGAAGGGCATTTTTTATTTCTTGATAAAGAGGGGTGTCATCATCGTCGCCAATCCAGCTTTCAAAGAGATCGCCGAGTATATAAAGATGAGTACAAGCCTCTTTAGATTCATTTAAGAATTTAAAAAAGGCTTGAGTAAGTTCGGGTTGAGTTTCGCTTAAATGTATATCTGAGATAAAGCGTGGCTTCATTCAGCAACAGTTACCGATTCAATTGTAATAACTTCTAACGGTACGTCTTGATGTCCACCAGAAGAACCAGTTGCAACATCTGCAATAGCATCTACAACGTCCATACCTTCAGTTACTTTACCAAATACAGCATAACCCCAGCCTTGAGGGTTTTCTCCAGTATGATTAAGAAAAGCGTTATCGTTATGATTAATAAAGAATTGCCCTGTAGCTGAATGAGGTTCACCTGTTCTTGCCATAGCAACCGTTCCGCGATCATTCATTAGGCCGTTGTTTGCTTCGTTTTGGATAGGAGCAGTGCCGCTAGACTTATTGCTCATATCGGCATTTAAACCGCCGCCTTGAACCATAAAGCCATTAATAACTCTGTGAAAGATAGTTCCGTCATAGTAGCCAGACTTAGCTATTGTTACAAAGTTTTCAACAGTAATAGGTGCTTTTTCACCGTCTAATTCAAGATGAATATCTCCAACGGAAGTTTTAATAGTTATTTGTGTCATGCTCGTCTCCTCAATAATTGGCATTACAGCTTCATCGCTTTTCTTAGAACAAGAATTGAGCACAAATGCTAGGGCAAAAGTACAGAAAACTAGTTTTAATACATTCTTATTTTTCACAGATTTAGCTTTATATTTAAAAGGTCGATTTTATCATTAAAAATCATAGTTAAGCATGTAGTCTCTAAATTGATCTCTGACTTTATCTTCATTTAGACCAAATTCATTTAAGGAATATCGATGGGTTTCTTTAGACTTATCTTTATCTTGTGAAAGGAAGTTTTCAATATTATTTTCAGTTTCAATTGTCATATCAAATCCAAGTTGAGAATAAGAATTTTTAATTTGATCGAGAGGACTTGTAATGAAATCTTTATAACTAATATCTATAATTTGATCAGATGTTAGTTTTTTTCTATCCTCCATACCTTTATTTAAATTATGCATCCAAAAATCTATTACGGTTTCACCGATGTCTTCAGTGTTAACTTTTTTAGAAAAGGCTGATCTTATATTTTTTGTAAGACTGCAAAAAGAGCCCACTGATTCAGTTGGATCTCTATGAATATGAATGAATTTAGCATTTGGGTAGACTTTTAGTATCTCTGGAAGGTGACCAATATGACTTGGATCCTTTAAAAGCCATCTTTTAGGTCTGCCATTAATTTCTAATGCCTGTAAAAATCTTTTATGCCACATAAACACCGAATCGAAAGAAGAGTCTTTTAAATAATCTATATATTCTGGAACATCCGCCATGCACATATAAACAAAACTTCTTACATTCATAGTAGCAATTTGCTCACATTCTTCAGGTGTCTCAGCTCTTATGGTATGCATAGCTCTTAACTTAGGTATTAGAGTTTTAGCTAGCTTTAAATCTCTATTAACCTTTCTTATTTTTTTTTGCTTATCCTTTGAAGTTTTTGCTAAAGGAAAGGGGTTCATTATCTCCCAGTATTTAGGAGACCTATGAGACTTATCAAGGGCCAGAAGATTAAATAGTAGGGTAGTCCCAGACCTAGGAAGTCCTATTACAAAAATCGGATCAGCAGGATTAGCAAATGTATTCTCTGAATGTAATTTAAAAAGATCTCTTCGTGTCTTAAGTCTACTTTTTAATTGATGATTGAAAGCAATTTTTCCAAAAGCGTTAAATTTATTATGCTTATTTAATGATTGAATGAGAATCTCAAGTGGCTCTCTGTAGTCGTCTTCCCCTAGTTTGCCATGTAGCCCCCTAAGCATAGATTTAACTGTAAATTGCTGTCTCACAATATTGATTACTCCTATTAGTTATAAGATACTCTTAATTGAATTAATCCTCAATTAAGAATTATGAATATACTTTTTTTATGTGTTGCTAACTCAGCTAGAAGTCAGATGGCTGAAGGCTTAGCTAAATCAATGTTAGGTAAAAATCATAATATACAAAGTGCAGGTTCAATACCTTCAGGTGAAGTTCATCCTAATGCTGTAATGACTATGGATGATATTGGTATTGATATACGTGAACAATATTCAAAATCTATAGATGACTTAGATAAAGATTTTATTGATAACTTAGATTATGCAATCACTCTTTGTGCAGAAGAGGTATGTCCAGTACTTCCAAGTAAAGCTGAAAATCTTCATTGGGTAAACGAAGATCCGGCTAATGATATTTATACAGAAGCACAGTTGAAAATATCTTTTTCAAGTACAAGAGAAAATCTTTTTAAATTGATCAAGAAATTTATGATCATGAATGTACAATAAGAGCTTAAGTGGCTCCCGAAGTTGGGATCGAACCAACGACCAATTGATTAACAGTCAACTGCTCTACCGCTGAGCTATTCGGGAACGCGGACGTGCATTATAAGTAATTTTTAACAGATAAGTAAATGACAAAAACACTAAAGGTTGTATCTAATTTTGAACCAGCAGGATCTCAACCTGATGCTATCAAAAGTTTGGTAAGTGGATTAGGGGATGGATTGCTTCATCAAACCCTTTTAGGGGTAACTGGTTCCGGTAAAACCTTCACTATGGCCAAGGTAATTGAGGAAACTCAAAGGCCTGCAATCATCATGGCGCACAACAAAACTTTAGCTGCTCAGCTCTACGGTGAGTTCCGTGATTTCTTTCCTGAAAACTCTGTTGAGTATTTTGTTTCTTACTATGACTACTATCAACCTGAAGCTTACGTACCAACTTCAGATACTTACATAGCAAAAGATGCCTCTATTAATGAGCATATAGAACAGATGCGACTATCTGCAACCAAAGCCTTATTGGAAAGAAAAGATACTATTGTTATTGCAACTGTTTCATCTATCTACGGTCTTGGAGCTCCTGAGTCCTATTTAAAAATGGTAGTACATTTAGACAGGGGAGATATTATTGATCAAAGAGATTTTCTTCGTCGACTATCATCGCTTCAATATACTCGTAATGATTTAGATTTTAGAAGAGCAACTTTTAGAGTTAGAGGTGACACCATTGATATCTATCCTGCAGACTCTGATAGTCAGGCACTTAGAATAGAACTCTTTGGTGATGAAATTGAAAAGCTATCTTGGTTCGACCCATTAACCGGTGCTGTAATTAATGAAGTGCCAAGAGCTACGATATTTCCAAAGACTCATTACGTCACACCAAAAGAGACGGTATTAAATTGTATTGATAGTATTAAAGATGAATTAAAAGAACGTTTAGAGTATTTACGATCAATAAATAAACTTGTTGAAGCCCAAAGATTAGAAGAAAGAACCAATTACGATATAGAAATGATGAGAGAGCTTGGTTACTGCCAAGGAGTAGAAAACTATTCGAGGTATCTTTCTGGAAGAAATCCAGGACAGTCTCCGCCTTGTTTATTCGACTATATACCTAAAGATGCCATCGTTTTTATCGATGAATCGCACGTTTCTGTCCCTCAAATAGGCGCAATGTACAAAGGAGACCGTTCGAGGAAGGAAACCCTTGTAGAATATGGCTTTAGACTACCTTCAGCTATGGATAATAGGCCTTTAAAGTTCGAAGAATGGGAGCTTTTAGCCTCTCAAAGGGTCTATGTATCGGCTACACCAAGTCGTTATGAGAAAGAGCATCAAGATAACCTCGTTGAATTACTCATTAGACCAACTGGATTAACAGATCCTGACGTAGAAATAAGACCAGCAACAACTCAAATTGATGATGTTATTGGTGAATGCAATGACAGGGTCGCTCTTAAAGAAAGAGTTCTTATCACAACTCTTACAAAAAGAATGGCAGAAGATCTTACTGATTATCTAAATGAAAATGGAATCCAGGCTAGGTATATGCATTCGGACACAGATACGGTTGAGCGTGTAGAAATTATTAGAGATTTAAGATTAGGAAAGTTTGATGTGCTTGTTGGGATTAATTTATTAAGAGAGGGATTAGATATTCCTGAGGTAAGTTTGGTTGCAATTTTAGATGCAGACAAAGAAGGATTTCTCAGATCTGAGACAACTATGATTCAGACAATTGGAAGAGCTGCTAGAAATTTAAGAGGTAGGGCAATTTTATATGCTGACAAAATTACAGGTTCGATGGAAAGGGCAATTGCTGAAACTGATAGAAGAAGAGCAATCCAAGAAAAATATAATCTCGAAAATAATATCACTCCAAAATCTATAAGTACGAAAGTAAAAGACATTATGGAAGGTGCAAGAGTTGTTAAAGGAAAGGCAAAAGCCAAGAGAGAAGATATCGAAAAGTCACTACCATTTAAGATTAAAGATGACTCGGTTGAGAACCTAAGTGACACCATTCAAAAGATAGAAGATCAGATGTATGTTTATGCAAAAGAGATGGAATTTGAGAAGGCTGCTCAGTGCAGAGATAAGATGAAATATCTTAAAAGAAAGTTAATTGATCTTTAGGATTTGTACACGAATGAGCTGCCATTAATTCGTAGTAACTCTTAACTCTATGAACATAATCTATTGCTTGTTGGCCTCGAGAGTAACCGTTTACATCAATAAGATTAACGTCCTCACCGGTAATATTTTTTAACTTATTTTCTATATCAAACCAGGTTATTTCGTTAGGATTTTTATCAATTGTTTTAGCAATATTTATTATATTAGTTGGGCCTAAATTATAACTAGCTAGAGTTATAGATAATTGATCTGCGGTTGTTTTACCTAATACATTTTTAGACTTTAAAATAGCTAAATACCTTGCACCACCCTTAATATTTTGTTCTGGATTGAGTCTCTTTTCGACCCCAACCATAGCAGCAGTTTCCAAGGTAACCATCATCATTCCTCTAACACCCATATTAGATTTTGCACGAGGATCCCATTGAGATTCTTGAAATGAAATAGCCGCTAATAAGTCTGTATTAATTAATGTTTCTTTAGTCGCTTCTTCAAACATTTCTTTGTAAAGTGGAAAACGATTTGTAAAAAGATTTGAGAATTTATCTTGTTCAAAATTATTTAGAGAGGTGTTTTTATAGCTCTCAATAAGTTGATTTTCACAGAGCTCCATTTGTCTTTTTTCGGAGTCAAAAAAATCACAACCACTCAACAAAAAAATTGTTGAGATACTGAAAAAACTTTTAAAGATATTCCCCATTTTTAATTATTTTTTTTAAAAGACTTTATAATTGTTCTATACAATATTTCAGACCGAGAGAAGTGTCAAAGACTAATACCTTTATATTGCAGGGCAAGAAAAGTTTCTCAAACTCTAAATTAGAGCAACTCAATCTCGACTTTAACAAATTAAATAATCAGCAAACTAAAATTGACTCAAATGAAATCTATATTCTTGCTTCTAAAAATGCAGAATTAAATTTAGAAGAATTAAAAAGTATTTTAGGAGCTGATGCATCACCTCAATCATTTTCATTTTTAGTTGGCCCAAGATCAGGAACAATTTCACCTTGGTCATCTAAGACAGAAGATATTATTAAAAATGTTGGTGTTCAAGATATTAATAGAGTTGAAAAATTCTATGGCTTTAATATTCCAGATTTTTCTAATAATTCAGATTTAGACTTATCGATGTTTTTTGATCGAATGACTCAAGCTATTTATTTGAGTTACGAAGACTGTGCTGATTTTTTAAATGTTGATGCTCAGAGATTGGTCAGTCACATAAATATTATTGATGGGGGTATTAATTCTCTAATAGAAGCTAATAAATCCTTTGGTTTTGCTATGAGTGATGATGAGATTGAATATTTATATGATTTTTACTCAAAAATAGCCAGAAATCCTACAGATGCTGAGTTAATGATGTTTGCGCAGGCTAATTCAGAGCATTGTAGGCATAAAATATTCAATGCTAAGTGGACTATTGACGGTATTTCTAAGAATAATACGCTTTTTGATCTCATAAAAGAGACCAGTAAGCAGTCTCCAAAGGGAATTATCTCTGCTTATAAAGATAATGCAGCTATTACTGAAGGTACTAGCGTACAAAGGCTTAATTTAGATTCTGCTAATCAATATAGCTTTATCGAAGATTCCTTAAATTCAACCATAAAAGTTGAAACTCACAATCATCCAACTGCAATCTCGCCTTATCCTGGAGCAGCAACAGGTTCTGGTGGTGAAATTAGAGACGAAGGTGCAACAGGAAGAGGAGCAAAACCAAAAATTGGATTGGTAGGATTCAATGTCTCTAATCTAAGAATTCCCCAATTGCCTCGAAGTTGGGAGGGAGATGAATTTAAGCCAGAACGAATAGCATCCCCATTAAATATTATGATCGAAGCTCCTATTGGAGCAGCAGCATTTAATAATGAATTTGGTAGACCCTCAACGCTTGGATACTTTAGATCCTTTGAAACCAGTTTTGATAAAAACAACAAAGCTTTTGGTTATCACAAGCCAATCATGCTGGCAGGTGGCATTGGAGAAATAAGAGATAGAAATAATTTTAAACTTCAAATCGCTGCTGGATATCATGTCGTTGTCTTAGGTGGGCCAGCTATGTTGATTGGTCTTGGTGGTGGCGCAGCTTCCTCAGTTTCATCTGGTGATAGTGACGAAGATCTAGATTTTGCATCAGTACAAAGAGATAACGCTGAGATGGAAAGGCGATGCCAAGAAGTTATCAATATTTGCTCCTCTCAAGATAATAGTTTTATAGAATTTATTCATGATGTTGGTGCTGGAGGACTTTCAAATGCTATACCTGAACTTGCTAAAGATTCTGAATTGGGCGTTTATATTGAACTAGATAAAATTCCAAATTCAGATAAGTCCATGTCGCCTATGGAAATTTGGTCTAACGAATCTCAAGAAAGATACGTTATGGCAGTGCATCCTGATAACAAAGAAGCCTTTGAGAGTATTTGTAAAAGAGAAAGATGCGTTCATGCTTTTGTTGGTGTTACGACTGAAGAAAAGTCAGTAAAACTTTTTGATTCTAAAACAGATACATATCCGGTAGACGTTCCTTTGTCGATGCTTTTTGGCGACCTTCCTATTACTGATATGACCGTTAGCTCAGTGAATGCTGAAGAGATCAGAGAATCTCATGCTTCAGATTATCCTTTCTCTGAAGCGCTTCAAAAAGTTCTTCAACATCCAACAGTAGCAAGTAAATCTTTCCTTATTACTATTGGTGACAGAACGGTTGGCGGAATGGTTGCAAGAGATCAGTTTGTAGGTCCTTATCAAGTCCCTGTTTCGGATTACTCAATGAGCTTAAGATCTTTTACATCAAACACAGGAGAGGTTTTAACTATTGGTGAGAAACCAACACTCGCTATCAATAATCCAGGAGCCTCAATGAGAATGGCTATGGCTGAAGCTCTCTGTAATATGTCAGGAGTTTCTATAAAAGGTTTAGATGAGGTTCAAGTTTCAGCGAACTGGATGGCTGCAACGGGTGAAGAAGTTGAAGACGTGGCTTTACGGGAAGGTGTAGAAGCATTATCCAAGTGCTGTGTTGATCTAGAAGTATCAGTTCCTGTTGGCAAAGATTCTTTATCTATGCGGACCAAATGGGATGAAGGCTCAGATGAGCTTGTAGTAAAAAGTCCATTATCAGGAGTGATCACAGCTATGGCACCGGTAAATGATGTCAGAGTATCAGTTACCCCAGAGCTCAATACTCATGCAAGCTCAAAACTTATTCATATAAAGCTTAATAATAATAAGAGACTAGCAGGATCAGTTTTCTCTGAAGTCACTCAATCGCATTATGCAGAAACTCCAGATGTTGATGATATAAATCAGTTCAAGCAAATGTTTAATTCAATTCAAGGATTAGTATCGAGTAATAAAATTTTAGCCCTTCATGATGTCTCTGACGGAGGTTTAATAACTACTCTCATAGAGATGGCGTTTACTAAAAAGGTTGGTTTAGATATTTGTATTGAAGATCTTGATAAAGATAATTTAAATCATTCTCTTTTTGCAGAAGAGATAGGATTAGTTATTCAAGTCGATGAAGAAAATGTAGATGAAGTTATAGCCATTGCTTCAGATAATAATTTAATTGCCCAAATAATTGGAAATGTGTCATCTTCTCAAAACATAACTATCAGTAATGCAGCGTCGCAGTTATATGAAGAATCTGTAACTGTTTTAGAGAAGGGCTGGAGAGAAGTTTCTCATGCAATTCAATCTCTTAGAGACAATAAAGCCATCGCTGACTCAGAGCTTAATTTATTAGAAGATAAAGAATACACAGGCTTGTACGCTGAAGAATCTTTTGATGAAAAAATATTAGAGACTTTTGCAATTCATTCAATCAAACCGAAAGTTGCTGTTCTCAGAGAGCAAGGTGTTAACGGTCAAATGGAAATGGCTGCTGCATTCACCCTCGCTGGGTTTGAAGCTGTTGATGTGCATATGCAGGACTTACTTGATAATAAGGTTAATTTAAAAGACTTTAATGGGTTAGCAGCTTGTGGCGGCTTCTCATACGGAGATGTTCTTGGAGCTGGAGGAGGTTGGTCTAAAACTATTCTTCATAACAATTTAGTAAAAGATCAGTTTGAAGAATTTTTTAATAATGAATCTACATTTACTTTAGGAGTTTGTAACGGCTGTCAGATGGTTTCTAAATTAAAAGATATTATTCCAGGTGCAGACTATTGGCCAAGTTTTGAAAAAAATCTTTCTGATCAGTTTGAGGCGCGTCTAGCTCAAGTAAAGGTAAATAAAAGTAACTCAGTTTTACTTGCTGACATGGATGGGTGGTCTATGCCTATTGCCTCAGCTCACGGTGAGGGCTATGCTAAATTTAAAGAAAATAATCTGGATGAACTTATCAAATCCAATCAATTAGCCTTAAATTTTGTAAATTCAAAAGGTAATAATACTGAAAGGTATCCTTTAAATCCAAACGGCACAGTTGATGGAGTAACAGGTATAACAGCAGCTGATGGCAGGATAACGATCATGATGCCTCATCCCGAGAGAGTCTTTAGAAAGTTACAGATGAGTTGGAAGCCAGATCATTGGAATGAATATTCTCCTTGGATGCAGATATTCATTAATGCTAAAAAATTTACCGAATAAAAAGAATTACCAAAGATTTATATCTTCTTCTCTAAAGATAAAGTTGTTAGTTTTACTGTCTTCTAAATAGTATTTGAGAGTTCTTTCAACAGTAGGGAAAGCTAACTCATCCCAAAGAATTTCCTCTTCAGTAAATAATTTAACTTCTATACTCTCTGATGTAGGACCGTAATTGTCATCCAGGAGATCAGCTAGATAAAATAAATGAACCTGATTAATATGAGGCAAACTAAACATAGTGTATGGCATTATAATTTTAGCTTCTGACATGGTTTCTTCCATAGTCTCTCTCAAAGCACCTGTTTGAAGTGATTCTGCATTTTCCATAAAACCTGCTGGCAAGGTCCACATACCTTTTCTTGGATGAATATTTCTTTTAGCCATCAATATCTTTCCATCTCTGATACAAATAGTACCAACTATCATATTTGGATTTGTGTAATGGATGCTATTACAGTCGGGACAGCAATATCTTTTTATATTATCGCCTTGTGGAGTTTTGAATTCTAATTTTGAGCTTCCGCAATCTGAGCAATATTTCAATTTTTTGTTCCTAAATAAAAGTATAAGGTTGTCTAAGACGTTAAACTTACCTCAATGATAGACAGCATAAAGCAAAAGCTTGAAAAACTAAATCTTCTTCACCCAACTTCTCATAAAAAAGCAGGAGTATTTATTGGCATCCTTTATTTTGATGAATTTATTGATAATCCAGAGATTCTATTCACTAAAAGGTCGTCAAAGATGTCAACTCATGCAGGAGAAACCAGCTACCCAGGAGGAAAGTGGGAGGAAGGCGATGGAGATTTATACCAAACATCATTAAGAGAATCTTATGAAGAAATAAACCTTAATAAGGATGACGTCACAGAACTAGGTGCATTGCATTATTTAATCTCTCGTCATGATATTGAGGTCAATCCATTTGTAGGCTTGATAACTAAGAAACAAGATTTTATAGCCAATGAGGAGATTGCAGAAATATTTACAGTGCCGCTTAGCTATCTTCTCAATAAAGAAAATGCCATCAAGAATGAAATGGAGAGGAAGAATAAAAAGATAATAATCCCTAGTTGGGTTTATAATGGCCATAAGATTTGGGGCTTAACAGCTATGATTACTGCAGATTTGTTGAATACTTGTTTTGATGCAGATATTCCATCAGATCTAGATATTATAAGAGAACAATATGATCGTTAATTTAGGCGATAAAACTTTAAAAACAGAGGGTGATGATTTTTATATCGCGCCTAATGCTACTGTCATAGGTGATGTTCAGTTATCTAAAGATGCTAGTGTCTGGTTCAACGCAACCCTTCGAGGTGATAATGAGCCAATAATTATTGGAGAGGGCTCTAATATTCAGGATGGTAGTGTTATTCATACTGATCCAGGATATAAATGTATTGTTGGCAAGTATGTAACTGTTGGTCATATGGTTATGCTTCACGGTTGTGAGATTGGAGATGGTAGCCTTGTTGGAATAGGATCTGTAATATTAAACGGAGCTAAAATAGGTAAAAATTGTATTATTGGAGCCAAAGCATTAATAACTGAAGGAATGGAAATACCTGACGGTTCTATGGTTTTGGGGATGCCGGGTAAAATTAAGAAGACTCTTACCGAAGAAGAGCAAGAGCTTGTTTCACTTGGAGCTCATCATTACATAGAGAATTATAAGAAATATAAAAACATTGCGACTATTAAAAATGAAAACTAGCGATATAAGACAAGCTTTCCTTGATTTTTATAAATCAAAAGACCATGAGATTGTTGATTCAAGCTCACTCATTCCTGTGAATGACGAAACACTGTTATTCACTAATGCAGGCATGGTTCAATTCAAAGATGTATTTTTAGGAACAGATAAAAGAAAATATGTTCGTGCAACTTCCTCGCAAAGATGTATTAGAGCAGGCGGGAAGCATAATGATCTTGAGAATGTTGGCTATACATTAAGACACCATACTTTCTTTGAAATGCTTGGTAATTTTAGCTTTGGCGATTATTTTAAAGAAGATGCTATCAAGTACGCTTGGGAATTTTTAACAGAAGTTCTTAAACTCGAGAAAGAAAAGTTATGGATATCGGTTTACAAGGATGATGATGAGGCTGCTGAAATTTGGAAAGAAACTATAGGGGTAGATCCTAAACAAATAGTCAGATTGGGTGATGAAGATAACTTTTGGTCTATGGGTGAAACAGGTCCATGTGGGCCGTGTTCAGAAATTTACTATGATCATGGGGATCATATCGAAGGCACACCTCCAGGCTCTGATGGAGACGAAGGCGATCGATACGTAGAAATATGGAATCTTGTGTTCATGCAATCTAATAGAAGTGAATCAGGAGAAATGACTCCTCTGCCAAAACCTTCAGTTGATACTGGCATGGGTTTAGAGAGAATAGCTGCCGTTATGCAGGGAGTTAATTCAAATTATGAAACAGATTTATTTAAAGATCTTATAAGTGCCTCAGAAAGAGTTCTTGGTAATGAGCAAAGCCCATCACATAAAGTTATATCCGATCATATAAGATCAACAAGCTTTCTTATTGCTGACGGAATATCACCGGAGAACGAAGGTCGGGGTTATGTTTTAAGAAGAATACTAAGAAGAGCTATTCGTCATGGATATAAGATGGGAGCTACGAAACCATTTTTAAATGAGCTTGTTCAAGATCTTGCAGAGTTGATGCAAGATGCCTATCCAGTTTTATTACAAAAGAAAGACCAGATAGCAAAAATTATAAAAGATGAAGAAGTTAAGTTTTTTGAAACCTTGGAAAAGGGTATAAATATATTAGAAGATGCAATTAGCAACCTTGAAGGAGACACGATTGCTGGTGAAGTGGTTTTTAAACTCCACGATACTTTTGGCTTTCCGTATGATCTAACTGCAGACATTGCTAGAGAAAAAAATCTAAAAATAGATGAAGAAGGTTTTACAAAATGCATGAACCAACAAAAAAAATCGTCTAAAGCTGGCAGCAGCTTTGTATCTTCACTTCCTGCAGCATCAGGAGTAAACGAAACGGAGTTCCTTGGTTATGAAATTTTAGACTCTGATTCTAAAGTTTTGGTCTTATGGAAAGGTCAAGATAGAGTTGACTCAGCTGAAGAAAAAGAAGAGATTTTTATTGCATGCGATAGAACTCCTTTTTATGCTGAATCGGGCGGTCAAATTGGTGATACAGGAAGGTTTAAATCCAGCGATTCAACTGGTACTATTTTAGATTGCAAGAAACAAGGAAAAGTTTTCTTACACAAAGCGGTAATAGACAAAGGTACATTAAAAAATGGCGATGTTATAAATATGAGTGTTGAAAAAGATAAAAGAGCAGCTATAGCTATACATCATTCTTCAACTCATTTAATGCATGCTGCATTAAGAGAAGTATTGGGTGATCATGTGCAGCAAAAAGGTTCCTTGGTAGATGAAAGCAAACTTAGATTTGATTTTTCACATTCAAAACCTTTAACTAAAGAGGAAATTTTAGCTATCGAAGATATTGTTAACAAAGAAAGTCTTAATAATCTTGAAGTAACAACAGAAATTATGAAACTTGATGATGCTATGAACTCTGGAGCACAAGCTTTATTTGGAGAGAAGTACGAAGATGAAGTAAGAGTTTTAAGTATGGGAGAAAAATCTTTTTCAGTAGAATTATGTGGTGGTACCCATGTAGATAGAACAGGTGATGTTGGAATCTTTGTAATTACGGGTCAATCAAGCGTTGCCTCTGGTGTTAGAAGGATTGAAGCCTTGGGTGGAAAGAGAGCTTTAGAATATATTAATGAGGTAAGAGGCGTGAACGAAGCCTTACAGCAAACTTTAAACGTTCCTGCTGATTCCATGCTTGAGAAAGTTGAGGCATTAATAGAAGAGAATAAAAAACTAAAAAAATCTGGTGGCAAGGTTCAATCGAAAGTAGAAATAGTCTTTTCTGAAACTTTTGAAATAAATGATTGGAAGCTATTAATAGAACAAGTATCAATCGATGATAATAAGTTATTGAGAGGCATGGTTGATCAAAGAAAAGCAGGCCTAGATAAAGGATCAATTATTTTATTAAATGTTCAAGAAAATAAAATTGCCATAGTTTGTGGAGTAACTGAAAACTTAACGGATTCAATATCTGCAAAAGAAATAGTTTCTCACCTATGCGAACAAATAGACGGAAAGGGTGGCGGCCGTCCTGATTTTGCTCAAGGAGCTGGAGAGTCAGAAAATATCAATGAATTCGTGACATCTATTGCAAATTCAGTAAAATCGCTCGCAAACTAGAAAAATATAATGTCAAAAATCATAGTTCAAAAGTTTGGAGGAACATCTGTTGGTTCAGAAGAGAGAATCGCAGCTGTTGCAAAAATAATTCAAGAAGCTTCTTTAAATAATTCGGTTGTAGTGGTTGTTTCTGCAATGAGTGGTGAAACTAATAGACTTATAAAGCTAGCTAAGTCTTTTGGCGACAATCCAAGTAAAAGAGAATTCGATGCTCTTATTTCAACGGGTGAAAAAGTTAGTGCAGCATTGCTATCTATGGCTCTTCATCAAATTGGTGTTAAGGCTAAATCTTATACAGCATCACAAATTTCTATGAAAACCACAGACAGTTATTCTAAGGCTCGAATATTAGAAATGGATTCTAAGAAAATTCAGGATGCTTTAGATAATGGAATTGTCCCTATAATTACAGGTTTTCAAGGTATTACGGAGTCTGGTGATGTTACAACGCTTGGTCGAGGTGGTTCTGATACTACAGCAGTTGCAGTAGCTGCAGAAATGAATGCAGAAAGATGTGATATTTATACCGATGTGGAGGGCATTTATACTACGGATCCTAGAGTAGTTCCTGAGGCTAAAAAATTAGATGTCATTACAATGGAAGAAATGCTTGAAATGGCCGGTCAAGGCGCTAAAGTAATACAAATTAGAGCAGTAGAGTTTGCAAATAAATACAAAGTACCGGTAAGAGTCTTATCAAGCTTCAAATCTGGCGATGGTACTCTAATATCTCTTGAGGAGAAAGATATGGAAAATGGATTAGTGTCTGGAATTGCTTTTCAGAAAGATCAAATGAAATATACACTTCATGGTGTTAGCGATACTCCAGGAATGGCGTATGGAATCTTAGGCCCATTAAGTGATGCCAATATTGAAGTAGATGTTATTGTCCAGAATGTTAGTGTTAATGGAAAAACTGATTTTACCTTTACAGTTTCCAAAGAAGATGAAACGTCTGCAACAGATGTTATTAATACTATCAAAGACTCATTAGAAATTGATGATGTTTTGGTTGATTCAAATATTGCTAAAGTTTCACTAGTTGGAGTTGGTATGAGAACCCATGCTGGTATAGCAAGTACAGCATTCAAAGCCCTTGCTGATAATGATGTAAATATTCAAATGATTAGCACATCAGAAATTAAAATAACCATTGTTATTGAAGAGAAGTCTGTTGAAAAAGCAGTTAAAGCCCTTCATGACGTTTTTGAGCTAGAGAAATAATATGTATGACCTTATCCTAAAAAACTGCAATATCATTAATGAAGATTCAATATTTGAGTCAGATATAGCAATTAAAAATGACAGAATTGAATTAATAAGTACAGATATACAAGCAGAATCCAAAGAAACCATAGATGTTAATGGAAGGTACGTTATGCCTGGTCTAATTGATGATCAAGTTCACTTCAGAGAACCTGGTCTCACACACAAGGGCGATATAGCATCAGAATCTTTTGCAGGATTAGCTGGAGGCGTCACTAGTTATTTTGAAATGCCAAACGTAAATCCAGCAACAACTACACTTGAAAATCTTGATAAAAAATTTGAGTTAGCTAGCCAGAGATCTCTTTCTAATTTTTCATTTCACCTAGGGGCAACGAACAGCAATCTAGAAGAAATAAAAAATGTAGATATTAAAAAAGCAGCAGGTTTAAAAGTATTCATGGGCGCATCAACAGGAGATATGCTTGTTGATAGTATTGATGCATTAGAGGGCATCTTTAAGTATTCCCCATTAAATATTGTTACTCACTGCGAAGATACGCCAAGGATTAGAGCAAATGAGAAAGCTTTCTTGGCAAAGTATGGGGATGATCTTTCTGCTATACATCATCCTTTTATAAGAGATGCAGAAAGTTGCTATTTATCAAGCTCATTGGCAGTCGACTTAGCTAAAAAGCATTCAGCCCATCTTCATGTTTTCCATCTTTCAACTGAAAAAGAGATGAGTTTATTTACAAGCGGAGCTATAGATCATAAAAAAATAACAGCTGAAGTTTGTGTGCATCATCTTCATTTCAATAATAGCGATTATGAAAGGCTTGGAAACCAAATAAAATGCAATCCATCTGTTAAAGAAGAATCAGATAGACAGGCTTTAGTTGATGCAGTTAATGAAGATAAAATCGATATCATTGCTACTGATCATGCACCTCATACTTGGGATGAAAAAAATATGAAATATGTTGATGCTCCTGCTGGACTTCCTTTAATTCAACATTCTCTTCAGATTCTCTTAGACTTTTATCATGATGGAGTTTTCACACTCGAACAAATTGTTAGAAAGACAAGTCACAATACAGCTACAAGATTTCAGATAAAAGATAGAGGGTTTATTAGAGAGGGCTATTATGCTGATTTAGCTATTATTGATATAGATAAACCTTACACAGTCGATCAATCGAATATTTTATATAAATGCGGATGGTCTCCTTTTTCAAATACTACGTTTAAATCTTCAGTATTCATGACTGTGATCAATGGAAATATTGCTTTTAGAGATGGACAAGTAAATGAAAATTTACCTTTTGGTTCTCAAATAGAATTCAATAGATAATTAGGTATTTTTTTATATCAGCAAAGGGTTATAATCTTGCATCAATTTCGGAGAGTTGGCTGAGTGGTCGAAAGCGCCTCCCTGCTAAGGAGGTATATGGGTAACTGTATCGAGGGTTCGAATCCCTCACTCTCCGCCAGTTAAATATTATCCTGCAAAAGCTCTTTCAAGCATAAAATCGCCCATCTCACCTGTATTGCCTTCCTGCCATCCAAGTTCTGAAAACATTGTTCGACATTCTTTATTCAGTTCTGGTGAACCGCATACCATAATAGAGTCTCTTTCCATTGAAAAATTATTCGGCAAACTCTCCTCTATCCAGTCCCAAAACCTTCCTTCTCTAACATAATCTCCGTGAGTCACAGATTCAATATATTTTAAATTCATATTTTGACTCAATTGAGAAAGCTCTTCTAAATAAGCTAATTCATTTTTATCTCTTACTGTATGAAACAGTAAGACATTTTCAAACCGCTCATAAGTTTCATGATCATTAACTATGCTTATAAAAGGAGCTATACCTGTGCCTGTTGCTAGAAGAACCAAATTCTTTTTTGGTTTTAAGTAATCAATAACTAAACTGCCAGTAGTTTTAGGTTTTACCAAAATAATATCGCCTTCTGAAATATTTTGAAGTCTGCTAGTAAGAGGTCCGTTTGGAACCTTAATGCTCAAAAATTCTAAATGATCCTCGTAGCATGTAGAAGTAATGCTATATGCTCTCAATAATGGTTTGGTCTCTGTTTCAAGTCCGATCATAGCGAATTCACCATTTTTAAACTTAAAAGATTTATCTCTAGTAGTTTTAAACTTAAATAATCTATCAGTGTAATGAGTAACTTCTAGAACTGTTTCGTATTGCATTTATATTTTAGGTTAAATTTATTCAAGGATTTTAAAGAATTTTTTTTAAATAGACCATAGAATGTATTTAAAATTGTATTATTTAATCACCTTATACTTATAATTAATTATGACAGATACAAAAAATTTAAAAAATTTTCTTGAAGGCTACTCGATAGAAGTTACACCAGGGGCTGCTGCAAAGATTGATAGCTTTTCTGATGCTCTGCCAAAAGGTACACGAGTTTATATAGCCCATATAGAAGGTACCCCAATAGAGGATATGTTGGTAACTGCTAAAAAAATTAATGAGCAAGGCTTCAAAGCTATGCCACATTTCCCAGCAAGAATTATTAAAGACAAAAACACCTTAAGCGAATGGATTAAAAAATATCAAGGAGAGGCCAATATTAATGAGGCATTGCTTATAGCTGGAGGGGCAAATAATTCATACGGGGACTTTGATTCATCTATTCAGCTTCTTGAAACTGAATTATTTGATAAATTTAGTTTTAAAAGAATACATATAGCAGGGCATCCGGAGGGTAACAAAGATATTGATCCGGATGGATCAAGCTTGAATGTTGATGAAGCGCTTTCATGGAAGTATGAATTTTCTCAAAGAACAGATGCTCAGATGGCTTTAGCCACCCAGTTTTGTTTTGAATCTGCTCCGGTTATTAATTGGGTTAAGAGCATTCAGAATAAAGGCATTGATATTCCTGTTCACATTGGTATTGCTGGACCAGCAAAACTACAAACATTAATAAAATACTCTATTGAATGCGGAGTTGGAGCATCTATAAAGATTTTACAAAAAAGAGCATTAGACCTAACGAAACTTCTACTTCCCTATAAACCAACTCAAGTTCTTCAAGAACTGGCAGATTATAAAAGTACAAATCCAAGTTTTAACATTGAACAAGTTCACTTTTTTCCACTAGGCGGTATGAAAAGGGTTACAGATTTCGTTCAAGAAGCTGGATAATTTTAAAATAATTCTGACAACATACATCTTGCAGAGCCGCCTCCATATTTTTCAATTGAGGATAAATCTGAATAAATTATTTTTTTGAAATATTTCTCTAAAGTCTCTATCTGAATAGAGGACAAAGACGAAAATGCCTTAGTAGACATTATTATAAATTTTTCATTCTGCCTATTTCTTGCTTCTAATGAGTTTCCGCAGAAATTTAGTATTTGTTCCTCATCAATTATCATTACATCATGAAATCTCGATACTTTTTCTAAGACCATCTCCTTGTACTCTTCATTAATCACATCAATGCATATTCCAATCATCTCAGTGCCAACGTACATAAATACATCAGAATGATAAATAGGTTTTCCAACATGACTGGTGGTCTCGAATAAGACCATTTCAAATGAATTATCATGACACCATTGTCTGGCTAATTCTTTATCTGTTCTTGGTGAAAGACCAATATAAGCAACTTTATTAACTCTATCAAATACCATGCTGCTAGTAGACTCTAAAAAGATATTTTTATTTTCAAAATCACTATAGTCACAAGTTAGCTCATAGCTCTCTTTTAAAAGACTTATCATCTCTGGTGTTTTTTCAGTTCGTCTGTTTTTGGCCTTCATACTGAATATTTGCATTGTTTTATTAGAAAAAGTTGTGAACCAATTTGGAAAAATATGATCAGGACAATTCTCATTTCCAACACATGAGATTACTTCTATTCCATTCTTTTCGATCTCATTTTTTAATTTATGAAATTCTTTTTTGGCATTCTCCAAAATAACTGCTCTACTTTGATTTGAGTCATCTGACTGATAGTGATTTGAATCCATTGTTTGAATATTTGTATAAAAAGCAGCAGGCTCAACCATAAATAATTGTGTCGGGGATTGTATTTTCATGATTTTCTCCTAGCAGTCCAAGTTCATCAGGTTTAAAATGTCATTATGAAATATGACACCTCAAACACCTATATTGAAAAAGAATCTATATATGGTGCCGCCAATTATCAGCCATTACCTGTAGTTCTTGCAAGAGGTTCAGGAGCATATTTATGGGATATTGATGATAATAAATATCTAGATATGATGTCAGCATATTCTGCAGTAAGTCATGGTCATTCTCACCCAGATTTAGTTGAAACCATGCATCAGCAATCAATGAAGCTTGCAATAACCTCCAGAGCTTTTTATACAGAGCCATTTGCTAAATATATAGAATATTTATCTAAAGTTAGCGGTTTTGAAGCTGTGCTACCAATGAACACTGGAGCAGAAGCAGTAGAAACTGCTATTAAAGCAGCTAGAAGATGGGGTTACTTTTCTAAAGGCATACCAGAAAATAAGGCAGAAATAATTGTTGGTGAAGGAAATTTTCACGGAAGAACTTCAACCATTGTTGGCTTTTCTACCGATCAAGATTACAAAAAAGGTTTTGGCCCATTCTCTGATGGGTTTGTGGTTGCAGATTACTGTGGTCATGGAAAAAGCCTTAATGAATCTATTAAATCTATATCAGATAAGATCAATAAAAATACTTGCGCAGTTCTTTTAGAACCGATTCAGGGTGAGGGCGGAATCATTATTCCAGAAAAAGGATGGCTAAAAGAACTTAGGGAGGTTTGCACTAAAAATAATGTTTTATTAATATTAGATGAAATCCAATCTGGATTAGGTAGAACAGGAAAATTATTTGCTTTTGAGCATGAAGATATTATTCCTGATGGTCTTATTTTAGGTAAAGCACTTGGTGGAGGTTTAATGCCAGTATCCGCATTTTTAAGCTCAAGAGAGGTGATGGATCATTTTAACCCTGGCTCTCACGGCTCTACTTTTGGAGGCAATCCTTTATCTGCCGCAGTTGCTAAAAGAGCATTAGAGCTTTTATACGAAGACAATTTAATTGAAAATAGTGATGTCCTAGGGAAATTTTTTCTTGGTGAACTTCAAAGAATTAACCATCCTATGATTAAAGAAGTTAGAGGAAGAGGTCTTTGGATTGGTATGGAATTCCATGATTCTAAAACTACTGCAAAAGATATATGCAAAATGTTACTAAAAGAGGGCATCCTTGCAAAAGAAACTCATAAAACTGTTATTAGATTTGCACCACCTCTTATGATAAAGAAATCTGAGATAGAATGGGCAATGAAAAAAATTAATAAAGTGCTTAGAGCAATCTAGAGAAAATTTATATGAAATATCCATTTAAAACAAAAGATGAAAATTTAAAAGATTATATCTTCCAGTTAAAAGAGGTATGCATAGTTGAGCATGAAGATAATTGGTTTAAAGAGAAATCTCATACAAAACTTTATCCAAACCTTGAAGAAGCTAAGGCAAAAGTTGGGAAGCCTCATTATTGGATATTAAATGCTATAGATAAATATGAAGATGAGGAATGTGAAGACTCTGAAGCAGCAATTATCGAATTAGGTCAGTTAGTATTTAAAACTAATTATTACTCTCAAAAACTTACATCAGAAAATGATAATGAGGATGCAAAGAAAGATTTAGCAAGCTATTTAAATAATTTAGATATTAAAATCGAAACAATAGTTGAGCAAATGATGTCCATGGATACACCAAAATACGCTCGCATTGAAATATCAAAAGATGATGCCTTTGCTCTCATCAGCTCCTGGCTTTAATTTATATTGGCTACAGATTTTCAAAAAGCTGTATGGTCTGAAATTGACAAAATTCCTTTTGGTCAAACAAGATCATATAAAGAAATAGCATTAGCACTGGGTAAGCCTAACGCCTCTAGAGCAGTAGCAAATGCTTGTGGAAAGAACCCAACCCCCATAACTAGGCCATGTCATAGAGTTATATGTTCAAATGGAACTCTAGGTGGCTATAGCGCCCCTGGAGGCGCTATCAAAAAAAAAGAGCTATTACAAAAAGAAAAAAATTAACTCTCTAAGGCGTTATTTATTTTCCAATTTAAAAACTTAAGATGGCTCTTAAACTCAGGAGTGCCATAAGGTCGTTTTGTGAAAGTTTGAATTTCTAAGATAGATTTATATATTGCTGCCTTAGATATTTCATCATAATCATCATCGTTCAAACCTGATAATAAGCCATCAATATATTTAGATTGTAGGTTCATTTTAAAAGTGGTTGGAAGCTCTTTTGCAACAAAAATTCCTGCTGACAAGTCACTTAAAACTTCATTTGGCATATATAAATTTCCATATTGAGAGCTATCAACAAGTCTTGTCATAACAGTTGGATGAAGAATGTGTGCTAAGACACGACCTTGTATATTAATAACTAGCTCATGTAATTGTGGGTCTTCATTTCCTCTTTGTCTGCTGCTGTAAGCTGCTCTTTTTTCATTTTGAAGATTTTTAACTAGCTCTTCATCAAATACAAATGCATCATTTGATAATAATTTAGAAGTGATTAAATTCATTGCTCTTTTTTGATCTTCGTATGAGACAGCTTCAAATGGAGTCATGTCAGATTGTCCAGTAACTATTCTATTAGAATATACTCCACCAATTAATCTTGATACTCCTTCCATAAATCTTCCTTTTTCTCTTGTAAGACTAAGGAATGCACCTCTAAATTCTGTTGAGGTTTCACCATCTTTCAGAAAAATAGAAGGCAGCTCTTTAATTTTTGCATCTAATATTTCAATTCTTTGTGAAGAATATGTTACCGGGTCACCAGATAGGTCATATCTTTTTGCTCTTGGATCAATATTTGAACCAGGAGAACCCATAGCGTCACCGTCAGTGCCAAATATATATTCTGGTATAGATGATTTTGATAAAATTTGAACCCTTTGTTCTGCACTCATATTGGGTGTATAACCAAATTCTATAGCCCATTTATCATAAATTCCTGGACCATGAGGGAAAAAGTTTCCTTGAGTTATTCCTTCAGGTGCTAAATTAATTGGATCATAATCCATAACAGAGCCAATATGGCTATTTCCTGTAATTGATACATCATGTATTTCGCTTGCATCGTATATCCAGCTAGATTTGAAGTTATGTCTCAATCCTAACGTATGTCCTACCTCATGCATCGTTAAAGACACTATCCACTGTTCTAAAGGATCATTATCTTCAGAATATCCCCATAATTTTCTGTAAGTGTATCCTCGTTTGATAGCATTGAATTCTTGAACAATATCAGCAGCAATAATTTCTCCAGTTCTTGGATTGGCAATACTTGGTCCATATCCTGAAAATTGTGGATTCGGAGTAGATGCCCATCTGACAACATTATATTGAACGTCACCAGCATCCCATTCTGCTTCATCAGGTTGAATTTTTGCAACAATAGCATTTTTAAAACCAGCTTTTTCAAAAGCAGCATTCCATCCCTCAATACCCTTAATAACAAATGGTCTAATTTCTTCAGGAGTTGAATTTTCAACCCAATATACTATTGGTTCAACTGGTTCAGAAAGCTCAGCATCTGGATTTTTCTTAATCAACCTCCATCTATTCATTAAATCACGTGCAGGATATGTGTCGTAAGAAGAAAGATTTGTTACTTTTTCTGAAAAATAACCAACCCTTTGATCTGCAACTCTAGGCTCAAAATTGTCATCAGGCATTTCAACAAAGAGATGTCTTGCAGAAATGTATGTATACCTTACATCTGCGACAGCATCTATAGGAGCACCAGGCTTAGGCTTTGGATTATAGAAGCCATAATTAACCTCAATAGCAGTATTTTTAGAATAGTTTCTTACATCATTAATAAATGTTTTCTCTTTATCCAATCTACCTAAAGTTAAATCATAATATTCCATATACTCTTTTGGAATATTTGGTGTGATCCCTGTAAGCATTTCGCTCAAAAATAACTTATCAACGTTAATTACAAATTTACCTTCTTCCTTAACAGCGATCTTAAATCTACCCATGAAAGCTTCAATAATATTTGTAAGCTTGGATTGGGATATTGCATTGTCATCGTCGTATGTATATTTAGTATTGATCTTATACAAGCCAATGTCTTCTTTAAATTTTCTAAACTCCAAGATAGAGCCTTCTCCCATAGAGCCTCCGCTTGCTCCAACATCCTGAGGACCATTAAGAATATAAGCAAAATAAATAAATTCTTTATTAAGCTCACTTTCTTCAAGCACTAAAAAATATTTATCTTTCTCAGTTTCATGAAGAAGATTCATAAAGCCGTCTATAGATTTATATTCTCCATCTTCTAAAAATTCATCTATGCTTTCATATTCTTTTTTCTTACCTTTTCCACCCATTTTACCTTTTTCATCAGAGCTACTTTCTTTTGTTTCTTCAGTCGATTCAGGTTTAGCTTCATCTTCTGCATTAACATTAGGTACAAATGTTATTAAAGAATATCCAGCAAAAGTTAGAAAAAAATATGTTAAAAATGTTTTGTGCAATTTCATGAGAATCCTTATTTTTTGTAGGTGATAATTCTATCTTAGAAATATATATACTGGTAGTATATGTCTATGAAAAATTCATA
>CAZTGS010000016.1:0-27352 GCA_964613455.1 uncultured Gammaproteobacteria bacterium | reverse complement strand
AACGAATAGCGAAGATAGAAGAAACTCATAGACACTCTATTGAAGATATTCTAGAAGAAAGTCTAGAGCATGAAATCTTTGCTCTAAACCTTTATAAAAAATTACTAGAAGCAGTAGAAAATAAATCTATATTTGTAGAAGAGTATGCGAGAGGAATGATAGCTGAAGAAGAGCAGCATTCTTTAGAGTTAAAAAGAATGTTGAAAGACTTTGGATAGAAAAAATTATTTAGCAGGGAAATATCTTTGGTGATGAGCTTCGGATAAATCTAAAAGCTCTTTATTTATTTCATCTTTAATTGTTTCTGGATTGAAATCTTGCAGACTGGAAATCCCAAAATAATTTAGTTCTAGTTTTTGAGAGCCTGCAGCTCTAAATAAATCAAATATCCATGTCAGCGAATCTAGTGAATTATTATAGTTGATGGCATTTTCTTTTAATCTAATTGCAAAAAGATCCTCGTCATCAATTTTAAACCTGTCTTTAAGAATAATAAGTTTAAATTTCTCCAACCGATCATTCACATAAGCCCTTTCCTCGGGAGAATATTTTGGCCAGCTGATGATTTCATGGACGAATCTTTTGCAGCCTTTACAGACATCATCGCCGTATGTTGTTGAACATATACCTAAGCAAGGTGTTGTAGATCGGTTTTTACGCATAATTAATGAAAATAATAACTCATTTTAAAATAAAAACTGTGATTTAGTGGAAGCCTTTTCAGTAGAAGAGTAAAATGAGCCACGGAGAAAGCACATGTTAAACGAATACAAAGCACACGTAGACGAAAGAGCGGAGCAGAATATACCTCCATTACCACTTGATGCAGATCAAACGGCTAAGTTGGTGGACCTTCTAAAATCTGAGCATGACGAGTCAGATCTTTTACTTCATCTTTTTAAAGAAAGAATTCCAGCTGGAGTGGATCAGTCTGCATATGTTAAAGCTGCTTTTTTAGCAGATATAACTACTGGCAAGTCAGAAAGTCCATATATAACCAAAGTAGATGCTGTTGAGACACTGGGTACTATGCTTGGTGGATATAACATAGCTCCATTAATTGCATGTTTAAAAATAGAGGGTCTCGGAGATGCTGCTGCTGATGCATTAAGCACTACCCTTCTTATCTTTGATGCTTTTAATGAAATTTTTGAACTATCACAAACTAATGAATATGCTAAAAGAGTTGTTCAAGCTTGGGCTGATGGTCTTTGGTTTACAAAAAAGCCTGAAATTCACGACACTATAAAGCTTACTGTTTACAAAGTAAGTGGTGAAATCAACACCGATGATCTATCTCCTGCAACCGATGCATGGTCAAGACCTGATATTCCATTACATGCACTGGCTATGTTTAAAATGCCAAGAGAAGGATTAAAGACTCCTCTTGAAACAATCGAAGAATTAAAGAAAAAAGGAAATCCACTAGCATTTGTTGGTGATGTTGTTGGAACTGGTTCATCTAGAAAGTCTGCAACAAATTCAGTTTTATGGCATATGGGTGATGACATTGCATGTATACCAAATAAAAAAGAAGGCGGATTCTGTTTTGGAAGCAAAATAGCTCCTATCTTTTTTAATACTATGGAAGATTCTGGTTCTTTTCCTATTGAGTTTGATGTTTCTGTTCTTGAAATGGGACAAGAAATTATCTTAAAACCTTTTGAAGGAAAAATTTTAGATGCCTCAACAAATGAGGTCCTAACAACTTTTGAATTAAAGACAGAGGTTTTGCTTGATGAAGTAAGAGCGAATGGACGAATACCTTTGATTATTGGGCGTCAGTTAACAGACAAAACAAGAGAGTTTCTTGGACTAGAGCCTTCAAAAGTATTTAGAAGACCTGATGCAGAGGATGCTTCAGATAAAGGCTATACACTCGCTCAAAAGATGGTTGGTAAGGCATGTGGAGTTGAAGGTATTAGACCTGGAACATATTGTGAGCCAAGGATGACAACAGTTGGTTCTCAAGACACAACAGGCCCAATGACAAGAGACGAACTAAAAGAATTAGCATGTCTAGGCTTCTCTGCTGATTTGGTCATGCAATCATTTTGTCATACAGCTGCTTATCCAAAACCTGTAGATATAGAAACACAACATAATCTTCCAGACTTTATTATGAATCGTGGAGGAGTATCTTTAAGACCAGGTGATGGGATTATTCATTCATGGCTAAACAGAATGTTACTTCCAGATGGTGTTGGTACTGGCGGTGATAGTCATACTAGATTTCCAATAGGAATAAGTTTTCCTGCCGGATCAGGACTAGTAGCTTTTGCTGCTACTTTGGGCGTAATGCCGCTTGATATGCCAGAATCTGTCTTAGTTAGATTTAAAGGAGAAATGCAACCAGGTATTACATTAAGAGATTTGGTTAATGCGATTCCTTATGCAGCAATCCAAAAAGGATTATTAACAGTCGCTAAAGAAGGAAAGAAAAATATCTTCTCTGGTAAATGTTTAGAAATTGAAGGTCTGCCTGATATGAAGGTTGAGCAAGCGTTTGAGCTTTCAGATGCATCAGCAGAAAGGTCAGCTTCCGGTTGTACGGTAAGGTTAAATAAAGAACCGATCATTGAATACCTTAAATCCAATATAGTTATGTTGAGATGGATGATTGCCAGTGGTTATGGTGATCCAAAAACTTTAGAAAGAAGAGCTCAAGCAATGGAGGAATGGATTGAGAATCCAGAACTTCTTAAGCCTGACGAAAATGCAGAGTATGCAGAAATTATTGAAATTGATTTAAATGAAATAACTGAGCCTTTGTTGGCCTGTCCTAATGACCCTGATGATATCAAGCCGTTGTCTGAGGTAGCCAATACTGAGATTCAAGAAGTTTTTATTGGTTCTTGTATGACAAATATTGGTCATTTTAGAGCTGCTGGAACATTATTAGAAAAATATAATGGCACTAAGGCAAGGCTTTGGGTTGTACCTCCAACAAAAATGGATGAAAAACAATTAATGGAAGAAGGTATATACAATATTTTTGGAGTTGCAGGTGCCAGAACAGAGTTACCAGGATGTTCTCTATGTATGGGAAATCAGGCCAGAGTATTAGCAAATTCTACTGTTGTATCGACCTCAACGAGGAACTTTCCTAACAGATTAGGTGATGGTGCTAATGTGTTTTTAGCTTCTGCTGAATTATCTGCAATAGCTTCGATTCTTGGTAAGTTACCAACAGTTGAGGAATATCATAAGTATATGGAAGACATTAATCCCCTTTCAGATGATATATACAAATATCTTAACTTTAATGAAATTGATACTTATGTAAAAAGTGCAGACTCAGCTAGCATCTCTGCAGTAAATATTGTAAATCCGAGTTAGGCTTTAGCTTTTTCTCTTTGAGCTTTTACTTCGTCTTGTCTAGATTTTTCTAAGTCTTCGAGGTAGTTTTCACCTATAGGAGTAATGTATTCTCCTGTAAAGATAGATGTTTCAAATTGTTCAATATCAGGATTACCAAATTGAACGGTTTCGATTAAGTCTTCTAAGGTTTGATAAACGAGCCAATCTGCTCCTATCTCTTCTGCCACCTCTTCATCAGTTCTGTTTGAAGCTATTAATTCACTTGTTGCTGGCATATCTATTCCATAAAGGTTCTGATATTTAATTGCTGGGGCAGCAGATGCGAAATAGACTTTCTTAGCCCCTGCCTCTTTAGCCATTTCAATAATTTTTTTACTAGTAGTTCCTCTTACGATTGAATCATCAATGAGCAATACGTTTTTACCTGCAAACTCTAGATCAAGAATATTTAACTTTCTTCTAACTGATTTTTTACGTTCTTCTTGGTAAGGCATGATAAAAGTTCTACCTATATATCTATTCTTAACAAACCCTTCTCTATAAGGTACATCTAAATCAACAGCTAGTTGAAGCGCTGCTGTGGTTGAACTATCAGGAATTGGGATTACAACATCAATGTCATGGTCAGCTTTAATTGATTGTATTGATTTTGCTAACTTAGAGCCCATTCTCATTCTTGCTTTGTAAACTGAAATCTCATCAATTTTTGAATCCGGTCTTGAAAAATATACAAATTCAAAAATACAAGGTCTTTTTCTTGGCTCATCGGCGCACTGCTGAGAAAAAAGATTTCCATTTTTATCTATAAAAATAGCTTCACCAGGCTCTATATCTCTTAACTTTTCAAAACCTTGTGATTTAAATAAGGCATCTTCTGAGGCTACTATATATTCATCTCTAGATTTACCTTTTCTTATTCCTATGGATAAAGGCCTAATCGCATTATTGTCTCTAAAGGCCAAAATACCATGGCCGGTTATCAATGCTATAACAGCATAGGCTCCATCACACCTTCTGTGTGTTTTTGCTACAGCCTTAAATATATGATCAGCTGAAGGATATATTTCACGTTGCTTTGCTAATTCATGTGCAAAAATATTAAGTAAAACTTCTGAGTCTGAATCAGTATTGAGATGACGCATTTCTGCATGAAATAATTCGTTTGCTAGCTCTTTGGAATTAGTAAGATTGCCGTTATGAGCAAGACTTATGCCGTATGGAGAGTTTACATACATTGGTTGAGCAAATTCTTTGCCTGTTCCACCGGCTGTTGGATACCTCACATGCCCTATTCCGTAACTTCCAATTAATTTATCCATGTGATTTTGTTGAAATACATCTCTGACGTATCCCATGGATTTTCTACTATTTAATTTACCGTTAAGATCACAAACAACCATGCCCGCAGCATCTTGGCCTCTGTGTTGAAGCATTAAGAGAGAGTCATAAATTTCTGCAGCTACGTTAGTTTCTGCTGAAATTCCAACTATTCCACACATTAGGATTCCCCTTGAATAGAATTTAAGTCCTCAGGCTCTGGAGCCAAACCTTCTTTGATAGGTTCAATTACTTGGATGGCTTCCTCGACAATATCGGTATTATCTATTAAATCTCTAAAATAAGCTTCTATTTGCGGAGCATATTTTTCAATAATTGGAGTAATTTTTGATTGATTGATTAAATCTGTTGATTTGATGCTTGAGGGTAATAGTAAAAATATTACAAAAAGGACTATCAGTCCTCTAGCTAAGCCAAATAGAACTCCTAGAAATTTATCAAAACCAGATGCTCCGGACCACTTTATAAGACTACTTATAAACTTGATAAAAATTCCACCGAGAATAATAGAAACCATAAATACAACAACATAAGATAAGATTTTAGATATCTCTTCGTTCCCAATAAATTCATTTATCTTTGGAGTGGCTATAAATTCGAGGCTAACTGCTGCTATAAATGCAAAAATCCATAAAAATAAAGATAAAAACTCTTTAGTGAATCCTCTAGCTAAAGATATTAGGCCAGATGCAGTTAAAACAACTAGAATGAACCAATCGGCTTCATTTAAACCTATAGCTTCCATCTTGAAACCTCTCCATTTTTAGATTCAGAAACTTTCTGAATTAATTCTAGGTTTTCAGTAATATCCTTTTTTGTTAAAAAAGGGCCAACATAAACAGCATGGAGGTCTTTATTTTCTCCAAATGGCTCAGTAAAAGATGGAAAGCCTCCTTCGTTAATTTTTATTACGATATCTGATGCATTCTTTTCTGAAGATAAAACATGAACTCTCATAACGAATACATCAAAGTCAGACTCATTTATCTGTGAAGTATTATTATTCTTTGAATACGATTGCTCTTCTTCAATCATTTCCTCTTTAATGTTTGGAACATTGATATTTTCTTTGACTATTGGCTTTTCTGATGTAGCTATCTCTTCAACTTTAAACTCTTGTTGGTAATCAATTTGTGGAGTTAGAAAAACAAACAAAACCACTAGCAATAAACCTATGCTGAAAATTAAACCTATAAGTCGTTCGATGTTCATGAAGTTTTATGTATTTTTTTTAATAGTTTATGTACTTTGTTTCTAATATTTCTTCTGTGGACAATCATATCAATTGCTCCATTTTTTAACAAAAATTCTGATTTTTGAAAGTCATCAGGCAAGTCAACTCTTACAGTTTGCTCTATAACTCTTCTTCCAGCAAATCCAACAAAAGCATTTGGCTCCGCAATATTTATATCACCTAGCATTGCAAGACTTGCTGAAACACCCCCATAAATTGGATCAACCATTATCGATATATATGGAAGTTTTTCTGCTTTAAGTTTTTGGAGTGCTGCTGAAGTTTTTGCCATCTGCATTAATGAGATCATTGATTCTTGCATCCTTGCACCACCGCTTGTTGAAAAACATACAAATGGAGTTCTATCTTTTATAGCTCGATTAATACCTTGAACAAATTTCTCTCCTACTACACCACCCATAGAGCCGCCCATGAATCTAAATTCAAATGCTGCAACAACAACAGCCATGGAATCTAGGGAGCCTTTACCAATTATGATGGCTTCGTTTTCACCGGTTGCGGCGACTGCGTCTTTTATTCTTGATGAGTAATATTTTGTATCTTTAAACTTGAGTGAGTCTTTTGTCTTAATATCTTTAGCTATTTCTTCAAAGAAACCATTATCTAAAAATATCTCTAATCTTTTTCTAGCTCCAATTCTTAAATGATGATCGCACTTTGGGCAAACAAATAATGATTTTTCTAACTCAGGTGCATACAAAACAGATTCGCATGATGGGCAAGAACTCCATAAACCATCTGGCACCTTGCTTTTAGATTTAGAGGTACCTATTGAAGGTATGAGCCTAGTTAGCCAATTCATGATATAGCTGCTTTCATCTCCTTAAGATAATCTCTTATTCTATCAAATTCTTTTGATTTAGATTCCTCATTTATCATTTCAACTATAGAAGATCCAATTACAATCCCATCAGAGCATGCAGCCAATGTTTTAGCATCCTCAACAGATTTTATTCCAAAACCTGCCATTGTTGGAAGATCGGAGTACTGTTTAATCCTATTGATATTATTTTTAATTTCATCTGTATCAAGATTAGAAGAGCCCGTAACCCCCCTAAGGTTAACGTAATAAATAAAACCAGTGCTATTTTTTGCAATGGACTCTATTCTGTCTTCTTTGGTAGTAGGAGAAATTAGTGAAATAGTATTTATATTTGGATTATTAATTCCGTAACTTTTTAAATTCAACTCTCCAGGGACATCTACAACTAATATAGAGTCAATTCCGTCTTTATTTGAAGCTTGAACTAAGTCAAGATGGGAAATAAATGTGTTCAGATAACCCATTAAAACTATTGGGGTTTCTTGATCATTTTTTCTAAAGTCTTCAACAAGATTCATTATCATCTTTAAAGATATATTATTTTTAAGTGCTCTATCATGTGCTCTTTGAATGGTTGGGCCTTCGGCGATAGGATCAGTAAAAGGAACTCCTATTTCAATTACATCAACGCCTGATTCTACAAAAAGATGCATAAGATCTAGTGTTGTCGCCATGTCTGGATCTCCAGCTACCAGATATGCAACAAGAGCCTTTTGATTTCTTTCTTTGAGAGAAACTAACCTTGATGTGAGTCTGTTCAAAATTTTATTCCATCTATTTCTGCAACAGTATTTATATCTTTGTCGCCTCTTCCAGATACGTTTACTACAACGTTTGATGATGGGTCTAATTCTTTCATTAAAATATCTAAATGAGCAAAGGCATGAGCAGTTTCTAATGCTGGCATGATTCCTTCTAGTTCCGTAACTTCATGAAATGCTTTGAGTGCTGCATCATCATCTACTGCAACGTATTCAGCTCTGCCAATATCTTTCAACCATGAGTGTTCTGGACCTACCCCAGGATAATCTAAGCCAGCAGAAACTGATTTAGTGTCTTTAATTTGACCGGATTCATCTTGCATTAGATAGCTTCTTGCTCCATGAAGAACTCCTGGCGTTCCATCATTTAGTGGGGCTGCATGTTCACCAGTTAAGACTCCTTTTCCACCCGCCTCAACTCCAATCAGTCTTGTTTCTTTTATATCAATGAAGGGATAGAAAATACCCATGGCATTTGAACCTCCACCAACACAAGCAACTATGGCATCTGGCATTTTTTTAAACAGCTCTTTTGATTGTTGAACTACTTCTTGTCCGACTACTGAATTGAAGTCCCTAACAATCATTGGATAAGGATGCGGTCCTGTTACGCTTCCTATTATGTAATAAGTGTCGTCTACGTTTGTTACCCAGTCTCTTAAGGCCTCGTTTAATGCATCTTTTAAGGTAGCAGAGCCTGAATCAACAGCATGAACTTGTGCTCCGAGAAGTTTAATTCTATAAACATTTAAAGACTGTCTTCTTACATCCTCTGAGCCCATGTATATATGACATTCCAGTCCCAATCTTGCAGCTACAGTTGCTGTAGCAACTCCATGTTGTCCTGCACCAGTTTCAGCAATAATTCTTTTTTTACCCATTTTTTTAGCAAGTAAAATTTGTCCAACTGTATTATTTATTTTATGGGCACCAGTATGATTTAAGTCTTCTCGCTTTAACCAAATATTTCCACCACCATAATGATCTGTAAGTCTTTGGGCAAAATACAAAGGAGACGGCCTTCCAACAAATGCAGATAAGTCATTGTAAAATTCGTCTAAAAATTCTTTGTTATCTTTTAAATTATTGTACGTATTTTCCAATTCTTCGAGAGCATACATCAAAGTTTCTGGTACAAACTTTCCTCCATATTCACCAAAGAAGCCCTCTTTATCAGGAAAATTAAAATTATTAGTTGTCATAAGTATTTATCTTTTTAAAAATATTTTTTATTAAGTCAATGTCCTTGATGCCTTCAGAAGATTCAACTCCAGAATTAAGGTCTAAACACCAAGAATTAGTAGTTAATGCATTATCAACATTTTCTAAATTAATTCCACCTGAAAGAACAAAATTTTGATTTTTTGTATCGATATCTTTTAATAAATTCCAATTAAAAGATTCTCCAGTTCCTCCATAAGATCCATCTTTATGATTCTCTAAAAGTATTGCCGAAGCCGATGAGAATGATTCGATGATTTGAAGATCATCCTTATCTTTGATTCTTATTGCTTTCCAATACTCTAATCCAAATGATTCACAGTAGTCATGTGATTCATCACCATGAAACTGAAGAATTGGGTTTAAAAAATAAGATGAAGTTTTATAAACAAAATCCTCTTCAGAGTTTACATATACGCAAACCGGTACTGTATTTTTAAAGTTAAGGTCTTTGATGGATGATAAAAAGTTTTCATCAACATATCTTGGGCTCTTGTTATAAAAAATAAAGCCTACATAATCTGTTTCTAGATCAATCAATTGCTCCAAAACTTCTATATCTGAAATTCCACATACTTTAATTTTTTGGTTACTCATGACTTTAATCTATCCAATAAGTTTGATGTAGGAGTTGGAATTTTATAGCTAGATTCATAAGAAGGCCCTAAAAAGAATAAACCCTTAGCAGAAGCAGTTTTACCTGCATATTTTCTATCTCCTTTAAGAAGAATCTCTTTTACTGAAAGTTCAAGCTCTCCTTTTGCAATATCTAATAAGGTTCCAGTGATTATTCTAACCATATTATGTAAAAAAGCATTTGCCTTGATAGTAATAAAAATAAAATCCTTATGGGTATCCACTTCTATCTTACTTAAGTTTTTAGTAGGATTTCTTGAGCTGCAATTTGAGCTTCTGAATGAAGAAAAATCATGAGTTCCAATAAACATTTCGGCTTGCTGTCTTAAAACTCCTATATCTATCTTATTGTCATCCCAATGAGCCATGCCACCAAAAAATAATGGTTTAGTTTTGGAGTTATAAATAACATAAGTATAACTTCTATCTTTTGCTGAAAACCTTGAATGAAAATCGTCTGGAACTCTTCTAATGCTTCTAATAGAAATAGAATCTGGTAGATTTGAATTCATTCCTTTTATCCAATTATCATCATCTCTTTGAATTTCTGTCTCAAAATCAAAGACTTGAGCTAATGCATGAACGCCAGCATCAGTTCTTCCAGCATAGTTAATAGAAATTTTTTCTTTGGTTATTTCTTTTAGAGCTTCCTCAATAGTTTGCTGAACAGATGTTGCATTTTTTTGCTTTTGGAAACCAGAGAAATAACTACCATCATATTCAGTTGAAAAGGCTAACCTCACTTTGTTTCAAGTTTGGTTAATAAGTTTTGAGAGGAAGTCTTGATTTCGAGATCGTCAGTATTTTTTATTAGCTCTTTAAGAATGTTTTCACAGTTCTTGAAATCACTCATTTCAAAATAAGTCACAGCTAAATCTAATTGCTGCTCATCATGATTATTTTTTATACTTAGACCCTTTGGCAGCCCATCGGTAGATGACTGCGAATCTGAAGCCTCATCAAAATCATATTGAATTTTTTTTGTTTTTCTAGAATTCAATTGTATATAAATAAGAGCTATTAATATCCCTGAAATGATAGAGATGACTGCAACAAATAATAAATCCATAAGTCCAAAATCATTTGTATCATTAGGTTTTTTAATTGACTCCACTTCTTTAACTAGTTCATTGGCAACTCTACTTTCAACTAGAACATCTAACTGTTTTGTATTCATTTCAATTAGATCCTTAGGATCTAAAAATTCTTCATCGTTAAGGTTTAACGCTTCCTTAGCATCTTTTTTAGGTTCGTCTTTTGTCTCAACAGAGTTAATGTCTTTTTTTATCTTTGGGGCTGAAAGGGTTAACAATGATTTAAAGGCAGGAGTAAGATCTATAGAAAATGTTTTATTCATTGCAATAATCGAGCTTCTTGCTTCATCGTCTGGTGTATTTTGCATAGACAAATATGATGGGACGACAAGATTTTTATCCTTCCTTACCAGATTGATATTTCCATCAATAAAGGCATCTTTATTACCTAGATAAATTGACCACATAATTTGGTAAATTGATGTGTCGTTAGTTTGTTTTTTTATTTTAGAAGCGATACTCCACATCGTCGTTATCTCACCTGCTTCAATAATATTTTCTTTTTTATTTTCAACACTAGGTACTTCTTGTTGAATTTGTTTTACAACATTAGTTCTTTGATCTAATTTTTTAGGTTTATATACTCTTCTTGGTATAGGTTTCAAATTTGTAGTTTCTATTTTTGATGGTAAGAATATAAATATATCTTTAGCTATTTCATTTTTGATTGATAATTTAAAACTAAAATAATTTCCCTCATACTTATTATCCAAAATAATTGAAAATAAATTATAAGTAGAAAAGTCTTCGAGCAATGTATAGGAAATATTATCTTCATTTAAAGGCTCGTCTGATTTATATTCTTTTAAAACTATATCTTGATCGTTAAGTGTTTGGCCCTGTATTTTAAACTCTACTACCCTTTCACCACTTGGATTTAATTTGAGTTGAGGTGAAGATAAAGAAATATCTGCAGCAAGATTTATTACGAAAAGAGCTAGTAAAGATATTGCATATTTCAGCATAGTTTATTGCTTGTAATCAGCTTTTGAAGAATCTGAACAGCGTTTAAAGCAGCTCCTTTACCATATACGTTATCAGCAACTACCCATAAAGATATCCATGTATCCCCTTGAATTTCTTGGGACCTTATTCTTCCAACATATACATCCTCAGAGTCATTAGCCTGTTCAAGGGGTGTAGGATATTCTTGTTTTTTTGGGTCATCCATTACACAAACGCCAGGAACATTGCTTAGAGAATCTATAATATCTTCTCTTGATGCGTTATTTGTTAATTTTAAAAATACAGCCTCTGAGTGACCATTGAATACAGGAACTCTCACACAAGTTGCCTGAACTTCAATATTAGGATCTAAAATCTTTTTAGTTTCCCAAACTAATTTCATTTCTTCTTTAGTAAATGCATTATCCATAAATACATCACATTGAGGTATAGCGTTAAAGGCTATGGTTTTTGGATATACCTTGGGCTCCACTGAAGTAGTGTTATAAGTTTGATCTTTAAGCTCTTGAACTGCTTCCTTGCCAGTTCCTGACACAGCTTGGTAGGTTGCAATATTCAAAAACTCTATACCAAATCTGTCGTGAATAGGTTTTAAAGCCATTAATAGTTGAGATGTTGAGCAATTAGGATTTGCAATCAATGCTGGATTCTCAAGAAGATCTAATAAGTCACCATTAATTTCAGGAATGATTAAGGGTACGTCATCTTCATATCTAAAATGAGAAGAGAGATCAATAACATAACTTCCAGCTTCAACAAAAGCATGGGCATATTTCTCAGCTACCTTAGAGCCTGCTGCAAAAATAGTTAATTGAGCTAAGCTAGGATTGAAATCTTCAGTATTATTTATTGAATATCTTAAGCCATTAAGTTCAACTTCCTGGCCAACTGAAGAGCTTCCAAGAGGATAAAAATTATTTATTGACACTGCTTTTTTTTCAAGCAATTGAATGATCTTGGAACCAACAACACCAGAAGCTCCAACTAAAGCAATGTTAATGGACTGATTCACGTTTTAATATCTCAATAATTATAGGTGCAACTTCACTGGTAGTTAAAAAATTACCATCGGTACTAATATCTTTAGTTCTGTGTCCTTCGTTAATAAAAACCTTAATAGCATTATCTATATTTCTAGATAACTTTTCTTCATTTAAAGAATATTTTAATGCCATCGCAAGAGAGGCAATCATAGCAATTGGATTCGCTACATTTTGGCCGGCAATATCTGGAGCACTTCCATGACATGGCTCATACATACCTTGCGAAGAACTATTTAAAGATGCTGAAGGAAGCATACCAATAGAGCCTGATAAAGTTGCTGCAATATCCGAAAGAATGTCGCCAAATAAATTGCTAGAAACTATTACATCATACTGATTTGGGTTTAATACAAGTTGCATAGCAGTGTTATCAGCAAGTTGATGGGACAGCTTAACATCAGGATAATCTTTAGCCATATCACTCACTACAGAGCGCCAAAATTTAGAAACCTCGAGCACATTAGCTTTTTCAACAGAGCATAATTTACCATTTCTTTTTTGTGCTGATTCAAAAGCAACTTTAGCAATTCTTCTTATCTCATCTTCGTTGTAAACCATGGTATTAAAAGCGTAATGAGGTAGTTCAGATGTTACTAAACCACGCGGTTCACCAAAATAAATGCCGCCTGTTAACTCTCTGACTATAAGGATATCTAAATTCTCAATAATATGATTTTTGATTGGAGATGCAGAAGCAAGCTCGTTGAATAAAAATGCTGGTCTTAAATTAGCAAATAGCTCTAACTCTTTTCTCAAACCTAGTAGAGCTTGTTCTGGTCGATTATCCCAATCGAGATTATCCCACTGAGGCGCTCCCACTGCCCCAAATAAAATGGCGTCTGACAGCCTTGCTTGTTCTAAAACATTATTCGGTAACGGCGATCCGTGTTTTTCATAAGCAGTTCCCCCTACATCCATGTTAGTAATATTGAAATCAAGTTTGTTTTCCAAAATAAGAAAATCTAAAACTTCTTTAGCGGAAGAAGTAACTTCTTGACCAATCCCATCACCGGGAAGGATTAAAATATTTTTAGTCATTTGCATAGATCCATGGTTTTGTTTTCTTTCTGCTCTCCTCAAATTCCCTAATAATATTTTTGTCTTTTAATGTTATATCCACATCATCTAATCCAAATATAATTCTTTCTAATAAGTTATCTTCAACTACAAAATCATATTCAATGTCACCGGCAAGTAGCTTTTTAGCATCAAGGCTAACTGTAATATCTGTAACGACATCTTGAGCTTGTGAAAATAAAGCTTCTATCTGAACTTTTGATAGCTGAATAGGTAAAACGCCATTTTTAAAACAGTTATTATAAAAAATATCACCAAAAGAGGAAGCTATTACCACTTTAAATCCAAAGTCTCTTAATGCCCAAACCGCATGCTCTCTTGAAGAACCGCATCCAAAATTATCTCTTGTTAATAAAATACTAGACTCATCATAAGGAGTATTATTTAAAATAAAATCTTCATTAATTTCTCTTTGATTTTTTGTAATGCCGAGCTTGCCTTGATCTAAATATCTCCAACCATCAAATAAGTAATCTTCAAATCCAAACTTTTTAATGGATTTTAAGTATTCGGTAGGGATGATTTGATCTGTATCAATATTATCTCTATCAATACATGCAACAGTTCCACTAATCTGTAATTCATTTCCATTTAATTTCATGATGGCTTGCTCACAGTTCCATTAATTGCAGTCAAAGCAGCCATTAAAGGACTCATTAAATGAGTTCTACCTAAATTACCTTGTCGTCCTTCAAAATTTCTGTTTGATGTTGAAGCACATCTCTCATAAGGTTTTAGTTGATCAGGGTTCATACCTAAACACATAGAACATCCTGGGTCTCTCCATATAAAACCAGCATCTTCAAAAATTTTATCTAACCCCTCAGACTCAGCTTGAAGTTTTACCATGCCAGAGCCTGGAACAACGATTGCCTCAATAATATTTTCAGAAATATGCCTACCATCTATCGCACTTGCTGCTTCTCGTAAGTCCTCTATTCGTGAATTAGTGCATGATCCTATAAAAACTTTATCGAATTTAAGATCAGTTAATTTTTCGTTATTAGCTATGCCCATATACTGTTTAGCAAGTTTGATATTTTTTCTTTTATCCTCAGGCATATTCTCTGGATCAGGAATGTCACCATCAAAATCTACAACCATTTCAGGTGAAGTACCCCATGTAACTTGAGATTTGATAGAAGAAATATCAATAACAATCTCCTTATCAAAAATTGCTTTTGTATCTGTATTAAGCGTTTTCCAATGAGTCTCGGCTTGTTGAAGCATTTCTGGTCCAAGCTCGCTGTGTTCTCTTACATAATCTATTGTAGTTTCATCAGTTGCTATAAGGCCAACTTTAGCTCCCGCTTCGATTGCCATATTACAAATTGTCATTCTAGCTTCCATGGAAATGCTTTCTATATACGAGCCTGAAAATTCAATAGCATGACCATTACCGCCTGCTGTTCCTATTTTACCAATTAAATACAAGACTATATCTTTGGAGGTAACTCCTGATTGAGGTATTCCATCAAAACGAACGTGCATATTTTTTAATTTAGAAACTTTAAGGCTTTGGGTCGCAAGTACATGTTCTACTTCTGAGGTTCCAATTCCCATGGCAAGACAACCAAAAGCTCCATGAGTTGAAGTATGAGAATCACCACACACAATAGTCATTCCAGGCAGTGTGTATCCAAGTTCAGGACCTATAACATGAACAATACCTTGTTTATCTGAGGTGATATCGAACTGCTTAATACCAAATCTATTACAATTTTTATCTAGCTCAACAACTTGAATTTTAGAAATTTCATCATCAATAGACTCCATATCAAAATCAAGCCCTCTTTGAGTTGGAACATTATGATCAGGCGTTGCTATGTTAGCGTTAAGCCTCCAAGGTACTAAATGTTTTTTAGCCAAACCTTCAAAGGCTTGTGGTGATGTTACTTCATGCAAATAATGTCTATCGATGTACAGCAGTGATTCACCAGAGTCTAGAGTAGTTATGTGATGCTCGTCCCAAAGCTTGTCGTATAGAGTCTTTGGCATGTTACTTGGTAAAAGGGAGTTCTTGTTTAATATCTCCACATTGAGCTCTATTACGAAGAAAGTGATCCATAATCACTAAATTAGCCATAGCTTCAGCAATGGGAACCGCTCTGATACCAACACAAGGATCGTGCCTACCAGTAACTTCTATATCAACTTCGTTGCCCTCTGTATCGATACTTTTACCTTTTGATTTAATGCTTGAGGTGGGTTTGATTATGAAATCAATATTAATAACATCTCCATTGGAGATACCTCCAAGGATTCCACCAGAATTATTTGAAGTAAATCCATCTGATCTCATTTCATCTCTAAGTTCAGAGCCTTTTAAATTTAAAATATCATCGGTATTGCCAATAGCTACTGATTTAACAGCATTGATACTCATCATAGCTTTTGCTAGGTCGGCATCTAACTTATCAAAAACAGGTGCTCCAAGACCCACAGGACAATTCTCAATAGCAACGCCCAATTTAGCGCCTACTGAATTACCTTCTGCTATTAATTCAGAAAACATTGCATCTAAGTCATCGAGCTTTGTAGAATCAGCAAAAAAATACTTATTAGAATTAGCATTATTAGGGTTAATATTCTCCCCTTTGATATTGCCAATCTGACTAACATAGCCCGTAGTTTTAACTCCAAGGCTTTCTAAATATTTTTTAGCAACAGCTCCTGCAGCAACCCTCATTGCAGTTTCTCTCGCACTTGATCTGCCTCCACCTCTATAGTCTCTGTGACCATACTTTGCTTGATAAGTAATATCTGCGTGATTAGGTCTAAAAGTATCTTTTATATCTGAATAATCTTTCGATCTCTGATCTTGATTGTAAATAATGAGGCTAATAGGAGTGCCAGTAGTTTTACCTTCGAATACACCTGAAAGAATTTCTACAGAATCATCTTCTTTTCTTTGAGTAGTAACGTCTGATTGACCTGGTTTTCTGCGATTTAGCTCAGCCTGTATATCATCCTCGCTTAGCTCAATTTGAGGAGGACAGCCATCAATTATGCAGCCCAAGGCCTTACCGTGGCTTTCGCCAAAGGTTGTAATTTTAAACAATTCTCCAAATGTATTGCCTGACATGGCAATGATTATAACCAAAAAATGCTATAAAACTGTATTTTATAGATTTCTTGAATTTAGAAAGAGTTATCTTTAACTGAAAATAATTGTTGAAATTCTGGAACTGACATACTTTCAAGATCTAGTTGACTAGTACAAAGCTTGTATATCTCTTCGCATGTGTCTATATCGTAGGTAATCTTTAAGTTATTCATGAATTTTTGTTCAAGTATCGGAATGCCTTCAACTCTTCGCCTTTTGTGTCCAATTGGATATTCAACCTCTATAGCTTCAGTTGATGAGCCGTCGTTAAAATGAATCTGTATTTTATTTGCAATAGAGCGTTTGTCAGCCTCATGATATTCGGCAGAGTATCTTTTATCCTCACTTATAACCATTTTTTCTCTTAAGCTATCAATCCTTTTATCAGCTGCAATATTATCTTCATAGTCTTCAGCAACTAGGTCGCCTTTTAATAAACCAATAGCCACCATATATTGAAGACAATGATCTCTATCCGCTGGATTGTTTAATTCACCAACTTTAGAAATAATTCTTATCGCAGATTCGTGTGTAGTGATTTCAATTGACTTTATCTCGTCTAATCTTTCTTTTACCTGATGGTGAAGTTTTACAGCTGCTTCAACAGCTGTTTGTGCATGAAATTCAGCAGGAAAGCTAATTTTAAAAAGTATATTTTCCATAACATAACTTTCAAATGGTTGAGGTAAAGACAATTGCTCACCGTTAAAGAGCACATCCTCAAAACCCCAGACTGGTGCAGATAAAACACCAGGATAGCCCATTTCACCAGAGAGCGTAATCATAGCCAAACGGACTGCTCTGCTAGTAGCATCTCCTGCTGCCCAGCTTTTTCTAGAACCAGCATTTGGAGCATGTCTATAAGTTCTTAGGCTTTGGCCATCTACCCATGCATGACTTACAGCATCCTTAATTTGTTCCCTGGTTCCGCCCATTAATTTGGTAACTAATGCGGTAGATGCAACCTTAACCAAGACAACATGATCAAGGCCAACTTTATTAAAGCTATTTTTTAAAGCAAGTATGCCTTGTATTTCATGAGCCATAATCATGGACTCTAAAACTGTTTTCATTGTTAAAGGATCTTTACCCTCTTCAATATTTTTTTGAGATATAAAATCTGCTACAGCTAGAATGCCTCCTAAATTATCAGAAGGATGTCCCCATTCAGCAGCAAGCCAAGTATCATTAAAATCAAGCCATCTGATAATACATCCAATATCAAAAGCACCTTTAATAGGATCTAATTTGAAATTTGTGCCAGGCACTCGAACGCCAAAAGGTACTGAAGTTCCTTCAACTACTGGTCCAAGCATTTTTGTACAAGCTGGAAACTTTAATGCTAAAAGGCCACAACCTAATGTATCAATAAGACAATTTCTAGCAGTATCCATTGCGAGATCAGAAGAAATTTCATAGTTAATTACATAATCAGCAATTTCAGATATAACAGAGTCATATCCAGGTCTAATATTAAGATCGACATTTGAAGACATTTTTAAGTCCTGTCTTTTAAATCAACCCATTCAGAATTTTCAACGCCTATATAATCAGCACTAGGTCTAATAATTCTATTATTAGAACGTTGTTCCATGCAATGAGCGGTCCATCCTGAAACTCTAGACATTACAAAGATAGGAGTAAATAGTTTTGTTGGTATTCCCATATAGAAATATGCAGGAGCATGGAAGAAATCTGCATTTGCAAACATTTTTTTCTCATCTGCCATAACTTTTTCTACTTCTTCAGCAACTTGATAAAGATCGTCATTTTCATGCAAGACGGATAACTCTTTTGCGAACTCTTTTATGACTGCATTTCTAGGATCGCGAACAGAATAAACTGCATGACCAAAGCCCATAATTTTTTCTTTATTTTCAAGCATAGATAGAATTTTCTCTTTAGCCTCTTCACGAGAAGTCCAATTTTCTATTAACTCCATAGCTTTCTCATTAGCTCCGCCATGTAAAGGTCCTCTAAGTGAACCAATGGCAGCGACAACACATGAATGGATATCAGACATAGTAGAAGCACAAACTCTTCCAGTAAATGTTGATGCATTAAATTCGTGTTCTGCGTAAAGAACAAGAGAAGCATCCATAACTTTTCTGTGAAGATCATTTGGAGTTTTACCATGGAGAATATGTAAGAAATGACCAGCCATTGTGTCTTCATCATTCACTAGATCAATATCTAAACCTTCATGAGTAAATTTATACCAGTAAGTAACGATAGAAGGCATCGTTGCTATCATTCTATTTATTGAATTAAGCTGATTTGAGAAATCACCCTCTGGCTCTAGGTTCCCTAACATTGATGTACCAGTTCTCATTACATCCATTGGATGAGCGTCAGCTGGTATCTTTTGTAATACCTCTTTTAATGCAATGGGAAGATCTCTTTGGCTTTTTAATGAAGATTTATAGTCTGAAAGCTCACTTATATTGGGAAGTTTATTGTACAAAAGTAAGTATGCCACTTCTTCAAAAGTAGCTTTTTCAGCAAGAGTCTCAATTTTATGACCTCTATATGCAAGTCCTTCAATCTGACCAACAGTAGATAGAGAAGTTTCTCCCGCTACTTGGCCTCTAAGTCCTGCACCTTCAAGTTTTTTTACCATTTTAAGTCCTTTTTAATTTAATCTTTGTAGAGATCATCAAGTTTTTCTTCAAAACTATGATAATTTAGCCTCTCGTATAACTCTTCACGCGTTTGCATTATATCTAAGAGACCATCCTGTGTCCCTTCTTTAGCTAGGGAATTATATATATTTTCAGCAGCTTTGCTCATAGCTCTAAATGCTGTCAATGGAAATAAAACCATATCAACATTAACTTCCTCAAGCTGATCTTTTGAAAATAATGGAGTTTTTCCAAATTCAGTTATGTTTGCTAAAAGCGGTATATCTAAATTTTCTTTAAATACCTTGTATTCATCTAGCGAAGTTACTGCTTCTAAGAAAATACCATCAGCACCTTCTTCAATATATTTAGATGCTCTATCTATTGCTCCATTAATTCCCTCTGAAGCTATGGCATCTGTTCTAGCCATAATAAAAAAAGATTCGTCATGCCTTCCATCAACAGCTGCTTTAATTCTATCTTGCATTTCAGCAGAGCTAACAAGGGATTTATTAGGTCTATGACCACATCTTTTTTGAGATATTTGATCTTCCATGTGAACAGCAGCACAGCCTGAATTTATCATTTCTTTTACAGTTCTAGATATATTAAAAGCTCCGCCCCATCCTGTATCGATATCCACAAGTAGTGGCAAAGAAGTTGCATTTGTAATTCTTTTAACATCAATGAGAACATCTTCCATTGTTGTTATGCCTAAATCTGGCAAGCCATATGATGCAGCTGCAACTCCACCACCAGAAAGATATACAGCCTTATGATTAGCTTTTTCAGCTAATATTGCGGAATATGCATTGATTGCGCCAGGAATAATTAATGGATTATTATCCTTTAAAGCTTGTCTAAATTTTTTGCCTGATGACATAGTTGAAGAATTATAAGGTAATAATGAGTTGTTCCCAAATTACGTCTTAACCGTAGAATTTAACTCCACGAATAATCCTATCTTTATTGTTTTCTCTTCTCCATCTGTTTGTATCTCTTAAGCTATAAACGCAACCACAATATTCTTGCTGATAGAATTCTTCTCTTTTAGATATTTCAACCATACGTGATGAACCACCTTGCTTTCTCCAATTAAAATCCCAATATGAAACTTCATCATACCTTTCAGCTGCTCTTAAACCAGAAGAGTTAATCTGCTCCATATCTTTCCATCTGGATATGCCCAAAGTTGTGGCGTAGACTCCGAAACCATTTTCTTTAGCGTAGAGTGCAGATCTTTCAAATCTCATATCAAAACATTGGGTGCATCGCTTTCCTCTTTCTGGCTCATCCTCTAAGCCTTTAATTCTTTCAAACCAGTTATCTTTATCGTAGTCAGCATCTATACATTCAAATCCTAATTTATCGCAGAATCTTCTATTTTCATTTTTTCTAATTTCATACTCTTCTTTTGGATGAATATTAGGATTGTAAAAATAAACGGTAGTTTTGATGCTTGAGGCTGCTAAAGCTTCCATGATCTCTCCTGCACATGGTGCACAGCAACTATGCAAAAGAAGACTAGAGTCTTCATCTGGCATATGAAGCTTCGGCCTTTCGTAATTCTCTAGTTTTAAATGATCACTCATTTTAAATAAATCGATCTTTCTTTAATTGCACTTTCTAAATCTAAATAATTATCAAATGATGGAATTTCCGGGTATGCGGATGAAATTTTATCTGGAGCATTGATAAAAAATCCATGATCAGCAACTTCAAACATTTGCAGATCATTGTATGAGTCTCCTGCTGCTATGCATTTATAGCCAATTGACTGAAAGCTTTTAATTGCTTGCTTCTTTGCCTTTTTATGTCGAAGTTTGTATGAAATAACCTTATTATCAACAACTTCTAAATTGTGACATAGTAGTAAGGGAAATCCCATTTTTTTCATTAATGGCTTGGCAATTTCATGAAAAGTATCAGAAAGAATTACCACCTGAAAGTCTTCCCTTATACGATTTAAAAAATCCTCTGCTCCGGGTAAAAGATCTAATACAGATGACGCTTTTTGAATATCTGATAATTTTAATCCCTCTCTGTTCATAACATTTAATCGAAAATCCATTAGCTCAGAATAATCAGGTATATCTCGAGTAGTTTTATTGAAATCTTCAATACCAGTATTGGTTGCTATTTTCTCCCATATTTCAGGAGTTAAAGTGCCCTCCATGTCAAAACAAACAATTTCCATTAACTATCCTTTACTTATTTTTAATACCATATGGCACATGGCCAGATGCTGTAGTGTCGTGTGTATCCATGATATGTTTTTTTTGATCATCAAAAAAGATGTCAGCTTGAAAAGATTTAAGAAAATCTTTTTTTGACATTCCTCCTAAGAATAAAGATTCATCTATTCTAACTCCCCATTCTCTTAAAGTTTTTATCACTCTTTTATCTGATGGAGCCGATCTTGCTGTTACCAAAGCAGTCCTTATAGGACATTCGTTGACGTCAAAGTCATTTTGAATATCGTTAAGTTCTACTAAAAAAGATTTGAATGGCCCTTCTTTTAAAGCTGAGGTTGCCATAACCTCGTTCTCAATAAAAGCTTCCAAACCCTCTTCATGGAAAACTTTTTCGGAATCATCTGAGAAAATTACAGCATCTCCATCAAAAGCTATTTTTAGTTGGCCTTCGTCGGACAAAAAGTTGCTATCGCCCTCTCTTGAAATAATAGTTGCTGCTGCAACATTGCTATCTATTGCTAATTTTACATCCTCCATGCTACTTGAAAGAAATAGGTGAACTCCAAAATCCTTAACGTATCTATGAGGACTCTCGCCACCACAGAATGCTGCTCTGCTAATGTCTAATCCATGTGCTTCAATTGAATTTCTAATCCTAAGACCAGTATCTGATGTGTTCCTAGATAAAAGTATTACCTCAATCCTCTGTCTATTCTCATATAAGGAATTAATATCTAATATTTTTTTAACAAGAGTAAAGGCTTCGCCAGGATCAAGAGTTTTCTCTTCATTAGCTATTTGATAATCTCTATAAGAATCTAAACCTTCTTTTTCATATATTTCATGACTCTCATCGAGATTAAATAAAGCTCTTGAAGATATTCCGATTATTAATTTTGATTCATCTTTCATTTTTTCTTGATATTGCCAATGATTTAATATTATACTGTATATATATTCAGTATAATTAGAAATATTATGAAAGACATAACATCTCAACAAAATAAGGTACTTGATTGTATTCAAATTCACCTAAAGAAAACAGGCTTTCCTCCAACAAGAGCAGATATTTGTAGAGAAATGGGATTTAAGTCACCTAACTCAGCAGAAACTCATCTTCGCGCTTTAGAGAAAAAAGGTTTTATTGCGATTGAAAGCGGAACATCTAGGGGTATTTCTATCCTCAACCCAGAAGTAGAACAAGAAGAAAATGAATATCCAATCATTGGTTTGGTCGCTGCTGGATCGCCAACTCTTGCTACTGAGAATGTTGAAAAAGTATTTAATTGTCCAAAAGGTTTCTTTGGCTCAAACTTTGATTATTTCCTTCGTGTTAAAGGTCTTAGCATGAAAGATGCTGGGATAATGGAAGATGATTTAATAGCTGTTAAGAAAACTCAAGATATTAGAAACGGTGATATTGTTATCGCTAGAATTGATGATGAGGTCACTGTGAAGTATTTTCATAGACATTCACCTAGCGTTGTTCATCTTCAGCCAGCAAATGATGACTTCAATGATATTAAGGTGGATCTTGAAGAAACTGAATTATTTATTGAAGGTAAAAGCGTAGGTCTTATTCGAGAAAACTAATGCAAAATCACTGGCTTTTTTGATAATCTCTCATTTTGATTATCAAAAAATTCATCAAAGTCGCTAACATTACCACTAACACTTTCTATTCCGGCTCTTATCATTTCTTTGGCAACTGATAATTCTTGACCTTGAAGAAACTCTTTTGATTCTGAAGAAAAGTCTATTTTGACAATAGGATTGTCATGATCATCCGATCTTCTTAATACGATACTTCCATCTGGTAGTTGAGCTAGTTCTAAGTAATTTGACATAATTTCTCCGCTTAATCCAAGCTTAACACTCCTCTATAGTTTTGCGAAGCAAGAACATGAATCTTTTATAATTATCTAGTATCAAAATAAATTTTTTCAAGTTTAACGAGTCATTTGAGGTAATTATTGTTTCATCTATAGGATTATTTAGCTTCGTTTGAGTGGTTTTAATATCATTCAAAAAACCATCATGCGTTAACTCTTTTATTATGATATTTTTAATTGAAGGCTCATTAGATAATACATCCCATTTAGATAGATAATTTTTTAAACCAAAAGAAGGATCTTCAATATTAAGGATTGAGAACACATCATCTGCTAAATAATTTAAGCTTTGTTCTAAAGATAGAAAAAATAAGTATTGATTTGAAATATCAGAAGATGATTTATCAAAAGTTAGTTTTAAAATAATACCTTCGCAGATATCAAGGTATAAATTGACTAACTCTTTTGGTTCCACTAACTTTTTAGGTTCTGCACCCACTCTCCGTTAGTATAGACAGCAGTCCATTTAGTTTTCTTTCCGTCCTTTTCAGATGCTAAATAATGGACATCTTCAGATTTGTTATACCTTATGACGAAAGGATGACCATCTCTATCTTTCTCAGGAGCACCAATAAGATAAGAATGTTTATTGGTTTCTGGTAAAAATCTGCATGCTTCAGATATTTCATCGTTTAAATGATTTATTTCAGAGACTTTTGGGGCTCTAGTTTCTCGATTTTTTGGATATTTGCTAGCAGCAAGGAATAATCCTTTCATACTATCTCTTAATAAATAATGGTCCTCACACTTAATGCATGCTAAATCTGGCATTGAGATAGGCTCCATTGTTAAAGGCTTTGGTTCTCCATTTCTTTGAAGTGCTCTAGTGGTTCCGCAATTATCATTTAAACAGCCGAAGTATTTACCAAATCGACCTGTTTTCAATTGCATCTCAGAACCACACTTATGACACTCTAAAATAGGTCCATCGTATCCTTTAATTTTGAATAAGCCGTCTTCAACCTCATAACCTGTGCAGTCTGGGCTTTTACCACAGACATGTAGTTTACGATTTTCATCTATTAGATAGTTGTCCATGCTGGTATCGCATTTATTACAACGCTTTTTAGTAAGAAGATTTTCTGCCTCTTCAGTATCATCAACACTTATAGCTTCATCGCCAGATATTAAATTTACAGTCTTTTTGCATTTGTCATCGCCCTCGTTGTCATAACCAGAACATCCTAAAAATACACCATTGGATGAATTTCTAATTACCATATGATTCTTGGAACAATCTGGGCAAATAATATTAGTTTCTGAAGGTTTGTTGGTTCTCATTCCACCATCATCAACTGAGGCTAAAGCTAAATCATTTTGAAATGCTTTATAAAAATCATCTAAAACATTTTTCCAATCCAAATCACCGCTTGCCACCTTATCCAAATTATTTTCAAGATTTGCAGTAAAATCATAATTCATAATGTCATCAAAACTTTCAACGAGTCTTTCAGTAACAATATGGCCAATTTTTTTAACAAAGAACCTTCTATTTTGAATTTCTACATATCCTCTATCTTGAATAGTTGAAATAATATTTGCGTAAGTTGAAGGTCTTCCAATACCTTTCTTTTCTAGCTCTTTAACTAATGCTGCCTCAGAAAATCTTGCAGGAGGTTTAGTAAATTTTTGATCTACATTCAAAGAATCCAAGGAAAGAATTTCATCCTCAGACAATGGCGGCAAAATATCGTCATCTGGGTCGGTAGCATTATTTTGTGAGACTTTGGTATGACCGTCGAAAACAACTTCTCTTCCTTTAGCTGAAAAAGTATATTCACCAACAACCACTTTTGCAGAAGTTGATAAGTACTCTGCATCTGGCATTTGACAGGCAATATATTGTTGCCAAATCAATGTGTAAAGCCTGCGCTCTTCTTCTGATGCACCAATAAGGTCATCAGGTGCCATAAAGGCATTCGTTGGTCTAATAGCCTCGTGAGCTTCCTGAGCATTTTCAGTACTTGAATATATTCGAGGAGCATTTGTTAGGTATTGCTCTCCAATTTTTTCATTGATGTAGTTTCTAGCATCTTGTATAGATTCTTTACTTAAGCTGGGCGCGTCAGTTCTCATATAAGTAATATGTCCAGCTTCATATAGTTTTTGTGAAACTCTCATTGTTCTCTTTACTGTAAAACTTAACTTTGTACTTGCGGCTTGCTGCAAGGTTGAAGTTATAAATGGAGCTCTTGGCTTAACTTTTACAGGTTTTTTAGTGATTTCGTTGATTCTTAACTCGTTTGAATTAATAAGAGACTCTATTTTATCTGCCTCATCTTTTTGAAGTAAGGGATCTGATTTTTTTCTGTTAAGTGTAAAAGGAATACTATTATTAGTACTATTTAAAAGTTTCATTGAAATTTCCCAAAACTCTTCAGGAATAAATTCTTGAATCAATCTTTCTCTTTCATCAAGAACTCTCAATGCAACTGATTGAACTCTTCCAGCTGAAAGACCTCTTGCAATTTTTTTCCAAAGTAGAGGAGATAGCTCGAAACCAATAACTTTATCTAAAAATCTTCTAGCTCTATATGCTTTTACAAGATCTAAATCAATTTCTTTAGGATCTGCAAAAGATTCAATTATTGCTGCTTTTGTTATCTGATTAAATCGAACTCTTGAATATTCATATTTCTCCGGTCCTAGTGCTTCTTTTAAATGCCATGCGATAGCTTCTCCCTCTCTATCAAGGTCAGTTGCAAGATATATATGATCAACGCCTTTAGCAGCTTTTCTTAAAGATTTGATTACTTTTTCTTTTTCAGGAATGATTTGCCAGTCAGCAACCCAGCCATTATCAGGATCAATACCCATCCTTCTTATTAGCCTATTACGATCATTTACTAATTTTAGTTTTTGCTTCTCTTCAGGGTTTAAGTCTTTAGGTATAGATGATCGTTTTGCCGAGGACGATGCTTTTTTTGGAAGATCTCTAATGTGACCAACACTAGATTCAACAATATAATCACTACCTAAATACTTCGAGATAGTCTTAGCTTTTGCAGGCGATTCTACGATTACAAGTGATTTAGCCATAATTAAATTTAGTTACCTTTTTTATGAATACCATTAATTAAGTAGTTTTGACAAGACAAATTTAAAAAAATTCTAATGACTTACGAATTTTATTCAGCTCTTCTATACCAGCTTTTTCTTCCCATAGAAAAGCTATTGAAGCGTTAGAGAAGATTACCTCATGAACAAAATTAGAGACTTCTTTTAACTTGTTATTTATCTCATCGTACTCTTTTGAGTATTTCAGTTTGAGTGGAGAATACAAAATTAAATCGTCTTTGTCTCTAATAAAGTGTGCTTCTTTTAAATTAGTTGTATTTTTTATCTGATAATTTACTAACGAAAGATCTTTATTTTTAAATGATAAATTTCCAAAACTAGATGATGTAATTTTAAATCCAGTTCTTGATGCTTCCATTCTTAGGCTTGATATTTTCTTTGAAGACTTGGATGGCAGAGCAATACCAACAGTGCCAATTAAAAAAAATAAAACTATAAAAACTATTATTAGCTCCATGATAATTAATCTTTAAGGATATCTTGAACTATTTTAGGACCTTTAATAATAAAACCTGAATAAAGTTGAACTAAACCAGCTCCGGATTGGATTTTTTTATTAAAATCACTTTTATCCATAACTCCTCCAACTCCTATTACAGGAATCTCTGGACTAGACTGCTTAACTTGATTAATTAATTTCGTGGAGCGTTCCATAATAGGTTTGCCTGAAAGCCCACCATCAATATTTAAATATTCTTTGTTTTGCAATAAATTCTTATCTACACTCGTATTGCTAATAATAACTCCTGAAAAAATTGACTCTGTAACAATTTTTATAATTTTATTTAGAGATTCTTTAGATTCATCTGGAGATATTTTTAAGAAAATTGGTTTTATGTAATTACTTATTTTTATTTGGGCTTCGATGGCTTGAATTAATTCTAATAAATTTTTAGCATCATGAAGATCTCTTAAGCCTGGAGTA
>CAZTGS010000015.1:23840-29010 GCA_964613455.1 uncultured Gammaproteobacteria bacterium | reverse complement strand
TTAAGATTTCTCTCAATTGACGCTGTTCAAAAAGCAAATTCTGGCCATCCAGGAATGCCCATGGGTATGGCCGAGATAGCCACAGCTTTATGGAAAAATCATCTAAATCACAACCCATCTAACCCACAATGGTTCAATAGAGATAGATTTGTTTTATCAAATGGGCATGGATCGATGCTTTTATATAGCTTGCTTCATCTAACGGGATACAACATTTCTTTAAGCGACATTAAAGATTTCCGAGTTTTTAAATCAAAGACACCAGGTCATCCAGAGTTTGACCTCGATCACGGTATAGAAACTACAACTGGACCATTAGGGCAAGGCATTGCAAATGCTGTAGGAATGGCTATTTCAGAAAAAATTCTTTCTGCAGAATTTAATACAACCGATCTAAAACCTATCGATCATCATACTTATGCCTTTTTAGGTGATGGCTGCTTAATGGAAGGAGTGTCTCATGAGGCATGTTCATTTGCTGGTACTCACAAGCTTGGTAAGTTAATTTGTTTTTATGATCAAAACGGAATATCAATTGATGGAGAAATAGAGAATTGGTTTACTGATGACACTGTTAAGCGGTTTGATAGTTATGGATGGCAAACTATCTGCGTAGACGGACATAGTATTGATGAAATTGATCAAGCAATAACTTCTGCTAAAGATGATGAAGAAAAACCAACTATGATTTTTTGCAAAACAACAATAGGGTTTGGCTCTCCTAATAAATCTGGAACATCAGATGCTCATGGCTCGCCATTGGGAGATGAAGAAATTGCTAAGACACGAGAAGTACTTGGATGGAATTATGAGCCATTCGAAGTGCCTGAATCCGTCTATGAATTTTGGAATGCAACCTCAACTGGAGCGGAAAAAAATTCTAACTGGGACGCTGTTTTAAAATCTTATGAAGCTGGTCACCCTGAAAAACATAAAGAATTAATGAGAAGAATTTCTGGTGATATGCCAGATGAGTTCGATAGTAAATATACTGAATTCTTAAATCATAGCAACAATGAAAATTCATCAATGGCTACAAGAAAAGCGTCTCAAGTATGCCTAGATTTTTTTGTAAAAGAGTTGCCAGAATTAATTGGTGGATCTGCAGATTTGACTCCTTCAAATAATACATTTTCAAAATCTAGCTCTACCTTTTCAAATGAAAATCCAACTGGAAATCATATTAATTATGGAGTCAGAGAGTTTGGAATGTCAGCTATTATGAACGGGATGGTTCTTCATGGCGGGATTAAGCCCTATGGAGCAACCTTCTTAGTATTTACAGATTATGCAAGGAATGCTGTTAGATTATCAGCACTCATGAAAATTCCAAATATCTTTGTATACACTCATGACTCAATAGCTCTAGGCGAAGATGGCCCAACACATCAGCCGGTTGAACATCTGGTAACTTTAAGATCGACCCCAAATCTTAATAACTGGAGGCCAGCTGACTTAGTAGAAACTGCTGTTTCTTGGAAGAATGCTGTTACATCTAAAGATGCCCCAACAGCTCTAATTTTTAGTAGACAAAATACATCCCCAATAGCTAGAAGCAATAATCAAATTACTGATATTGAAAAGGGAGGCTATTTACTTAAAGAAGATGAAGATGCACAAGTTACATTGGTTGCTTCAGGAAGTGAGCTTCAATTAACTCTAGATGCTGCAGAAAAATTAGCAGAGGATGGAATAGTGGCTAATGTTGTATCAATGCCTTGCTTAGATATATTTTTAGAGAATTCTAAAGAATATCAATCATCGGTAATTAAATTAGATCTTCCAATTTTAGTTGTAGAGCTTGCCCATCCAAATTCTTGGTACAAATTATTGAATAAAAACGATAAAGTTCTAGGAATAGAAACTTTTGGCGAATCAGCTCCTGCTGGTGTTTTGCTTGAGCACTTTGGATTCACAGTTCCAAATGTTGTTGATATGGCAAAATCATTGGTTGATGAATAAGTTATCACAATTAAATATTCAAAATAAAAACCTTGTTATTAGGGTAGACATGAATGTGCCAATAAAAGATGGCGCCATCAAAGATGAAACTAGAATTCACGCATGTATGCCGACAATTCGATATGCTCTTAATCAAGGAGCTAAAGTTTTATTAGTAAGCCATCTAGGCAGACCGACAGAAGGAGTCTTCGATAAAAGCTTCTCACTTGCTCCAGTTGCTAAATGTTTATCCAACATCCTAAGTGAAGATGTAGATTTAATAACTCAAATCAACGATCCGCTTGTTTTCAATGGATCTTCAAATATTCAGATCTTAGAAAATATAAGATTTTTTGATGGAGAAAAAGCTAACAGTGATGATCTTGGAAAATCTCTTGGGGCTCTAGGGGACATTTATGTTTTTGATGCTTTTGGTGCCGCACATAGAGAGCAAGCCTCCACCCATTCTGCTATTAAAAATTCGCGTGAAACATGCGCAGGAATATTGCTTGATAAAGAGATAGAATCTTTAACCAAAGCATTGAATGAATCTGAAAATCCATATACAGCTATTATCGGTGGAGCAAAAGTCTCAACAAAGCTGGAACTCATCAAGAATATTAATACAAAGGCAGATCATATTATTGTTGGAGGAGGCATTGCCAATACTTTTATAAAAGCTGCAGGATATGAAGTGGGTAAGTCTCTTTATGAGGAATCAATGATTGATGTTGCAAAAGAATTACTTAATAAAGGAAAAATTATATTGCCAGAGAGAGTTGTTACCTCTATAACTTTTGAAGGAAAATCAATTGCTGAAAAAGATATTTCAGATGTTAGTTCTGAAGAAATGATTCTAGATCAATTTGTAACATCTGAAATTGAGGACATTATTTCTAATTCTAAGACTATTTTATGGAATGGTCCTCTAGGTGTTTTTGAAAATGAATATTTTTCAACTGGCACCAAAGAGTTGTCAAAACTTATAGCTAAATCTAATAGTTTTTCTATAGCAGGAGGCGGTGAAACTCTTGCAGCTATTAATAAATTTATTAATAAAGATGATGTATCATATTGTTCTACTGGCGGCGGAGCCTTCCTCGAATTCATGGAAGGGAAAGATTTACCATCGATCGTAGCTTTAAAAACTAAGGATTAATAAAGGAGAGATGAATGTCATTAAATAGTTTAGAAGAAATTGCTAGTTATATAGTTTCAGAAGGCAAAGGAATACTTGCTGCCGATGAGAGTAACCCAACTTGTGGTAAAAGATTTGATTCTATCGGCGTTGAATCAACAGAAGAAAATAGAAGAGATTATCGTGAAATGCTTTTTCGCTCTGCAGGTATGAAAGATAATATTGGGGGAGTAATCTTATTTGATGAAACCATTAGACAAGATGGTAAAGACGGAACGTCGCTTGTAAATCTAATTACAGATCAAGGCGCCCTTCCAGGAATAAAAGTTGATAAAGGACTTCAGCCAATAGGCGAATCAGTAGAAACAGTAACTGTAGGCCTTGATGGTCTAGATGAAAGATTAAAAGAATATGCAGCATTAGGAGCAAGATTCACTAAGTGGAGAGCGGTTATAAAAATTGGTGATGGCATGCCAACAGATGAATGCATTGATGCCAACATGAAAGCTTTAGCTGACTATGCAAAATTAGTTCAGGATAATGGCATGGTTCCTATGGTCGAGCCTGAGGTTTTAATGGATGGAGATCACTCAATTGATGACTGCTATAGTGCAACAGATAGATCTTTAAAATCTTTATTTCATCATCTTGATGCTAAAGGTGTAAATATTAAGGGTACTATTTTAAAACCAAACATGGTCTTATCAGGATCATCCGCGTCCGAACAAGCTTCTATAGAAGAAGTCGCTAAGAAAACGCTTGAGTGTTTAATGGCCAATGTACCTTCAGATCTTCCTGGTATAACTTTCTTATCAGGCGGTCAATCTGATCTTCATGCTACTGCTCATCTAGATGCCATGAATAAGATTGGTGGGTTTAATTGGAAACTTAGCTTTTCTTACGGAAGAGCTCTTCAAGCTGCAGCACTTAAAGCTTGGATGGGTAAGCCTGAGAATAGATTCATTTCTCAAGATGCTTTATCTCATAGAGCAAATATGAATAAATTAGCTTCATTGGGTCAATGGGATGAAGGATTAGAGGATGAATAAATGATGATTCAAAATATATCTGTTTTTTGTGGAGCACACGAAGGCAATAATCCTATTTATGCATCCGAAGCAAAAAAGATAGCTGAGATAATCGCAAAAAAAGGCATTAATGTTGTATTTGGTGGCGGTAATGTAGGTCTGATGAAGGTTGTTTCAAATACAGCCCTTGATCATGGGGTTAAAGCGCTAGGAATATCTTTAAGATCTTTATATGAGTTAGAGCTTGTTAACCCAAGACTAGATGAGGTAATTGTTGCAGAAACTCTTCTTGAAAGGAAAGATGTTTTTATGGATAGATCAGACGCATTTATTGTTCTTCCTGGAGGGGTTGGATCTTTAGATGAGCTCGCAGAAGTTATGGCAAGTAACCAGCTTGGCATTATTAATAAACCTATAGGCATATTAAATACAGAGGGTTATTACGATCATCTTTTAGCTTGGATGCACAAAGCAGTTGCAGAAGGTTTTATATCTGACGCAAACTTTAATGAGCTAATTATCTCTGACTCATGCGAAGAACTTGTGGAAAGAGTTGTCGCAGAACAAAGACCATCAGATGATGACTGGACTAACAGATTAGGTCTTTAATTCTTTTCAAATTAATTTAAAAGGCATACTCTATAGTTATGTCTTTTGAAGAAGCCAGAATAATTTGCGTTGTATATGCTTCAGTAATATTCCCAATAGTTATTTATATAAGAAACAAATCAAACTTACCCTCATGGGTTCCAAGAATGTATTTAATAGGTTTTCTTGCCTGCGCACTGGGATGGGAGCTATGGTTCAACTTCGGCTGGATAGATGGTATTTCTGTAGATCTAAGACGCTCAGAAGCTCTAAACACTTGGCTTCCTAAAAATATTAATTGGTTAATGAATTCATTAGGTGATACTGGAGCTGTTATTTTTGGTGGCTTCTGGTTGATGTGGATATATAGCAAAAGAGATATGAGAGTTTTTAGTGAATGGCGATGGGGTGCATTCGCTATATTTATGGTTTGGTGTATTGGGCAAAATATCTTAGTAGAGATGTTCCTTTATCA
>CAZTGS010000015.1:0-23740 GCA_964613455.1 uncultured Gammaproteobacteria bacterium | reverse complement strand
GGAGTTAAAAGCATCCCAATAACAAAGAATAGAATTATTAGGTATGGCCTAGCTTTAATCAAAGATTCTTTCTTTACAATATCAGTTCGTATCAACAAAAAAGTAGCCACAGGAATTTCAAAAGCAATTCCAAAAGCAAAAATTAGCTTAATAACAAAGCCTAGATACTGATTAATATCTGTCATGACTTGAATAGACTCAGGAGCAGATGCAATAAAGAATTGAAAAATTATTGGGCACACAACAAAGTAAGCAAAAGCAGTCCCTGTATAAAATAAAATTATTGTTGAGACCATCAAAGGTGCAACAAATGATTTCTCATTCTTATAAAGACCTGGCGACATAAACATCCAGCCTTCAAAAAATAAGTAAGGCATCGTTACTAATAGTGCTGAAAATAGAACTAATTTGATTGGTGCCATAAAAGGAGAAGTTACTTCGGTTGCAATCATAGAGCTTCCTGCTGGAAGGATATCTAGCAAGGGCGAGGCCGCAAAGGCGTAAATTTCAGCAGCAAAAGGTATGCCAACAATAGATATGATTCCCAGGCAAGCGAGCACTCTGATCAATCGTGAGCGAAGCTCTAGTAAGTGAGTTGAAACAGATTCTTTATTCATCTTTCTCAGATTTTTGAAAAAGATCTAACTCTTCCATTCTCATTTCATTGAAAACATCTTTTTTTATTTCTTCGGTACCAATATCTTCTTCAAGATCATTCTTAAAATTAGAAATTTGTTTTTGAATTTTTTTATATAACTTCAACCAAGCTTTAATTAGCTCTGGAAGTCTTTTTGGCCCAATAACAATCAGTCCTAAAATAAGGATTATCGCAATTTCTAGAAAGCCTATTTGAAACAATTGTTAGTCGTCTTTGTTTTCTTCTTCTTTTACAGCTTTTTTAAATCCTTTAAGACTAGCCCCAAGATCTGAGCCTAAAGATTTTAATTTGCCGCTTCCGAATATCAAAAGAACAACAACTAAAATTATTAGCAGCTGCCAGATACTTATTCCACCAAAGCCCATATGAATCTCCTATGTGAGTATTATCAAGATACCACATATGGCTATTATACCAATTCCAATGAACCTTATGATGTATTTCTGTTTTTGTAATTGCATTTGCATTTGATGAAGTTTTTCATCATTTGATTGCCTATTTTTTGAATAGCCTCTTAGCTCGTCCAAGGCTTCATAAAGGAATCCAGGCATTTCAGTAGCTTTTAAAAGAATATCTTCTTTATTCTCTACTATAAATTCTTTTAATCTTAGTGGGCTGAATTGTTCTTTTAACCAATTATCTAAATAAGGTTCAGCTATTCCCCAAAAATCAAGTTCAGGATAGATTTGTCTTCCCATCCCCTCTATATGTATTAATGTTTTTTGCAGAAGAACCAATGACGGCTGTAAAGAAAGTCCAAAAGGTCTTGTGCTTTGAAATAGATATAAAAGTAACTTACCAAATTCAATTTCAGACAAGGGCTTTTCAAAAATGGGCTCACAACAGGCCCTTAAAGTATTTTCTAGGTCAATGATATTTGTATCAGCATTAACCCACTCAGAACTTATAAATAATTGAGCTAGAGATTTATAATTTTGTTTGAGAACCGATTGAAGCATTCTTGCAAGAATATATCTTTCATCATTTGATAGTGATCCAGTAATTGCACAGTCAATCGCAATGTATCCTGGAGTTTCAGGATGTTCTTTTGAAACAAAAATATTGCCTGGATGCATATCAGCATGAAAGAAATTATCTCTAAATACTTGATTTAAAAATATCATTACACCATTTTCAGCTAATCTCTTCTTATTAATCCCATACTTTTCAATCTGTTCAATATCAGTACAAGGTATTCCGTCTATTCTCTCAAGGACCATAACTTTACTAGAAGTAAGATCCCAAAATACTTCAGGAATATATAGTTCTTCAGCATTAGCAAAATTTTTCCTTGTTAGGTTTGTATTTGCAGCCTCAAGCTTTAGATCTAATTCTCTTAGGATTGTTCTTTCATAATCTCTTACGACTTCCATTGGCTTGAGTCGATGACTTTCTGAGTAAACATAAGTACATAACTTTGCAGAAGCTCTTAAGAGTCTTAGGTTTCTTTTAACGTCTCTTTCTATATTTGGCCTTAAGACCTTCACAACCACTTCAGCACCATCTTTTAATTTTGCTGAATGAACCTGCGCAAGAGAAGCAGCAGCAAGCGGCTCATTATTAAATTCTTTGAAGAGATTTTCTATAGAGTCGCCAAGCTCTTTTTCAATAATTTTTCTAAGAACATCAACTGAGAAAGGCTTACAGCTATCTGTTAGCTCTTGAAGATCTTTAGCTGTATCTTCATCAAGAATGTCAGTTCTTGTAGAAAGTAATTGCCCAAACTTGATAAATATAGGACCTAGAGATTCTAAATATTTTGCTAACTTTTTTCCATCGGGATTCCTAAATATACCTGATTTTAATCCAAGCATAGACATCCTAATGCCTTCAAAAATTAAAATAAAAATATTCATTGGTTATTCATAGCCTCAATCCTGTCCAATCTTATAGAGAGCTCCCTAAATTTAGATTGTATAGAGTTATCTTCTCTTGAGTCTTTATTTCTTAGAGCATCAAATTTTTGTTTTGCTAAATATGCGATCACCGCTGGCACATTGCCGAAGTACTTATCAAGTAAATAAATAAAATCTAAGTCTGACTTAATTAGCGTATTCACCATAACAATTGCTAGTTCCACGTCGCCAACAAGCATAGTTTTTTTTATTTTTTTTGTAACTATCAATTCTAGAATTTCGCTAACTGAAGTATTTATCTCAAAATCAGGGTTAATGATTTCATCAAATGAAATTCTTTTTGATTTTTCATCAAGAGAAATAAACATATTCTTATGTCCTGAAAGACTCAGTTTAAAATTAATTGGATATATTTCTTTAAGTTTATTTTTTGTATTAGGAGAAGCATCTTCAATGTCTTGGATGAAGCCTTGGAGTATATCTATCAAATCATTTCTCATAGGCGACATGAATACAAACAATCCCATTTACAAGGTTGTAAAACTTACAGCCTTCAAAACCTGCCTTCAATATCATTGATTTGAGAGATTCTTGATCTGGATGCATTCGAATAGATTCAGCAAGATATTGATAGCTATCTGAATCATTGGCTAGCATTGATCCCAATTTAGGAAGAATGTTAAATGAATACCAGTCATATACTTTAGAAAATAATGGATTAGTTGGTTTAGAGAATTCAAGTACTAATAATCTCCCGCCTTTTTTTAAGCATCTTTTCATTTCAGCGAGCCCTATTTCTTTATTGGTAAAGTTTCTTAATCCAAAGCCAATAGTAATTACATCAAAAGTATCATCTTCAAACGGAAGGACTTCACCACTTAACTGACAAAAGTGACAGTTAGATGAGAAGCTTTCATCTACGGCTCTGTCTCTGCCCTCTGCAAGCATATCCATATTAATATCAGTCATATAAATTTCTGTTTGCGGATACTCTTTAGAGATTAATTTAGCTATATCGCCGGTACCGCTAGCTATATCTAAGATCATATCTTTTTTTGATATGCCCGCGAGCTCTACAAGTATCTTCTTCCATAGCCTATGCATGCCCATAGACATAGCATCATTCATAATATCGTAGCTTCCTGCCACCGAAGAGAAGACATTACCTACATGTTTACTTTTGTCTTTTTCATTAACTTCTTTATAACCAAAATGAGTTTTTTTATTCATCTTCTTCGCCGTCTCTAAATTTAATAAAATTATTGTATCTGCTTTCGTTTATTTCTCCATTAATTAGTTTTGATAAAACATTGCAGCCTTCATTTTTAATATGATTGCAGTCATTAAATTTACACTCTTTGGTAAAAGCATAAATTTCTGAAAAACCTCTTGTAATTTCTTGAGCACTCCAGCCTGTGATGGGAAGGTCGCGCATTCCTGGGGAATCAATAATTCTTGTTTCATTATCCATCTCATATAGAGTTGAAATAGAAGTTGTATGCACTCCTTGATTATTTGAAAGAACATTAGTTTTTATATCCTTGCCAGTCAGCGATGTTGTTAAAGTTGATTTACCAGCACCTGAATTACCAACAAAAACTACACACTTATTTTCTAAATAAGCTATTACCTCATCTAAATTAATATTGTCCTTTGCAGAAATATTAATTAAATCAATATTTAGATCTTTATAGATTTGTAACTTTGATAAATATTCTTCATCTTGGCTCAAATCAATTTTATTATTAATAATAAATGCTTTAGTGCCAGATAAAAGGGCAGTTAAAATCCATTTATCAATAAATTCTCTACTAGTTTTAGGCTCTGGAGTTACAAGTATCCCAACATGTGTAATATTTGCTGCAACAACCTTAGATTTAGATTCTTCTTTTTTTTCCAAAGCTGAAATTCGAGGCTTTCTAGAAAGAATAAGTCCTTTTGGTTTCTTGCTATCTTGTATGATCTCAATATCTACCATGTCGCCAACAACAACATCTTTTATAGCAATACAGCTGATATCTGCATTGTTCGTTCGAACTAAGCAGCTATTAGAGTAGAATTCTATTACCAATCCAGATTGAAGTTTTTCCATATAAAGCACAAAATACACTAAAGGAAGGAATATAAAAAGTTATGAAGAGCCTACAATCAAGAGAAAATCTAATTTGGATAGACCTAGAGATGACTGGTCTTGATCCTGAGAAAGAAAGAATTATTGAAATCGCAACTTTAATTACTGATTCGCAGCTTAATATTCTGGCAGAAGGCCCTAATATAATTATCAATCAACCAAAAACACTTCTTGACGAGATGGACGACTGGAATCAAAACCAGCATGGGTCTTCAGGCTTAATCGATGGTGTTAAAAAGAGTGCCATAACAGAACAAATGGCGGAAATTGAGACTTTAGAATTTATATCTAAATATGTTGGTCCGAAACAATCACCAATGTGTGGTAATACAGTTTCTCATGACAGACGGTTTTTAATTAAATATATGCCACGCTTAGAAACCTATTTTAATTACAGACATATCGATTGTTCTTCATTTAAAGAAGCAGCAGTTAGATGGATGAATGAGGCACAGGTTTATCAAAAACAAGGCTCACACAGAGCAATGGGAGATATTAAAGAGTCTGTTGCTGAATTAAAATTTTATAAAGACCTTTTCTTGCCTGAAGAGTATTAGTCTTTATTATTCAAAGGATGAATATTTAAAGGGAAAGGACTTACCTGCCCTTTATTTTCTTTAATTTTTGCTTCACCAGATTCGTTAACCTCGTCAATTCTAATAATGGAATTCATAGGTATATAACTTCTTTGAACGCTTGAAAATTCTTTTTCAAGCTTTTCAGATGCAGGGTCAACAACTAGTTGTTTGTCTTTATTAAATATATAATCTTCGACCTCTATGAAACCATACATATCACTTTGATAAATTTGTTTAGCAAACACCTCGTAAATCTCTCCGAGTTGCATAAAAATTATCTTGTAAACGCTATTTATTTTCATAATACTTAATTATATGGGAACGAAACTTTATATTAAAACTTACGGATGTCAAATGAATGAATATGACTCCCAAAAGACAGCAGACATTCTTAAAGAGAAGAGAGGAGTTGAGGTCACTAATGATATAAAAGAAGCTGATATTATTTTATTAAATACTTGTTCCATTAGAGATAAGGCAGAGGCTAAGGTTTTTTCAGAACTTGGTAGGTTAAATAAATTAAAAGAGAAGAACCCTAATTTAAAAATTGGTGTTGGCGGATGTGTAGCTACTCAAGAAGGAGCAAATATTCAAAAAAGAGCCCCTTATGTAGATTTAATATATGGCCCGCAAACTCTTCATAGAGTATCTGATTTATTGGATGTTGATAAATCAAAAGGCATAAAAGCAATTGATATAACCTTTCCCATAGAAGAAAAATTTGATTCATTGCCTGAGCCAACCTCGGGAGGTCCTTCAAGCTACGTAGCTATCATGGAAGGTTGTTCTAAATACTGCTCTTTCTGTGTTGTCCCATATACAAGGGGGGACGAGGTCAGTCGAAAACCAGAACAAATATTTGATGAAGTGGCCAGATTAGCTGAACAGGGTGTCTCTGAAATAACCTTTATTGGTCAGAATGTTAACTCTTATAAAATGCCATACAAAGAAAGAATTTTAAGACTATCTGATCTTATTGAGATTATTAGTCATATAGATGGTGTTGATAGGATTAGATACACAACATCTCATCCATTAGACATGACAGACGATTTAATTGAAGTTTATCAATCTGTTCCTCAGCTTGTTAGCCAACTTCATCTCCCAGTTCAATCTGGTTCAAATAAGATTTTAGAAAAGATGAAAAGAAATTATTCTGTTGATATATTTTTAGACGCAGTAAATAGAATCAAATCCTACAGACCGGATTTAAGAGTTTCGTCAGATTTTATTGTTGGATTTCCTGGTGAAACAGAGAAAGACTTTAATGACACTATGGATCTTGTTAACGAAGTAAAATTTGATTCATCTTTTAGTTTTATATATTCAAAGAGACCTGGAACTCCTGCCTCAAAATTAGAAGATCACACACCTATGGCTGAAAAAAAACAGAGGCTACGTATTCTTCAGGATCAGCTTGATATTCACCATAAAGATCAGAGCAACAGGATGATAGGATCTATTCAGAGATGTTTGGTTACAGGATTTTCTAAAAAAAGCCCAGATCAGCTTCAAGCAAGGACAGAATGTAATAGAGTAGTTAATTTTGACTTCCAAAATATTGGATTTATAGGTAAATTAGTAGATATTAATATCGAAGAAGCTTTTTCTTATTCACTACTAGGATCATTGCATAATTCCCGAGGACAAAATTAACTTTTAATGCAAGAAACACAAACCTCTCTTAAAAATATATCTCTTGAACCTTCAAGCGCAGACAGGATTGCGCTTTTTGTGGGGGAGCTTAACGGAAATCTAAAATTAATAGAGAAAACTTTCTCTGTGAAAGTATTTCATAAGGGAGATAAAATAAATATTACAGGCAAAGAGAAAGATATTAAGCATGCATCAGATGCAATCCTTGATTTATATAACTTAACTAAAAAAAATATAGAAATAAGCAAAGAAGCCGTTCATCTTACAATTCAATCTCACTTAAATTTGAGTCTTGCCAAGCATCAGAAAGAGCAGGTACAGATGCCAGATATACAAATAAAAACTCCTCGTAAAATAATTAGACCGCGAGGCAAAAATCAGCAAGATTACATAAAAAAAATCAATACTTACGAATTAAATTTTGGAGTAGGTCCTGCTGGAACTGGAAAAACTTATCTTGCAGTTGCTGCTGCAGTTGATGCACTTTTGAATGACAAGGTTGAAAAAATCATTCTTATTAGACCTGCAGTAGAAGCCGGTGAAAAACTTGGCTTCTTACCAGGAGATCTTTCTCAAAAAGTTGATCCTTATTTAAGGCCTTTATATGATGCCTTATACGAAATGCTTGGCGTTGATAAGGTCACTAAGCTAATTGAAAAAGAGGCTATTGAAGTTGCTCCATTGGCTTACTTAAGAGGAAGAACTCTAAACAACTCCTTTATTATCATGGATGAAAGTCAGAATACGACTGTAGACCAGATGAAAATGGTTCTTACTAGAATGGGTTTCGGCTCTCATGCAGTCATTAATGGAGATTTAACTCAGGTCGATCTCCCAAAACACATCACATCCGGTCTCGAGCACGTCATTCAAGTTCTTGATGATACATCTGGTATAGGCATGACTCATTTCTCATCTCAAGACGTTGTGAGACACCCCCTTGTTAGAAAAATAATAGATGCCTATAAAATTTTTGAAGAAAAACTAAATAAGTGAGTTTATTAATTTCATTTGACGAAGGCTTTTCATTAGATAGCTCTTTAATTAAAAAATTAGAAAATTTAATCAATACAATTTTTAGTGATGAAAAAATTATTGATAGCACTGTTAATTTAAGAGTCCTTGGTGATGAGGAAATGAAAAAATTAAATCATCAATTTAGGAATAAAGATAAGACTACTAATGTGCTGTCTTTTACAAATGAAGATATTTCTCTCGATGAAACTAAGAATATTGGTGATATAGCCATAAGCTATGACTATGTTATGCATGAATCCAAAGATCAAGGCAAAGAATTTGAAGACCATATGATTCACATGTTGGCCCATGGTGTATATCATATACTTGGGCATGATCATGAAGACGACTCAATGGCAGACACAATGGAGTCGAAAGAAATCGAAGTGCTCAGTAAATTAAATATAAAAAACCCATATCATTAAATGAATCAGAAATTAGAAAACGAAGACAATCACCCTCCTTCGGGAATTTTAGCCAAAATAAAGAAATATTTTAGGAACCCTTTTTTTATAAAAACTCAATCCGTTTCAGAAATCACAGATTTCTTAAAAGATGCTGTAGATTTGAATATTATTGATAAAGAAGCAGAATCAATTGCAAACAAAGCAATCAGACTGGGCAAAACAACAGTTAAAGAGATTATGGTCCCAAGAGTTGATATGGTAACGGTGGGTCTAGATGAGGATACTAGCATTATCATAGATAGGATTATTGAATCAGGACATTCTAGGTATCCCGTAATAGGTAAAGATAGAGACGAGGTTAGCGGAATACTTCTAGCAAAAGATATATTGCCTAAAATTGTAGAAGGAGATAGCAATTTCAATGTTCTAGATATGCTCAGAGAACCAAATGTTGTCCCAGAAACAAAAAAGGCAGATTCTTTGCTTGAGGAATTCAAGAAAGATAGATCTCATTTAGCAGTTGTTATAGACGAATATGGTGCAATCTGTGGATTAGTAACAATTGAAGATATATTAGAGGAACTTGTTGGTGAGATTGAGGATGAGCATGATATTGAAGAGGATGAGATAGTAGAAATATCTAAAGGAACTTTTTCTGCAGATGCAAAGGTAGAAATCGAAGAATTCACTCAGTTTTTTGATCTAAAAATAGACCCTATGAATATCGACGCAGAAACTCTTGGAGGCTTTGTGATAAATCAATTAGGAGTTCTCCCAAAGGTTGGTGACAAGATTGAAATTGACAATTTAATTGTAAAAGTTACTCATGCTGATGATAGAAAAATTGATAAGGTTTTAATAACAAAAACTTAATGATAATAAAGAAGTATCTAATACCTTTTTTGTTTGGGTTGATTGGCATTTTTTCGCTTGCGCCCTTCTCTATCAAACCTCTTATTTTTCTTTCGTATGCTTACTTAATTAGAGAATTAGTTTATAGAAAAAAAGATAAGTTCATTAAGCTAATATTTTGGTCATTAGGGCATTGGGGGTTTGGAATGTCTTGGATAATAGTAAGCGTTTACTATTATGGAAATACAGGTATAGTAATGTCTTTAATTATATTCACCTCATTAATTTGTATACTTACCCTAGTTTTTTCCTTACCTTTATTGCTCTTAAAAGTAAGGTTATTTAATGGATTAAAGTATTCGAAAACTTACGAAATTCTATATGTAAGTAGCTTCTTTATTCTTAGTGAATGGTCCACATACTATCTACTTAACGGGGTTCCCTGGATAATTCCTGGAATAATATTTTTGGATACAATAACTCAAAATATATATCCAATTCTTGGTGTTGCAGGTGGGTCATTTATTGTCTACTTATTTTCAAATTTAATAGCTCTATTTTGGGACTTAAATAAAAAAATATCTTTAGGTATATTTGTAGGTTTATTTATACTTTTAATACCAAGGCAAGACCATATTTATGATGACTCAGACTTTATAAACATTTCTATTATTCAGCCATCATCAGATCCTTTTCTAAAATATACAAATGGTTATAAGAACAAGATAGAAAATAATTTATTAAGACTGGCCAGTGAAGTACCAATAGAATCAAGGTTAGTAATTTTTCCAGAGGCAGAGCTACCCTATGCTCTTGAAAGTAAAGAATTTAGTTTATTTAAAGAGAAATTAGATCTATCTAAAACAATAATTACAGGATCCTGGCATTTTTCTGATAAAAAATTATTTAATTCAATGGTTAATCTAAATTCAGGTCAAATATACAATAAAGTCCACTTGGTACCATTTGGTGAATATATTCCGTTTATATCTTCACTTAGAGGATTGATATCATTTTTTGATATGCCTATGTCAGATGTTGCTCATGGAAAGGCTATTCAAGGCGAAATGTATTATATGGATAAAAAACAGATAAACTTTTCTCCACTAATTTGTTACGACATAGCATTTGGTAACACGGTTCGTAAAAGCAACAAAAGTTCTTTATTTATGATAAATATCAGTAATGATACCTGGTTTGGAAACTCAATAGGCCCATATCATCATTTAGATATAGCTAGAGTTAGATCTGTAGAAAATAATAAATGGTTAATTAGGTCTACAAATGACGGATTCTCTGCTGTTATTGATAATAAAGGAACAATTGTTGATAAATTAGACAAAGGAATAACTGGTTTACTTAATAGTAGAGTGAGCTTAATGAATGAAACTACAATTTATAACAGTTATGGCTACTATATCCCATATTTATTAGCTCTAATAATAGTTTTTTTATCAGCTATAATTAAATTATGTTCAAAAAGATCTTATTAGTTTTAATTTTGCTTATTTCTTATAAAGTTGATGCAAATGATAGGAGTATGGTTATAGATATCTCCCAACAAAGGCTGTATCTATACCAGGGTAAGGTTTTAGAAGCATCTTTCCCAGTTTCCTCGTCTAAATATGGAGAAGGTAGCAAGGAAAACTCCTTTAAAACACCCCTTGGTGAACATATTATTAAAGAGATGATAGGCGAGGGTGCAAAGATCAACACCATATTTTCTTCAAGAATTAATACAACCAGGCCTGCAAAAGTCATAAATGAGGCAGAAGATTCAAAGAATGACTATGTTACCTCAAGAATAATGTGGCTTGATGGACTTGAAGATGGTCAAAACAAAGGCGGTAATGTAGATTCCTACAAAAGGTACATATATATTCATGGAACTCATGAAGAGGGTCTAATTGGATCAAAGGCATCTCATGGTTGCATAAGAATGTTCAATGATGATGTTATTGAATTATTTGATATGGTTAAAATAGGGACAAAAGTTCTAATTAAAGCCTAGAGCCCCTATCCATTATAGATTTCTTTTAAAAGTTATTAGCTACTGAAGACTTTGCAAAGTTTAATCTTTCCCTTCTATCTTCTGCAGCAGGCGCATCACCTAGCTTTTCTCCATTTTTAGCTAATTTAACTAACAGATCACTAGGCTTATAGACGTCACTACCTGTCATCTCAGCATACTTCTCTAGTTTTTCCACTACAACATCTAATCCCATAGCATTAGCATGATGCATTGGACCTCCTCTCCATATAGGAAAGCCATACCCATTTATATATACAACGTCTAAATCTGCAGCTCTCTGAGCTACTCCTTCGGATAAGATATCTGCGCCTTCATTAATAAGAGCAAGTACACATCTATCGACAATCTCTACATCAGAAATCTCCCTTCTTGTGAAACCATTTTCTGACGATATTCTTTCGTAAGTAGCTTCATTTTCAGGAGCTGGATTTGGAGCTCTAGATCCTTCACTATAGTTGTAGTAGCCTTTTCCATTTTTTTGTCCAAATCGATCATTATCACAAAGATTATCACCAATTTTTGCATGCAATGGTGACTCCATTCCACCAAGCTTTCTTGCTCTCCAACCAAGATCTAATCCTACAAGGTCCATCATTCTAAATGGGCCCATATTTAATCCAAATGATTCCATAGCTTGATCTACTTGATGGGGAAGGGCTCCTTCTAAAAGTAACATGTTTGCTTGTGCTGTATATCCAAATAACATTCTGTTACCAATAAAGCCTGGCGCATTTAAAGATACAACAGCAGCCTTTTTAATCTTTTTACTAACCGCCATTACAGTAGCTAAAGTCTCATTAGATGTTGCTTCACCTCTAACTACCTCTAATAGTTTCATAATATTAGCAGGACTAAAAAAGTGAGTACCTACTACTAACTCAGGCCTACTAGTTACTGCAGCTATGGCATCAATATCTAAACCAGATGTATTACTTGCAAGGATAGCTCCAGGCTTAACATGTTCATCTAAGCTCTTAAATATTTCCATTTTCAGGTCAATATTTTCGTAAACTGCTTCGATAGCAATATCGCAATCATTAAGGTCTTTATAGTCAAGACTAGAAGAAATTAAACCAAAAACCATATCTTTCTGTTCAGATGTCATTCTTCCTCTTCCAACCATAAATTCATAATTTTTTTCAATTACTGACATTCCTCTTTTCAAATTATCTTCGTCTTGATCAATAATATGAACAGGTATTCCAGCATTAGCAAAGCACATTGCTATACCTCCGCCCATTGTTCCTGAGCCTATTATTCCTGCTTTTTTAATATCCATAATTGGAGTATCTTTTGGCACGTCAGAAACTTTTGAAGCTGCTCTTTCTCCAAAGAAAATATGAATCATAGCTTCTCTTTGAGGATGCACTAAACACTCTAAGAAGCAGTCAGATTCTTTTTTTAGACCCTCGTCAAAATCATCGCAATTTATTGCAGCTTCAACACATTTTATAATTTGACCCGGTGCAAACTGACCCTTTCTTGTTTTTGCAGCAATAGCTTGAGCTTCTACTAATATATTCTCAGATCCCCTAGCTTCAATCACCTTATCATTCAAATTTCTTACTAACGGATGCGAATCTTCATTTGCAGCCTTATCTTTTATAAATGTTATTGCATCTTCAACAACATTATCAGATAGAGAATCAACAATGCCCAAAGAAAGAGCTTTTTTAGCTGGAACATGAGCGCCAGAAAGCATCATCTTTAACGCTTCTGCAGGCCCAACTAGTCTTGGAAGCCTTTGAGTGCCGCCAGCCCCTGGTAATAGACCTAAATTAACTTCTGGAAGACCTACAAATGCCGTATTTGAAGCCATTCTATAGTTACAGCAAAGCGCAGTCTCAAGACCGCCACCCAATGCTAAGCCATTTATGGCTGCAACTACTGGTTTTGTACAGTATTCTAGTTTTTTAAATACTGATCCAAGTGATTGACCAACGTTTTCACCACCAAACTCAGAAATGTCTGCACCACCTATAAATGCACGACCTTTTCCTGTTAAAACGACGCCTACAACAGCATCATCAGCTTCTGCATTAGCAATTCCTTCATAAAGACCTGCTCTTACACCATCACTAAGAGGATTTACTGGAGGGTTATCAACAGTTAATACTGCTACCCCATCTTTTACTTCATATAATACTGTTCCTTTCAATTTAATCTCCGTTTTATCGTTGGAAAATGCATTATACATAAAAAAAGTGTATTTTCTTTATAAATATGGTTGATAATTAGTTATAAGTATATATAATAATTGAGTCAGCACTCCTCTCCCCCTATAAGAATTTGCTGACACTCTGAAAATGGATGGAGAGCTTCGGCTCTCCATTTTTATTAAATTATATAAAAATTAAGGTTTTTTAAATGGAAAGATATAAAGAAGTATTTGAAACAGTTGTTTTGGTAAGTTTTTTTGTGATATCAATAGTAGCAATCGCTCCGATTGCTTAATTAGTCATATATAATATATATATGAAAAAAGTATATACATTAAGTTTTTTATTGTTATTTTCTCTTCACGGTTATTCTTGTAATGATCTTTTAGATACTGAAATGAGAATATTAGATTCTGCTGAATCTAAAAACTTATGTGAATATGAAGGAAAAGCAATGTTAGTTGTTAATGTTGCTAGTAGGTGTGGTTACACCTACCAATATGCTGGACTTCAAAATTTGTATGAAAAGTACAAAGAGGATGAATTCGTTGTTATTGGAGTACCCTCAAGAGATTTTCTACAAGAATATTCAAACGAAGGAGATGTGGCTGAATTTTGTTCAACCGAATATGGTGTAGATTTTCCTATGTTTTCTACAGTTAAAGTTCGTGGAAAAAAGGCACACCCATTTTATAAGAAACTCAAAGCAGAGACTGGAGTTGCGCCAAGCTGGAACTTTAATAAATATTTGATTTCAAAAGAAGGGAAAGTTATTGCTACTTATGGATCTGGAGTTAAGCCAGATTCTCTAGAACTAACGTCAGCCATAGAAAAACTTTTATAAATTTATTTAGAGACTAAAACTGTCTTGGGTTTGTTGAATGCAAAGATGCCATTATCAACAACTCCCGGTATATTATTAAGTAAAGCTTCTAAAGTTTCTGGATTTGATATATCAATATCATTAACATCTAAAATTTGATTTCCTTGATCCGTTACAAATCCGGTCCTGTAAATAGGCGTGCCTCCTAAAGATACTATCTTTCGAGCAACTAGGCTTCTGCTTTCCGGAATAACTTCCACTGGAAGAGGGAAGGCGCCAAGTTTATTTACAAGTTTAGATTCGTCTACAATACAAATAAATTCATTTGAAGCTGAGGCAACTATTTTTTCCCTTGTATGAGCACCTCCGCCTCCCTTAATCAATTCATTATTTGGGGAAACCTCATCAGCTCCATCTATATAAAATGCAATATCCATCACGTCATTTAGATTAAAAACCTCAATCCCATTTTCACTTAATAGTTTTGAAGACGCTTCAGAGCTAGAGACAGCTCCAGCAAAGTTATGTTTCTCATCTTTCAATTCTTCTATAAAAAAGTTAACAGTTGTGCCAGTTCCAATACCTAAAATCATTTTAGGATGTAACTTATCCTTTATATAATCTAAGGCTTGTTTAGCAACATTTATCTTTGATCCGCTCATAGAGTTATAATACTAGAAAATAACTATACAAAAACTAAGTTGAGACAAAAAATAAAAAAAATAGGGTCTTTTAAGAAATCTAAAAAGTACCTAAAACTTATAAATGATGCATCTGTTTATGATGTAGCAATTAATTCGCCCATTACTTTTGCACCTAATATATCTGTAAAAGAAGGCAATAAGATTTATTTAAAAAGAGAAGATCTCCAGCCTATTTTTTCTTTTAAAAATAGAGGTGCTTATAACAAAATAGTTAATCTTTCTGAAACTGAGAAGAAAAATGGAATCATTGCTGCATCTGCTGGCAATCATGCGCAAGGCGTTGCTAGTGCTTGTAAGAAATTAAAAATTAAATGCACTATCGTGATGCCTATAACAACTCCTGAAATAAAAATTAAAGACGTAAAAAGATTTGGAGCAAAAATCATTCAATTTGGGGACAACGTTGATGCTGCTTTAAAAGAAGCTCTTTCTATAGCAAAGAAGAAAAAGTTATCTTTTGTTCATCCCTTTGACGATCCTTTAACAATCGCAGGACAGGGAACAATCGGTAAAGAAATCTTGGAGGATAAAAATGAATTTGATGTTGTTTTTGTTCCAGTTGGAGGAGGAGGAATCTTAGCTGGTGTTTCTGCTTGGATATCTCAAAATAATAAAAAAATAAAAATTATTGGAGTTGAGGTAGACGATTCAGCCTGCTTAACTGAAGCGGTCAAGGCTAATAAAATTGTAACTTTAAAAGAAGTTGGTCTTTTTGCAGATGGTGTTGCCGTTGCAAGAGTTGGAAAGAATAATTTTGATGTTATTCGGGAATGTGTGGATGAAGTTATAACAGTTAGTGTTGATGAAGTTTGCACTGCCGTGAAGGATATTTTTGAAGACACTAGAGTCTTATCAGAACCTGCTGGAGCTTTAGCACTGGCGGGATTGAAGGTTTATTCAGACAAAGTTAAAGGTAAAAATCTTATTGCTATAAGTTCGGGAGCTAACGTAAATTTTCAAAGACTTAATTTTATTGTTGAAAGATCAGAGATTGGAGAGAACAGGGAAAAGATACTAAGTATTAAAATTCCTGAAACGCCAGGCAGTTTTCTTAAACTTTCTAGAATGTTTGGCAGTTCACAAGTTACAGAATTTAATTATAGAAAATCAAGTTTAAAAGATGCATATGTATTAGTTGGCGTAAGAACAAAAACTGAGAAGTCGTTTGAAACATTGAAGCAAAAATTAAAAAAAGCGGGCTTTATTTTTAATGATTTTACAAAAAATGAGATATCTAATGATCATTTAAGACATATGGTTGGAGGAAGAAACAACAATTCTGACTCACAGCACAATGAAAGAATTTTTAGAGGAGAGTTTCCTGAAAAGCCAGGAGCTTTGCTCAATTTCCTTGAGAAGTTTGGGAATAAATGGAATATATCATTATTTCATTATAGAAATTTAGGATCTGCATTTGGAAAAATACTGATTGGCATCGAAGGCAATGAAAAAGATAATTCTAAATTAATAGAGCATTTAAACAAATCTGGGACCATGTTCACAGAAGAAACTTCTAACAGAGCTTACAAAGACTTCCTAAAATAACTTACTAATATTTTAATCGGTATTTTATTGACAAAACTTCATCACTTGCTTCTTCCCATGGGTCTTTAAAAATTTGCGAGGTATCTTTTTCGTTATCTTCGTCGTAGACACTTCCGCCTTTTGAGTAAACTAAATACAAGTAAGAGAGGGGAGCTATTTCATACTTATAGCGAACTTGAAATGAAGCAATGCCATTTGTAAATGGTTTAATTTCTGAAATGCCTTGAGTTAGGTAGCCTGAATAATTAGAGACCAAACTTCTTGGATTTTCGGCTTCAAGAGCAATGAACTGACTTTTTAGCCTTATCTCATGCTTGTTATTCTTATACCAATTAAGATCTATAGAAATTATCTTCTGCTTAAGATCATAAGTGGCAAGGTTATTTGTATCAATCCAATTGAGCCACTCCTTTTCTTTCTTAATCCTTATATCAGCTTTGATAGTCAAATTATCATTTGGAAAAATTTTACCAGCAATTTTAAAGAACCTCTTGCTATAACCCTTTGAATCCCATGTGTCGTATTTGTCTCCTTTATCGAAACTTACTCTCCAGTCGTAGGTCCAAAAATTAAAATTTTGAGCTTCAAAGTCACCAGTAATACTGAAATTATTTTTAACCTTTACAAAAGGATATAACTCATTCTTTCTTGTAATAGTTGTATTTTTTCCAGAAGATTTAAGGCCAAACATGAGCTCAAATCTTGATCTGTCTTTAAAACGAATCTCATTTTTTTGCCATATATTTAAGGGATTGGAATTGCCTGAAGTATCAGAATCGTAATTAAAATCTATTCCAAAATCTATTTGGTCAAGGATAGATGATTCAACAAAATCAGTTTTTGTTATGTCAGTGCCTATGCCAAGGTGGAACCAGTCACTTCTTTTTAGATAACCAAAATCATTTAATTTAAAATCATCTTCGAAATAAACTATGCTCCCAGATCTTCTGCTATTTTGAGTTGGCTTGAATACGAATTGTGATCTAAAGCCTACACCTGAATTATTATTCTTTTCTGATGAAAGAATGTCAGTGTAGAGAGTAAGTTTTTTGGATTTAACATTGCTGAAATCAAAGACGTTAACAGTAGCAGTTTCATCCGCAAAATTATTGATAACATGAGTCAACATATAGCCATATGTTTTGTTACCAACTGTGGTTTTAGATCTTACTGCATAATAATCTCTTCCAGCCGAGTAAGCTTCGTCAGTCTCCTGAGCAACAAACAAACCCACTTCTGTATCATTATTTTTTTGGGTGTATCTAAGAGCAAAATCTATATCGGAGTAGTTCTTTTTTGCATCGTTACAATTATTTTCATTAACTTCTGAAGAGCAATCATATTGAGATGCTGAACCAATTCTCCGTGTATTTATTACGCTATATCTATCGTAATGATTAATATTAAATAACGATTGATTCTCATTAAAAAAAGCTCTTTTTTCTGAATAAAAAGTTTCTTGTGCAGAAAAATTAATAATAACTTCATCACTTTCTGCTTGTCCAAAGTCAGGATTGACGGTCAGATTGATTTGTTTTCCAGTTCCAGTGTTATAAAAAACTTCAGCACCTAGTTTATTTTCATCAAAATTAGAAACAGAATTATAAGTTTTAGAGACATAGGGAAAAAAGTTTAATTTACCTTTTGTAAAGTTATTTATTTCTAGAGAATCCATTTTCGATAAGAAGTCTGTTCTGAAGCCATTGGTTTTATTAGAGTTAATCCAAACCTGTTCTTTTGCGATATACCTAAAGGTAGTAATATTTATTGTTCTTTTATCTGATGAAATATTTTTCATCAAAACAACATTCCACGGAATGTAATATTCAGAAACCCAAAAATCATCATACTTTTCTGTTTTTACTTCCCAGTCACCGTCCCAATCATATTTAGGAGAACCACCAAGCGCTCTTATGCCATCAGCCTGAACATCTGCTAGGGTAACCTGAAACATATAGGCTTTAGATCTATTGTTATCAAAATCAATTCCAACTCCATTTTGATCACTAGTTTCAGGAGTTTGATCCCGCATAGATTTGTTAGACATCATTGATGATTTTTCTTGATAATTCTTAAAACCTACATAAATACCATCTTCATTTGAGAAGATTAATGCAACCGTCTTATATTTTGACTTTTTTAAAGTGTAAGGCGAGACTTCGTAATAATTCTCTATGACAGCTGCTGTTTCCCATTCAGGCTCATTTAGGTTGCCGTCAACGGCAATTGAACCAGCTACTATAGGCATAGAAAAGAAAAAGAGCAGATTGAGATATTTAAGCATATTGATTATGGGTATTTTATATATCAGGAGTATGAAAGTACACGCTTTTCAGAAATAACAATATCGTATTTGAGATCATGTTCTTTTCCAAATTTTTCATTGCATATTTGATAGTCATAGGCCAACCCAACTATTAGAGGCCTCTGATTCACAGTCTTAAATGAGCCTAAAACTCTATCAAAATAGCCTGATCCATAACCCAACCTATGGCCACCTGAATCAACACCAACCAAAGGAATAAACATAACATCAAATAATGAAGGAGTTAAATATGAGTTGTTATCTTGCTCAGGAATACCAAATTTATTCTCAATTAGAATATCTGAATCTTCCATTAGATTAAATTTAATAGTTTCTTTATCTATCACTCTTGGCATATATATATTTTTTGACTGCTGTTTTAGCTCTTTAAGTATTAGATTTACAAAGACCTCATTTCTGAAAGGAAAATATAGGAGAATATTTTTTTTTGTTCCAAAATCTATTTCTTTTAAAACAGATGTTTGAATAATTAAATCAGACTTAGCTTTATATTCATTAGATAAGGATTGCCCCTGCTCAAAGAGTGATTTTCGTATTTTATTTTTCACCATAAATTGTGCCGAGGCTAACAAACCAAATCACCGCCATGTGTCATACCTGAACCGAAAGGTCAGGTGGTGAATTTCATACCAAATCAGGCTTCCCTATAAAAGGTACTGCTCAACAATGATAGAGGAATATCACCTATTTAATTACATCGGTTCAAATTTATTGACACATTAGCGAATGAACCAGAATGTTCATGAAGTATAGAATACTAGTGAAAAAAGTGGAAGATTAATCTTCTAAAGCCGATTCAATTTTTTTAATTAAATTAGATACATCAACATTATTATCAGTCAAACCTGCAGATGGATTAGATAATAATTTATTCGCCAGACTAAGTCCTGCAATAATTAAAGCATTATTTTTATCGGTAATAGATTCAAGCTCGTTATTCAAAAGTTTTGCAGCTTTTATTAGTTGGTCTTTTTCTTCAGGTGGACAGGCAAGAGTTAGATCTCTTCCAAAGATTCTTAGTGAGAGAGTTTCCATTTCAGTCATCGTTGTCCCCGTTAGATAATTTACTTTTTAATTTATCTATTTCTTTATTTTGAAGTATTTTACTTTTTTTCCAGTCTCTCTCTCTTTCAACGTAAGAATCAATAATTCCTTTTTGTTCTTCAAATCTTTTTACTAAAATATCTAGTTTTTCTTCAAGAACGTTTAAGGATGAAATTTCTTTATCTGCCATGGTATTAGTTTAATTGGACATGAATGAATTGGAAAGTTTGTTTAATAAAAGAGTAAAATAAGCTATGGACAAAATATTATATAAAAATAGAAGAAATTCTTTAAAAAACAACTTACCAGATAATTGCGCATTAATAATCCCAGGCGCTGACTTGCAATATAGAAATGCTGATTCCTCATATTTTTTAAGACAAGAAAGTAATTTTTATTATTTTTCTGGTTTTTGCGAACCATCTTCTTTAATGGTAATGCTAAACAATGGTGAAAGCATTAAATCAATTATTTTTGTCCCTGAAAAGGACAAGTTAAAAGAAATATGGGATGGCTATAGATCTGGACCTCTAGGTGCGGTTGATGAATATTTATTTGATCAGGCTTTTAATAACACTCAAATAGATGAATTAATGCCAGAATTATTAAAGGGTTCAAAGAAAGTTTTTTACCCTATTGGTAAAAAAAGTGGCTTTGACCAGAAAGTTATTGATTGGTCTACTTCAGCTAATTCAAAAGACAGATACATGCATTCAATAGATATCATAGACGGCTCTTCTTTAGTCGGAAATATGAGACTCATTAAAGATGATTATGAAATCGAAATAATGAAGAAGGCATGCGAAATATCTGCAGAAGCATATATTGAAGTTATGAAATCGATTCAGCCAGGAGATAATGAGCAAGCAGTTGAAGCTAAGTTTTTATATGAATTTGGTAGGAAAGGCGGAAGATTCCCAGCCTATACTCCTATTATTGCCGGCGGTGAGAATGCATGTGTGCTCCATTACATCGAAAATGATAAAGATCTCAGTGGTTCAGATTTACTTCTAGTCGATGCAGGCTGTGAATATAAGATGTATGCATCAGATATTACAAGAACATTCCCTGTTGGAGGAAAATTTTCAAGCGAGCAATTAGCTATTTATAATGTGGTTCTAAAAGCGAATGAAGCAGCATCAGCTGCAGTCAAGACTGGTAATAGCATTATGGAGCCACAGCTAATTTCAGAAAAAATAATTACTGAAGGCTTAGTTGAGCTAGGCATTCTTGAAGGAGACGTGGAAATCCTTCATCAGGAAGGCGCATTTAAAGATTTCTATATGCATAAAATAGGCCACTGGCTTGGCCTAGACGTTCATGATGTTGGTGACTATGTAGAAGATGGAGACTATATGAAGTTTAAACCAGGCATGATTACTACTATTGAGCCAGGAATTTATATTAGTAGCACAATGGATGTTGATGAAAAATGGAAAGGTATTGGAGTCAGAATAGAAGATGATATTCTAGTCACAGAATCAGGTAATATTAATTTGACCGCCAAGGTGCCCTCTAAACCAGAAGAAATAGAAGCATTAATGTCATAAGCTTATGGAAGCCTCAATTGTTATTTCAGGCGGAGGAATAATAGGAAACTATATTTCTTTAAGGCTAAGCAAAAGCAATATATCATCAGTAATAATAGAGAAATCTGAAGAATCTTTTTCAAACGGTGAAGGGATAAGAACCCTCACTCTTAATGATCAATCGTTGATGATGTTAAAAGATATTGGGATAAATCCATTATCTTCACCTATAAACGAAATAAATGTTATGGATGGAGAAGGAACTGGCAAAATTCAATTCTCATCAAAAGATATAAGCACTAATAGTCTTTCCCATGTTGTCGTATTCAATGATCTTAGAGATGAATTACTTGATCTCTGTAAAGAGAAAACTATTTTTAATAGTGAAGTTGAGGCAATACAAAACTTAAACGATGAACTTGATCCTGAGATTCTAATAAGTAATGGTGAGACCATTAAAGCTAAGCTTTTAGCAGGCTGTGATGGAAGGAACTCTAATGTTGCCAAAATAGCCTCATTATCTAATCAAACTAAGGACTACTTGCAAACAGCAGTTACGTTCATAGTTGATGTTAAAGACGCTGAAGAAGAAATGGCCTATCAAGTATTTTCAGAAAGAGGCATTTTTGCATTAATGCCTATGCCAAAAAAAGATTCTATAAAAAATAGGCATACCGTTGTTTGGTCTATAAATAACTCTGAGTTAAAGGATATCAGCATAGAAAATTATGTAAAAAATAACTTACCTTATTTTGAATCCAAGTTAAGCCTTAGCATGTCTATTGATTCTGAATCTTTAAGTTTTAGATTATCAAATCATTATTTTGAGAACTATATTAGCGGTCCAGTAGTGTTAATTGGAGATGCTGCTCATTCAATCCATCCGCTGGCCGGTCAAGGAATAAATTTAGGCTTTGCTGATGCTGATATTTTTTGTGAAGAAATTATCAATTCATATAATAAGGGCTTTGCTTTGAATGATAAGACCGTCTTAAAAAGATATGAAATTAGAAGAAAGGGTATGAACCTAGTAATGCTGAAGTCTATGGATTTCTTTGTAAACTTCTTTAATACAAATAATTTATATCTTAGGCTTTTAAGAAATTGGGGGCTTAACTCAGTTAATAAAACAAAATTTATAAAAACTTTTTTTATAAAACATGCCTCAGGTTTAAATAAGTTTTAAATTGAAGTTCTAAATGCAATTGATTATTATTACGCTTTAACAATGATTAATATATGAAAAACTATCTACTAACCATTTCACTAATATTAATTGCTTCATGCAGCACAGAAGTAAGTAATGACTCAGTAACAATATTTACCTCAAGACAACCACAATTAATTGAGCCTATTCTTGAGAAATATAAACAAAAAACAGGTATTAAAGTTAATCTTCTTTCAGGTAATGCTCAGCAGCTTATGGAAAGAATTGATATTGAAGGCAATAAATCTGAAGCAGATATTTTTATGACAGTTGATGCTGGAGTTCTTTGGCAGGCTTCTGAAAGAGGCATCCTTGCAAGCATTCAATCAGATACTTTAGATAGAAATATTCCACTTCATTTAAGAGACATCAACGGTCAATGGTTTGGATTATCTAAAAGAGCAAGGACTATTGTTTTTTCAAGTGACCAATACACAAAAGATGATTTTTCTTCATATGAAGATTTATCCAATCCCAAATGGGCTGGAAAACTATGCCTAAGAACATCTAAGAAAATTTATAACAGATCTCTTTTAGCAAGCATGATTGAAGCAAACGGATTTGACAATACGAAGCAAGTAGTTGAAGGATGGGTAAAAAATCTAGCAACAGATGTTTTCTCTAATGACACTAACGCGCTTAAAGCAGTATCCAGTGGTCAGTGTGGTTTAACTGTTGTAAATACTTATTACTTAGCAAGATTAAAAACAGATTCAACATATGATAATTTGACATTATTTTGGGCTAATCAAGAAGATAGAGGCGTTCATGTAAATATCTCTGGAGCAGGGATAGTTAAGACTTCAAAAAATAAAGAACAAGCAATTAAATTATTAGAGTATTTATCTTCTGCTGAAGCTCAAGATGACTATGCGTCAGCAAACAAAGAGTATCCAGTTCTAATAGGTGCAAGCGTAGATGCATCTATTGCGCAATGGGGTGAATTTGTTGAGGATACTATTGGAGTTGAAAAATTAGGGAAGCTTCAAAAGGAGGCTGTATTTTTAGCTCAGGAAGCTGAATATAATTAGACTTTTTGACCTTTAGCTCTAATTTCTTTTAGAACTTCGCTGATACCTTTCTTGTCTATGATTCTCATGCCTTTGGCTGAGACCTTCAAGTTCACAAATCTATTTTCTGATTCCACCCAAAATTTGTGCATGTGAAGATTAGGAAAAAACTTTCTTTTAGTCCTATTTTTAGCGTGAGAAACATT
>CAZTGS010000014.1:0-32841 GCA_964613455.1 uncultured Gammaproteobacteria bacterium | reverse complement strand
AAAGATAGATATATGCCACTTTTAAGCGAATTCTATAAAAAATTGGTATAATTCTAGTATAAACATTAATTAATTGTATAATTAGTTATATATAAAATTTATATTATTATGGGAACACAGTTACAGCCGTCACAACTCAACAGTCCGGGCAAGGATATAGAATCCTATCTGTCTACTGTGCACTCAATTCCTATTTTAACTAAAGAGCAAGAGCAAGAATTAGCATTAAAGCTTTACGAAGAAGACGATTTAGATGCTGCAAGGCAGTTAGTGATTCATCATTTAAGGTTTGTGGTTCATATTTCTAGATCTTATCAGGGTTACGGCTTGCCGTTAGCTGATATTATTCAAGAAGGCAATGTTGGTTTAATGAAAGCAGTGGATAAATATGATCCTCATAGAGGCGTAAAAGTAGTTTCTTTTGCAGTTCATTGGATTAAAGCAGAAATTCATGAATACATACTTAAAAATTGGAGACTGGTTAAGATTGCTACTACTAAAGCGCAAAGAAAATTATTCTTTAATCTGAGAAGTAAAAAGAAGACTCTTGAATGGCTAACCAAAGAAGAAGCTGAAAAGATTGCAAAAGATTTAAATGTAGAAGTTAAAGATGTTCTTCATATGGAGAATCGGCTATCTTCCAATGATTCTTCCTTTGATGCCCCGACTTCTTCTGATGATGATGACGAGATAATGTCTCCTTCTCAATATCTTGAAGATAAAAGGTATGATCCAGAATTAATCGTTGCTACAGAAGAAGCCCAAGAACTTAATCATAATGACTTATCTCAAGCATTGAAAATGTTAGACGATAGAAGCAAAGATATTCTCCAAAGAAGATATTTAGCAGATAAAAAAGCAACTCTTCACGATCTTGCAGACGAATATAAAGTTTCAGCAGAAAGAATCAGACAAATAGAGAGCGGAGCCTTAAAAAAGCTCAAAGCCTTTATGGTCAGTGCAGCTTAGAGTTATTTCCTATATAGCCAGACATGCGCTATAAATATTTACCATCCTTTGTTAAAAGACGAGGAAGAATAACAAAAAACCAAGAAGATAACCTTGCTTATCTTTCAAGATTTGAAATTAATTCTTTTGAGGATATTTTATTAGCAAAAGAAGGTTTTTCTAGATTAGTTCTAGAGATAGGCTTTGGTAACGGCGAAAATACTTTAGCTCTAGCAAAGGCAAATCCAGAAACCTTATACATTGGCTCAGAAGTTTATTTAGCAGGAATAGGATTTCTTCTTGGAGAAGTAATAGATAAAGAACTGGCAAATATTAGAGTAACATCAGGAGATATAAGGCTTTTAATAGATCAGATTAAAGTGCCAATATTTGATGATATTGTAATTATCTGCCCTGATCCCTGGCCTAAGTTAAAACATCATAAGAGAAGAATGCTTACTAAAGAGTTCTTAGAATTGGTTCATCCAACTATCAAAGACGGCGGGAGCCTATTTATGTCAACTGATTGGGAAAATTATGCTGAATCTATAGATGAGGTAATCTCGGCTTCAGGCAAGTATGAGAGACTAGATTCTTCAATTTATGAAGAATCAGATCTAACGAAGTTCCAAAAAAGAGCAAAGCAAGAAGATAGAAATATCTATTCGTTTTCTTTAAAAAAGATCAGTTAAATATATTGACGGCATCATTTAAAAACTTATAACCAATATCAGTAGCTTTCACACCTTCTTTTTCTAATAAGTTTTCTTTAATACCTTTTTTTAATTTTGCTATAAATGAATCTGTTAGATAAATATTTTTTTTACTTAAATCGTCAAAAGTAAATCCGTCTTTTATTCGAAGTAAATTCATTGCTAGGTCTAGGTCGTATGTATCTAGTGTCAATTTAATATCGTTAGTTTTTGAAGGATTCTTGATATATGAATTAACTCTTTTTAGCTTTGTCATTCTTGTAATAGAATCTCTGGTTGTAATTTTACTATGAGCTCCTGGCCCAAGTCCGAGATAATCTCCGTACGTCCAATAATTCATATTATGCTTACTTTTTTTATTATCTTTTGCCCAAGAAGATACCTCATATTGCTTTAGCTCATTATGATTTAAAATTTTCTTAGCTTGAGCCTCCATAGATTCAATCAAAGTATCCTTAGGGAGCTTTAGTTCTTTTTTATAAAAAATAGTATTGGGCTCAATAGTCAACTGATACATGGAAAGGTGCCCTAAATCAAACGAACAAAAAGTATTAATGTCCTTTTCAAATGATTCTAAATCTTGCCCCATAATTCCATAAATTAAATCTATAGTGGTTTCAATAGATTTAAACTCAGAGATAATCTCAACTGCATTAAGAGAATCTCTCGCTCCATGATTTCTTTCAAGACTCGTTAAAATATCTTGATCAAAACTCTGGATTCCTATTGAAGCCCTATTAATCCCAATATCGATAAGACTTTTTAAATAACTCCGCTGCACTTCCTTTGGATTAAGCTCAAAACTAATCTCGCAATTATTTTCTATTAAATTCTCGTTAAAAAGTTTTTTTGTTACAAGCTCTATAATCTTAGGTGAAACAAGTGAGGGAGTGCCTCCGCCAAAGTACACAGATTTAAACTTTCTATCACAAAGAAAATGTTTTGATTTATCTAGATCTTCAAGTATTGCTAAAATAAGCTGCTCTTCATCACCATCTTTTTTACTAGTATCAATATTAAAATCGCAATAAGGACATTTTTTTTCGCACCAGGGAAAATGAATGTAAAGAGATAGAGGTACTTTTTTAGGATTTAAGTTTTTCAAACTCTTTAAGAAATAATTTAGAAGCGATGCCTCTATGACTAATAGTATTTTTAAGATCAGTATCTATAGATGCCATGGATATATCTAAATTGTTTGGGTAAAAGATTTTGTCATAGCCAAAACCACCTTCACCTGAACTAGTTACAGAAACTTGTCCATGAATTTTTCCTGATGTAAAAATAGGCATTGGATCTTTTCCAGAATGAATGCCCACAAGAACACATACGTAATATGCAGGAAGCGATATTAGATTAAGCTTCTTTATTTCCTCTATAACTTTATTTCTATTATCTATATCTGTTGCTTTCTCTCCAGCGTATCTGGCTGAATATATTCCAGGACTAAAATTTAAATCAGGAATAACAAGTCCTGAATCGTCTGCAATTGTAAATAACCCTGAGTTATTTGCACCATGCCTCGCTTTGATTAGGGCATTTTCAAAAAATGTATGGCCGTCTTCAATTGCATCATCAATACCAAGATTAGTCTGAGAAGTAATTTGATAATTCTTAAATAAATTTTTGAACTCTTTTAGTTTTCCTTCATTAGAAGTAGCTAATAAGATTTTTTTATCTTTTTGCAAGTAAGTACACTCCTTCAGATGCAAAGGTGTTTGGTCTCCATGAAGCAAGCCATGTTTTTTCTCCACTAGCATTTAAGAAAACTTTCTTATCTATTTCAAACCCTTCATCGAAACAAAGTTTCTCGAAATCTTTAATTGTACATAGATGTACATTATCAGTTTCATACCAGCTTGAAGGGAGATTTGGCGTAACTGGCATCCTTCCTGAAGCAAGATCTAATCTACATTTCCAGTATCCAAGATTAGGAAGGGTAACAACGCATTGCTTGGATAGTTTGAGCATTCTTCCAAGAGCGAGGTGAGGATTTTTTAAGCATTGTATGGAACTCGCCATAATAGCGACATCAAAATCTGAAGATTCAAAATCATTTATACCTTTATCAATATCTTGATCTATTACTGGAATTCCTCGAGAAAGGCATTGTTCAATTTTTTCATGATCTATTTCTACACCATATCCACGAATGTTTTTTGAGTCTCTTAAGTTTTGTAACAAAGTGCCATCTCCGCAACCAAAATCAATGACCTTGCTTTTTTCAGGAATCCAGGCCTCAATTATTTTTGTTAGAGAAATACTCATAATGACTCCATAAAACTTTTAATGATATTTTCATACCTATCATTAGAAAATAAGAAACTATCATGTCCTTGTTCTCCATATAAAGTTATGTATGAGCAGTTAACATCAACATTCATTGCTGCAAGTTGAATTTCTTTGCCTCTTCTAGGAGGGTATAACCAATCAGTTTCAAAACCTACTACCAAAACTTTAGCTTTTATTTTAGATAGGGCCAACTCAAGATCACCATCTGTAGACAAGGATGCATCATATTGATCCATAGCTTTAGTCATCAATATGTATGTATTAGCATCATAAGAGTCAGAAAATTTACTTCCTTTATATTGGAGATAATTTTCAACTTCATAATCAACATCACCTGTAATTTTTGATTCCTCATCTTGAAACTTTCTTCCAAACTTTTTATCCATATGCTTTTCTGATAAATATGTAATATGACCAAGCATTCTCGCAGTCTTTAAGCCATTTTTAGGCCTCGTATTTTTTTTAAGATAATCTCCATTATGAAAATCTATATCTTTTCTAATAGATTCTCTAGCAACCTCGTTCATTGCAATGTTTTGAGTACTTGATTTAGCTGCAGCTGCAAATACACCTACCTTTTTTACATTATCAGGAAATGAGATCGCCCATTGAAGCGCTTGCATGCCACCAATACTCCCACCAACAACAAAACTCCACTTCTCAATACCCATTTTATCTGAGAGCATTTTTTGTGATTTAACCCAATCATTTACTGATACAGCTGGAAAATCTTTTCCATATATCTCATTGTTATCTGGATTAATACTTGTAGGACCTGTTGATCCTGAGCATCCTCCAAGATTATTAGAGCAAACAACATAGTATTTATTTGTATCAATCGCTTTGTTAGGACCAATTATTTCGTCCCACCATCCAGCCTGATTATCATCAGATGACTTCCCGGCAGCATGATGATTTCCTGAAAATGCATGACAAACCAATACAGCATTAGATTCATCATCATTTAATTCACCGTATGTCTCTACCATTAAATCAAATGAGTTAAGTCTAGAACCACACTCTAAATCTATACCATTAGAGAAATTAACTAAATTAGTTTCAATCTTCATAGAATCGATCTAATAATAGTTGCTAAAAAAACTTCTACCTGCCTTATTAAAATAAAGGCAAATATTGGAGTCACATCCAAGCCTCCAAAAGAAGGTATAAATTTTCTTATAGGACTAAGAGTTTTTGAAGAGATCTCCTCAATTATCTTTAACAATGGATTATTATTATTGGGTGCGACCCAGCTGAGAATCACCGAACCAATTATTGCAAAGAATAAAACTCTCAATGAGGTATTAACTGTCTCTATGGCTGCTATTGATGCAAGAATTATTGTTTCATACTGACTAGAATATAGTAATTGAAAGCTTAGGAACTTTAAGCCAATTGCAATAATTGCAATCATATAAAGTTGATTAGAAAAGATAGACAATTTTGAAATTGGTTTATAGGCACTTACAAAAAACTTAACTACGGGGTTAAAGTAATCAATTTTAAGAATATTGAAGATAAATAAGATTACGAACGCGTAACTTAGAGCGCCAAGGGCCAAACTAATTAATTGAACTGTACTAGGATTCATTAGAAATCTCTTTTGATCTATTTATGGCTGCAATGATACCCTTATCAAATGACTTTAAAAGTTTTGTTGATTTAAAATTATCCAGACCAGCTTCAGTTGTCCCTTTTTTTGAAGCAACTGTTGATATCAATTCATCAAGAGTCAAGGAGCCTTTTGAAGAAATTCCAACCCCTTCAACAAAGTTACCAATAATATCTTTAGACATTTTACTATCTCCGTCGCATAACTTCATAATTCTCTTTTCATATACTTTTAGTAAATAAAAGAAATAAGCAGGACCACTTCCTATCAAGCCTGTAAAGTCGTCCATGTTACTTTCTTTATTTAATTCAAGAATAATACCTACTTTTTTAAATATTTTTTTCACTTTAGATAGAGTTGAGTTAGTAGCTGAGCTATTAAAAATAGCAGTAATGCCTTTATTATACTGAGAAGACGTATTTGGCATTGCTCTAATAAATTCAATATTATTATCAATTGATAAGTATTGTTTAGATTTAATACCGGCTACAAGAGAAATAATTTTAGTTTTCTTAAAATTAGAACAGATTTCTGCAAAGGCAGCCAAAGCGTCTTTTGGCTTTACTGCTAATATAAAAAGATCTATTTCATTGTTTTGTTTTTTTGAATATTCCCTTATGCCAATCTTCTTTAGAGCTTTTTTATTATTAGTATTCCTATCTATAAAAAGAATATTTTTTTTATCAAAACCACTTAATATAAGACCAAAAATTAAAGCTTGAGCAATATTTCCAGCACCAAAAAATAATATTTTTTTCATAGCCTCTTACCAAATATCAACTCACCCACTCTTATCATATTTGAGCCAAGGTTGATTGCTAATTCAAAATCAGAGGTAGTACCCATAGATAAGTGTTTTGCATAAGGATAAGCAGCAATTAATTCATTATGTAGTTCTTTAGATTTCAACATCTCTTCTTTACTCCCTATTTTAGGGAGAACCATTATGCCTTTTAAACGTATATTTTTCATAGAATCAACAAATTTTGCAAACTCAAAAAGATCTGAGGTGCTTATCCCACTTTTTGTTTCTTCTTCTGAGATATTAATTTGAATGCATCCGTTAATGATTTTATTTAGACTGCCACATTCTTTATTTAACTTTTCTACGATACTTTCTCTATTGAGTGAATGAACCCAGTTAGCATGTTTGGCGATAATCTTAACTTTATTAGACTGGATAGGGCCTATAAAATGCCAAATGATATCTTCTTTTTCTGTCTGTAAAGATTTTTCTTCTAACTCTTGTGCATAATTCTCGCCAAAATTATTAATACCGCAATCGTAAGCAGCATTAATATGATCTAGGCTTTTTTTCTTTGATACAGCTATTGTTGTAATTTTATTTAGTTCGTTTAAGTCACTTGCAACCAGGCTTTCTAGTTTCAGTTGTAATAAATCTATATTTGAACTTAACTCTTTTTGCATAGTGTTCTTAATTGAGGTTCGAAACCTCTTTTGGTAACTTTTTCTTTGGCATTATTTGCTGCAGAGCGGTTCTCATAAGGACCACTAAGAACACTATGTAATAACTTACCAGGGTTGGAGCTACTATATATATTATTAATAGTTATAAATTTAATCTCTTCAAGAGCTTCTTTGGCCTCATAGGCATATTTTTTATTTCCATAAGCACCCACTTGAACAAAATACTCACAATCTAAAAATCTTTCATCTATATTTGATTCAATTAGAATTGAGTTTTCCATCAAAGAAGTTGGAAAATTTATAGTTACGTTATTTGATGGCTGTCTAGGTTTGAAAGTTTCTATGTCGGTTCCAAAGTAAAAAATTGATATAGCGATCAAAACTGCTGAAAACATTATTAAGCCCCCAAAAGTCCCTAAAGAAACTACTTGAATGCTTTTTTTCTTTGATCTAAAAACATTTTTTTTTGTTTCCTTCCTTCTTTTATTTATAGACCTTCTATTTGCGTAATCTTTCATAAATACTACATTTTTTCTATTGGCTTAATACCTAAGAGATCAAGCCCATTTGCAAGTATTATCTTTGCAGCATTTAGCGTATAGATAATAGACTGTATATTATCTTCATTTTCAGTAAGAACATGATTGTCATTGTAAAAGCTATGAAAAGCATGAGCAAAATCCTTTAAATAGAAAATAATTAAATGAGGCTGTAATGAGGTGGATGATCTTAGAACAATAGTTGGGTACTTACTCATTTCATGAATTAACTTATCACAAGCCTTATAAGAACCATCTTCAATACTGTTTGCAGAAGAGGGCATCTGAGGATGATTTTCTTTATATTTTTGAAGCAAAGAAAAGATTCTGGCATGAGCATACTGAATGTAATAAAAGATATTCTCTTTACTATCTGACTTTGCTAAGTTCAAATCAAAATCTAAATGTTGATCTGCCTGTTTAGAAAGATAATAAAACCTTGCCGCATCTGTTCCAATATCCTCTATAAGGTCTGCGAGTGAATAAAACTCTCCAGATCTTGTAGACATTTTCATCTTCTTGCCATCTTTAAATAAATTTGCAAATTGCACCAATTGAACGCGCAACTTATTTTTATCAAACCCGAGGCCCTCCATTGATGACTCTATTCTCTTTATATAGCCATGATGATCAGCTCCCCATACGTTTATCAATTTATCAAAGCCTCTATCAACTTTATCTTTATGATAAGCAACATCAGATGCAAAATAGGTGGGTCTTCCATCATCTCTAATTAGAACTCTATTCTTATCATCTCCACTAGAACTTGTATCGAGCCATATTGCCCCACTTTCTTCGTATGCAAGTTTTTTCTCTTTCAAAAATTCTATAGCACTAGTTATTTGAGAATCTTTTTCTTCCATCTTCCCAAGTGATGATTCATAGAACCAGTGATCAAAAGATACATTAAATGATTCAAGATCATCTTTAATAGATTTAAGAACTTCATCTAATGCATATTCTTTAATAGCTGTCCATTGAGACGGATATTGGTCTTTTAATCTAAGAATTAATTCATCAATTTCTTTTTCTTCATCATCTGGCAGCTCTTCAATTAACTGAGATACTTGATGAATATCTTTAATATCATTTCTTTCATTAAAACTATTACCAATATCAATTATATAAGAACCCTTGTATGCATTTTGGGGAAAGAATTCACCAAATTTTTTTTGAAAAACCCTAATAAAAACACTTGTAGTTAGAATGTCTATTTGTCTACCAGCATCATTTATATAATACTCTTTCTCTACCAGATACCCTGATGAGCTAAGTATTCTTCCTATAGCGTCTCCATATGCAGCCCCTCTGCCATGACCTACATGAAGAGGGCCGGTAGGATTTGCAGAAACGAATTCAATTTGTATCGATTTATTTTCTCCATCATTGGATTTTCCATAATTAACTTGTTCTTTACTAATATCACTTATTGTAGAAATGAAATCATGTCTTTTTAAAGTTATGTTTATAAAGCCTGGACCAGCAGATTCTACTTTTTCATAAGCACCTAATTTAGTTAGATTTTCTTTAAGATCAGCAGCAAGATCCTTTGGATTTTTTTTTAATATGCTTGCTGAAATCATACATACATTAGTTGTTAAATGACCTTTTTTTAAGTCATCAGTAACTGAACAAGAATACTTATTTTTGATAGATATTAGCTGTTCGTTGGTAATGTCAGGAAGTGTAGATAAAAATTTATCTACTTCTTGATTAATACTTTCAATCATTACTTGGCTCTTCCAACATAACTTTCATCTCTAGTATCTACCTTTACAGTTTCACCTTCGTTTACAAATAGAGGAACCTGAATTATCACTCCTGTTTCTAACTCTGCGGGTTTGGTTGCTCCAGAGACAGTATCACCTTTGACTCCAGGCTCAGATTTTGCAATTTTAAGCTCAACTGTTACAGGAGCGTCTACAAGTATTGGCCTATCATTCCATAAAATAATTTCACAACTTTCCTGTCCCACTAACCATTTCTTGGCATCGCCCATCTCAGAAGAGCCTATTTCAATTTGTTCATACGTTGTCGAATCCATAAAGTGCCAACTTTCGCCATCAGAATATAAAAACTCCATATCTTTGTGATTAACATCTGCAGTTTCAGCCGACTCTCCTGATTTAAATGTTTTATCATTAGTATTTCCAGTTAACAAATTTTTATATTTAACGCGCATTACAGCCTGGCCTTTACCTGGCTTATGGAATTCATGTTCTATGATAGAACATGGGGCATTATCTATTAAAAGCTTTGTTCCATTTTTAAATTGGTTAGTTGAAATTTTCATTATTTTTTTATTTATTAATATGTTATTTTAGTAGTCGAGGAAATCATCATGAAAAATTTATTTATGTTAATTGCCATATCTGCAATTGTAACTTCTTGCGCTCCAAGTGGCGAACAATCTAAGTCTTTAGATGATCTGGATTTGTTTTTAGCTAGTGTCGAAGAAGATAATCTTAAAGAAGGCCCAACTATTAGCTCTGCATCATGGATAAGTTCAAATTTTATAACTTATGACTCTCAAAAAGTTATTGCTGATTATGGAAAAAAATATACCTTAAAAGCATTAGAAACTTCCCGAGAGGCATCTACCTTTAATGATATTGCAACTTCGGATACAAATAGAAGACAGCTAGAGCTTTTAAAAAGCTCATTTATAATGCCGCCACCATTTGATGAAAAATTAGCTGGCGAGCTCTCTTCGATATCTACTAAATTAGATGCTATGTATGGTAGTGGCAAACACTGCTATGAAGATGGAACTTGCTATAACTTGGGAGAATTCGAACAGATAATGGATAACTCGAGAAATTCAAATCAGTTATTAAAAGCATGGACTGGTTGGCATGAAATTGGAAAGCCTATGAAGCCTATGTATATGCGAATGATAGAAATTGGTAATCAGGGCTCTCAAGATCTCGGGTTTGATGGGTTAAGCGATCTCTGGTTTAGTAAATATGATATGCCAGCAGAAAAGTTTTTAGAAGAAACCGATAGGGTCTGGGAGGAAGTTAAGCCTTTATATGAAGCCTTGCATTGTCATGTCAGAAGTAAACTTAATGATGAATATGGCGATGAGGTTGTTTCCCTCAATGGACCATTACCAGTTCATATTTTGGGCAACATGTGGGGACAGTCATGGTCAAATATATACGATCTTGTTTACACAGAACCAAAAGAGAACAAATCAATTAATGTTACAGAGATTATTAAAGATAGAGAGCTTACTGAAATACAGATGGTTGAATATGCTGAAGATTTCTTTTTATCCATAGGATTTGAACCATTACCGAAAACATTCTGGGAGCGCTCATTATTTGTAAAGCCACTAGATAGGGAAGTGCAGTGCCATGCCTCAGCATGGAATCTTGATTCTGCCAATAATGATTTAAGAATAAAAATGTGTATAGAGAAAAATGAAGAAGACTTTATTACCATTCATCATGAATTAGGACACATCTTTTATTATCAAGCATACAACCATTTACCAACTTTATTTCAAGGAGGAGCCAATGATGGCTTTCATGAAGCATTTGGTGACTTATTAACTCTTTCCATCACTCCTGATTATTTAAAGAATATTGGCTTTATAACATCAGAGGAGGCCGAGAGTGCAAAAGAAGACGCCATTGGGTTACTCATGAAGCAAGCCTTGGAAGGTGTTGTCGTAATTCCATGGGCGCTAATGCTGGATAAGTGGAGGTCAGGAATTTTCAATGGCGATATTGATGAATCAAATCTTAATAAATCCTGGTGGGATATGAGAGAGTCCTATCAAGGAATAACATCTCCCGTTGCGAGATCAGAAGATTACTTTGATCCTGGTGCAAAATATCATATACCTGCAAATACTCCTTACACCAGATATTACCTTGCCAGAATAATGCAGTATCAATTCCATGAAGCATTATGTGATGCTATTGATTTCAATGGTCCTCTTCATGAATGCTCAATTTATGGAAATAAAAAAGCAGGTGAAAAAATAATTTCTACAATGGCGATAGGACAGAGTCTTCCTTGGCAAGATTCTTTTGAAAAGATAACTGGATCAAGAGATCTTAGTGGGAGATCAGTAATGAATTACTACAAACCATTAAAAGAGTGGCTGGACAAAGAAAATGAAAATAGAATGTGTGGTTGGGAGTAAGTTATGAATAAAGTAATTAATATTGTAATTTCAGCAGTAGCTTTTATTATTGCCTCATCAATAGCAAATGCCACTGGCATAGATCTAGTTGTGAAGGCGGTTTTCCTTGCCTTTGCTATTCAATGGATAGCTTTTATCCCAGCTTATATTTTTCAAACAGAGAAATTTTATGACCTAACAGGAAGTCTTACGTATTTATCTGTTATTTGGTTTTCATTAGCCTCATCTTCTGATCAGTTTGATAATTTGAATGGTGCTAATTTAGCTATCGTTGTCCTTATAACACTTTGGGCTGTTAGGCTTGGATCTTTCCTATTTATGAGGATTCATAAAGATGGAGAAGATAAAAGGTTTCGTTCTATAAAGCCATCGGCAACGCAATTTTTTATGACATGGACTCTTCAAGGATTATGGGTTTCATTGTGTTCAATGTGTGCTTTAACAGCGATATCTACTGAAACTGGGGTGATTGTAAATCCGCTATTCTATATTGGGCTTGGATTATTTATTTTTGGCTTTGTTACTGAAGTTGTTGCCGATAAACAAAAATCAAAATTTAGATTGATACCTGAGAATAGAAATAAGTTTATAACCACTGGCCTATGGGCAAAATCAAGACACCCAAATTATTTTGGTGAAATAGTTCTATGGACAGGAATAGCGGTTATGTCGCTGTCCTCTCTTAATGGACTACAGTACTTGACTTTAATCTCACCAATATTTACCTATCTTCTTCTTGTTCATGTGAGTGGAGTGAGAATGCTTGAAGCAAGAGCTGAAAAACAATGGGGCGGAGAAGAGTCCTATAAAGAGTATAAAAGAAATACGCCAACTTTATTTTTCAAAATAAGTAAATAGGCCAAAGAAAATAATAATTAATTGATATTCTAATAATCATAATAATATATAATTATTTGACATATATCAGGAACATTTTTTCTATATAAAAAATAAAAAAGTTTTATTATTGTTTTATAGACTGTTACTATATCCAATCTTTTAGGGAGATTAATATGAAGAAGAATTTAAATTTAGTTCATTTGTCTGTGCTAATTTCTATGGCAACTTTCATGACAGCGTCTGACATGGAGAATGTCTTAGAGGTTGGAAGAGAAAATCAGAAGTTATCAGCAACGTCACAAGAAAAGATAGATGCCACTGAGAAAAAAACAGATAAGATTGTTAACGAATGGAAGGCAGTGTCAAAACAAGTTGAAGGACTCATTCTTTACAACGAACAAAAAAGAATACAAATACAAGCTCAATACGACCTTATGGATAAATTAGACGATCAGCTTGTCCAGGTTGTAGTTATGCAAAGACAAATACCACCACTAGCACAAAGAATGTTAGAAAGCTTAGAAACTTTTATTTCTCTGGATACTCCCTTCAGAATGGAAGAAAGACAAAATAGAGTTGATCTAGTAAGAGCTTCATTAGCTAAACCGAAGGTAACTGCCTCAGAACAAGTTAGGCAAGTACTAGAGGCCTACAATATAGAAGCAGAATACGGAAGAAAAATAGATACCTATGAGGCTAGTCTTGCTGATGGCACTGTAGTAAATGTTTTAGTAATTGGAAGAATTGGAATGTTTTATCAAACCAAAGATGAGCAGTCTAGTGGAAGATGGAACAACGAAACTGGTACTTGGGATGAACTTCCTGGTAGCTACAGAAAACCTATCAGAAATGGCATAAGAATGGCTAAGAAATTAGCACCAACAGATATGTTGATGATGCCAATTGTTAAAGGAGAAGTGTAATGAGAAATTTATATGTAATTCCAGCCCTGCTGATTCTTTCGTTAACAAATTTTGTTTTTGCACAGGATGCTGAAGAAGTTGCAGAAATATCAACGGTTGATGCATTGCTAGCACTTGTTAAAGAGGGTAAAACTAAAGAGCAAGCTGCAAATAACGACAGAGAAAATAAATTTTTAGCAAACAAAAACAAGCAAGCTTCTATTTTAGCAGCTGAAAAAAGAGAACTAGCTCGCCAAGAGAAGATTGCTGATACTCTTGAAACAGAATATAAAAAGAATGAAGGTATTCTTAGGGTCAAAGAAGATGCCTATAAAAAAGAACTTGGTTCACTTGTAGAGCTTTTTGGTCATCTTCAAAGTTCTGCTGGAGAAGCTGCAGTTCAATTCTCAGGTTCATTAACCGGGGCTGAGTATGGACAGACAAGAGTTGATTTTTTAAATAATCTAACTGGCAAAATGTCTGAAACCACTGAATTACCTACAATTAGAGAAATAGAGGGTTTGTGGTACGAGCTTCAAAGAGAAATGATTGCTAGTGGGCAAGTTGTATCTTTTACAACTAACGTTATTGATGTTGATGGAGTGACTTCAGAATGTGAAGTTACTAGAATTGGCTTATTTAATGCAGTTTGTGATGGAAAATATTTAGAATATGCTACCTCTAAAGGTCAGTATGCATTCTTGCCAAGACAGCCTGCAGGCAGATTTACTAAAACTGCTAAGAAAATTGGTAATGCGGTATCCGGAGATCAGGTTAAATTTGGAGTCGATCCAACTGGACCAACAGGTGGCAGTTTGCTCGCTAATCTTATTCAAACTCCTTCCTTAATGGAAAGAGCGCAACAGGGTAGAGAAGTAGGATATGCAATTATTGCAGTTGGTATTATTGCTGTTATTTTTTCATTCTGGAAACTATATAGTTTATATATAACAGGAGCAGCTGTAAGAAAACAGATGAATTCAAAAGCAGCTGATATTGCTAACCCTTTAGGCAGAGTACTTAAAGTTGGTAACGATAACTTCAATAAAGATATAGATACTTTAGAACTTAAATTAGCAGAGGCGATCATGGCTGAAAGACCTGCAATTGATTCAGGTATTGGCTTCATTAAGATAATATCCGTTATAGCACCTTTAGCAGGACTACTAGGAACTGTTACTGGTATGATCGTTACTTTCCAAATGATTACTTTATACGGTACTGGAGATCCTAAGTTAATGGCTGGAGGTATCTCTCAGGCACTTGTAACGACAGTACTGGGACTTCTTGTAGCTATTCCGACAAGTTTACTTCATTCATTCACGCAGTCATCTGCTAGAGGAATAATAGGTATTCTTGAAGAACAAAGCACTGGTATTCTCGCTGAGAGAGCAGAAACTAAGTAGGTAATTCTATGCTATTCGCATTAACTGAAGCATTTTCATCCATAAGAGATTTTATGGAACAAGGCGGAAGCGTGCTTTGGTTGATTGCTATTCTTGTTTTCTTTATGTGGGGGATGATCTTTGAAAGAATATGGTATCTATCCCATGCTCACAATGAGTATGTTCTAGAATTAGCAAACAAATGGAATACAAGATCAGATAAAAAGTCATGGCATGCTCTACAGATTAGAGAAAAAATGATGTCTCAGGCAAAAATGGAAATCAATAAAAATATAAGCATAATCCAAACATGTATTGTATTGGCACCCTTGCTTGGATTACTTGGAACTGTTACTGGAATGATAGAAGTTTTTCAAGTTATGGCATTTAATGGCGGCGGAGATGCAAGAGCAATGGCTGGAGGCGTCTCAAAAGCAACACTTCCAACAATGGCTGGCATGGTAGCAGCATTATCAGGCTCATTCGCAGCCATATATTTAACAAGTACGAGTAAAAAGCATGAAGCTGAGCTCAACGATATTATAAAAAGAGATATTTAGGGGAAAAATATGAGAAGAAATGCAATTACAAGTGCTGTTCAAGAAGAAAGCGACGAAATTAATTTAACTCCGATGCTTGATGTAGTTTTCATCATGCTAATTTTCTTTATTGTTACAGCCAACTTTATTAAAGAGCCTGGCTTAGAAATCAATAGACCTGATTCTGATACAGCCGAGACTCAAGAGAATGCTGCAATTTTAATAGCAGTTGGACCTACCGGTGAAGTTTGGATGGATGGAAGAAGAATAGATGTTCGTCAGGTTAAAGCAAACGTTGTGAAGCTACTTGCAGATAATCCAAAGGGATCAGTTGTAATTCAAGCTGACGAAAAAGCAATGGCAGATACAATTATTCAAGTTATGGATGGAGCTCGTGAAGCAGGCGTTAATGCAATTTCTTTAGCCTCAGAACCAAAATAATATTACATGGATCAAATTACATCAGCAATTAAATCTGTTCTAAATCCGATAAAGGATTTATATAACAAAGCATTTAATGCAAACAAGTATCTTGCTGGAATTGGCCTTTCTGTAATAATTACTACCTTTCTTTTTTTTATAATGGTTATCCTTATATCTCTAGGAGATAGTGGGATCAAAGAAGATAACTCAGTCAAACTAACTGATGTTGTTATGCCTGAGAGGCAAATAGATACCTTTATGACTGAAGTTGATAAGCCTGAAAAGCCAGAAGAACAGCCTGATGATATAGCTCAGCCAGAATTAGATCTTCAACCACTAACTGGAATAGATGTATCTCTTGCTAAACCTAAAGCTAACTTCAAAGCTGGAGGTTCATTTTTTAGAGACGGTGAATATATTCCACTATTTAAAGTACAACCTATTTATCCTAGAAGAGCTCAAGAAAGAGGTACTCAAGGATTCTCTATAGTTTCATTTACAATTACTGAAAGTGGGACAGTTGAAGATGCAAAGGCTTTAGAAGGTTATTGTGGTGATCCAACGCCTGAAGCTACTACTGAAATGAGGCCGTGCTCACTTTTCAATAGCGCATCTGTTAGAGCATCTGCAAAATTAAAATATAAACCAAAGATAGTCGATGGAAAAGCAACTCGAGTTGAGGATGTATTGCATAGATTTACATTTATAATGGCTGATGATGATTAAATTAAATAAAAAACCTAAATTCATATATTTGTTCGCGATTTTGGCATTCTCATTTATATCAATGCCAAGTTACTTAGAAGCTCAAGCAGCCAATCAAGAAAAAAAACAAATCAAATATAAAAAAGCTAGATCATTAACTCCTAAGACTGCTAAAAAGATGATTAAGGTCTATGAGGCTCTTGAAGAGGTTGACGAAAGTGGCGAGCCTGCTCCAGATATGGAAGTTGTTAATTCTATTTTAGCAGACTTAAAAAGTAACTTTGAAGGCATGAAAAGTTATGACAGATCAGTTGTATGGAATGCTCTAGGTTTTGTTGCCTATACAAATGAGCGTTATGAGGAAGCCATAAATGCATATAACAGTTTATTAGCTGAACCTGAATCAACTATCCCAAATAGAGTTGCAGCTCTTTATACTTTAGCTCAATTAACATTAATGCAGGGCGACTTCCCTGGAGGCATTAAAATATTACTTCAATATATGGATGAAATTGAAGTAATTCCAGCACAAGCATGGAGTCTCTTAGCTACTGCCTATTATCAAGTGGGCGACTATAGAGGAACAATGTCATCTATCAAAACAGCAATACAACTCGCAGAAGAGGAAGGCTATAAGCCTAAAGAAAATTGGTACAACCTCCTGGCAGGATCAATTGGACAGCTGAAAGATGAGATAGGCGAAAAGAAAGCACTTCTTCAACAAATAGATATATATGAGATCTTAGTTAACTTATATCCTAAAAAACAATACTTCCTTAATCTTGGAGGGTCTTACGGGACGCTAGGTAGAGAAAAAGACTATATGATTACAATGAATGCTGCTTATTTAAAAGACTTTCTTGATAAAGAAGCAGAATACCTGACATTAGCTCAACTCCTTCTCCTTAACCAAAATCCATATTGGGCTGCTGAAGTTATAGTGTCCGGACAGAAGAAGATAACCACCACCACCCAAACTATTGTTGATAAAGTTACAAAGGAAGAGACTAAGGTTGAAAAAACAGGACCTGTTGTTAGAAATACTGAAAAAAATCTTAAACTACTTGCTGATTCTTGGAGAATGGCTCAAGAGATAGATAAAGCTATTCCAGTATTAGAGCAAGCAGCCAAAATCTCTAAAGATGGTAAGGCTTATGTTTTATTGGGGAATCTTTACCTTTCAGAAGATAAAATAGATTTAGCAGTAAGTGCTATTAAACAAGGCATGAAAAAAGGAAAAATTACTAAGATATCAGCAGTGCATTTAACACTTGGACAGGCTTATTTCGAACTTCAAAATTTTGAAGATGCAAAGAAGCAATTTAGGATTGCTGCAAGAGATAAGGATAAGAAAATAAAGACTCAAGCAAATAATTGGATAAAATATGCTGAGAACGAAGAAATAAGAGTTAAAAATTTAGCCTTAAGAAGAGATTATATCCAAAGCCAATCATAACTTTATATATTCTTCTATTTTAAAGTCGTAGTCATTTTCTTCATCCTTTAAAAAAGACTCAGATTTAATAAGGCTCCAACCACTAAGATCAATCTCAGGATAATAGATGTCTCCATCGATATCACAATCAACTCTAGTTATAACTAATTTATTAAATGAATTCATAGTTTCTCTAAAGAGATAACCGCCACCAATTATTACAACTTCAGACTCTAAACCCAAATCCTTATTTTTTTGCTTAGCTTCATCAATAGCATCCTCAAGATTACTGAATACATATGCTCCAGGAATTTCCGTTACAGTTCTTGATATTACAAAGTTAGTCCTATTTGGTAATGGCCTTCCTATCGATTCATAAGTTTTTCGACCCATAATGATTATTTTATTTGATGTGTATTTTTTAAAATGTGCTAAATCATTCTTTAAGTTCCATGGAAGATCGTTATCTACTCCAATAACATTGTTATTAGAGACTGCTACTGCATGAGAAATAATTGTCATTTATACCGCCATTTCTGCTTTTATAGCAGGGTGATGTTCGTAGTTTTCTAACTTAAAATCTTCTATAGTAAAATTTGATATGTCTTCTAAACAGGATAGTTTTGGCAAGGCAAGCGTTGGTAAAAATCTTGGCTCTCTAGAGATTTGCTCTTTTACTTGGTCAACAGAGTTTTTGTAGATATGTGCATCTCCAAATGAGTGAACAAATTTCTTTGGTTTTAAATCTAAGATTTCTCCAAAAATACTTAGAAGCAAAGCATAACTAGCTATGTTAAAAGGCACACCTAAAAACATATCAGCACTCCTTTGATACATGTGACAACTTATAGTTCCTTTATTTACATAGAATTGACTCATCACATGACATGGAGGCAGGGCCATCTTATCTATTTGTCCAACATTCCAAGCTGAGAGGATATGTCTTCTTCCATCTGGATTAGATTTAATATTTTGAATTAGTTCTTTTACTTGATCTTTTCCTTCCCAATTTCTCCATTGGACTCCATAAACAGGGCCGAGCTCTTTTTTGATATCAGTATTCACATAGCCTAAATCTTTTCCTTGGCTATCTGCATTGTCCGTCCAAATAGTTGAATATTTTTTTAAATCTTTTAATTCTTCTTTGTCTTTACCAAATCTAATTTCTGCAAGCCTTCTCTCATCACTAGAGCCCTCAAGAAACCATAAAAGCTCTGATACCACTCCTTTCCAAGCTAATGATTTAGTTGTTACAGCTGGGAACCCGTTCTCAAGATCAAAACTTAATTGATGTCCAAATGAAGATATAGTTCCTGTATTTGTTCTGTCATCTTTCTCATCTCCATTATCTAAGATATGTTGAAGAAGATCTAAATATGCTTTCATATTTTTTTCCTTGAAAAAGTCAACATTATAAAGCCGATAATTATCATCGGAATACAAAGAAGTTGACCCATGCTTATAAATTCTAATGCCACATAACCAATGTGAGCATCAGGTTGTCTAAAGAATTCAATTATAAATCTTATAAACCCATAAAGTATAAGAAATGATGAACAAACCACACCATGATTTTTAGAATACTTATTGATTACAAATAAAAGTGCAAATAAAACGAAACCTTCTCCAAAACTTTCATATAGTTGAGAGGGATGCCTCAAAAATCCAAAAGGGTCTGTAGGAAATATAAAGCCCCATTCCCCATTAGTTGGTTTTCCATAAAGCTCTCCATTTAGGAAATTACCTATTCTTACAAGACCCAAACCAATAGGCATTGCTAACGCTACAGCATCCATTAGCCTTAAAAAGGCCAAATTATTTCTTCTAGCAAAAACTATAAGACTGAAAACAACTCCAGCAAGCCCTCCATGAAAACTCAATCCACCTTGCCAGACATAGAATAGCGATAAAGGATTTTGTAATAATTGAGAGCTGCCATAGAAAACCATATAGCCAATCCTACCACCACACATGGCGCCAAAAAATAGGCCGTACAAAAATACAAGATCATTGACCTTTTCCTTATTTAGCCCCAGATCTAAAATAATCTTATTAGATTTTAGAAATATATATATTAAAAAAGCTGAAGCAAGCCAAGTAACTGCGTAATATTGAATTTGCAGTACGCCAATATCTATAAGACTGGGGTTGTTAAAAAATTCTGATAATTCAATAATCATATGACAATCATATATATAGCAATTGTTATCATGAGAGATAACATTAGCCTTTTAAGAGTAACGGTCGAAACAAAATGAGCTAGCCTGGCACCATATTGGGCAGCAAACACACTAGTTATGGAGATACCAAAAACAGCAGGTAAATAAATATATCCGTAACTTAAGCTTGGCATTAACACATTATTTATACCCATAAAAAAGTAACCTAATGCACCAAAAAAAGCTATAGGAATTCCACACGCAGCAGAGGTCCCGACACTTGACGTAAGGCTTAATCCAGAACTTTTAAAATATGGAACAGAAAAAATACCACCACCAATTCCCAATATAGAGGATAGAAATCCTATACTCGAACCAGCAATATAAGACTTAATATTTTGAGGTTTATCGTTTCTTGATTTAAATTCAAAATCAAACCCTATTTGTATGGCAACGAGTATTACAAAAGACCCAATAATAATTTTTAAAATGTCGCCTTCTAGTTGAAGAGCAAAAAAGGCTCCCAACAGAGCGCCAAAGATAATACCAAATGCTACAGGCTTCATCATATTGTAATTAATTGCATTTTTTTTTCTATGTGCATTTGCTGAGGCTATACCGGTAAAAAATATACTAGCCATAGACGATCCGATTGCTAGATGGACAATTATTTCTTCTTCAAAACCTAGACTTATAAAACTTGTAACTAAAACTGGAACTATTATTATTCCACCCCCAATCCCAAACATTCCGGCAATAAGACCTGCAAATATTCCTAGAAATGAAAATATCAGTAACTCTTCAATCATTCAAAACTTCCTTACAATAAATTAAGCGCAGTTCATTCAAAACTTTTCTGTAAACATTTTCTTTAAATTTTATAATGACATAAAGAGGGTACCAATATGAAACCCATTTAAATTCTTCGAATTCATTGTCAGGGTCATTATCAAAACTAATGATGACATCTTTGTTTAGTTTAAACATATACCACTTTTGTTTTTGACCTATGATTTTCTTTTTAAGAAAGCGATTCCTTCTGCTTTTTTTTGGTATCTCATACTTCACCCAATCATTTATAGAGCCCAATAAGCTGACCGAATTAGCTTTTATACCAACCTCTTCAAATAATTCTCTTTTTGCAGCCTTATAAGGAGTTTCTCCAGAATCTATACCGCCTTGAGGGAACTGCCAACTATTTACATTTTTTCTTTTGCATAGGAGTAATTTGCCTTTATCATTAAGGATAATTAATCCAACATTCAATCTATATCCTGGCTCTTTAATCATAAGAAATATTTAAATGAAATTAGCAATCTTTGACCTTGATAATACCATTCTTAAAGGAGATTCTGATTATTCTTGGATTAAATTTTTGATCGATTCTGGTTATGTTGACCACGATGAATACAAAAAGAAAAATGATTATTTTTATGATCAATACTATCAAGGGAACCTTAATCATAATGAATGGGCTGAATTCTCCCTTTCAACTTTTAAAGGAAAGAAAGCAGAAGATATTGAAAACCAAATCAATGAATTCCTTAAGACTATTATCGAACCAATGATAAATGTATATGCATTAAGACTACTTCATGAGCATTTTCATGACGAGGATACTATGCTTTTAGCCTCGGCAACAAACTCAGTTATCGTTAACCCAATTGCAAAAAGGCTCGGCTTTAAAAATATAGTTGCAACAGATGTTGAGGTAGTAAATGGTATTTATACCGGGAAGATTCATGGTGAGTCTGCTCTAGGAAAAGGAAAGCTTTTAAAAGTAAAACAATGGATGAATGATAACGACTTTTTAGATTTTAAAAGCACTGTCTTTTATTCTGATTCTATCAATGACCTTCCGCTTCTGCTCGAGGTCAATAAAGCTGTAGCTGTAAATCCAGACGATAAATTAAGACAAGAATGCAATGAAAGATCTTGGGAGATTATTGATCTACCTTAGTCGCCAGATTCCATGCTATCCACAACTAATTTCGCAGTCTCAGCACTTAAAGTCCAACCTAAGTGACCATGACCAGCATGATAGTAAATACCCTTCATTTTACTTTGACGAGTAATAGGCATCATATTTGGTGTCATTGGTCGAAGTCCTGCCCAAGGTGTATAAGTTTCAGTACTAACATTGGGGAAGTATTTCTGAACCCATTTAAGAAGGGGTCTAATTCTATTTTGACGTATATCTGTATTAATACCTGCCAGTTCAGCAGTACCAGCGACCCTAAATCTATCGCCTAAACGGCTGGCAACTATTTTAACGGGTTGATCAATAAGCGAAACTGTTGGAGCACAGCTTTTTGAAAGCTCATCTTTTAAATCTATTGTTATGCTGTAACCCTTAACAGGATAAACATTCATACTATCACCAAGGCTGTCTGCAAATTTTTGAGTTCCAACACCAGCGCATATAATCACATTATCAAAGTTAGTATTTATCAGAGTATTTTCATATCTCATAGTTAAAACTATCTGATCTTTTTGTTTAGTAATGTGCTCTACAGTAGTATCTAGTTGAAGCTTTGCACCATATTTATCTTCTAAAACTTTTTCTAGATTTGTACAGAATTTATGTATATCTCCACTAGCATCTGACTTTGTATATATGCCACCAACAATTTGATCATAATTAGCATTATTTTTAAAAGCAGGCTCAAGATCTTTTACCTCATCAGTTGTTAAAGTTTCCCATTCCATACCTTCTTGATCTAACCAAGAAGCTTTATCTTGGTCTAATTTGAATTCTTTTTCAGAGTCATAAAATCTTAAGATACCTTTTTTTAATAACTCAAATTCTATTCCTTCTTCATCAGCAATTTTAAAATAAGTTTCCCTAGCTTTTTTTGCTAGGTCAATAGTTTTCAAAGTATTTGCTTTATGTTCACCTTTAATTGTTGCCATCAAAAACCCCATCATCCATTTATATTTTTGTACTTCAGGAGATGGATTGAATAAAAGAGGGGCATCTGGCTTGAACATCCATCTAATGCCGTTCATGACATTTTTAGGAGTATTCCATGTCTCAGCATTACTTGCACTTAGCTGACCACCATTAGCATAACTAGTAGCCATGGCAGGATATCTTTTAGAATCAATTATCGTTACGTTATAGCCCCTTTTAACAAGAGTATAGGCAGTTGTAGTACCGGCTATGCCAGCGCCAATTACGGCAACATGTTTCATTGCCCATTGTCTCAGTTATTGTTTTTTAAATCGATACCTTTATTTAAAATATAAACAAATATAAGACATACTAAGATAAGGAAGAGGCTTGGAACAGAAGCTAATACCCATTGCCCTTCACTAGTGTAGTTATATATCTTAGATGAGAGTGTTTCAAATCCAACAGGCCTTAAAAGTAGTGTGGCCGGCTGCTCTTTAACTACTTCAATAAAAACTACCAAGAGGCTCATTAGAATCGCAGGCCTCATTTGAGGAAAATAAAATAAATAAAAAGACTTAAGACTACTTATTGAGAAACCTGACAAAGCATCTTGCGAAGAAGGATCTATATTATTTAAAGAAGCAGAAAGATAATTAAAAGGTGGAGTCATAAATCTTAATGCAAGACATAAAATCAATCCAAAAATTCCATAAGAAGTAATTGAGATATTAAAAATAGAATCAAAAGTTACTAGTAAGCCTGCTGCAATAACTGATCCTGGTATAGCATATCCGGATGAAGAAATTGTTATAAAAGGTCTCATGGTGCTTGCTCCCAAAAAACTTAATGTAAGTATTATTGAAATACCCACAGTAAATAAAGATGAAGAAAGACCTAATAAGAAAGAATTAAAGAAAACCCCAACAGTATTTAAAAATAGACTAGCATCATTTAGTGAAGCCCATTTTATTATTTGAAATAGTGGAAAACAGAATGCAATTAAAAAAATTATTGAACAAATAAAACTAAAGGCATACTGATAAGTCATGTTTAATTCTATTTTGTCATAGGAATCCGCACTAGTTGATGCTATCGATTCACTAGAGCTACTGAAATATTTACTTATAAACAGAAATACGAATACAAACATAAGTAGATATGCAGCCAATCTAGCACCCGAGAAGTAACTCTGATACCCAAACCAAGCGTCATATATACCTACAGTAAAAGTATCAACACGAAGCGTTGAGACCCCTCCAAAATCTGCAATAGTTTCAAGCATGACTAATATCATTCCTGCCAAAATCGTTGGCCATAGAGATGGAATTATTATCTTAACGATTGCCTGAAGATTACTGTTACCAAGTGTCTTGGCAGCTTTAAAAAGAGACACGCCCATATTCGATAATTGAGCTTTAGCAAGAAGAAATATATAAGGAAATAAGGCCATGGACATAATAATAGATGCCCCATATATATTTTTTATTGAGGGTAGGGTAATGCCAGATTCTCTAAGAAATGTTGCCAAAGGACTCGAATATTCAAAAATACCTACAAAAACAAACGCATAAACATATGCAGGGAATGCAATAGAAAGGCTTAAGGACCAACCAAAGAATCTATGGCCTGGGAATTTATAGAGAGTAACGATAATCGCTAGAGGAACTGCAATAAAGGCTGACAGCAGACCAGTTGATATAGATAATATTAAAGTATTAGTAAAAAGAGTCCAGAGATAAGCAGATGACAAGAATTGATTATCTATTTTAAAAAAGAATGCAGAGTAAAAAAAACCAATAAAAAAAATAAGGGAGAATGCTAACCATGGAAGGGAAAAGTATTTCCATATTTTTAGGTGAAGCATATTATTCTTTTCTAGAAGACTCTTTGGGCTTTAATAAATTCTTTTGTGTTTTGGCTCCAAGTTCTTTGAGCTTATCTACTTGAGAAAAAAGATTACCGTCTCCTTCAATTAGTTTATTTCTTGCCGAAGTATAAGATTCTTGAGCTTTATTTAGATGCTCTCCAACTTTTGAAAGATCATCACTAAAATTAGAAAACTTCTGAAAGAGCAAACCAGCTCTACTTGCAATATCTTCAGCATTTTTATTTTGTTTATCTAATCTCCAAAGATTTTCAGCAATTCTTAGGATAGCTATTAGGTTAATAGGAGTAACAAAAGCAATCTTATTATCGTTAGCAAGAGTCTGTAAGTCCCAATCATTAGACAAGGCTACAGATAAGGCTGAATCTATAGGAACAAAGATAAATAAATAATCTGGCGCACTAATACCTTCAAGATCATTATAGTTTTTTGATGATAATATTTTTATATGACTTTTAATAGAACCTATATGGTCTTTTAAAAAAGCTTTTTTTTCTGTTTCATCCTCTACATTTACAAACTTTTCATATGCAGTAAGTGATACTTTTGAATCGATAACAATATTTCTATCATTAGGAAGAAGAATTACGGCATCTGGTCTTAAATTATTACCTTTTTTATCTTTATAGTTTGGCTGCAATAAATAATTTATATCCTCTTTTAGGCCGGCTTTCTCTAAAGCCATCTCCAAAACTTGCTCTCCCCAATCTCCTTGTTGTTTGGTATCTCCTTTAAGGGCTTTTGTTAAATTTTGGGCATCTTCTTGCATATCTGATGTTGCATTGAGAAGGCTATCAATTTGTTGACCAAATTTTGCTCTTGCTGAGGCACCTTCAATATTTTGTTTTTCAATATTATTTTTAAGAAGATCAAGATCTCTTTGGAGCTGTTTTTCAAATGGCTTTAGAGTTTTTTTAATTTCTGAAAGATTGATATCACGAATCGAGGTATTATTTTCAACAGCAATTTCGCTAGCAATAGTCTTTAATTTTTCTTCAAATTGATCATCTTTCTTCTGTTCTCTTTCTTCATTTTTATTTTTTGAGTCCCATACATAATATGCAAAGCTACATAGGGCTAAAAGATTTAAAAAAAGCATAAAATTTACCACTACAACAAATCTCCTATAAAATGGTCCTTATATTATGCATGAAGAAATCATCACAAAATATAATTCGCTTAAGGATAAGAGTTTATCTATAGATATTACTAGAGGCAAACCTGATGCATCTCAGCTAGATCTCTCTAATGATCTTTTAAGTATGAGTGTAAGCCCTATAAATGATGAGGGTATAGACTTACGTAATTATGGAGAACCTTATGGGATTAAATCTGCTAGAGAATTAGGCTCAAAGCTTCTTAATGCGCCATTTGAAAACATTATTACAGGCGAACAATCTAGTTTATTGCTTAGCTATCAAACCGTATTAGCTAATTATATGTTTGGAGACCCAAGCCCCTGGAAAGACATAAAAAACCCAAAATTTATATGCCCAGTTCCTGGATTTGATAGACATTTTAGAATGTTTGATGATTTTGGAATTGAGGTTCTAACTGTCTCTTTAAATGAAGAGGGCATTAACTTAGAAGAATTACAAGAAGTGCTAGATAGCAATGACAATATCTTAGGAATCATTTCGGTTCCTAGGCACTCCAATCCATCTGGTGAAGTTTTCTCTGATGAGAATATAAGTAAATTATTTGATATAGGTAAGGCTTACTCAGAAAATTTCTTGTTTCTATTTGATCATGCCTACTTAATTCATGACTTTCTTCCCACAAAAGAGCAAATACCAACTTGGAAGCTTGCAGAATCGATGGGGGTCTCCAATCAAACCGTTGTTGTTACTTCTTTTTCAAAGGTTACTTTTGGTGGAGGGGGTCTTTCATTTATGGCAGCTTCAGGAAAAAACCTTGAGCTCATCAAAAGAATGAGGGCTTCGATGATCATTTGTCCAGATAAAATTAATCAACAGCGACATGTTGAATTCTTTAAAAATGATCAAGTTATTGAAACGCATATGTCAAAACATGCGGACCTAATTAAACCAAAATTTGAGATAGCTTATAAAGCATTGAAAAGCATATCAAGTGATTATGGAAATTTTTCTAAGCCCACAGGCGGTTATTTCATCACCTATACAACTACTAAACCTATTGCTTTGGAAGTTATAAGTTTATGTTCAAGTGCAGGCGTCTTGATAACTCCAGCTGGGGCTACTTTCCCAAAAGGAATAGACCCTAACAATAATGTTATAAGAATAGCACCAACATTTGTAAACGAAGAAGACTTAGAAGTTGCTATGGATGTTTTTGTAACAGCTATTCAAGTAGCACATCTAGACTTAACAGTTTAATTTTTTGCCCTTTCGTGGGGTTGATAAGAGTCTCCATCAAAGTGAGAGAAAATTTCTTTAATATCAGGATGATTTGCTGGTATGCCACTGTCATCAATTAATAAATTCTGTTCGGATACATACGCAATATAAAAAATCTCTTCGTTTTCAGCAAATAAATGATAAAAAGGTTGTTCTTTTTTTGGTCTTATCCTCTCAGGAATAGCTAGATACCATTCTTCAGTATTATTAAAAGTAGGATCAAGATCAAAAATCACACCTCTAAAATTTAAATATTTATGTTTAACTATATTTCCTATCGAAAACTTTGCTTCTATGAGTTTCTGCATTATATTTGTAAATTAAATCGTATTAAGGAAAATATTATGACAGAAAATTTTCTAGTAGTGTCTGCTAACGACATTGTAGGAACAGAAATCAAGGACTATGTTGGTATAGTTCAGGGCAGTACCGTTCGATCAAAGAATATAGGATCAGATATATTCGCTAATTTAAAGAATATAATCGGAGGCGAATTAGTAGGCTATTCTAATTTATTGGCTACTTCTAGAGAGCAGGCATACGAAAGAATGGTTGCTGATGCAAAATTAAAAGGAGCTAATGCAATTATTGGGTTTAGATTTCAAACATCGACCATCACTCAAGGCGCATCAGAAATTTTAGCTTACGGTACTGGAATAAAAATTTAAAAGGAACATTTATGAATAAAACAGAAAAAGTAGCTTTTCGTGAGGCCGTAATTGTCGTATTAATGGGGGCGGTAATCAACTTTCCTCTTCAAACTTTTTTACTCTGGCTAACAATTGATAACTGGAGCTGGTCTAACCCTTTAACTATTTCTTTATTTACACAGTCAATATTGACCTTCGTCGCTTTGCTAAGAGTTTACTCAATAAGAATGAGGTTTCAGAGAGGTAAATTCTAGATTTCTTATCTTAAGATATCTTTTTAAAAAAAGTTTAAATAAAGTATTTACTTTATAAAAAAAATATTCATAATGCTTCGATATTTATACTCATAGGCATAATTCTTTTTGCTTATCAGTATGACTATCCTAGATATTATTCAGATTAGCAGTGTATTTTTTGGCACTTTAGTAGCTGCACCTCTTGTTGTCTCTAAAAAATACAAAAAGAGAGTGATCGGACTCAGTGCAATAGCAACTGGCAGCATACTAGCTATGATTGTTCAGTTATATGCTGGGTTATATTATTTCTTTTTTGCCTCTGCATTTTGGTTATTGAATTCAACATTTGCTTTAAGAAAGATAGTTAGAGCTAATAGAAGAATTCTTTAGGTTTTCGCTAAAAAATTATGGCAGAATGTGTAAGAATTTTTTTGGATAATTACTAGATGAAAACTAAAACAAAAAATAATATATATCGATTCATTATGATGATTTTTGTATTTTATTTTATGTTCGGTTCTTATATCTAAGTCAAAAAATTTTAATCTTTATTAAAATCATCAAACCTTAGAGTAAAGACGCCATTTACACCATCTTGAATCGATCTAACCATTGTATCTGCCACATTAGTGGCTTCAATAGACCTAAAAGGCTTTATTGGACCTATCATTAGTGGCTCAAGTATCTTTGTAATGAACTCCATTATAGTAATTTCAATTCTTAATTTTTCTTCAGGCCTTGCTCCAAGCAAATGCCCGGGTTGAGCTATCACAACTTTTTCATATCCAATCTTCTTAATCTCTTCTTCTAATATTCCTTTTGTTTTGAGATAAAGATTTTTTGACAAACTATTTGCTCCAATAGCAGAAACTATAGCTATAGACCTTGCTCCCAAAGAGAATGCTTTTTTTGCAGAATTCAAAACTAAATCTAAGTCGACTCTTGAAAACTCCTTCCTGTCCTTTTTTTTAATATAAAGGAGTTCTGAGACTTCCAATCTTGTACCTAAACTTATATAAACATGATCTATTTGTGGGACATCTTTAATCTTTTCAAGATTATTAAAATCAACTAGATACTCTTTTATGTTATTTGACTCTAAGTTTATTGAATGACGAGAGAATAGAATAATGTTCTCATTCTGAGCATTTAGAATTTTTAGAATCTTGCCACCAATCAGCCCTGAGGCACCTATCAATAATGATCTTTTTTTTATCACGCTATAAATTCCTTATTATGGAATCCACTAGATCATCTATTGTTAATGATCCATCAAGAGTTTTCTGCGTCCATTTCTCATACATTGGCTGTCTTTCATTAAAAGTATCTTCAACAGAAGTTCCTTCTGGAACAGCAAGTCCTCTTTCTTGCCCCATTCCAATTCTTTGTTGAATAATGTTTAGAGGTGTTGAGATATAAAATATTTTTGAGAATGAAGCTAAGTGTTGCATTGAGCTGTCAGAATAAATCGCACTTCCTCCAGTTGAAATAATATCAGCTTTATTATCAAGGCTTAGAATAATTCTTTCTTCTGCAAGCCTAACAAATTTATATCCTTTAGATTTCTTGAGCTCTTCTAAGGTTTGATTAAAACGTTCTTCTATCAATAAATCAGTATCTATAAAGCTAGTATCTAATTTTTTTGCAAGAGCTTTGCTTATGGTTGTTTTGCCTGAGCCAGCCATTCCTATAAAAGAAATACTATCCATAACTCTTGCCAAATCCATCAGTTGCTTTTATCAGCTCATGCGTTATTTCTTTCTCGAATGCAGTATGTCCTGAGGAGGGCGCCACTACAAATTTTGCCTCTGGCCAATTCTGAGATAATTCCCAAGCAGTTGTCATTGGACAAACCATATCGTATCTTCCTTGAACAATCACAGTTGGTATATTTCTAATTACATCTATACCTGTTTCTATCAATTGATTTTCGTGATCTAAAAAACCACCATTTACAAAATAGTGATTTTCAATGAGAGCAAAGGCTAGTGCAAATTTTGGTTCAGTAAAGCTATCTGTCATTTCTGGTCTATAAGACAAACTGCTAGTTGATCCCTCCCATTTTGACCATGCAATTGCAGCATTTAATCTCTTGTTTTCATCATCCCCAATAAATATTTTATGATATGCTGACATCAAATCATCTCGCTCATTTTTATTAATTGGCTCTAGAAATTTTTGCCACGCTTCAGGGTAAATATTACTTGCACCATTTTGGTAAAACCAATTGAGCTCTTTTTTTCTAAGCATAAAGATGCCTCTTAAAACCATCTCACTAACTGAATTCGGATGAGTTTGCGCATATGCTAATGAAAGGGTGCTGCCCCAAGAACCGCCAAAAACTAACCATTTCTCAATACCAAGTAGTATTTTAAGATTTTCAATATCAGCAACTAAGTCCCATGTTGTATTTTTTTCTAAACATCCATGAGGCAAACTTCTTCCACATCCTCGCTGATCAAAAATAACAATACGATATATTTTCGGATCAAAAAATCGTCTTACACTATGACTTCCGCCCCCGCCTGGGCCGCCGTGCAGGAATACAGCTGGCTTTCCATAAGGGTTCCCACATTCTTCATAATATATATCATGTCCATCAGCACTCATAAAACCAGTATTATATGGCTCACATATAGGATATAAAGAAAGTTGAACGGGCATAATTTTTTAGGAATATTTCTTTTTTAAAGATCTTATATCATCTGATATTTGCACATTTTTTGTTTTAAAGAAAAGCTCATGATTTTTTTCAACAACATCAAGATCGTAAAGATAGTTTGCCATTAGCCCATTAGATTGAGCTTTGCCTTTTTTTGACAAGTCTGCATTAAGATTTATTTGTTGAAGGATAGCACCATTTCCAAGATGAAACCTCGCCACTGAATCATTAGGCTTTTTATCTTCTCTATCTGACTCTGTTAGATAGGTTATTGCTTTTTTCATTAAATCCTCTTCAATATCTATTCCGTCTATGCATCTTTCATAAGACATAGGAGCTTTCTTTTCCAACCAATTCATAAATCCAGGAATGGGTGACAAGGTAACAAATACATCAAGCTTTGGAATTTCCATTTTTAGTTTATGTGCAACTTTTTTAATTAAAAAGTTACCAAAAGAGATTCCTGATAAACCATTCTGACAATTTGAAATTGAATAAAATACTGCAGTACTCGCTTCTTCTACATTAATTTCCTCGCGTTCAATTTTTATAACTTCTTGAATTGAACTGGGGATACTATTGCAAAGAGCAACTTCAACAAATATAAGAGGTTCTTCTGGTATTAATGGATGAAAGAAGGCAAAACATTGTCTATCATTTGGAGCTAGCCTTGCTCTGAGATCATCCCAAGAATTTATTTCATGTACAGCTTCATAGGCAATAATTTTCTCTAAAACATTTGCAGGCGTAGACCAATCTATTTTTTCTAGAACAAGAAAAGAAGGGTTAAACCAATATTTAAAAAGATCTAAAAGCCCGGCATCAAGTGCCTCAATCTCTAAGTTGTCTTTTCGTAAAACTCCCATCCTTTCTCTTAATTTAACAAGCCTTGATGTCCCGTCAGAGGTTGCATTTAATCTTTTAAAAAGTTCCAACCATTTAGGTTCTGATGATTGAGTCATTTTTTTATAATTTTTTTGATTTTTCTCGCCTGCATAAGATTTTGTATCTTTAATCAAAATATCAGTATTCACATCGTAATTAATAACAAGATTTCTTAGAAATTCTAACAAGTCATCATCATTTTGATTTTCGATCATATCGAGAAGATGCTCAGAATATACGAGAGAAGAAACTTCTCCAGTTGTAGACATTACTGATTCTGTAGCTTTATTAAGATCTTTGTGAAGTACACCAAAATCCTTAAGACCAAGGGTATCTAATCTCAAAGTTCTCTTCACTATTGAAGAAATCATATTTTGGAAAAAATTCATGAATAAATTATGCCATTAATTTAGATTTTATTTTGAAAAAGAAGAATCGGGCGTTCCTTTATAACAGTTAATAATATAAGGATACCCATCAGTAACGTAGTATCCGTATTGATCTTTATAAGTCATTCCATTACATTCATCTAAATCACCAGAATCAGTCCATTCCCAATCTTCTTCGTAGATACCTGAGTACTCTCCCCCAGGGTTGGTGTTAGTTTTTGTAGATCTAGTACCCCAAGTCTGATAAATAGATAAGTTTTCTCTGCACTCTTCTATCTTCAATTCTCTAATTAAATGAATAGGATTACCTCCTCCTCCTTCACGCGCATCATTCTGAGCTACTGTAACGCATAGGTTGGGATCACTATTAACCACAATATTACCGTTTGTAAGAAATGTAAATTTTTGGAGCTCACTACCATTACAAACACTCAATGCTAAATCATTATCTGTATTATTAAATGACATGCAAACCTCAAAACTAGGCATAAAAAATTCATGTTCGCTGATTCGATTTTTATCGAATCCTTGATCAACGGCTATGTCTCCTTGATACGAATAGCATGTATGCGCCTGAAGTCCACGTTGAGTATCGGCGTTCGCTTTAGATCCTACAATATCGATGCAGAAATTCCTTGAATCTTCTAATGGATCTAGTAAATAAATTTCAACTATTGACCCTCGCGTTCCTTCTTTTAGGGTATATCCTGAGAGTGCTTTGCGATAGGCTCCTGTTAGTGAATCTAATATATAAGAGCCATATATAGGAAATCCATCTGCTGCC
>CAZTGS010000013.1:0-33023 GCA_964613455.1 uncultured Gammaproteobacteria bacterium | reverse complement strand
CGTAAGTTGAAAAGGATGTTGTTGATTTAACATCAAAGTCACCCCAAGTTGATGAAATATTTAAAATCACGTTGTCCGAATCAACCGATCCACCTGTAGGTATACCAGCACTAGTATTATCTAAATAAGTAATACCAGGTTGTCCAACTACTTGATTAGGAAAGGCTCTTGCCATTATGTTTTGTGAAATAAACGTTGCCGTATAGCCATACCTAGCCATTAATCCGACGGGTACAGGTGTTCGATACGAATCGGTACCACCATGTTGACCCAATTTTTCATGTGTTGATGTGAAGGCTTTTAAATTTACCTCCATATTATCCAGTTCCCATACAAATGTAGCTCTTACTGCAGTGCTATCACTAGAAGGACCATCGTTACCTTTTAGAGCGTTATAAGTCCATCCATCTGAAACTTCGTGCGTTGCGGCAAGTCTCATTGCCATTGAATCACTAAGTTGGAAACTTGAAGCGCCTTGAAGCTTAAGCGTGGCCCATTCTGGAACTGATTCAATTGACCAATGTCCATCAGCATCACCGCCTATCTCAGGAGATTTGCTGACAATATTAACAACTCCACCAATGGTGTTTTTACCAAATAAGACACCTTGTGTTCCTTTAAGGACTTCAACTCTCTCAAGATCTAATAAGGCTGATAAGTATTGTTCGCCTCTTGCAATGGGCATGCCATCTATAAATTGAGTAACTGATTGAGAAAATCCTTTATTTGTGCCTGAACCTACGCCTCTAATATAAATATTAAACTGCGCTGCACCTTTATTGATCATTAATCCAGGGACATAGGTTTGAAGATCTTCTAAGCTTGTAATCCCAAGGTTGTCTATTTTATCACCTGATAACACTTGAATAGAAATTGGAACCTCTGAAAGTCCCTGTTCTTTTTTCTGAGCTGTAACGACAACTTCTTCAAGTCTTGAATCAGAGCTTTGAGCAAGAAGAGTTTGAAAGGTGAAAGTGAATGCTATTAAGCATAAGCTTGATGCAAAAAAATATTTAACAAAAAATTTATTCATGAATTCCCCCCGGAATTTAGTATCAACAGTAAGTTGAAAAATGTATTGAAACTTAATATTAACCACTTGGATAGAAAATTACAACTAGAGATGCAAATAATACATAATTACTGAACATTTAATGTCTTATAACGAATGATAAAAAGATTACTTTATGGTAATTTTGTTATTAAATTAAATTCGCAAAGGTTGTAATTAATGGACTATCTGAAATCTCAAAAAATAATACATTGGTTGATGGCCATTGCAATTATGATTGATTTAAACGTAGCCCAGAAATTTGGTGGAGAAATGGAATTATGGGATAGATTAGAATCTCGAGCGGATCATGCCACTATGGGTTTAATCATTACTTTTTTATTAGTCTTACGAATAATTCTTCGATATAAATATGGCGCACCTAGTCTACCTAGCTCAATGTCAAAATGGCAAGTCCTCACAGCACACATAGGGCATTATGGTTTATATATTCTGATGGCAGTATTGGTAACGACAGGAATAATTTCAGCTACTTATGCTTCCGATCCAATAATCGTATTCGGTTCATATGATCTTGCTTTTGCAAATCCTAATGCTAGTTTCTTTGAGATAGTAAGAGGGATTCATGAATTTTGTACAAACGCCATTATCGCCTTAATTGTCATTCATATTCTTGCTGCTATTTATCATCACTTTGTTTTAAAAGACAGCACAGCTTCTAATATGTCAAAGTTTTGGACAACAAAGAATTAATAAGATGCCCTGGGGCGAATCAAATATTACTTTGCTAACAAGATCTCAGCAGCTTTAGCAGCTCTATCCCATAACTTTTTCTCAGGTGCTCCTGCATCTTTTTCTGAGAAATTTTCAATAAAGTGAATGATCAAATCATCTAAAGTGCCCAAATTACTAGCAGACTTATTGAACTTTTCTGAAAGCATCTCTAATTGTATTTTTTGTCTTAAATTAGAATCTTTCTTCAATGATTCCAAGGATGCCAATATTTCTAATTTGATACAGCTATATAAAAGATTATCTTTATTTGATTTTTTGTTATTCCAACTCTTCTCTATCGCTGATGAAATAACCTTAGAAAGATTATTTATCTCTGATTTAGGTGTATTTAGAAGATCATAAATAGCTAAATAGGATTTAACTTTTAGTTCTTTTGTCTCTTTTATGGCTTTATTCTTAACATTATACAAATCATCTTTTATAGACTTGAATTCTTGAGTTTTAGAAATATTTTTTAGTTCGCTTAGCTCAGACTCAACCTCATGAACACTTTTTTCATTTGCTTTTAATGATTGCTGTAGCCCTTTGAGCAATGTTATTTCAGCATCTACAACTTCCTTTTTTGCATTAAAAAATCTATCTGCGGATTTATTAAACCTATCCCACAATTTATTATCTAATTTTCTCCCAGCAGATCCAGCCATTTTCCAGTCATTTTTAAGGTCATTGAATTGTTTGATGCAAAGATCATTATCGTCACTTGATATTGCCTCAACCTTGGCTATTAAGGACTCTTTAGCACTAACTACTAATTGTTCTTGTTTTTTAATATGGTCGTTTATTGGTTTTCTAGCTTCAAAATATGCAGATTTTAATTTATTAAGATCTTTATCTAGAACTGGTGCAAATTCTTGCCATTTATCAAAACTCTGTCTTAAAAATTGAATAAGTGTTCTTACATCAGGCCATTTCGAAGAATTGCGTTCAACGTATTCATTAATACTGTTAACAATTAACATTCTTTCATTAGCGTTAGTTATTTTAATTTCTTTTAACTCATCAAAGTACTCTTTGCATGGCTCCCATGCTTTGTTGGTTAGCTCATTAAATTTAGACCATTGATCTCTTGATGCTGGTCTGCTTGATAAATCAAGTAACTGCCATTTGGTTTGTATATCATGAATGGTATTAGCTTGTTTTTTTGGTTCAGAAAGCGGATTTGAAATAATATTATTTATTTCAGATATTAGTTCTTCTCGTTTAGGATTGGCCGCAAAGGATGACATCTCATCAAAATATCTAGATTGTCCAATAGCAAAGTTAAGTTTATGCCTTAGTTTATTTGGGACCTTGCCAATGGTTTTGGTTTTAGATATGACATCACGAACGCGCTTTTGAGCATTTTTAATAGAGCCGCTAGCGAATAACTTCTCAGCTTCGTCTAACTGTTTAAATAAATCTTGACTAGTTTCCACAATAATCTCTTTTGATGTTTATAATTATAACAAATGAAAAAACGAATTCTAACAGGTATTACGACAACTGGTACTCCTCATATAGGAAATTATTTAGGAGCTATCAAACCTGCACTTCATTTAGCCAAAGATTTTGATGAGTCTTTTTATTTTTTAGCAGATTATCACGCCATTATTAAGAATTCTAATTCTCAAGAGGTAGATGATTCTGTTAAAAATGTAGCTTTATCCTGGCTTTCAGCAGGTCTTGATACAAGTAGATCTTATTTTTATAGACAATCTGATGTTCCAGAAATAATGGAGTTAAGTTGGATATTGAGCTGTGTAACAGCTAAGGGTTTAATGAATAGATCTCATGCCTATAAAGCAGCCACTGCTATTAATGATAGTGATGAAGATAAAGGAATCACAATGGGTCTTTTTTCATATCCAATTTTAATGGCTGCAGATATATTAATGTTTAATGCTACCCATGTGCCTGTGGGCTCTGATCAAATGCAGCACATTGAGATGACTAGAGATATTGCTGGAAGGTTCAATCATATCTACAAAAATACATTTGAAATTCCTGAAGCTATTATTCAATCAAACAAAGAAGTGGTTCCAGGTGTGGATGGAAGAAAGATGAGTAAATCTTATGGAAATATAATCCCATTTCTCTCAACTGAAAAAGTCCTGAAAAAATCTATAGCCAAAATAGTAACAAACTCATTAGAGCCAGGTCAGCCAAAAGATCATTCAGATTGCACAGTTCATTCCTTATTCTCTTATTTTGCCAATGAAGATCAAATTAATGAACTAACTAAAGATTATAAAGATGGCATTTCGTGGGGAGATGCTAAAAATAAACTTTTTGAAATAGTTAACAATGAAATCAAGCCAATTCGTGAAAAATATGAAACCCTTTCTCAAGATTCAGATTTAATCAATGATCTTTTGAGTGACGGAGCTTCTAAGGTTAAAGTTATCGCTAAAGAAAAAATAGAATCTATTAGAGATTCAGTCGGCATTAAAAAAATTAGTTAATGAAGTCTAATGGCTCATCATGGCTTAAATTTGGTCTTTTTTCTGTTGGTCTTGGTCAGTCATTCGTTTTTGTAATAGTCCCACCTCTAGCAAGGGATTTAGGTCTTAGTGAGGTTCAAACATCTTTAGTATTTGCTATATCAGCCATAGCATGGGCTCTTACTAGCGCCTCTTGGGGCAGGGCTAGTGATCGTTACGGAAGAAGAAATATAGCTATTATTGGCCTTGTTGGTTACTCACTATCTCTAATAGCAATGATTACTCCCTTATTTCTTGTTGAAAAAAATCTCTTAGATGTTGTTTTTCTATTTCCTTTACTAATTCTCGGAAGGCTCTTAAATGGATTACTTGGATCTGCTTCAAGACCAGCTTCATTTGCTTATATTGCAGACAATACATCAAGAGATAAAAGAACTCTTAAGTTCGCAAGACTAGAATCTAGCTTTCTCCTAGGAACAGTTGCAGGACCGCTGTTTGGAGGCTTTTTAATTCTCATAACAAAAGAAACACCTTTTTATGTATTTAGTTTTCTTGGTCTTGTGGCTTCTGTCGGAATCTATCTAAACTTAGAGAATACTAGTATTCATAAAAAATCAGAAGAACCAGTATCAAATATTTCCTGGCTATCAGGCACTATATGGCCATTTCTTGCGGTTGCCTCTGTAGCTAGTCTTTGCCAAGCATCACTTCTTCAATCTATTGGTTTTTATATATTTGATAACTATTCATATTTGGATGATTTACCAATTATAGTTAGTATGACTTTTGTATTACTCTCTATATCAACGATAGTTAGCCAGTACCTATTCACGGATGCTTTCCCACTAAGTAACTATAAATTACTTATATACGGTACTATTTTATTAACTTTCTCTTATTTTACGATGGCATTTTTTAATAAAATAACAATATATTATTTATCTATTATTATTAACGGCTTTGGAGCAGGAATGCTTAGACCAGCACTATCATCTTCTCTATCCCTGTCTCAAGCTCCTGAGCATCAAGGTTCAGCAGCTGGATATCTTGGCTCAGTGTACCCAATAGGGCATATGTTAACGCCTTTCATTGCTATGCCAATATATTCGTTGAACCCATCCTATTTGTATTATTTTAATTCTTTATTATCTATATCTATAATTATATTTATAATAAGTCATCCTATATTTAAGTATAAAAATTAGAACATGAAAAAAGCTGTATTGATTGTTAACCTAGGTACTCCCGATAGCCCATCCTACTTTAATGTCTTTAAATATTTACAACAATTTCTTTCAGATGAAAAGGTTATTAACATAAATCCAATTCTAAGATTTTTATTGGTTAATTTTATAATTTGTCCTACAAGATCTTTTAGCTCTTCTAAAATATATAAAAAAGTATGGAATCCAGAATACGGATCACCATTACTTCACAACACCAAAAAGTTAACTGATGTTGTTTCTAGTAAATTACCAAGCATGGATGTTCAATTTGCAATGAGGTATCAATCACCTTCAATAAAAAATACTCTAGAAAAAATGTTGCTCAAAAATCCAGATGAAATAATAATTCTTCCTTTATTTCCTCATTATGCCGCTGCAACTACAGGGTCTGTATTTAAAGAGGTAACAAGGTGTTTGTCAGATAAATGGGTTATACCTAAAATAACTTTTATCAATCAATTCTATGACAACCCTAAGTTTATTGAAGCCTGGTTAGATAAGGCCAAAGACTTTGACATTAATTCATATGACAAGATAATTTTTAGCTATCACGGAGTACCCAATAGTCATGTTGATAACGTCTATACTGGAAGTATGTGTAATGATCATGATTGCGAGATTGGGATAACTGAGAAGAATAAATTTTGCTACAAAGCTACTGTCTATGAGACAACTAAAATACTTGCTAACAAGTTAGAAATAGATCCTTCAAAATATGTTGTCACATTTCAATCAAGATTAACAAATAAGTGGCTTGATCCATTCACAGACACTGTCTTAGAACAATTACCTAATGAAGGAAGTAAGAAAGTATTAGTCTTCTCTCCAGCATTTACAGCCGACTGTTTAGAAACAATTATTGAAATTGGAGATGAATATCAAGAATTATTTATCGAAGCTGGCGGGGAAACTTTAGATTATGTTCCTTCCCTTAATTACTCAGATAAATGGGCTGAAGCAATAATTGATATTATTGATAGCAATAAAAATGGAGAAAATCATGTTTAAAAAAGATTTATTAAAAGATAAAAGAATATTAGTTACAGGTGGCGGTACTGGTTTGGGTAAAGAAATGGCATCTCATTATGCAGAGCATGGTGCTAATATTTTTATATGTGGACGAAGAGAAAATGTTCTTAAAGATACAGCTTCTGAATTAGAAGATAAATATGGAGTTTCAGTAGCTTATGAGTCTTTAGATATCCGAGCTTCAGCTGACGTTGACGCTTATATAGGGAGAATATTTGATGAAGCACCTCTTGACGGTTTAGTTAATAACGCAGCAGGTAATTTTATTTCACCAACAAAAGATTTATCACCCAAAGGTTTTGACGCTATTGCTAATATTGTATTTCACGGAACTTTTTATATTACACACTCAGTTGGAAAAAGATGGATTGAAGCAAAACATAAAGGTTCTATCATTTCTATTTTAGCTACCTGGGTATGGACTGGATCACCTTATGTAGTTCCTTCAGCTATGTCTAAATCTGGGCTTAATGCAATGACGCAATCACTTGCAGCAGAATGGGGCAAGTATGGAATCAAAGTAAATGCAATTGCCCCAGGACCATTTCCAACCAAAGGTGCCTGGGAGCGTCTTAATCCAAGCGGTGATGATGGAAGTGTTATGGGGGAAGTGCCGTTGGGAAGAGTTGGTGAAATGAACGAGCTTCAAAATTTAGCAACATTTCTTATGGCTGATGGTTGTGATTATTTAACTGGACAAACTATAGCTATTGATGGCGCTCAATATCTTACTGGTGGAGGAACATTTTCAAACTTAGATAAACTAAGTGAAGATGATTGGGAACAAATGAGAGCTATGATAAGGTCATCTAATAACAAAGATAAAGCAGATAGGGCTTAAGGAGATTTAATGGAAAATGCTTACGACGATATGAATAAGGTTTTAGCTAATCAAAAGAAATATTTTATAGATGAGGGCGCTCCTTCAATAAAGTTAAGAATAGATAGATTGAATAGACTTAAGACACTGATAATGGAAAATAGGTATGATCTGACCGATGCACTAAATGCAGATTTTGGAAATAGATCAAAAAATGCATCACTAATGACAGATGCTTACTCAATTATTGCGGAAATAAATACAGCAATTAAAAATATTAAGAAATGGACTAAAGTAGAAAAAAGATCATCTAATTTTCCTATGGGTCTTTTTGGAGCCAGATCATATGTAAAGTATGAACCTTTAGGAACTATTGGAATGATTTCTCCATGGAATTTCCCTATGAATTTAGCTTTTGGTCCTTTGGCAGCAATATTTGCAGCTGGAAACCAGGTTATGCACAAACCAAGTGAACTTACCCCTTCATCAGCAGCTTTAATGAAAGACTTATGCGACAAGGCATATGACGAAGTCGAGTTTGCTACATTTTTGGGTGGACCTGATGTTGGTGAGTCATTTACTAAGCTTCATTTTGATCATTTGTTATATACCGGTAGTGGAAATGTTGGTAAACATGTAATGCAATCTGCAGCTCAAAATTTAGTACCAGTAACTCTTGAGCTTGGTGGGAAATCTCCTGTTGTTATTGGAAATAGTGCTGACATGAAGATATCTGCAAAAAGAATTATGTTTGGTAAAACTTTAAACGCAGGACAGATATGCTTGGCCCCAGACTATGTAATGGTTCATAAAGATAAAAAAGATGAATTTATCAAAGAAGCAAAGAGTGCTGTTGCAGATTTTTTTCCGCAAATCAAGGACAACGAAGACTACACTTCAATCATTAACGAACGTCACTTCGATAGAATTAATCATTTATTAGATGACGCAAAAGAAAAGGGAGCCCATGTTGAGCAAATTAATCCTTCAAATGAGGATTTTACCCAACAAGAATTTTATAAAATCCCTCCTACTATAGTTACCAATGTGACTGACGACATGAAAATTATGTCTGAAGAAATATTTGGACCAGTATTACCAGTTCTCGAATACGAAAACATCAGTGAAGCGATAGCTACCGTCAATTCTAAAGATAGACCGTTGGGATTATATTACTTTGGCACAGACAAATCTGAGGAGAATAATATTCTTAACAATACTTCTTCTGGTGGGGTAACTATTAATAATGTAGTTGGTCACATTCAACAAAATGATCTTCCTTTTGGCGGTGTTGGGCCATCGGGAATGGGGAGATATCATGCACAAGATGGCTTTAAAAATTTTTCGAATCCCAGGGCTGTATTCAAAGATATTGGTTTTAAATTAGACAAAATATTTGAAGGCGTTAGACCGCCCTATAAAGATGGATTTGAAAAACTAATTAAATCATTAATTAAATAAAAAGTTTTGTGTTTTCCCTATCGTTAAAATTAGCATTTAAGTATTTTAAATCTAATAAAGGTGGGGTTTTTTCCTTTACATCATTTTTAGCGATAACAGGCTTAAGTATAGGTGTTGCTAGTCTTATTATTGTTATGTCGGTAATGAATGGTTTTGAAAAAGAACTTCAAGACAGAATATTGGGTGTTGTTCCTCATGCTGTTATAACCGCTGATAAACCAATCACAAATTTCTCTAATCTCATAGATCAAATAAAAATTGAACCAGAAATTCTTGAGGCTGCTCCATACATTTCTTTTCAGGGATTAATTTCATCTGCTGTTTCTAACAAAGGCGTATCAATTACTGGAATTGATATTTTAACTGAAGATAAAATGTCTATCCTTCCTGATTACATGAAGTACGGCTCAATCGAATCATTAAGTGAAACTAATTCTATAATCATTGGAAGTTGGCTTGCTTCATATCTTGATGTATCTATCAATGATTCTATTAATGTTACAACATCTAATATAAGGTCATCAATTATAGGTTCTTATCCAAGATCTGCTTCTTTAAAAGTTGTTGGAATTTTCGAACTTAGAGCTGAAATAGATCAATCTTTAGTTCTTATTTCTCATGCGTTGGCACAAAAATTTAAAGGATTTAACAACGAAACTGAATCAATACGTATCAAGACTTCAAATTTATTTGAGGCTGATAGGATTGCATTTAATGCTACAAATCTAATTAGCTCTGCTGATAAAGCATTTTACTCTTCCTCTTGGAAACAAACCCATGGAACTTTATTCGAAGCTATTCAGTTTGAAAAATTATTAATAAGCTTAATGCTTTTTTTAATAGTTGGAGTCGCATCTATATTAGTTTTATCTACCATTGTTATGACAGTTAAATCAAAAGAAAGAGAGATTGGGATTCTTAAGACTATTGGTGCAAATAATACTCAATTAGTTATGATTTTTTTCTTTCAAGGCTTAATGGTTAGCTTAATTGGAATTATTATTGGTGTTATTTTAGGCATTACAGGAACTATGAATATTAATAGCGTAATTAATATCCTTGAATCTATTATGCAAAGAAATCTTTTAGATGCATATTTTATTAATTATTTTCCGTATTTTATAAATAAATCACAAATAATAATGATATGTTTTGTTTCATTTATTTTTAGCATTTTTGCATCTTTGCTTCCTGCATTAAGAGTTACAAAATTAGACCCAGTGGAGATCCTTCGACATGAATAGTCTCCAATCAGTTAATTTATGTAAGTCTTTCTCGGTTAACGATGAAAAGATTGAAGTGCTTGATAATATTAATATATCAATTTCTCCTGGTGATCATATTGCTATTTCAGGAGCATCTGGCTCAGGTAAATCAACTCTTCTTCATCTTCTTGCAGCATTAGATAAGCCAACATCAGGAACAATTCTTATTGGTGATAAAGATATTGTTAACATGACTAATAAAGAGTTATGCGCCTATAGACTTGCTAACTTTGGTTTTGTGTATCAATTCCATCATTTACTTGAAGACTTAACAGTCATTGAAAATATCTTGATACCAGGGCAATTATCAAATAATAATAAAGATCTTGTTACTGATGCACATGATTTAGCTGATCGAATCGGCTTATCTCACAGATTAAATCATCATCCTTGGAAACTATCCGGAGGAGAGAAGCAAAGGGTAGCGATAGCAAGAGCATTGATTAATAAACCTAATATTATTTTTCTTGATGAGCCAACGGGAAATTTAGATATGGATAATGCACAAATCATTCAAGATTTGTTATTTGAGGTTTCAAATGAGCATAATGTTGCTTTAGTTGCTGCCACTCACGATAATAACTTTATAGAAGCCTTTGATAATATTTATAAATTACAAAATAAACATTTAAAAGAGATATAAATGACAGATTTTATAATAGCCGGTGGACCCTTTATGTGGCCACTGCTTGCTTGCAGTATTTTAATTATAACAATTTCAGTTGAAAGGCTTTGGTTTTTACAAAATCGTTTAGTGTCTCCTAATGGACTAACAAACCAGATCGTTAATCTTTTTAATAAAAATCTTATCAATGCCAAACAGGCAGAAGAGATTTCTGAATTGTCATCTTTAGGCTTTTTGCTTGTAGGCTGCATTAAATATAAAGACCTCCCTAGAGAAAATCTTGAATCTAAAATTGAAGAAAAGGCAATAGAAGTTAAATATAATCTTGAAAGAAACCTCAATATGCTTGGGACCATAGCTACGATTAGTCCATTATTAGGTTTGTTAGGAACTGTGGTAGGAATGATTACCGCATTCACTGGATTAACTGAAAATGCTGGTGCTAATCCAGATTTATTGGCAGCAGGAATCTCTCAGGCTCTTATAACAACTGCCTTTGGACTCTTCATCGCAGTACCTGGACTTGTTCTGCATAAATATTTTGAACAAAAGGTATCTTATCTTCTTATCAGTCTTCAAGTAGAAGTCTCACGATTTATTGATGTTATTAATAAATGAAGTTTATTAATCAACATAAATCTACATTTTCGATAGAAATAACACCGCTTATAGATATTGTTTTCTTATTAGTTATATTTTTTGTTGTCACATCAAAGGTGGGCGACTCTCAATTCTTGACATTAGATCTCCCAAAAACCGAATCTTTTGAATACAGTGCTGTCCAATCTACTAATGAGATATCAATAACTAATGATGGAAGTGTTTATATAAACAATAAAAGCTTTAATATTAACAATATAGATGAGGTAGAGCAGGCAATTTTTGAACTAGATAATAATGATATTTCAGTGATATTAAATGCCGATGCTACATCTTTGCACGCTTGGGTTGTTCAGATAATGGATATTCTAAACAAAAATGGTTTTAATGAAGTTCAAATAAGAACTATAGAAAAATGAAAACAGGAAGTTTAAAAAGAATTCTTAGCTATACCTTCAGATATAAATGGTCATTTTTTATAAGCGTCATTGGATTTATTATGTTTGCTGCTGCAGATATTGCAGCCGTTGATTGGATAAGAAGAATTATTGGTTATATAAATTCTGAAGATAACAGTCTTCATACCCTGCTTGCATTATCATTAATATTCATTGCAATGGGCAGGGGTGTTGGCTTTTTTATAGGCAATTACTTTATGTCTAGAGTAGGTTTTGGAATTGTTCGTGATTTAAGAGCAGAATTATTTCAAAAGTTACATGATCTTCCAAAATCATATTTTGATTCCAATCAATCAGGACAATTAATAAATAGAATAACTTTTACGACAACTCAAGTATCAGGAGCGGCATCAAATGCAGTTAAAACATTTGTAAGAGAGGGTTTCCTTCTTGTTGGTTTATTTATTTATTTATCAATATTAAATTTTAAATTAACTTTATTACTCATAGGAACTGCTCCTTTGATTGCTTTAATTGTATATATAGCTGGTAAAAGATTAAAAAAATTAGCAACTAAAATACAAACAGCTATGGGCGATGTTACCCATATTGCCTCTGAGGCTGTTGATGGCCATGTTGAAATAAAAAGCTTTAATGCTCAGGATTATGAAAATTCAAGGTTTTTTGTGGCCAATGAATCAAATAAGAATCAAAATCTCAAGCTTGAGGCTACAGGTAATCTAGCTACACCAATTATACAAATACTTGTCTCTGTTTCCTTATCTCTTGTTGCTTATTTTGCTTTAGGATCTCAACTTGGAATCAGTCTCGATGCAGAGACCTTTGTTGCTTTTTTTACAGCATCTGGATTAATGGCCAAGCCAATAAGACAGCTATCAAATATCAATATTATTGTTCAAAAGGGACTGGCTGCAGCAAATGAAATTTTTGAACAATTAGATCAAGATGATGAGGATAATTCTGGAGACGTTAAAGATAAAATCAATGGTGATATTATTTTTGAAAACGTAAGTTTTTCTTATAGTACAGGTGGTCAAGTCCTAAATGATATAAGTTTCTCAATTGCTAAAAATGAAACTGTAGCAATAGTAGGGAGATCAGGGTCAGGAAAATCCACCGTTGCAAATTTAATACCAAGATTTTATAACCATACATCTGGCGATATTCTTATAGATAATATTTCTGTTAATGACTTCTCTTTAGAACATCTTAGATCTTCTATTTCAATTGTTAATCAATCCCCATCTTTATTTAACGATACCATTGCGAAGAATATAGCTTACGGCGATGATGAGGTTGATGAAGAAAAATTAAAAGAATCTGCTGAGCTTTCGGGCTGTATAGAATTTATAGAAAACTTGCCTTCAGGATTTGAATCTGAAATTGGTGATGATGGTGTATTGCTTTCAGGAGGACAAAGACAGAGACTTGCTATTGCTAGAGCTTTTTATAAAGACTCGCCGATCATTATTTTAGATGAAGCTACCTCTTCTTTGGACACAGAGTCCGAATTAATTGTTCAGGAAGCTCTTGAAAAACTTATAACAAATAGAACAACTATAGTTATCGCCCATAGATTATCGACCATCGAAAACGCATCTAAGATTATAGTTTTAGATGAAGGTCATATATCTGAATCAGGAACTCATAGTGAGTTAATTGAAGCTAAGGGAATATATCAATCCTTGTATAAAAATAAATTTGAGGATTCACCTGCAAGAAAATCTGTTGAAGCATCTTCTAAATCACTATATGTTCCAAGATTTGATGACGAATACAACTCAAGCATTGTGGTTGATAGCTGGTACAAGAAGAGTCTATGGCTATACCTGTTATATCCTTTCGCATTAACTATATCTTATTTAACATCAAGAAGAAGACGAAAATTTTTAAAGAATATTGATTCAAAATACAAATCAGAGATTCCCTTGATAATTGTAGGTAATTTAACAATAGGAGGAACAGGAAAAACACCTTTAGTTAAATATATAGCTTCAGAGCTTATTAAAATAGGATATAAGCCAGGACTTGTTAGTAGGGGCTATGGAGGCAAGTTTAAGGAGACTTTATCTGTTACTAACGAGACTCCTGTTAAATTAACCGGTGATGAGGCTCAAATATTAGCTACCTTGAATATACCCTTCTATATAGATAAGAATAGAGTAAGAGCTTTAAAGGCTCTAAATGAAAACCATGACTGTGATATTGTCATATCTGATGATGGTCTTCAACACTACAATATGAACAGGGATATAGAAATTGTCGTCATAGATGGAAAAAGGAGATTTGGCAATAATTTAACTTTTCCTGCCGGTCCCTTAAGAGAGTCAAAAAAACGACTAGCCTCTGTTGATTTTGTTGTAAATAATAGTGGGCCAACCGAAGAGGGCGAGTATCTTATGAACGTAAGTCCATCTAATTTTATTCATCTTAAATCAGGAAAATCCTATCCAATAGAGAAATGGCCAATGCACAAGCAAGTTCATGCAGTTGCAGGCTTAGGGAATCCTGGAAGATTCTTTGATTTATTAGCTAGATTAGGATTTGACATAATTAGACATCCATTTCCTGATCATCATAATTTTGTATCTACTGACATTAATTATTTAGATCATCTTCCAATAATAATGACGGAAAAAGATGCCTCTAAATGCAAAGATTTTAAAAACAATAGAATTTGGTATTTAACTATAGAAGCTGATGTTTCTGATAAATTTATGAGTGAGCTAGATTCTAAAATTAAATCAATAAATTAACTATGAATAATGATTTTGTAATTATTATACCGGCAAGAATTGGCTCAACGAGATTACCTAATAAACCATTAACTGATTTATCGGGAAAGTCTTTGATTCAAAGAGTTTTTGAGCAATCTATAAAAAGTACTACAAATTCATATATTGCTACTGATTCAGAATTAATTATGAATCACGTAAAGTCTTTTACAGACAATATCGTAATGACAAGTCAGGATCATATATCAGGTACAGATAGAGTTGCTGAAGCTGCCTCGATACTTTCTATAGATGATGATCAACTTATTATCAACCTTCAGGGAGATGAGCCTTTTATGCCAATAAGCTTAATTGGGCTATTGGTTGATGATTATAAGAAAAATAAATGCGATGTTATTACAGCAAGCCATTTAATTTCTTCAAATTTAGAATTACAAAACCCTAATTGTGTGAAAGTTGACAAAAAAGAATCAAATTTTGCATATGACTTTTTAAGACATGTCGAACATCAAAACATTGAAACACTATTTCGTCATATTGGTATTTATGGATATAGCCACAAGACTTTAAAGAAATTGGTATGCTTGAAACCTTCACAAAGAGAGTTAGAGCATAAACTAGAGCAACTTAGATTTTTAGATAACAATTACTCTATTTATGTCACTCAATATGATGAGATCATACCTTCAGGAATAGATACTCAAGAAGATGTTGAGAGCGCTTTGTTATATATTAAAAAAAATGATTGTTAGTCATAATAAAGAAATTTCAAATTCTATCGGCATCAAATCAATTGCTAGGTACCTTGTAGAGATTTCAGAAAAAACAGATTTTGATGAATTATCAACATTTTTAGACGAAATCTCTTTACCATTTTTAATTATTGGTGAGGGAACCAATATTGTTCCCCCAGATTATTTCGATGGAATAGTTATCACCTCAACTCATTCTGATATTAAAGTAGATACTGCCAGTAACATTTTAAGTTCAGGTGCTGCTGTAAATTGGCATTCTCTTGTTAAATTTTCACTAAAAAACAATATTACAGGCTTTGAAAATCTTTCATTAATTCCAGGTTCAGTTGGCGCGGCTCCTATACAAAATATTGGTGCTTACGGAGTAGAAGTGTCAACACTAATAGATTCAATTGATTGTTATGATCTATCTTCTAATAATTTGGTTTCTTTATCTAATAAAGATTGTAATTTTTCTTATAGGAATTCTATTTTAAAAAACTCATCCTTACTTGTTATTACTGTAAATTTTAAATTCTCAAAATCTACAAAAATTAATTGTAAATACAAATCATTGCAAAATCATATCTCTAAAAATCTAATCGATGTTAATTCGCTTAACGCTGCTAGGATTTCAGAAATTGTTTGTGATATAAGGTCTGAAGTTCTTCCTGATCACAATCAAATATTTAACGTTGGCAGTTTTTTTAAAAATCCTATAATCAATGTAAAAGATATCGATACTAGCTTTTTTAGTATAGATGATTTAATCATATGGGATTACAAAGACGGCCTTGTTAAGGTTGGTGCAGCGAGGCTTATAGAATTAATAAAATCAAAAATAAAACCTTCTGCTAACGTATCGCTATATGAAAAACATTGTCTTGTACTTGTAACAAATGGTAAATCAAGCCAAAAGGAGATACTAGCTTTTGCAAATCAAATACAGTCACTTGTTAAAGTTCATTTTAATGTTTGGCTAGAAGTAGAACCAACTATTATCAATTAAATATGTTTATTTGGTCATCCATAGCACATTTCATAGCCTTAACTAGTCCTGGTCCTGATACGGCTATAGTAGTTAGGCAAGTATCATTGCATGGAAGAAGGTCAGGCTTGATAGCTGCAATTGGAATTGGAATAGGTATTTACTTACATTGCTTGTTAGCTATTAACGGTATTTCGATTCTTATACTTTCAAACGCACTATATAAATTTATTATTAGTTTGGTAGGGAGCTCATATCTTATATATCTTGGTCTAAATATGCTTAAGCCAAGGGATTCTAAACAAAGCAATAATGTTAGAGAAGTATACAGCCCAGCAAATAGTTTTTTAAATGGTTTTATTACAAATATTTTTAACATAAAAGCATTTATCTTTTTTGTCTCCCTGTTTACTGTTCTTATTGATAGTATTAATGGTGTTTTTTTTTATTTATATCCAATCTATTTTGCTGTGACTACCTGTTTATGGTTTATGTTAGTGAGCTACTTAATAAGCATAGATAATAAAAGCTTTAATTTTCAGAATAATAAAAAAATTAATTTGATAATGGGTATTCTTCTGTGTCTAATAGGAGCATCAATATTAATTAAATCTCTTTATGAGTATTTCTAAGTTAAAAAATAGTCTAAGTAAGACAGAAAGCATATCCTTTCCCCCAGTTCATTTATGGGACCCTGAATTATGTGAAGGTCAAAGTATCTCAATAAACAGAGAGGGTACTTGGTTTTATAATAATTCTGAAATTAAAAATATTAAATTAGTAAATCTTTTCTCTACTGTACTGAGAAAAGATAACGATAAATATTTTTTGGTAACACCTACTGAAAAAGTACCTGTAGAGGTAGAAATAGCTCCTTATTTAATTACTAACTTTGAATTACTGGATGATAAAACTATAAGGCTTGATACGAATCTTAATTATTCATTTAATTTAAACAGTTTAAACACGACGAGACTCTTTGAAATTGAAGGTATGCTTATGCCAATTGTTCATGTCAGAAATAATATAGAAGGATTTTTTAATAGAAGCACCTATTACAAGCTTGTAGATTTAGCATTAAATTCGAGTATTATAAATAATGATATTCTTCATATAAAGAGCGATAACGTTGATCATCCAATAGGAAAAATTGCATAAAAAACTAACATTAGATTCAAAAATATGCCTTATCTGTAAAAAAGAATTTTTTTGGAGAAAGAAATGGGAAAGAGATTGGGCGAATACGAAATATTGCAGTCAAAGATGTAAAAAGTCTAAGATTCTAAAGAATCTTCAATCCATTGATTGATATAGTCTTCGAGCATATTTAATGGCAAAGAACCTCTTTTTAGAACTTCATGATGAAAGTCCTTTATATCAAAATCATCACCAAGAATCTTCTCAGCTTTTGTTCTAAGTTCTAGGATTTTTAACTGACCTATTTTATAAGCTAAAGCTTGTCCCGGCCATGCAATATATCGATCTACCTCATTTTCAATATCTAGTTGAGCTTTAGCTGTATTTTCTAAAAACAAATTAATGGAGGCATCTCTTGTCCACCCCTTGTAATGCATTCCTGTATCAACAACCAGTCTTATAGCTCTCCACATGTCATAGGTGAGTTGCCCAAATTTATCATAAGGATCATCATACAATCCCATGAAATCACCAAGTTCTTCGCTATAGAGCCCCCATCCTTCAACAAATGCTGTAAAGCTTTGATACTTTCTAAAAGTTGGAACGCCTTCTAGTTCCTGTGCTATAGATATTTGAAAATGATGTCCAGGAACTGCCTCATGAACAGTGAGAACTGGAATTTCATACTTTGGTCTTGATTGAGGTTTGTAAAGATTTGCATAAAAATAGCCAGGCTTACCTTTACTAGGGGAATTGTAATAAGCAGTTGTGGTGAAAGGAGCACTTTCAGCCGGTATTGGCTTTACTCCATAAGGAGCTCTTGGAAATACTTTAAAGATCTTAGGAAGAAGAGGGTCTATGGTTTTAGACATTATCAAATAAGCATTAAATAGATCTTCAGGATTATCGTAATAAAATCTTGGGCTAGTTCTTAAGTAATTTAAAAAAGAAGCAAAATCTCCATCCCATTCTAGATCTGAAATTATAGATTCCATTTCTGACCTTATACGTTTAATTTCCTTTAGCCCAATGTTATGAATCTCATCTGGTGTTAGATCTGTTGTTGTATGGTAATTTGCTAATGTTTCGTACCACTCTTTTCCATTAGGAACGTCACTTATTCCAATCGAATCTCTAGAATTAGGCAAATAATCCTCAACTAGAAATTTATATAAATTGTTGTACGAAGGATTTATTTTTGTTCTAACTAAGGTGGTAGCTCTTGATATTAAATCTTCTTTATCTGATTTAGTTAGTATTGTTTCATCAGCGTTTATAAAAACTTTTAAGTAAGGATGATTATCCATATCAGCATCAATAATTGCTTTAATTTGTGCTGTAACACCTCTAGTAACTAGTTTGGGTTGTGAATACCCAAGTTCTAAACCCTTTTTATTATTAACTAATGCATTATCAATATTTAACGCATAAGCCTTAAGCCTTACCAACCAGTCCTCATAATCTTGTTTTGAAGAAAAGACCAATCTATCGCCTGTTTCATAGTAACTTTGAACTCCACCTCTTTGGTTTAGTTGCATGTAGTAAGAAGGGTATTCCATTCTTTTAATAGAATTAAGAATGCCAAGTTCTGCCAACTTATAATTAAGTTTATTATCCTGATTTAAATCATCAATATTAAATGATTGTAATTTTTTTAGTTTAAGTTTTTCTTTGTTCTTGTTCGTGTTGAATTGAGAAATGCTATTCGATGATATTTTGGTATTATATTTTTTAATGCCTAAATTAGATGCGAAGACTGGACTGTCTGCTAAGTCAGAATTCCACTGATCTTCTAGAAATGCTTCAAATTTATTATCCTGATTTTCAGAAAATTTTAACGACTCAGTGGAATCATCATTGATCTTGGGTTCTATGCTAGTAGCACATGAAGCTAAAAAAATTAATGATAAGAGAGAAAGATAAAGATTATTTTTTTTCATAATTACATATTTGGATAGTTTGGACCTCCAGGACCTTCCGGAGATACCCAGTTAATATTTTGTGAAGGATCTTTAATATCACATGTCTTACAATGCACACAATTTTGAGCATTGATAACAAATTTCTTTTCGTTATCTTTTTCAACAATTTCATAAACTCCAGCAGGGCAGTATCTTTGAGCTGGTTCATCATATAGAGGAAGATTAATAGCTATAGGTATAGACGAGTCTTTTAATTGTAGATGGCATGGTTGATCTTCTTCATGATTTGTATTTGAAAGATAAACAGATGAAAGTTTATCAAAAGAGTAAACTCCATCAGGTTTTTGATATTCGATTTTTGGCATCTCATTAGCCTTTTTCATACAAGCATAATCAGGTGTCGAATGATTCATGGTGAAAGGGAGCTTTCCTCTGAAAATGAATTGATCAACCACATTAAATGCTGCTCCTAATAATGCACCAAACTTATGAAAAAATGGACCAAAATTTCTAGATTTATAAAGTTCATCATATATCCATGAGTCATTAATCTTCTGATCATAAGAAACGTCTGTTGAAAGTTCATTTTTAAGACTTTCATATATATGTTCTCCAGCAACAATCCCTGATTTCATTGCAGTATGTGAGCCTTTAATTTTTGAAAAAATTAAAGTACCAGCATTACAACCTGTCAATAGTCCTCCAGGAAATTCCATCTTTGGTAGTGATTGTAGGCCGCCTTTGATTAGCGCTCTAGCTCCATAGGATAGTCTTTCTGCTCCTTCAAGATACTTCTTAATCGACGGGTGGGTTTTCCATTTTTGAAATTCATCAAAAGGACTTAAATGTGGGTTTTTATAATCTAATGGTATTACATACCCAATATATGCCTCATTATTTTCACCATGATAAAAGTATGAACCCGATGGTGTGTCCAATGGAGTAGGCCAGCCATTTGTATGCATCACCAAGCCAGGCTCATAATGCTCATCTTTCAGTTTCCAAACTTCTTTAAAACCAATGCCATAGTGCTGTGGATCTTTTCCTTCAGCTAATTGGTATTTATCAATAATTTGTTTTCCAAGATGACCTCTACAACCTTCACTCAAGATAGTATGCTTTGCTCTGATTTCTATACCAGGCTCATTACCAGGCTTCATTTCACCTGCTGCAGAAATACCCATATCACCTGTTTGAACTCCAACAACCTTGTCGTTTTCATAAATTAATTTACTAGCTGGAAATCCTGGAAATATCTCTACACCCATATTCTCAGCTTGTTCAGCAAGCCATCTACATAAATTACCAAGGCTAATTACATAATTACCATGATTGTTCATTGGTGGAAGAATAAATGCAGGAATTGGGATGCTAAATTTTTCAAATAAAAAAAGAAGCTTATCTTTTTTAACTGGAATATTTAATGGAGCATTAAGCTCTTTCCAATTTGGTAGTAATTCATCCAATGCGGTAGGTTGAAAAACATTACCAGATAAAATGTGCGCTCCAATTTCAGAACCCTTTTCTAGTAAACAGATACTATAATCCGTTCCATTTTCTTTATTAAGCTGAGCAAATCTTATTGCAGTTGAAAGCCCTGATGGACCACCTCCAACAACTACAACATCGTACTCCATTATTTCCCTTTCCATATCCATAAGACTACCTCTTATTTTTATTGTAAAATGTGCAAAAGCTATTACAATTATAGCTTATACCTAATTATAACTGACAGTTATAACAAAGGATATTAAGATAAGGAATTTATATATTAAATATTATGAAAATACTAGTACCATTAAAACGAGTTGTTGATTACAACGTCAAAGTTAGACCACTTGCAGATAATTCAAATGTTGATTTAAACAATGTAAAAATGTCTGTAAATCCATTTTGTGAAATTGCTCTTGAAGAGGCTGTCAGAATTAAAGAGGCTGGAAATGCAGAAGAAGTGATAGCTGTTTCAATTGGCAAAATAGAATCACAAGAGCAATTAAGAACAGCGCTTGCTTTAGGGGCAGATAGAGCTATTTTAGTTGAATCAGAAAATTTACTCGAGCCGCTGGCGATTGCAAAAGCTCTAGCTAAAATAGTTGAACAAGAAAATGCTAATTTAATTATTTTAGGCAAGCAAGCAATTGATGGAGATAATAATCAAACAGGTCAAATGCTAGGAGCTCTTTTAGATTATCCTCAAGCTACTAATGCATCAGAGGTTGTTCTTGATAATACACATGCAAATGTAACTAGAGAAATCGATGGTGGTCTCCAGACTCTCAAGCTCGTCTTACCAGCAATTGTTACTACAGATCTAAGACTTAATGAGCCTAGATATGCCTCTTTACCTAATATTATGAAGGCTAAAAAGAAAGAATTAACGGTTATATCATTATCTGATTTAGGTGTTGATGGCACTGCCAGAACAGAAATGCTCTCTGTAGAACTTCCTCCGTCTAGAGCGGCGGGTGTTATTTTAGAAACCGTAGATGATTTATTAGAAAAACTTAAAAACGAAGCAAAGGTGATTTCATGAGTATTTTGGTAATAGCAGAGCATGATAATACAAATATAAAAGGTGCAACCCTAAATACATTAGCTGCGGCGACTCAAATTTCAGGTGATGTAACACTAATGATTGCAGGATCAGATTGTGCATCTGTTGTTTCTGAAGCTCAGACTTTCGATGGCGTATCAAAAATAATTTCAACTGACAATGACAAATATAAAAATTTTCTAGCTGAAGACATGACTGAGTTAGTGATGAGTGTAGCTAATAATTATGGCCACATAATGGCACCAGCTACTACCTTTGGAAAAAATTTATTGCCGAGAATTTCTGCCAAGTTAGACTCGCAGCAAATTTCAGATATTATTTCTGTTGAATCAGAAGATACTTTTAAAAGACCTATTTATGCAGGAAGTTGTATAGCAACTGTAAAGTCTCTTGATTCAATAAAAGTCATAACAGTAAGAGCTACAGCGTTTGATCCAATTGGAACTTCTAATTCTGATGTAACTGTTGAGTCACTTGACGAAGCTAAATCGTCAGATATTAGTGAGTTTGTATCTGAAGAAATTGCAAAAAGTGATAGACCAGAATTAACTGCAGCTAATATTGTTATATCTGGTGGAAGAGGAATGCAGTCTGGAGATAACTTTCATCTATTAGATTCAATTGCTGATAAATTAGGTGCTGCTGTTGGTGCATCTAGGGCAGCTGTTGATGCGGGATTTGTTCCAAATGATTATCAGGTCGGACAAACTGGTAAAATCGTTGCTCCTGACTTATATATAGCAGTTGGTATTTCTGGTGCTATTCAGCATTTAGCTGGAATGAAAGATTCAAAAGTTATTGTTGCAATAAATAAAGACGAAGATGCTCCAATATTTCAAGTTGCAGATTATGGTTTAGTTGCAGATTTATTTACTGCACTTCCAGAATTGGATTCTAAATTATAGTACTTTAGTTTTTATAAACTTATAAACATAAAAGGGCTGCTAGGCCCTTTTTTTATATCTATGGTAGAATTTTAATATGAAATATATATATAATTTACTGCTAATTTTAGCCTTGCCAATAACTTCTTCAACCGTTATCTATACATCTTCCTACGTCGACGTTATTAACGGGACTGTAGTTAATAATTCCTCTATTAAAATTGATAATGGCCTTATTACTGATATTAAAACTGGTTATATAAAACTTACCAAAGATGACAATCTCATTGACCTAAGGGGTCAAACACTCATGCCTGGTTTTATGGATATGCACGTTCACTTTGGCGGTGAGTACCAATCAAAAGCACAGAGACCAGTTAAAACTGAAAGAGAAACAGAGGCTATATTAGCCACGGCTCATGCTTTAACAACGCTTAAAGCGGGTTTTACAACTGTTAGACAAGTCGGTGATAGTGGTTTAATTGCCATTACTTTAAGAGATGCTATAAATGCTGGATATGTTAACGGCCCTAGAATTTTTGCGTCAGGTAAAAGCATTGCTACAACTGGTGGTCATGCTGATCCAACAAATGGTTTAAGTGCAGATTCCTACGAATATCCAGTGGCTGAGGATGGAGTTATTAATGGTCCTTATGATGCATATGCTGCAGTCAGGCAACGTTACAAAGATGGGGCTGATGGCATAAAACTAACTGTAACCGGTGGTGTTTTAAGTGTAGCAAAATCTGGAGATAATCCTCAATTTACACTTGAGGAAGTTGATGCTGTAGTAAAAGCGGCAACTGATTATGGAATGTGGGTAGCAGTTCATGCTCACGGAGCAAAAGGAATGAAAAGGGCAGTAATTGCTGGGGTGGATTCAGTTGAGCATGGCACCTTCATGACTGAAGAAGTAATGGATCTAATGATTGAAAGAGGAACCTATTATGTCCCAACTATATCAGCTGGTGAATTTGTAGCTGAAAAAGCCAAGATAGATAATTATTTTCCTGAAATAGTAAGGCCTAAAGCTATTAGTGTAGGTCCTCAAATTGGAGCTACATTTAATAAAGCTTATAACAGAGGAGTAAAAATAGCCTTTGGTACTGATGCTGGTGTTCAGCCGCATGGAACTAACTGGAAGGAGTTTGTATTTATGGTTCAATACGGTATGCCCAATATGGTTGCAATTCAATCCGGAACAATAGAAACAGCTAAGTTATTAAAAATTGATAAAGAGCTAGGCTCTATTGAAGTTGGTAAAATTGCTGATTTAGTTTCTGTCAATGGGAATCCTCTTATTGATATAACTGTTATGGAAGATATTTCTTTTGTAATGAAAGACGGAAAGGCGGTTGATCTTGACTAGTAAATATTCACCATTTGTAATTGCACTGTTTGTCTCAGTTTCTTTTCTAATTGTTTTTTTTCTTCTAAGCGCCCTGGGATTGATTCAGTCCTCTAGTACCTATGAAATCATAGGTTCTGCTTCTAGATGGTGTGAGACAGTCTCTGGTGGCCTTTTTAGAGAGCCGGTTAACACATTAAGCAATCTCGGTTTCATGGTCATGGGACTATATATGTTTTGGATTATTTCTAATGAATCAACAAATACTGATAACCCATTTTTTGGTGTAACTCTTATTTCAATCTTATATGCATCAGCTGCAGTATTCTTAGGACCAGGATCAATGTTAATGCACGGTACTAATGCTGAATGGGGAGCATGGGCAGATAATTTAAGCATGGTAATGTATATCGTTATTCCATGGCTATATAACATCTATAGGATGACTAATTGGAGTGAGCTTAAATTTTTAAAAATTTATGTTTGTATAATAGTTATTTACTCTATATGGAGATGGTTTACTGATTTTAATCTAGGAATTGGATTCAACCTTTTCTCAGTCTCTATCGGCTTATGGTTCATATCTGAAGTTTTATATAAATTTTGGTCACCAACATTTAGATTTTTATCTGGTTTTACTGGTTTTTTTGTTTTGGCCCTTTTTGGATTTACGCCAATGGAAGTATTTGATAATTTATCAAATTATTGGTGGGTCTTCTTATTTTGGCTACCTGGCTTACTAGCTAATTCAAAACCCAAAGGAACAAGAACATATAAGTGGTACTTACTAGGTATGATTTCTTATTTCTCTGCATTTACAATTTGGAGTTATGGAGTTCCTGATGATCCATTTTGTAAACCTGATTCATTAATTCAAGCTCATGGCATATGGCATTTATTAACTGCCTTAGCTACTTACTTCTTCTTCTTACATCATAGAAGTGAATCATCAACACAAAATTAATATCTGATTTTTGATGCCAGTATCTAATTCATCTGATAATAGAAATAAAGATATACAGATTTATATAAACGGTAATTTTTATCATAGAAGCGAAGCTAAAGTTTCGGTGTTTGATAGTGGCTTCTTAATGGGAGATGGAATATGGGAAGGACTGCGTTTAGTTGATGATAAATGGATATTCGTTGATGAGCATTTAGACCGTCTATTTGAAGGCTGTAAGGCTATTGATATCGATATTGGTATGAGCAAATCAGAATTACTCTTAGCTTTAAAACAAACAAAAGAAATTAATGCTATGACCACTGACGCTCATGCAAGACTAATGATAACCAGAGGTGACAAGGTTAAACCTTTTCAACAACCTGCTTTATCAGAAAACGGTCCTAATATAGTTATTATTATGGAGCATTCAACTCCTTCTCCAAATAAGGATGGAATATCCATGATAACTGTTCCACAGGTCAGAGGGCTCCCCATGAGTCAAGATCCTAAGCTTAATAGTCATTCTAAACTTAATTGTATATTGGCATGTATACAGGCTTCTAAAGGCGGCGCAGATGAAGCTTTGATGTTAGATCCATTAGGCTTTGTTAATACCACCAATTCTTGTAATTTCTTTATTATTAAAAATAATGAAGTTTGGACAAGTACAGGAGACTATTGCATGAATGGAATAACTAGGAAAAATATTATTCTTTTATGTAGCTCAAATAATATCCCTATTTATCAAAAAAATTTCTCACTTGTTGATGTTTATTCAGCAGATGAGTCATTTATTACAGGAACCTTAGGATCATTAACTCAAGTTCTTAACATTGATAATAGAATTATCGGCGATCCATCTAAGAACTGGCCTATAACAAATAAACTTAGAGAGCTCTACAAAGATATTTTATAGTCATGGTTGATGGAAAAATAATAGCAATGTGGTCTGGCCCACGAAATTTATCAACAGCTTTAATGAGAAGTTTTGCAAACAGACAAGATGTTGATAATGTATTGGACGAACCTTTTTACGCTGCCTATCTTATAGAAACAAGTAAAGATCATCCTATGAAAGAAGAGGTGATTGCAAATCAGTCTTCGTCTTGGAGTGAAGTTGAGAAGATTTGCAGAACACCGTCTCAAAAGATTTCATATCAAAAGCATATGACTCAGCACATGATAAGAGAAGACCTTAACTGGATTCATGAATTATGTAATTGTTTTCTAATTAGAAATCCTGAAGATGTAGTAAAAAGTTTTTTACAAAGCTGGTCTGGCGGTGATTTCATAGATATGGGGTTTTCCCAACAAGCTAGAATCTTTGATTTGGTTTATTCAAATACAAAGAAGATTCCACCTGTAATAGATGCGTATTTATTAAGAAATGATCCTGAAAGAGTTCTTAAAAGAGTCTGCTCATATATCAATATTCCTTGGGATCCTAATATGCTTGCATGGGATGCTGGAATAATGGATTACGATGGGATTTGGGCAGAACATTGGTATCCATCAGTAAAAACATCAACCTTTTTTAAACCACCAAGTAAAAGCAAGAATTTAATTTTAAATAAAAAAGAGATTAGAATAATTGAAGAGGCTATGCCTTTTTATGAAAGGCTTCTTAAGTACGCTATATAACTATAGCCCTTCAAAGGAATTTAGAGTTCTTCTTCTTCAATATCCTTACGAATTTTTAATTTCTCAAGGCTGATTTGATCTTTAAGAGTCATGATATAGGCTGCTGCAGCAAGTATTAAAATACCCGAGGCTTCAAAAATAATATTTAAGGAATCAAGTTCTTTGCTCTGCAATACAATCATTCTTGTTAATGCAGTCATTGCGATAATTATCGGCAAGGTCACTGGAAGTCTATTGTTAGCATAAAAAGCACCAACCATACCCAGAACCTCTGCATATATAAATAGCAAAAATAGATCACTTAGATTTACAGTTCGTTCTGCTATTAATCTTGCAATTTCTATTCCAGTTGCATACAAAGTTGCGATAGAGATAATAACTAATATTACTCTCTCAGAAACCCAAATTGATTTTTGCCAAATATTATTTTCATTTATCATAAATAAAGTATATATCTAAAATACGAAGCAAAATTAATAAAATATATATAATTTGTATATTTTTTATTTGTAATTCTTTTTTTATATAACTATATTTAGAAGAGTTTAATTTTTTAGGAAATATTATGAATAAAATAAAATTATTTTTAACTCTAGTTATATCTTTAAATGTTTCGGCCGTACCAGAGGGTGCTTTTAATACATTAATGGTTCAAGCTAAAGATGTTAATAAGTATATAGAATATATGAAAGCTAATACTGGGCCATTTGAAGCAATAGGATCAGATGTAGCTGGTGTTTGTGTTACAAAATCTGGTAATGACTACCCAGGTCAAATGTTTGTATGGAATGCATTTTCTTCTGTTGAGAAAGCATTAGCAGCTTCTGATCTTTATGATCCTATGAATACATCCTCTGGTTTTAATAAACAAAGAAAAGTTATGTACTCAGCTACTTTTAAGCCTTTAAAGGTGTTTGAATTAAAACCAGGCTCTGAAAGATTGTGGAGACTAAAACTTAATAATCCATCTAAATATGCTGAAAAGTTGATTGAAATAGAAAAAGCAATGAATGAAGCTGGCCACGAAGTAAGAATTGGTCTTTTTGCTCCTATTGCTGGTGGTAAAGAGGAAACTGGTATGTTTCATCTTAGAGGGGTAAGTAATACTGCTGCTGAAAGTGGGGCGGCTATAGATGATTTTTATGCTGGTGCATCTTGGGCAAGTTTATGGGATGAATCAATGCAGTACATAGATGAAGTAGTTACAGAAACTATGGAAAAATGTGAAGTTATTTATACTGCTGAATAATACTAAATAATTTGAAAAGGGGTCTATCTTAGGCCCTTTTTTTATTCAGTAGAATTAAATATTTCTAATTCTTCGCTATTCATTTCTTCTTCTATATTCTCAAATAATAAGCTCGATAAATATCTTTCAGCAGTGTCAGCAAGCATACAAAGAATTTTAGAACCTGATTCAGCTTTTCTAGCAACATCCATTGCAACAGCAAAGGTTGATCCTCCAGATATACCAGTGAGGATTCCTTCTTTTTCTGCAAGTTTTTGAGACCATTTAATGCCATCTGAACCAGCAACAGGAAGAATTTTATCTATATAACCTTTGTCTATAGATTCCTGAAGAACAAGCGGTATAAAGTCAGTTGTCCATCCTTGAATGGGATGAGGTTGCCAGTCTGGATGTGATTTAGCAGGGGAGCCATCTTCAGACCTATCTTGCTCAATGCCATTAGTAAGAAGGGGAGCAACATCCGGCTCAGCCATAATTAATTTTGTATTTGGCATAGAAGACCTTAATGTTCTTGCAACACCTGAAAAGGTTCCGCCTGTTCCATATCCTGAAACCCAGTAATCAAGACCAATATCTTTAAAATCATTAACTATCTCAACTCCTGTTGTTGACTCGTGAATATTTGCATTTGCTTCAGTTTCAAATTGCCTTGCAAAGAACCAGTTATTATCGTCAGCAAGTTTCTTGGCTTTTTTGTAAGCTCCTGAGCCAGCCTCAGCAGCAGGTGTAAGAATGACTTTAGCTCCAAGAAAACGCATCATCTTTCTTCGTTCTATAGATGCAGTTTCTGGCATGGTTATTACGCAAGGATAATTTTTGGTTGCACATACAAATGCTAATCCTATTCCAGTATTTCCACTTGTAACTTCAACAACGGTTTGACCTGGCTTTAGAGTTCCAGCTTTTTCAGCCTCATTTATTATGCTCAATGCTAAACGATCTTTTACAGAACTTGCTGGATTAAAAAATTCGGCCTTAACATATAAATCTATATTGTCTGGAGCAAGATTATTAATTTTAATAACAGGAGTATTTCCAACGGTATCTAATATGCTTTGATAGATCATAATTTTTTATGGGTTATTGAAAAAAGAAAATTTTATCATAAATATCAATCAACTAAATTTAGAATAAAGTTATATTCTTCAGAAATTTCATTAAATTGATTTATACGACCACTCAGTCCACCGTGTCCGCCAATGAGGTTCATTTTCATAAGTATTGGATTATTAGATTGATTATAATCTCTAAGTTTTGCTGTATATTTTGCTGGTTCAAAATACTGTACCTGAGAATCATACAAGCTTGAAGTTATCAATACAGCAGGGTAGTTAAGTTTAGATATATTGTCATAAGGAGAATACTGCTTTATATAAAAATACTCTTCTTTATTTGCCGGATTTCCCCATTCGTCATATTCAAATGTTGTTAAGGGTATCGATGCATCTGACATTGTTGTCAAAACATCTACAAAAGGTACGCCTGTTAATATTCCTTTATATAATTCTGGCTCCATATTTATTATTGCTCCCATTAACAAACCACCAGCACTTCCACCTCTAGCAAAAACATTATTTTTATCACCAATACCATTATCTAAAACAGCTCTTACGCCATCATTAAAATCATAAAAGGTATTAAGCTTATTTAGCATACGACCATCTTCATACCAATGTTTTCCCATTTCACCACCACCTCGTATATTAATAATTGTAAAGATGAATCCTCTATTTAAAAGTGGAATTAATGTCTCTCTAAATGAGGCATCGATATTAATACCATAAGAACCGTAGCCGTAAAAAAGGATTGGAGCTTTTGATATATCTGTATCTGACTTAGCAATTGTTACTACAGGTACATTGGTTCCGTCTCTTGCCTTAATAAAGAATCTTCTGTCTTCGTATTTAGACTTATTAAAGCCAACTATATCTTTTTCCCATAATGTTTTTGAGGTTGATGAAACAAGATCGTAGCTGAAAATGGAGCTTGGTGTTGTGAGACTTGAATATGAGTAGTTAAAGCTCTCCCCATTTAATTCTTTGTTGAAAGCAAATGAAACGTCATACGCACTATCATTAAAGACAATGTTATGTCTTTTATTTGTTTTTAAATTAAGAATTGATAATTCTGGTAGTCCATTAAATCTAATTCCAAGTCCTAAATAATCACCAGAAAATACAAGATTATCTATAAAGATTTCAGAATCATGATCGACTATGACTTCCATATCATCTATTAATAAATCCTCATCTAAGCTACTTTTTAAAACTTTAAAATTAGGAGATAAGTAGTTTGTTAAAACGAAGAAACTATCCTTTAAAATATGTTCTAAATAATAAAGATGATTTTCAGATCTTTTAATAAAAGTTCTTGGAATATTTTTTGGCTTGTCGATATCAATTAATCTAATCTCGTTTGAGTTTGTTGACTGAATATTAACGAGAATAAATTGCTTAGTATTTGATAAGGATATAGACAAATTAAATTCAAGATCTTCTTCTTTATATAAAAGTATATCTTCTGAAGCAGGGGAGCCAACTCTATGAACAAATACAGAATTTGATATCAGTGTAATAGGATCTTTCTTAAGGTAAATAATATGTTCATTATCCAGTGCCCATAAAATGTTTCCTGTTGTGCCTTCTATAACATCATTCATTAGTGACATATCTACAGGATTTAAAATTTTAATAGTATATTCACGTCGTCCGTTATTGTCTTCAGAAAAAGCAATCAAATTATTATCAAATGATGGAGATATTGACTTGATTGAATAGTACTCTTGGTCTTGTAATTTTAAATTAGCGTCGATAATTAGCTCTTCGATGTCTTTACTATCTTTTCTAAAATATTTAGGCAATTGATCTGACTTTAGAGTTTTTTCATAATAACTATAACCACTATTATTTATTGGAAAGCTTGTTTCATGCTCGGGAACTTGCGAAATCAATTCTTTTACAAGATCAGTTTGATAGTCGTTCACAGATTCAAACCAATTATCAGCGTAGTCATTTTCAGACCTTAGATATGAAAGCATTTCTTCATCACTTCTTGAATCATCTCGTAACCAATAGTAATTATCTATTCTTTTGTCGTTATGATTTTCTAAAATATAAGGTTTTTTTTCGGGATTAGGCAAATTATTCATATTACAGGCTGTTAGAATTAGAAGAAATGTAAAGTATCGTTTATAAAGCATCAATATATCTTATATGAATTATTTTTTAAAACATAAAGCTATATGTATACTTATTAAAAGGAAGAAAATAATTATGAAAAAAATATATATAACAAGTTTGGCATTATTTATGTCTTTTTTAATTTCAGCAGAAACTGAATCTTCAATGAATAAGAGTTCAGAAGTTTGCAAAGCATCGGATGATGTTTATATAGAAAAGGAATTTACTAAAGATTTGATTGGAACCTTTAATGGTAAAAAACTCAGCTATACAGCAGGCCTAAAAGAAAAAATTCTTTATGAAAAAGACAACCCAGAAGCACCAATGGCATCGTTTTTCTATACCGAATATTTAGTAAAGAGCGATAACAATAGACCGGTTATGTTCATATTTAATGGTGGTCCAGGCTCTGCCTCACTATGGCTTCATATGGGTGTATTAGGACCAAAGATTGTTAAGGTTCCTAGCGATGCATCTGATGACGGCTCACCGCCTTTCAATATCATTGATAACAAGCTTTCGCCCCTTAGTGAAACTGATCTTGTCTTTATTGATCCAATAGGCACCGGTTACAGCAGAGCAGCAGGTTGTCATGATCCTGAGGAATTCTGGGGTGTTAATGAAGATCCAAAGATTATTGCTGAGTTTATTAGAAGATGGATTACAGATAATAAGAGATGGAATTCACCAAGATATATATTAGGTGAGAGTTATGGCGGAATAAGAGGGCCTCTTTTGGTCTCTGAGCTTAGATCTGGTAGTATCACTCCGATAGAAGTGAATGGCCTTTTGATGGTTGCACCAGCTTCTGATTATCAATACTTAGTATTTCATCCAGGTAATAACAGTCCGCATTATGGTTTTTTACCTTCATATGCAGCAACAGCTTTTTATCATGGGAAAGTTGATACTAAAAAATCACTCAAAAAATTCTATGAAGACTCTAAGACCTTTAGTTTAGAAGAGTATGGACCAGCTCTCTTAAAAGGATCAAGATTATCAAAAGAAGATCAAAATAATCTAATAACAAAATACGCAGCATTTACAGGATTGAGCACAAGGTTTGTAGAAGATTTTAATATGAGAGTAGATCCTTCAAGCTTTAGAAAAGAACTTTTAAGAGATGAAGGTTACTCTGTAGGAAGGCTAGATTCACGCTATAAAAAAACTGATTATATGACAGGTGGTCAAAATTCAGATACAGACGTATCAAGTGAGGGTTTTATGTCTGCGTATGTTACAGCCATGCATACATGGTTTGGAGAATTAGGAGTTGAGATGAAAATGTTATACCAAAGCGGTGATTCTGCAGTTTATTCAAGTTGGAAGCATCCAGAGAAGTGGAAAGGCAATGATTTTGGCTATGTAAATACAGTTCCTCATATTGCTCGCGCTCAAAGATACAACAAAGACTTTAAAGTATATGTATCATGTGGCTTGTATGACCTAGCAACTCCCTGTTTTACGGCTGAAAATTTTATGAATGATAATTCAGTTGACATGAGTAGGGTGGTTTTTTCAGAATTTGAAGCCGGTCATATGATGTATAACCATCAACCTTCGTTTGATAGATTCTTGAAAGAAGTTAATAACTTTATATCAAACTAATAAAATAACAAAAGGAGTAGTTTATGAATAATTTAGTAATAGTATCGTTTCCAGCAAAAGAAGAAACATTGAATAATTTAAAAGAATTATTGAAAGTAGCTTTGCCTGAAACTAGAGCATTTGATGGTTGTATTAGTGTGAATACATATATTGAAGAATCTACTAACACTATACATTTAATAGAAGATTGGGAAACATTAGATCATCAAAAGAAGTACCTTTCATGGAGAGTTGAAACAGGTCTTTTAGATTTATTAGAACCATTACTAGAGGGTGGTGCTAATAGTTTAAAGGCAATAATATGTGGATCCGAACATACTGACATATAGTATAACTTCGCATAATATATATTATGTTCAATAATATAGTAAATTTATACCTTTTGATTAATGGGCTGTAACCTTAGTCTCTTTATGTAATAATTTG
>CAZTGS010000012.1:0-37528 GCA_964613455.1 uncultured Gammaproteobacteria bacterium | reverse complement strand
CATATTCGCCTTCAAAATATATAACATCAACAAGATCTCTAACAACTTTTCTTTCTTCATTTATGGTATAAATTGCCCATATCCCCTGTTCTGATTGGGAAAGAGACTTAATTGGAACCCAAGTACCTCTTCCTTTTTCAATAGTGTTTAATTTTAAAGTTGCTACTGAACCAGGATTAAAAAAAGTATCGAATACAAATACTGCCAAACGATTATTTGATCCGCCTAAGGACATGGGAGCTAATCTTTGTAGCTTTGCTTTTGCAGAAGTATCCCCAATATCAAAATTATAACTATCGCCAATTTTTATCTTGTCTATGTAACTTATAGGGATTGATATATGAGCTTTTACATTTTTTGAATCTAGAATCTCAAGTATGGGTATTCCCCCGTTAATAACAGATCCTGTATCTAAATATCTATCTTGAACAATTCCATCAAATGGAGCTAATAATTTTGTTTGTTCAAATTTAACTTTATAAAATTCGTATTGTGATTTTGCTACAAGCTCTTCAGAGTTTGCTCTATCTAAATCTTGAATAGAAATATGCCCCTTTGTTCTTAAATCTTTAAATCTATTTAGCACTTGGACGGCTAAATCATATTTAGCCTTAGATTGGTTAAGTTGCGCCACAGCTTCTCTATCATCTAATTCGGCTAGAACTTGTCCTTTTTTAACTTTATCACCTACATCAACATTTAATGATTTTATTTTTCCTGGAATTTCAAATGCCAGTCTTGATTGTTCTGATGGCAATAGCTTACCTGGAAAATCTCTTGAAACTTTATAAGAATCAAGCATCTCAACCTCAAGTATCTCAATTGCATTAAGGTTGAAATTAAAAAATGAATTAATTAGTATCGTTGTTAAAAATATTTTATAGGTGGTTTTCATATATATATTCGTTTGACTTTGCCTAATAAAGAAACTAATGTTTGCAGTGTAAACATAATAACTAAAATGTTAGCAGTGTCAACATTATATTAAACTTAATTTAAATGAAAAGTTATCATCATGGAAATTTAAAAGAAGAGCTCATTAAGTGTGCTTGCCTTTTGTGTGAAAGGGATGGATACACCAAATTAAGTATTAGGTCTCTTGCTAAAGAAAGCAATGTTTCACAAACTGCTCCCTACAGACATTTTAAAACCAAGGAAAGTGTTTACGCTGCCGTTGCTCAAGAAGGCTTTGAAAAATTAGGTAAAGTTACATATTTTGATCCATCTGAAAAGATTGCCAAGAAAGATTTAATTGAAAGTGCTGAAAAGTATATTGATTTTGGTTTACGAAATGCTAATACATATGATTTGATGTTTGGAACTGCTGTTGGGAATTTTTCAAGCTATCCTGATCTTTTAGAAGCTGCAAATAGTTCTTATGCAAACTTAACTGTGAATATAGAACGCTTAACGGGCGATGATGGCGAATCTCTTGCTGCGAAATGTATTACTATTTGGTCTATTCTTCACGGTTTGGTTGGTATTCTTAGAAAAGCAGAAATGGTTGGAGATGACATTGATCCTTCTGTCCCAGGTCCAATCTCTGTAGCTCAGGATGTAAGCAAAAATCTTATGCCTTATCTAGATAAAGTTATGACAGGTATTATTGAGAATTAACTACTTCGATTTCTATCTTTTTAGAATAAATTGGATCGGCATGAGGAATATGTGCAAAGTTACCAACTAATAACTGAAGAGTGTGTTTACCTGGAGATAATTCTATAGTCGTCTCAGTTTGTCCCTTCCCAAAATGGATATAATTTTTTGAACTTGGTATTGGTCTAGAGAGAATAGGAAGTTCTGCATCAACTACAAGATGATGATGTCCAGAATCACAACTATTTATTCCTGCTGGAACAATATTAAGGTTTTTAATACCAAAAATTATCTTTATTTCTGACTGAGTTGATTTATAACCATTTTGAGGAGTTACAAAGAAAACCTCAGGCTTACCGTTTTGACAATTAATTGTATCAGCGCTTTCAGAAACTAAAAAACTAGCTAAAAAAGCTAAGTATATAAAAAAAATTCTATTCATATTTACCATCAACATAAGTAAGCGTATTTATCTCGTCATTTGATTTAGAATCAGTTACATGACCTATAACAATAGTATGGGTGTGGTAAGAAATCAATTTATCTACTGTACAAAAAATATTTGCTTGAGCATCCTTTAAAAAAGGTATTCCATTAAGGTCCCATTGGTATCCCTCAAATCTATCACCCTCTTCCTGAAAAGAACTGCATAAGTTTGAAATATCCTCTTGATTCTTATTAAGAAGATTGATGCAAAAAGATGACCCTTCTTCTATCGAGTCGTGAATACCAGCTGTTTTGTTAATGCACACAAGCAAACTTGGCGGATCTAATGAAACTGAAGTAACTGAAGATACAGTAATTGCATTATAGGTTCCCTTAACATCAATGCTGGACATTACACTCACAGAGTATATGTAGCTTCGCATTGCTTTTCTAAAATTGTCTTGAAGGGTCATGGATGAATTATACTTAGTTTAATTAAAATGTATTTACTAAATATGGACGAATATGCATATTGAAAATGTATAAAATCTTAAAAATTAAATGAAAAATAATATTAGAATTTCTGGAGGCATGCTTAAGGGTAAAAAAATTCCTTTTGATTTTAAAGATACCCTTAGACCAACCTCAAATAAGCTCAAAGAAATCATTTTTAATTGGCTCCAGTTTGAGATTCAAGATTGTGTATGTTTAGATTTATTTGCTGGTACAGGTTCCCTTGGAATAGAGGCTCTGTCACGACAGTCCCCAAAAGTTATATTTGTAGAATTGAATAAAAAAAACTACACGGTATTATCAAAAAATATTCAGTTTTTAAATATCAAAGATAAATCTAGGGTCTTTTTTAAAGATGCATTTGATTGGGTAAAAAAACAGGATTTATCTGAGTTCGATTTAATTTTTATTGATCCTCCTTTTGATCAAGAGCTTGAATTAAAAATTCTTAGGTTATTGATACGTAAAAATGAATTAAAATCTTCATGTAAGATTTATCTTGAATACAGTAAATTTACTGAGATTGAAATTCCAGAATCTCTGACAGTATTAAAAGAAAAATCAGTTGGCGATGTTAAAGCTTTATTGCTTCAAAAAATATGAAAATTAGAATAGCCACAAGAGAATCAGAACTAGCTTTATTTCAAGCAAATTTTGTAGCCAAAAAAATAGCATCTTTAAATAAAGACATAGAGGTTGAATTAATTCCTATGACATCTGAAGGGGATCAAACTGATAAGCCACTTCATGAAATTGGCGGCAAGGGGCTATTTGTATCTAAACTTGAGTCATCTTTAGAGATGGATAATGCTGATATTGCTGTACATAGCCTTAAAGATGTTCCAGCAAGACTTGATGAGAAATATATAATTGCAGCAGTCTTTGAAAGAGAGTCTCCTGCTGATATTCTTATCTCCAAAGAGGGATTGTCAATAAAAGATTTTGCTATGAATTCTTCAATCGGAACATCAAGCCCAAGAAGAAAGGCTCAGATAAATAATTTAAGGCCTGATATAAAAACTATTCCTGTTAGAGGGAATATAGCTACAAGAATTAAAAAACTTAATGATGGTTTATTTGATGGTTTAATTGTTGCCAAAGCTGCATTAAATAGATTAAATCTTAATATTCAAAAATCGTATGAATTTAGTATGGATGAAATGCTGCCATCTGCCTCACAAGGATATATAGCAGTCGAATGTCTTTCAAAAAATATAGAAATTATTAAAATAATGCATGAAATTAATAATGGTAAAGATATGGTTCTTGCTGAATCTGAAAGGAGATTTGTCTCTGCATTAGATGGTTCTTGTTTATCTCCTATTGCAATTTTGTGTTGTGAGGAAAATGACGTTATTAAGATACTAGCAAAAGTACTCTCTCAAAATGGAGAAGAAAAAATCTATAAAGAGGTTACTTCGTCATATAAAACTATCAATAAGGATATAGAATCTTTAGCAAGCGATTTTATCTCTAAAGATGCTCACTCTATTGTTTTAAGGTGATTGTACTTAATACAAGACCAAAATCTCTCTCAAGAAAAATAAGAGGGATTTGTGAAGAAAAGAAAATAGAGCTTCATAATGCCTATCTCTCAAAAGTCGAACCTCTTGATTTTGACGAGAATATAGATACTTGGAAACTAAAACTAAATGGTATTGAGAAATACAGCAACTTAGTCTTTACGAGTCAATCTGCTGCTATTTTCGGACTCAAAATACTTGAACATAAGTTTGATATAAAAAATATTAGTCAAAATATTCTTTGTATTGGCTCTGCTACAAAGGAAATACTTGCAAACAGAGATATTGATTCTATTTCTCCTTCTGTTCAATCATCAGAGGGTTTGATGGGATTGATAGAAAATAAATACTCTGGAAAGAGTCTTCTCTTTTGTGGTAAAAACTCAAATAAGAATCTTCAAAAAAAATTAAATTCAGCGATCGATGAAATAGTTTGTTACGAGCTCATTTTTGATAAAACTGCCTTAAATGAGATTATTGATGGTCCTAAAATTATCTTAATTTATAATTTTCTTACATTGTCCTTTATTTTAGAAAATATAGATCAGAATTTATTAAATCAAAAGGATTTTGTAGTTGCTTCAGATAGAATTAAGGAGAAAGCTTTAGAAATAAATAGAGATTTAAAGATAGTTGTTTCTGAGGATCCTTCGGATGAGGAGATGCTAGTAGCAGCTAAAAACTTTATTTAGTCTTTTTGCCATTCCCACTTTTCATAGAAGTAAAGAATTCATCATTTGTTTTATGTGATTTCAATCTATCTATAAGGAACTGAATTGCTTGTGCATCTTCCATATCATCAAGAATTTTTCTAAGTACCCACATTCTTTGCAGTTCATCTTCTGCAGTAAGTAAATCCTCTCTTCTTGTTCCAGATCTTCTTATATTTATTGCAGGATATATTCTCTTTTCTGCAATTTTTCTTTCAAGGTGGATTTCCATATTACCTGTACCTTTGAACTCCTCATAAATCACTTCATCCATTTTAGAACCAGTCTCAACAAGAGCTGTTGCTAAAATAGTTAGGCTTCCACCTTCTTCTAAGTTTCTTGCTGCACCAAAAAATCTTTTAGGTCTTTCCAAAGCATTTGAATCAACACCACCACTTAGAATTTTTCCAGAAGCTGGTTGAACAGAGTTATAAGCTCTTCCTAAACGAGTAATAGAATCCAATAAAATTACTACATCTTTTTTATGCTCTACTAAGCGCTTTGCTTTTTCAATAACCATATTCGCAACTTGGACATGCCTTGAAGGTGGCTCATCAAAGGTACTGGCAACAACCTCACCCTTTACAGTTCTAGACATTTCAGTAACTTCCTCAGGCCTTTCATCTATAAGTAAAACTATTAATTCAACCTCAGGATTATTACTCTTAATTGAGTGAGCAATACTTTGAAGCATTAATGTTTTACCTGCTTTTGGAGGAGAAACTATAAGGCCACGTTGACCTTTTCCAATAGGAGCTATTAGATCTATTATTCTTGAAGATAGGTCTTCTTTTGAACCAGTTCCTTGTTCAAGAATTAACCTTTCATTAGGAAATAAAGGAGTTAAGTTTTCAAAAAGAATTTTATTTTTTGTTTTTGCTGGCTCTTCACCATTTATAGTATCTACTTGAATAAGTGCGAAGTAACGTTCTTTTTCTTTTGGAGTTCTAATTTTTCCAGCAACAGAATCACCCTTTCTTAGACTAAATTTTCTAATCTGACTAGGAGAAACATATATATCATCCTCCCCAGCACAATATGAACCTTCTGGAGATCTTAAAAAACCAAAACCATCATTTAAGATTTCTAAAACGCCACCACCATATATATCAATGCCTTCAGACGCCTTATGTTTAAATATTCTAAATATAATTTCTTGTTTTTTTAGTCTTCCGACGTCCTCTAAACCAAGCTCAGTAGCTATATCTACAAGCTCATTTATTGGTTTAATTTTTATTTCAGTTAGATTCATGTATTGGATTCCGTTCTAGTTGTTTTAAATTGGGATTGTTGTTTGGGCGCCCTGTTGGGCAAGATTTGAAAATGATAGTTCTTTTTAATTAAAGATGCAAAGTTTATGTCTTAAATTAAACTACTGTATTTATAAATTCCTCTAATTGTTGTTTGCTTAAAGCCCCTATTTCAGTCCCAGCAGGCTCACCATTTTTAAAAATAATTAATGAAGGTATTGATCTAATTCCATATCTCGCTGCTATTTCTCTATTTGAATCAACATCCATTTTACAGACTTTTATTTTATCTAGATTTTCAGAGGCTATTTCTTCAACAGTTGGGGATAATTGTTTACAAGGTCCACACCACTCAGCCCAAAAATCGACCAAAACAGGTGTCTCAGAATTCAAAACATTATTTGTAAAATTTTCTTCATCTTGAATTTCAATTACATTGCTCATTTGTTGTTTATCTCCTTGGAAATTTCTTTTGCAGAGTACGTAAGAATCGCATCTGCACCAGCTCGTTTAAAGCTTAATAATGATTCTAACATAACATCAGCATCAAGCCACCCTTTATCAATTGCCAGTTTAAGCATGCTATATTCTCCGCTTACTTGATAAGCAAAGGTAGGTATTTTAAATGTTTCTTTGATTGAGGATATGATATCTAAATAGGGCATTCCAGGTTTTACCATTACTATATCTGCACCCTCATTTATATCCATTGCCACTTCATGTAAAGCTTCATTTTTATTTTTGGATGACATCTGATATGAAGATTTAGAGGAATTTCCTAAATTACTTGCAGAATTTACTGCATCTCTGAATGGACCATAAAATTTTGAATTATATTTAGCCGCATAAGAAAGCAATATAGTATTTTTATAATTAGCTTTTTCTAAGGCATCCCTGATTACTCCAATTCTGCCATCCATCATATCTGAAGGTGCAATAATATCTGCTCCAGCCTCTGCCAAGACAATAGACTGTGATTTAAGAATATCAAGGGTGGAGTCATTATCAACATAGCCATCAATCAATAAGCCGTCATGACCATGGTTTGTATATGGGTCTAATGCAACATCTGCAATTATTATAATTTCTTGAAATTCTTGTTTAATTTTTTTTATTGATTCACACATTAAATTGGCATCATTTGTTGCCTCTTTTCCAAGATCATCTTTTTTAGAGGGGTCGATCACAGGGAATAGAGCAATAGATTTTATTCCTAATTCAAGAAGCTCTTCTACCTCTTTTAAAATTGAATCTTGGCCGTATCTAAGAATTCCAGGCATTGATTCTATTGATTCAACCCCAACTAAATTTTCTTTAATAAATATTGGTTGGATTAAGTCATTTACAGACAGGTTATTTTCAGCAACTAAATCACTTATGTGAGAATTGGATCTCAACCGTCTCAATCGTGTATTAGGAAATTTTCTATCTATAAACATTTTTAATCTGTTACTGCTCCGAGACTTGCAGATTTTACACTTTTTGCAAATTTAGATAAAACACCTTTTTCAGGTGGTTTATTTGGATTCACCCATCTTGACATCCTATTTAAAATTTCATCTTCAGAAACTTTTAATGCTAGTTGATCTGTTTCAGCATCAATTAAAATGATATCACCATCTTCTACTATAGCTAATAACCCTCCATCTGCTGCTTCAGGTGTAATATGCCCAACCACAAAACCATGGGTTCCACCTGAGAATCGCCCATCTGTTATAAAAGCAACTTTATCTCCTAGTCCCTGACCCATTATTGCAGATGTAGGTTTTAACATTTCTCTCATTCCTGGACCTCCTTTCGGTCCTTCGTATCTAATAACAACAACATCACCTGATTTAATAGACTTAGATAAAATTGCTTCAACGCCCTCTTCTTCTGAATCGAACACTCTAGCAGTTCCTTCAAATGATGTTCCTTCTTTACCAGTAATCTTTGCTACAGCTCCTTCTTTTGCTAGATTGCCATATAAGATTCTTAAATGACTAGTCTTCTTAATAGGGTCTTCGAAATCTCTAATAATGTTTTGGTCTTCTTGATAAGGTTCGATTTCTGATAGATTTTCAGCCAAAGTTTTTCCTGTAACGGTAATGCAGTTACCATGAAGCAAGCCTTTTTCTAAAAGAGTCTTCATTAATGGCTGAATCCCACCATTAGCATTTAATTCTGACATGTAGTGAGAGCCGAAAGGTTTTAAATCAGCCATTACAGGTGTTTTCTTTCCAATTCTAGTAAAATCATCTAAATGTAAATCTACCCCAATTGCATGAGCCATGGCTAACATATGCAAGACTGCGTTTGTAGATCCTCCTAAAGAAATCACAACCGTGATAGCATTCTCAAAAGCATCTTTTGTCATAATATCTGAAGGCTTAATGTCTTCTTCTAATAGTTTCATTATCGCGGCACCAGCTTCTAAACAATCATTTTGCTTGTCATTGGAAATAGCATCTTGACTGCTACTTCCAGGAAGACTCATCCCCAAAGCCTCAATTGCTGAAGCCATGGTATTAGCTGTATACATTCCGCCACAAGATCCTGGGCCTTTTACAGAGATTTTTTCTACATGAATCAATTCAGCCTCATCTAGATCACCCTTAGAGAATTCACCAGTTTTTTCACAAACTGTTACATAATCTGTATTTTCTGAACTAGGCTGGATAGAGCCGCCATAAATAAAAATTGATGGTCTATTAAGTCTTGCCATTCCAATAATGCAGCCAGGCATATTTTTATCACAACCCCCAACAGCTATAACACCGTCATAACCCAGACAACCAACAACAGTTTCAATCGAATCTGCGATTACCTCTCTTGAAACAAGAGAATATTTCATGCCCTGAGTACCCATTGAAATACCATCGGAAACAGTAATGGTGTTAAAAAGTACGCCTTTACCGCCTGAAGAATCTACTGATTTCTCTACAACTTCTGAAAGTTGGTTAATATGCATATTACATGGGGTTACTTTTGCTCCTGTCGATGCTATGCCAACGAAAGGCTTAGTAAAGTCCTCAGAAGTGAATCCCACTCCTCTTAACATAGATCTAGAAGCTGCCTGATTAGGACCATCTACTAGCTCTTTTGAAAACTTTCTTGTTGTCATTTTTGCATCATAAAATTATTCGGACGCGTATCTTAACGCAGCTGTAAGTAATTTTTTAGTATATTCTTCTTTAGGTTGCTCAAATACTGATTCAGAAAGACCTGATTCAACTATTTTTCCATCTTTCATAACAAATATAAAATCTGACATGGATCTTATAACTTTTAGATCATGGCTGATGAAAAGATAGGTTAGACCATATTCTGTTTGAATATCTTTTAATAAATTTATTACTTGAATTTGTATTGATCTATCTAGAGCAGAAGTTGGTTCGTCTAAAACCATAAATTGAGGATTCATTATCAATGATCTTGCAATAGCCACTCTTTGTCTTTGTCCTCCTGAAAACTCATGTGGATATTTATTTTTAGCAGAAGTCTCTATTCCAACATCAGAAAGCACCTTGTCAATTCTTTGTTCTTTTTCTTTTTTAGCCAACTTAAAATGAACACCCAAGCCTTCTCCAACAATTTCTCCAATAGTCATTCTTGGAGATAAAGATCCGTATGGGTCTTGGAATACTATTTGAACATTTTTCTTCAAATCTTTGTTTTCTTTTGAAGAATTAGAGTTCAAATTTTTGCCTTTAAATAAAATATTGCCTTCATAAGTTACAAGATTTGCGATTGCTTTTCCCAAGGTCGACTTCCCAGAACCAGATTCACCTACAAGACCTATGGTGGTATTTTCATATATTTTAAAAGAGATATCTTTAACAGCATGAAAGGTATTTTTCTTAAAAAAATTTGTTGAAGGAATCTTATAAAAGACATTTAAGTTATCTATTTCTATAACTGGCTTATCACTAATAGAGCTTGATGGCTTTGGTTGAGGCTCTGCATCTAATAACTTTTTAGTATAAGCATGTGAAGGATTTTCGAAGACTTCGCTGGTATTACCTTTTTCAATGATCTCCCCATCTTTCATAACACAAACTTGATCTGAGAATTCTTTTACCAAACCTAGGTCATGAGTTATAAAAAGTATGGACATCCCTAGTTCACTTTTTAATTTGGACATTAAATCTAATATTTGAGCCTGAATAGTTACATCAAGTGCAGTGGTTGGTTCATCTGCAATTAATAATTCAGGTTTATTTACCAACGCCATAGCTATCATTATTCGTTGCCTTTGTCCGCCAGAAAGTTCGTGAGGGTATGAATAAAACCTTCTTTCAGCATCATCAATCTCAACAAGACTCATTAAGTCCATAGCTTCTTTAATAGCTTCCTTCTTTGTGCTGTTTGAATGTAATAATATTGATTCTGTTATTTGATTTCCAACTTTATGATACGGATTAAGAGATGTCATTGGCTCTTGAAAAACCATAGAAACGATATTGCCTCTAATAGAAAGTAATTTTTCTTTTGAGGCATCAATTATTTCACTACCATTAAACTTTATGGAAGATTCATTGGAATACGATGCTTGCGGCCTCGGCAACAATTGAAGAATTGACATAGCAGTAACTGATTTTCCAGATCCTGACTCGCCAACCAGTGCCATTGTTTGATTTTTATTTATATCAAAACTTATATTATCTACAGCCTTAAAAGACCCGTCTCTAGTTGCAAAGCTAATACTTAAATCATTTATTTCTAAAATTTTATTCATAATATTTCTTTATATTCTCTTAAAAAATCCTCTGTTGCTAATTTTGCCGATTTTAATCTCGTCATCGAAGCAAAGCCATGAAACATCTTTGGATAATGTAATTGTTTCACATTATCACCTTTTTTATGAAGTAAATAAGCATATTCTTCAGCCTCATCTGACAGGGGATCAAAGCCAGCGGTAACGATAACTGTAATGGGTAGTTTTTTTTCTATATCAATTTTTAAAAGATTAAATAATGGGTCTGAAAATTCTGATTTATTATTTCCAAACTTTTCCCAAAACCACAGCATATTTTTTTTAGTAAGAAGGTAGCCATCCGACATAAGATCATACGACTCAGTTGAGCAGTGAGGGTCACACATAGGATAAATAAGAAATTGGCTATGAGGCATTTCAATGTTATTTAATGCCAAATAATGGACCAATGATGAGGCTAGATGAGCTCCTGCACTGTCTCCGCATAGTGAGATGTTATCAGTACAATATCCTTTTGAGATAAGCCAATTATATGCCTTTAAGGCATCATCCAATGCAGCAGGATATTTATTTTCTGGAGAAAGCCTATATTCCAAAGAAAAAAACTTTGATTTAATTTTATCTGACATGAATGACACCATCATGTCATGGGTCTTGATTGAGCTGATAACATACCCACCGCCATGAAAATATAATACCGCTTTTTTGGAATGCAACTCTACTGGGATATATTCTCTTAAGGCAAGATTATTTTTAGAACAAATATTATGATCTATTGTCGTGACAGCTGACGAAGCTTTTAGTGAAAGTCTATATTGTGTTCTTTTCTTATCAATTAAATCTCTAGTGCTTTGTATAGAATCATCCGAGACGTCTGTTAAATCTTTCTTTGGCATAACATCTAAAAGTACAGAAGATTGAAAGTCAAACATATGACCTCTTATAGGAGTTCTTCTTTTCAAATAGACCAATCGAAGGAGCCATACTGGAATATAAAAAAATATATTTAATAATAGTGTTCTAATCATAAGGACCCACTTTAATATGTAATTAAAAAAAATTCTTTATTTTAAGTAATTAGGAGTTTATTCTCTTACCCGTATGAACAAATTTTTAATTATACTCTTATCCTCGCCATTGTTTTTTGAGTTATCAGCGACAAATATTTTTAATCAAGGCGATGAGGTCCTTGCTGCTGAAAAAGTGTTTATTATTAATAAATCAATGGACTCAGAAAATATAATAATTACTTGGGATATTGTGGATGGATACTATATGTATTTAGATAGTATTAAAGTCATGGAAAATAAGAATGCGCTGTCATACAAAATCATTAATTCAAGTCAATCTAAATATAATGATGATTTTTTTGGTGAAAGCATTATCTTAAAAAAAAATCTTAGTATACATATAAAAAAGAAGGATTTATCAGCAATAGACTCAGCATTAGTTTATTATCAAGGCTGTTCTGAAGCTGGTTTTTGTTATCCGGTACAGAAATCTTATCTTCGTTAATAAATGTGATAAAATCCTTTAAAATCTGCTAAAATCATATATATGAATATTTTATTAATTAATGGTCCTAATTTAAATCTACTGGGTAGAAGAGAAACAGATCTATATGGGGATACCACATTAATAGAACTTGAAAGTAATCTTCAATTAATGGCTAAGTCCCACGGTTGTATGCTTGAATGCCTCCAAAGCAATGCAGAACATCATTTAATTGACGCAATTCATAATGCAACAACAGACAATATTAAAGCAATAATAATAAATCCTGCTGCATACACCCATACAAGTATTGCAATTAGAGATGCTCTTCTTGGAGTGAACATCCCATTCTATGAAGTTCATATTTCAGATATTTACTCAAGAGAAAAATTTAGACATTTTTCATACCTGTCAGATATTGCTGAAAAGGTTTTTTGTGGTCTAGGCATTAAGGGATATGAAGAAGCTTTATTAGAGGCTATATCAAAATATAAGGGAATTTAAATGGATATAAGAAAAATTAAAAAACTGATTGAGATGCTGCAAGAATCTGATCTTAAAGAAATAGAGGTGAGTCAAGGAGATGAATCTGTAAGAATTCTAAGAGATAATAATTCTGATAAAACAACAGCATTGTTACCAAGTCTAGAAAAAGTGCCAGAAGCGTCTCTTTTAAAACCTAGCGAGAATCAAATTGGTAATATCGTTACCTCACCAATTGTTGGAACTTTTTATCGCAAGCCAAGTCCTGACAAAGACCCTTTTGTGAGAGTTGGTGATGTTGTAAGCCAAGGGGATGTTCTTTGTATCGTTGAAGCAATGAAAATGATGAATGAAATAAAATCAGAATATAGTGGAAGAATCATTTCGATAGATTTAGAAGATGGGCAGCCAGTTGAATTTGGTCAAAAGATTATAACAATCGATTAATATGCCCTTTAAAGTTCTTATTGCTAACAGAGGAGAAATTGCGCTTCGTGCCATCAGAGCATGTAAAGAGTTAGATATTTCGACAGTATCGGTTTACTCAGAAGGAGATAAAGATTTAAAACATCTTAAATTTTCAGATGAAACGGTTTGCATTGGACCAGCCTCTCCCGCCAAAAGTTACTTAAATGCCTCAGCAATACTTTCTGCTGCAGAGCTCACAGGAGTAAATGCTATATATCCAGGTTATGGCTTCTTAGCTGAAGATCCTAATTTTGCTGAAATGTGTGAGAAAAGTGGATTTAAATTCATAGGACCGAATTCAGAAACTATTCGAAGTATGGGAGATAAAATAACAGCTAAAACATTAGCAGAGAAAGCTGGCATTCAAATAGTTCCTGGGTACAAAAAAGATATACCTAAAGACCCAGAAAAGTTTAAGGAAATTGCAAGAGAAATTGGATATCCAATAATGATAAAGGCTACCGCTGGAGGTGGAGGCAGAGGAATGAGAGTTGTTGAAAAAGAAGAAGATTTAATATCTCTAGCAGAAATTACAATGCAGGAAGCAAAGAATGGTTTTGGAAATGAAAAAATCTACTTAGAGAAATTTATTAATAATCCAAGGCATGTCGAAATACAAATAGTTGGAGATGGCAAAGGAAGTGCAATACATCTTGGAACAAGAGATTGCAGTATGCAAAGAAGACATCAAAAAATAATAGAAGAAGCACCCGCAATAGGACTAGACGAAGAAGCTCTTAATAAAACATTCAACGCTTGTATTAATTTATGCAAAGAGATGCAATATGAGGGGGTTGGTACTATTGAATTCTTATATGAAAATAATCAATTCTACTTTATTGAAATGAACACAAGAATTCAGGTAGAACATCCAGTAACTGAAATGATTACAGATTTTGATTTAGTTAAAGCGCAGTTAAGAATTGCATTAGGTATGGAGATATCTTTGAATCAGGATGAAATTTATTTTCATGGTCACTCTCTTGAATGTCGAATCAACGCAGAAGATCCAGAAACTTTTCAACCATCTCCAGGAACAATAACAAAGATGCATACAGCTGGTGGTTTTGGAATAAGATATGATTCCCATATATACGGTGGTTACACAGTTCCGCCCTACTACGACTCTTTATTGGCAAAAATAATTACTCAAGCTAACTCCAGAGAATCTGCCATAAAGAGAATGTTGAGTGCTCTTGACGAGTTTTTTATTGAAGGAATAAAAACAAATCATTCGCTTCACCAAAAAATACTTCACGATAAGACTTTTATTGAAAACAAACATACGATAAATTACCTTGAAAATGAGTTCCTACAAAATGAATCCTGAATATAATCCAAAAGATATTGAAAAAGCAATTCAAGAAAAATGGTTAAAAGAAGATAGATTTAAGGCTGTTCCAGATAACAGAGAGAAATTTTATTGTTTATCGATGTTTCCATACCCATCTGGAAAACTTCATATGGGCCATGTTAGAAACTATACGATTGGCGATGTTATTTCTAGGTATAAGAGGATGAAGAATTTTAATGTTTTTCAACCAATGGGATGGGATGCTTTTGGACTACCTGCTGAAAATGCAGCTATCGCAAATAAAGTAAGTCCAAAAGAATGGACTGATCAAAATATAGAATATATGAAGAAACAATTGATTTCTTTAGGGTTAGGTTATGACTGGTCTAAAGAATTAAGGACATGTGAGCCCTCTTATTACAAATGGGAGCAGTTAATTTTTAAAAAGTTCTATGATAAAGGCTTGGTTTACAGAAAAAAATCTTTTGTGAATTGGGACCCTGTTGATGAAACTGTTCTGGCAAACGAACAAGTTATCGATGGGAAAGGCTGGAGATCTGGTGCTCAAGTAGAAATTAAAGAAATTGACCAGTGGTTTATAAAAATAACTGACTATGCAGATGAGCTTCTTACCTCTCTAGATGAAGTAGATTGGCCAGAGAATGTAAAGACTATGCAAAAAAACTGGATTGGCAAATCTAGTGGGGCTGAGATCAAATATCGCATAGATGATTCTTCTAATTTTTTGACTGCATTTTCAACAAGACCCGATACTATCTATGGCGTTTCATTTATAGCTATCTCTCCAAATCATCCAATTTCTTTGGAACTTTCTGAAAAAAATGATGAAGTTAAAGCATTTCTAGATAAATGCAAAGAAACAAAAGCTGCTGAGGCTGACATAGCTAAAGCAGAAAAATTTGGCATGGCAACTGGTATTAATGTCTTACACCCGTTAACTGGAAATAAAATACCTGTTTGGATTGGGAATTTTGTATTACTTGATTATGGAACCGGGGTTGTAATGGGTGTTCCAGCTCATGACCAAAGAGATTTTGAATTCGCAACTAAATATAGCTTAGATATAAATAAAGTTATTTCTTTAAATAATGATGAAGATGAACTGCCTGTATTACAAAAAGGTAGTTTGATAAATTCAGAAGGGTTTTCAGGTATGGGTTCAGATGAGGCCTCAAAAGCAATAGTTAAAAACTTGAAAGAAAAAAATCTTGCAGAAGAGTTAATTCAATTTAGATTAAGAGATTGGGGGGTTAGCAGGCAGAGATATTGGGGATGTCCTATACCTGTGATCTACGAAAATGGAGTGCCGAAAGTTATTGATGAAAAAGATATGCCTGTGGAGTTGCCTGATCTTCCTAAAAATTCTGCGCCAATACCATTAAGTCAAAATAAATCTTTCTATAATATTTCTGAAGAGCAAAAAAGAGAAACAGATACATTTGATACCTTTATGGACTCATCATGGTATTACGCTAGATTTACTTCTTCTGATAATGACAAAGAGATTTTTGATGAAAATTCTAAATACTGGTTACCAGTAGATTTATATATTGGTGGAATAGAACATGCCATTCTTCATTTACTATATTCAAGGTTTTTTCATAAAGCACTGAGAGATATGGACATGGTTGAGGGAAATGAACCATTCAAGAAGCTTTTAACACAAGGGATGGTTTTAAAAGATGGTGCCAAAATGTCAAAATCAAAAGGTAATACCGTTGACCCACAATCGTATATAGAAAAATATGGAGCTGATACTGTCAGACTCTATATGATGTTTACAGCTCCGCCTGAGCAAAGTCTTGAATGGTCTGAGTCTTCTGTAGAAGGAGCCTCAAGATTTATTAAAAAAGTTTGGAATTTAGTTAATGAAAGGAATTTTCAAAATATCAATGAGCCTTCAAGTCTTTCGAAAGAAGAAAAGGACCTTAGAAGAAAAGCACATAGCACATTAAAAAAAGTGACTAATGATTTTGAATCAAGATATTCATTTAATACTGCGATTGCCTCAATAATGGAGCTATTAAATTTTATTCCTGATTCATTTAAAGAATTGGGTGCATCTGATTCAAACAAGTACTGTTTAGATGAATCAATCATGATTATATTAAAAACCCTCAATCCAATTGCGCCTCATGCCTCAGAACATCTATGGAATAGTTTTTATGGTGAATTCTCTTCTGAAGGAATAGAAGATTCTTGGCCTGATGTGAAAGAACATCTATTAGAAGTTGATGAATTTGAACTCGTTGTTCAAATCAATGGCAAGGTTAGAGGAAAAATCATGATTAATAAAGATTTAGATCAAAATGCCATAGAGCTTCAAGTTAAAAGTATTGAGAATGTTGCTATTAATCTCGAAAATAATGAAATTAAAAAAATTATCTACATCAAAGAAAAAATTATAAATTTTGTTATTTAGAACGACTAACTAAAATAATGCTTTGATATATTTTGATGAGGTGGTTAATATAATTTATGAATAAATTTTCCATCTTTACTACTTTTTTATTTATGTTCACTTTGGCTGGGTGTAACTATAATCAAGTTGTAATGAATTTAGACCAAAGCATCTCTTATGATCTTAAATTTGATAATTCTCTTCCTGACTCTTATAAAAATAAAATCAGTTCGATATTTAAATCAAGTGAAGATACTAATGACAAACACATTACTTTAAAAAATTACTCGCTAAAGAGATATGACGTATATGGCGGCAGTGCATTAAGAGCGCTTGAGGGAGAGCTAACTTTAAGTATTCAATTAATGATTGATATAAATAGCGAAACAAAAAAGAAAGATTTAAAGATAATAAAAAGATTTAAGTCCAATGAATTAAACCCTTATGCGCAAAATGAAATGATCAATTTATTAGAAAGCGATATGCAAGATGAAGTAATAAATCAAGTTATCATTGAGGTCAATACTTTTGAAATGTGAAGCTATGGTGGTTGAGAAATATCTCAATAAATCACCAAATATTTTTTTTATTTATGGGTCTGAAATCATTCTAAGAAATAATTCAAAAGATATTCTAAAAAAACATTTAATCAGCCAAGGTTTTGGTGAGAAAAGAATTTTAAGTAAAGATGATTTTGGCCAAATAGAGCAGGTGATTATTGAAAATGTGGGAGGTTCTCTCTTTGGGACAAAGACAATAATTGAAATCAATCACGATCAAGGTAAGGTACCTGATCAAATAACTAAAATTTTTCAAATTCCTAATATTGGAAAAATGGAAAATATAGCAATTATCATTAATTCACATAATGAAAAAATTAATCATTCAACTAAGTGGGTAAAACAAATGGATGAATATGCGCTTATTGTTGAATGCAAAAAGCTTAAATCTTTTGAGGAAAAAATCTGGTTAAAACATGAACTAAGCTTTGTTTCTGATAAAGATAAGGCTTCTTTGGTTCAAAATATTTATGAAATGAATGCTGGAAATTTAGTTGCTCAACAGAATGAAGTGCAACTGCTAAAGCTAACCTATAAAGAAGGAATTGATCTAACACATAAATCATATTTAGATTCTGCTGAATTTATGCCGTTTGAATTAGAAGATATGATTATTTCTAAAAATACCAAGCATGCTTTAAGAATAATTCACTCTATTAAAAGTACTGAAGGACATTACGCACCCTTGCTAGTCTGGATTGTAGGTAAAATTGTTAATAATGCTTCTAGCGCTCGTCAAAATAAAAATCCACAGAATAGTCTTCAAAAATCTGGTGTTTGGAGTAATAAAATTTCAGATTATATGGCTTTTATAAAAAATCATTCTCTAAAAAAATTAATTCAACTTCAAAAAAATGTGTATGAACTAGATCTCGCTAGTAAAGGATTAAGTAAAAAAGATTTCTGGAATGAGTTAGATAATATCGTAATTGATTTAACCACTAGCTAAAGAATTTCTTTTCGAAGACTTCTTTGCATTTTAAGAACATTGGATCGTCAATATTCAAATCTGATTTCAAATTAGTTATCTCATAAATTGGAGCGAGTCCTTTTGTTGAACTTGTTAACCATGCAGATGAAGCATTCGAGATATCGGATAATAAAAATTCATCTTCTATGACATCTAGTCCTATTTTCTTTAATTCTATAATAAGTAATGCCCTTGTTATGCCTGGAAGAATATTATTCGATAGGGCTGGAGTGCAAATTTTATTATCTTTTATAAAAAATAAATTAGATGCGCCTGCCTCACGAAGAATATTATTTTTGTGCATAATGACTTCATCACAATTATCTTTATGAGCAGAATTCATACTCATAACATTGCCAAGCAGAGATGTAGATTTAATATTACATCTACCCCATCTAATATCCTCACACACCATTACCTTCAAAGGCTTAGATGCAAACGCATGAGCAATTACATAACCAAATGTTTCGATTTCCAGAGAGTTTGAGTACATATGGGAGCGTATATTATCTACCCCTCTAGTTATTTGATAATAAACATAGCCACTATTGCTTTCGCAAGAGGATATCAAATTATTTATCTCACTAGATATTTTTTCAATTTCTATATTCATCGCTAATTCGGTAGAGCTGTATTTTAATCTCTCAAGATGCATAGAAAATGCAATAGGTTTTGATTTAAAAAAAGGTATTACTTCATAAACACTATCAGAAAATGTATATGCCCTGGAAAAGGGAGAAATTTTAATATTTTCTACTAGATCAAACTTGCCATTAAAAACTGCTTTAACTTGATTCATTCTCAGTCATTCCAAATAAGCTATATATCCATAGTACAAACTTAGACCAGAGTCTTCCAAAAAAACCCTTCGCTTCAACAGCAGACAGGGCCACCAGATCAGTAACTAAGACAATCTCATCATTACTTGTTATTTCAAGGGTTCCTATTTTTTGCCCTATAGAAATAGGCGCCTGAATATTATTACTATATTTATAATTAACCTTTAAACCTTTAAAGCTATTTCTTGGGAGTGTTATTGATATATCTTCTGCCACACCAAGACCAAGATTTTTATCTTGTCCTCCCCATATAGCTATATTTTTATATTCCTTATTAGCATCTAAAACTTTTTGAGTGGCATACCATTTAAAACCATATTCTAGTAATCTCTGTGACGCTAGAAATCTATCATTATCTGATTTGCTTCCTGCCACAACTGTAATCAATCTCATTTCTCCCCTTTTTGCCGAACCAACTAAGCAATAACCAGCAGAATCAGTATGACCAGTTTTAACTCCATCAGAAGTTTCATCTCTCCACAAAAGTTTGTTTCTATTTAATTGTTTGATATTGTTAAATTCAAAACTTTTTTCCTTATAAAGTATGTAAGTATCAGGAAATTTAGTAATAAAATTTGACGTTAATATTGATAGATCTTTTGCGGTTGTAACATTCAAATCAGATAGGCCTGATGAGTCATGAAATACAGTATTACTCATTCCAAGTTGCGCTGCATAAGGATTCATTAAGTCAGCTACAAAGCCCTGCTCGTCGCCACCTAGGTATTCAGCTAATGCGACCGAAGCATCGTTACCAGATTGAATTATTATTCCTTTCATTAAATCGCTAACTGTTACTTTCTTTCCCTGCTCGATAAACATCCTCGATCCTTTCATCCTCCAAGCTTTTTCGCTTATCAGGACCTCTTCATCATTTGATATAGCTCCATCTTCTATATATTCAGCAGCAATATATGTTGTCATTATCTTTGTCATACTTGCAGGAACAATTTCTAAATTAGAATTAAATTCTGCTATTACTGTATTTGTATTTGGCTCGATTAATATATAACTCTTTAAGTTTAAATCTGGCGCATCAGGTAAAAATGTTTGAGATTCAATCAATAAAGAAATGCATAAAGGGATTAATAGTATTTTTTTCATGTTTTTAACTCTTCTGATAAATAATAAACTGCCATCGCATAAACATCACTAATATTATACTTAGCTATGGCTCTAAAGTTGTCATCGCCAATAAAATAAAGATCTTCTCCGTCTTCGTTGAAAGTTAAAGCTATGAATCTTGTAAGAGACTCATGTGGTTTATAAAATTTTCTTACGTTATTTGGATATGTCTTAGTTACAATTTTTCCCTCTCTTTTCCACCCATGTATGAAAAGATAGTTTGCAATACTGCCAATAGCATCATCAACGGAGTTAAACAAATCAGCAGATTCATCGCCATCATAATCTACAGCATAAGCTCTGTAGCTAGAAGAGATAAATTGTGCATATCCCATTGCGCCAGCATATGAACCTTTTGTTTTTAAAATATCTAGGTCATTTTCTCTTGTGAGAAGAAAAAACTCTATAAGCTCTCTTCTAAAAAATTTAGATCTTCTTGGATCATCAAATCCCAAGGTGGTAAGGCTATCTATAACTCTATATCCACCTTTGTTATCTCCATAATTAGTCTCAACCCCAAGAATGGCCGTGATTATTTCTTTTGGCACACCGAATTCTTTTTCAGCTCTTTCTAGGGCATTAATATTTTCTTTTATAAACTTTTTACCATCTGCAACTCTTTTTGTTTTTATAAAAATGGCTCTATATTCGTCCCATGTTTTTGTTTTTTCTGCGGGCTTGGCAACTGATTGAAGCATCTCATCTCTTTTCTCAGCATTCTTTAAGATATCTACAACATAAGATTTTTCAAAACCATGTTTTGTAACTAGCTCATCAATTACTAATTGACTGTCTTTGTGATTTGAATAATCTGCAAAAATAGAAAGATTAAATATCAAGCTAACAAATATAATTTTTTTCATCGTTGCATTAATTTCTTATGTGTTGCCATGGATATTATTATGCCAAAGGCTATATAGAATGATAACAAAGATGAGCCCCCTTTGCTGACAAAAGGAAGCGGCATACCAACTACAGGAATTAACCCAACAACCATAGCAAGGTTAATAAATAAAGTGGATGCAAAGATCAGGCTTAGCCCGCCAATCGTCAATCTACAGAATCTATCTCTAGCAATAAAAGCTAGATACAAGCACCTTAAAAGAATAAAGAAGAATACTGTCAAAAGTATGCATACTCCTACAAAACCAAATTCTTCTGCAATGACGGAAAAAATAAAGTCTGTTTCAGTCTCAGGTAAAAAATCTAGATGAGCTTGAGATCCCTCTTGGTAACCTTTTCCATTAATGCCTCCCGATCCAATGGCTATTTTTGATTGAGTGATATTCCATCCAGTTCCATAAGGATCAGCACTGGGATCTAAAAGAGTTTGTATCCGCTGTCTCTGGAATGGCTGTAAAAAATTATTCCAAAGAAAAGGTAGCGATAGAAGCAATATTCCAAAGGAGGCTCCAATAAATCTCCAGCTAAGTCCTGCCAAAAATAAAATATATACACCTGCCAGAAGAACCACAAGACTAGTGCCTAGGTCAGGCTGTCCAGCTACTAAAATAAAAACAAATCCTATTAAAGTAAGAGTTATAAAACTGTGCTTAGGACTTATCGGGAGTGGCTTGTCATATAAGTAAGATGCTAGAAAAATAGGAAGAGAAATCTTTATAAGCTCTGAAGATTGTAGAGTAAAAAAGCCAAGATCAAGCCACCTTTTTGCACCATTTATTTCTTTGCCGAAAATCATAGTTGCAAAGATTAAAAATAGTGAAAACAATAGAAAAATACCTGAAAATGTATTATAAAAATTGGGATCTGGCTGACTTAAAGCAAACATTAAAACTAAACCAAAGCCAACAAATATAGATTGTTTTACTATAGTGCTTATATCTCCTTGGGATGCACTATAAAGAAAGAAAAGACCCATTACAGAAAGCAAAGTTATAGAAATAAATAAATATTGGTCAAAATATATACTGAACCTTTCAAAATTTAATCTTTTCTTCATTCTTTTATTAACTCATTTAAAACAGCTATGGCAACAGGACCTGCTACCGATCCTCCGCTCTCACCATTTTCAACTACAACACTAACAGCATATTTAGGATCTGGCATTGGACCAAAGGCAATAATAATTGCATGGTCTCTATTTCCTATGTTTTCTCTAATAATTTTATAATCTTCTTTTGTCTCAGTACTAACAAGCTCAACAGTTCCTGACTTGGCTGCAACAATATATGACTTTAAAGACTTTAACCTTCTAGCAGTACCTCTTGGATCTTCAATCACACCTATCATACTTTTATGAATCTTATTCCAATCAGAATTATCAATTTTTGAGCCAGTAAAAAATGTTTCTACACCTTCCATGTCATCAATAAAAGATAGATTATTTAGTTTGCCTTTATTCGCAATAAAAGCAGAGTAGTATGCTAATTGAATTGGCGTCGCGCTCATATAGCCCTGACCAACACCAATATTTACGGTGTCTCCCTTAAACCAACCGTAATTAAGATTGTTCATTTTCCATTCTGGGTTAGGTAGAAGCCCTTTATCAGGGTTAAAGCAATCCATGCAAACATTTTTTCCAAAACCAAATTCTGATAAATGATCTATTAATTTATTAATATCGGAACTATAAGCTAAAGAAAAAAAGAAGGTATTAGAACTCTCAATGATTGCATCATTTAAATTTATTACGCCATGACCGCCTTTCTTCCAACCTCTGTAAACTCTTTGATCTTCTGGAAGAGTAAAAAATCCAGGGTCATCAATTGTAAAATTCCAATCTATTATTTGCTCCTGAAGACCAAATAATGCAATAGCAGGTTTTATAGTTGATGCTGGTGAATATCTGCCTTGAGACGCTCTATCAAAAAAAGGCTTATTTTCATCTTGAATAAGAAGATTAAATTCCTTAGCTGGCATTCCATTCGCAATATCATTTACTGAAAAACTTGGCGTACTAAGATAAGTCACAATTGATCCTGATTCTATCTCTATAGCAACAACAGCACCTCTTCTGTTATTCATTTTTTTAAAGGCCATTTTTTGAGAATCTAAATCTAGCTTAGTAAATATATTATTACCATTGATGGGCTCTATAGAATCTAGTTCTTTTAAAAACCTACCTTTAGCATCAACTTCAAAAGATTTTTTTCCAAATGATCCTCTAAGAGAGCCATCGTAAATATTTTCTATACCAGTTTTTCCTATTAGATAACCAGGATATTTAAATAAGGTTTCTATTTGTTTAAGGTTTTGATTAACTAGAATCTCAGAAAGCTGATCATTACTTGCGCCACCTACATAACCAATAGCATGAGAAAATAAATGAGGATAAGTGCTCTCTCTACTATATCTAACATCAATGAAAGCGTTAGGATAATTAAAATTTCTTACTTCAAACTTTGCTATCTCTTCTGATGTTAGGTTTCTTTTTACAGTTAATTCTCTATTGTAAGCAGCCTTTTGCTTAAAGTTTTCTCTAATATATTCGATTTCTTTTTCATCGAGATCAATGATTTTAAGAATATTATCAATAAAGGCTTCTAGATTTTTAATTTTCCAAGGCCTAATTATTAGATTATAAGCAGGAACATTATTAACAAGAATATTTCCATCCCTGTCATAAATAATTCCTCTAACAGGCTGGACTAAAATATCTCTTGTTCTATTTTTTAATGATGCCAATTCATAATCTGTGTAACTGGATACTTGCAAAGAAAAAGTTCTAAATATTAAAAGAGAGAAAAGAATACCAAAAAAGAAATAAATAAAAATGAGTCTACTAAAAAAACTTTTTTTCTCAACAAATCTTTCTTCTAGATTGATCATTTATGGTAGGGGGCTTTATTTATAATAGAAAAAGATCTATATATTTGCTCAACAAGTATTATTCTAAAAAGCCTATGGGGAAATGTAAAATTAGATGCTGAGATCACTTTATCAGATCTATTTATAACTTCTTTTGAAAGCCCAAAAGATCCACCAATAATAAAAGATAGCTTCATATTATTCATCATAGACATTTCAAATAATTTGCTAAATTCTTGACTGCTATATGACTCCCCTTTTGAATCGAAAGAGATAACATAAAATTCTTCAGGAATTTTTGCCATGATCATTTCTGATTCTCTTTTAAGAACCTCATTGATTGATTTTTTTGGGTGTTGCTGGCCTTTAATATCTAAAAAAGATAGGTCTAAGTTTTTTGGAAGTTGCTTGGTGTAGTAATCTATTCCTACAGATTCCCATGATGTTAATTTATTTCCAACACTTATTATATTAAGAACCATTTATCCTGAAGTATTGAGGAGTGTATTCTCCCCCCATAGACCTTCAAGGTCATAAAATTCTCTCATGTCAGATTTCATTACATTTATAACAACATCTCCGCAGTCTACCAATATCCAACCGGATTCTATTGTACCCTCAACGCTCAAAACACTTATTTTATTCTTCTTTACTTCTTCAACAAGTTTTTCTGATAATGATTTTGCATGCCTATTAGAGCTTGCTGTTGCAATGATAATTACATCTGCAAAAGATGAAATGCCTTTAATATCTAAAGATAAAACATCAACAGCCTTGTTGTCTGTCAGTGAGTTAGCGCAGATATCCTTGAGGTTTTTTTTAGGCAAGATTACTTTATATTTGTTGGTTTTATATGGCTAGAAAATTAGGTTCCAGTTCTTGCTATACTAAATCATTATTTAATAAAAAGGTGAGTAATTTTGGAAATACCTTCTTTAAATTCTATCTTAGAATTATTTGAAATATATAAAAGTTTAATTTTATGGATTGGCTCAATATCCATTTTCATATTTATATTTAGTTTGATAAGCATCAAGTGGTTGGTAACGTTAATACCAGTGGACTATTTCATTGAAAAGAAGGTATCTCATTTAAAATTAAGGAATCCATTTGCATGGTATTTAATCCTTATATTTAAAAACATGATTGGTTATTCTCTAGTTCTAGGAGGCATTATGATGCTTGTTCTTCCAGGCCAAGGTGTTTTTACTATATTTATAGGACTGATGTTAAGTAACTATCCTGGAAAATATGCAATTGAAAAGAAATTTATTGCTATTCCAACTGTTTTAAAATCCGTTAACTGGATGAGAGCTAAATCAAATAAGTTGCCTATAAAATTAAGCTAGATAATCTAAGGAGTAGAAATTTTTTCGATGAACTTCGATAAAATATTCATCCTTTGTGCTGCATCGAATGCTTCAAGAAGAATCTGTTTTTCATCCGAGGTTAACGGAATTAGGCCTGCTAAATGATACGCAACTGAGTCTGCCGAATTAAAGTCAACTTTAATGGGTAGATCGCTTATTTTTGGATGCTTCATAAGTTGAGATAAAATATTTAGAATTTCTGGATGTTCTGCCAATAAAGCCTGATCATCAACCTCTGGATCAATTTCTGGTTTAGCGTCAGCTACATGCAAACCATCTTCAAGTTGACAAATATTGCTTATAGCTACTTTATTAACTGCTTTTACAGTTATTCCAAGCAATCCATTTGGCAAGTTGTTAAAATCGATTATTTCTACGTAAGTTCCTTTCTTTGTCATTCCATATTCTGACTTTGATTCAGATTTTGATTGAAGAACAATTACAAAACCATGTGAATTGGACATACATGACTTAACCATACTTATGTATCTAGGCTCAAATATTTGAAGTGACTGGATAGTACCTGGAAGAGCAACTAATCCTAGCGGGAATATTGGTAGATTATTTTTTTTCAAGATAATTAATCAAGGGCCTCAGTATTTTTTGACTGTCTTTATTAGTCATTAATAAAATAATATCATGGTCTATAGATTCTAATTTTGCTATATCAATAAAACTATCAATTTTGCTGGCTAATTTAACATTACTTCTTTCAGATAGTGTCTTGTTATGATCTAACCAGATTACTTTATCTAATGCTTTAGCAGAATCTGTTAAAGATATCCCATGAGATCCGCCTGACATAGTATTTGACCCTAATTCGATTAATCCGAGAATCTTTTTATCAGGATACTTATCTCTGATTGCATTAGAGGAAAATGTTATAGCTGTTGGATGATGAGCAAAGTCATCATAAATAAGAACATTAGAGTAAGAGCCTTTGTATTCAAGCCTTCTTTTTACCCCATTAAAACTTTTGAGCGCTTTTATTGAATCTTCTATTTCAATATCATGAAGATTAGCTGCAAGTATTGCAGTTACGTAGTTCTTAAAATTATGTTCTCCTATTAAGGGTAAATCACCTAATGAGTATAATATTCCTTTATTTATAAGCTCTTTAGATTGAAAGTTAATCTTAATATCTTTGTTATTTATTGCTGCTAGATTGCACCAATGGCCCATTGAAAGGACATCATTTGTATTTTCATCTTCATGAAAATAAATAATATTTCCAGACGAAGGAATAATCTTAATTAAATGATGAAACTGTCTTTTTATGTCTTTTAAATCATCAAATATATCAGCATGATCAAACTCAATATTATTTATTACAACGGTGGATGGGGAGTAATGGATAAATTTTGATCTTTTATCAAAGAAAGCAGAATCATACTCATCAGCCTCTATTACAAAAACCTCATCAGAACCAAGCGATGCTGAAACTTTAATATCTTTTGATATACCGCCAACCAAAAAACCAATATCTCTTCCTTGATTGAGAAATATATGAGTCAGCATATATGAGGTAGTAGTTTTTCCATGAGTGCCTGAAACAGCTATAACTTTCTTATTTTTAAGAATTTCTCCAAGCATTTCGGGCCCTGATTTAAAAGGAAGCTGCTTATCTAAAATATGCTCAACGCATTCATTTCCTCTGGACAATGCATTACCTATTATATATAAATCTGCTTTTGGCATTTTACTTACTGAATAACCTTCAGTCATTTCTACTTCAAGATCTTGAAGATGATCAGACATTGGAGGATAGAACTGAATATCTGATCCTGAAATAATATGTCCCGATTCTTTTAATATCTGAGCAAGCCCTCCCATGAAGGTTCCACAAATACCTAAGATATGTATTCTCATATTAGTTATAATACGTTACATATTTTTATTTCAACACTTAAGAGAGAGAAAAAATGAAAAAAAATGCTTTTTATGCTCAGTCAGGAGGAGTAACTTCAGTTATTAATGCTACTGCTGGAGCTTTGATTTTAGAAGCAAAAAAATATAAAAATATTGGAAAAATATATGCTGGTAAAAATGGAATCCTAGGAGCTCTTAGAGAAGAATTAATAGACACTTCAAAAGAATCAAAATCTGCTATAGAGTCACTAAGATACAGACCTGGTGGAGTTTTTGGCTCCTGTAGGTTCAAGTTAAAAGATTTAGAATCAAGTGAAAAAGAATATAAAAGATTGATTGAAGTTTTTAAAGCTCATGATATTGGATATTTTTTTTATAATGGTGGAAATGATTCTGCAGATACTGCATATAAAGTTTCTCAAATAAGTAAAAAATTAAATTATCCCATCCGTTGTATAGCTATACCAAAAACTGTTGATAACGATTTAGCATTAACTGACTGCTGCCCAGGATTTGGATCTGCAGCAAAATACATAGCAACATCTACTCTTGAGGCATCTTTGGATGTTCAATCAATGTCAGAAACCTCAACTAAGGTTTTTATCTTAGAGGTGATGGGAAGACATGCTGGCTGGATGGCTGCATCATCAGCCTTAGCAAGATCTGATAAGGGAGATGCTCCACACATAATACTTTTACCTGAAATAGTTTTCAGTCAAAAGAAATTTCTAACAGCTGTAAAAGAATCTGTTAAGAATAATGGTTTTTGTGTTGTGGTTGTTTCTGAGGGAGTTAAAAATAGTAAGGGTAAATTTTTATCCGAATCTTCTTCAAAAGACGCTTTTGGTCATGCTCAGCTAGGTGGTGTTGCTCCATATCTTGCTGAGTTAGTTACTAAAAATTTAAAATTAAAAAATCATTGGGCTGTTTCAGACTACCTACAAAGAAGTGCGAGACATATAGCGTCAAAAACAGATCTTCTTCATGCTGAAGCAGTCGGCATCCATGCCGTTAAATATGCTGCAAAAGGGATGAATGGGGTAATGCCTATTATTGTTCGAGGTAAAGGAGATAAATACAGTTGGAAAATTGAGCCTGCTGAATTATCAAAGATAGCGAATGTTGAAAAGAAATTACCGAAAACATTTATATCCAAAAGTGGAATGGATGTTACCTCAAAAGCTATTAAATATCTGCAGCCTCTAATCGAGGGGGAATCATCACCTAAGTTTAAAAATGGAATTCCTGAGATAAAAAAACTAAAGCTGGTTGAAGTTAAGAAAAAACTGCCTTTATGGAATTAAGAAAGACTCTTCATTTAAAAATTTAATAATTTCAGAAACTTCTTCTTTAAGTTTATTTTTGTCTTCTTCATTTAAAAAAGCACCAACTTCGATATCTTCCCCTTTAGACCTAAAGCTTAACTTAAGCACTTCATTAACATCCTTCGTAACCTGAAAAGAAGTGAAAGTTCTAAACTCTTCCCAACGATAGTCTGCCTGATATCGGCCTTTTTCAATAGTTACCAGATCCTGAGAAATAAAAACTTTCTCTCTTTTGCTGCTCCACTTAAAACTTAAATAAAAAGCAATAAATAAAATGCTTAGCTCAAGTCCAGCAAAAGGTAATATCAAAGTAGCGCCAAAAAAGTAAAATGCTGTTGCTATTCCGCCACACACCAGAGATATGCTTGATAGAAAAATTATTCTATATTTACCAATCAAAGAACTATTGGGTTTTATAGATATAAGGAACTTATCTTCATTTATTTTTTGAACTGAAATCACGATACAATATCTTTTATGAGTAATATTATTAAAGAATATTCTAATTATATGGTGCCTTTCTATGCACCTGAAGACTTTATTGTAAAAAAAGCTATGGGGTCTCATGTGTGGGACTCAAGTAATAAAAAATATATCGATTTTACTGGTGGGATAGCGGTTACTAATCTAGGTCATTGCAATAGTAGTCTTATAAAAGTAATGAATGATCAATCAAAAAGTTTATGGCATTTATCTAATTTATATATTAATGAGCCCTCGGTAACACTTGCAAAAAAACTATGTAACAAAACTTTTGCAGATAAGGTTTTTTTCTGTAATTCTGGCGGCGAGTCTATTGAGGCAGCAGTAAAGACAGCTAGAAAGTTTTGCTCATCAACTATCAATAAAAATAAGAATGAAATAATTTCTTTCTCAAGCTCATTTCATGGAAGAACCATGATGGGGATAGCTTTGGCTAATTCAAAACATCTCATAGATGGCTTTTACCCATTGCCAAAAGGAATAAAAAATCATCCCTATAATGATGAAAAAAAACTTGAAGAATTATTCTCAGATAAGACTGCTGCAGTAATACTTGAATTAGTTCAATGGCAATCAGGGATCACAAAAGCAAATAAAAAGTTCATATCAAAGATAAAAAAACTAAGCAAAAAATACAATGCTCTAGTAATAATTGATGAAGTCCAGTCTGGAATTGGAAGAACTGGAACTTTTTTTGCTTATGAGCAATTCAATATTACCCCCGACATTCTTTGCTTTGCCAAAGGTATAGCTAACGGCTTCCCACTTGGGGGAATCTTAACTTCAAATAAAATATCTGATTCAATGACTCCCGGCTCTCATGGAACTACATTTGGAGGAGGTCCTATTGCCTGCTCTATCGGGTCAAAAGTGGTCGATATTATTTCAAAAAAGAGTTTTCTTAAAAATGTAGGGAAAAAAGAAATGCGATTTTGCAAGCTACTAAAAAAAATTGATCAAAAATACAAATGCTTTAATGAAATATCCTCTGCCGGTCTATGGATAAGTATCGAACTAGATTCATCTATTAACGTTGATGATCTAATTAAAATATCTCATAGGAATGGCCTGATGATACTAAAAGCTAACCCGACCACTGTAAGGTTTTCACCAAGTTTAATTATAGAAAATGATTTAATAGACAAAGGTTTAGGTTTGTTTGAAAAGTCTATTCAGAGTCTTCTTTAATTTCGATTTCGACTTCCTCAATCATGTTATCTACTTTTCTATATCCTTGAGGAAGCATATTTCCTCTTTTAGCTCTGGAAGAAATATAATTTTCAAGGTCTTTCAGCTTAAGGCTTAAGAACCTTTTTCCACTCTCAATTCTTAAAGAACTAGAGGTAGAGATTAATTGTGCATGAGACATAAACTCTTCTTTTGCAATAAATTTAGCAGTAGGAATATTTATAATTTTATTTCCCTTGCCTTTTCCAAGCATTGGTAGCTCATCTATTTTAAAAATTAATAATCTTCCAATATTGGATACAGCAGCTATGTAAACATGATCTTCTCTTACCTGTATTGCTTTTAATAACTCTGCATCATTTGGAATTTTCATGAAAGCTCTTCCAGATTTCTTGTTAGAAACCATATTTTTGAATTCAGAAATATAGCCATAGCCTGCTGAGTTCATGATCATAAATTTATCGTCATCATTACCTATTAATGATGAGATGAATTTCACCCCAGAGTCTGCTGAGACTCTTCCGGTGATTGGATCTCCCATCCCTCTTGCAGAAGGAAGAGAATGACTGGGAAGAGAATATGCTTTTCCATTTGAATCTAAGAAAACGGACATTTGATTACTCTTGCCCCTAGAAAAATCTTGCAGAGTGTCTTCACCCCTGTAAGAGAGAGAACTTGGATCAATCTCATGACCTTTTGCACTTCTTATCCAACCAGCTGCTGAGAGAACTATAGTAATTGGCTCTGTTACTAAAGTTTCTTCTTCAGAGAAAACTTTTGCCGCAGTACTATCTTTTATAGGTGACTTTCTTTCATCTCCAAAGTCTTCTTTTATTTCTAAAAGTTCGTTTTTAATCAAAGTTTTTAATCTAGTTTTTGAACTTAGTATCTTTTCAATATCGCCTTGTTCAGAAACAAGAGTATCCCTTTCTTGTTCGAGTTTAATTTGCTCTAGTTTTGCAAGTTGTCTTAATCTAATCTCTAAAATAGCATTAGCTTGAATTTCAGATAATTTAAAAGCCTTTATGATATCTTTCTTTGGCTCATCAGACTCTCTGATAATCTTAATTACTTTATCTAAATCTAAATAAACTATTAATAATCCTTCTAGGATATGAAGCCTATCATTTACTTGATCGAGTCTATGTTCTAATTTTCTAATAACAGTATCTTTTCTAAAAACTAACCATTCTTTAATTAATTCAACTAGAGAAAAAACCTTAGGTCCACCTTTCAAGGAAATTAAATTCATATTTACTCTATAGCTCTTTTGTAAATCCGTTGAAGCAAATAAATGATTCATTACATCTTCAGCATTAACTCTGTTTGATTTAAGAGTGATTACTAATCTCACTGGCTCTTTGTGATCGCCTTCGTCAGATAAATCAATGATCATAGGTACCTTCTTTTTATACATTTGATCAGCTATTTGCTCTAAAATTTTTGATCCTGAGGCCTGGTATGGCAATGCATTAATTATTATTTGCGTTTTTTCTTGAGCCCACTGTGCTTGAGCTTTAAAGCCACCCTTTCCTAAAGTATAAATTTCTTCTAGTTCTTCTTTGCTAGCAATTATTGGTGAATTATTAGAAAAATCAGGGCCTTTGATAATTTTTAATAAATCTTGTAAATCTGCCTTTGGATTTTCTAATAGATGGACTGTTGCATCTATAACTTCATTTATATTATGCGATGGGATGTCAGTTGCCATTCCCACAGCAATTCCAGAAGTACCATTTAATAATATAGATGGTATTTTTGATGGGAAAATTACCGGTTCAAGTAATGAGCCATCAAAGTTTGGCTGCCAGTCAACAGTCCCAGATTTAAGTTCCGATATAAGAAGATTAGCAAATTTTGTTAATTTTGATTCCGTGTATCTCATTGCTGCAAAAGATTTTGGATCATCTTGAGAACCCCAATTACCTTGCCCATCAACAAATGGATATTTGAAAGAGAAGTTCTGAGCCATTAAGACCATTGCTTCATATGCAGCACCATCACCATGAGGATGGAACTTACCAATTACATCTCCAACAGTTCTTGCAGATTTTTTATATTTAGATCCTGCATCAAGCCCTAGCTCTGACATAGCATATAAAATTCTTCTTTGAACAGGTTTAAGTCCGTCTCCAATATTTGGAAGAGCTCTGTCTAAAATGACATACATTGCATAATTTAGGTAAGACTCCTCAGCGTATTGCTTAAGGCTCATAGAATTAATTTGTTCTTGATCTTTCATATTTATATTTTCGCTAAGGAGCCTTTTTTCTCAAGCCATTCTTTTCTTGCAGGAGCATTCTTTTTTGATAAAAGTAAATCCATCATAGAATTAACATTATCGCTTGGACTTATCGATAGGTTTACAAGCTGTCTTGTAGCAGGATCCATAACGGTCTCTCTTAGCTGAGGTGGATTCATCTCACCCAACCCCTTAAATCTTTGAATGTTGATTTTAGGTTTGCCCTTCTTGTTTTTAAAATCCTCTACTATCTGATCTCTTTGATTATTGTCAAGGGCATATAAAACATCTTTACCACAATCAATTCTATATAAAGGTGGCATAGAGATATAAATTCTTCCTTCTTGGACCAATGGTTTGTAGTGCCTAAGAAAAAGTGCGCATAGAAGAGTTGCAATATGAAGGCCATCTGAGTCAGCATCTGCAAGAATACATATTTTTCCATATCTTAATGAAGATATATCACTGTTACCGGGAAGGACTCCAATAGCAGTGGATAGATTTTTTATTTCTTGAGATTTAATTATCTCAGTACTTTCTAGATCCCAAGTATTTAAAATTTTACCTCTAAGAGGCATGATTGCCTGAAATGATCTCTCTCTAGCCTGTTTTGCTGAGCCTCCAGCAGAATCACCTTCCACAAGAAATAGCTCTGTTTCATTTAAGTCTTGGCTATTACAGTCAGATAATTTTCCTGGAAGAGCTGGTCCTTTAAAGGTTTTCTTTCTTTCAACAATATTAGAAACCTTTGCTCTAGTTTGAGCAGACATAATAGCAAGCTCTGCTATCCGCTCGCCTTCTTCTGTGTGAGTGTTTAACCATATGCTTAAAACATCTTTTGTTGTGCTAGAAACAAAGGACATATGATCTTTTGAATCTAGTCTTTCTTTTGTCTGACCTGCAAATTGAGGATTCTGCAATTTAGAAGAAATTATAAACATTGCATTATTTATAACGTCATCCGCATTTATTTTTAAGCCTTTGGGAAGTAAATTCCTATAATCACAAAATTCTTTTAAAGAGTCTAATAGACCAGATTTAAAACCATTTAAATGAGATCCACCCTGCAATGTAGGTATAAGATTTACGTATGTTTCATCGAGTTTATTTTTTGGAGGTCTAAGAGACCAATTAATTGCAAATTCTAATTCTTGGTTTTCAGATTTTTTGGAACATAGAATAGAATCCTCGAGAGCAGGCTCTGCCCCTTCATAGGATTCAATAAGATAACTTTTTAGCCCATCTTCAAAATACCATTTTTCTTTATCGCCGGATTTTTTTTCATTATTAAATTCAATAGTTAGTCCAGGACATAAGACAGCTTTTGCTTTAAGTAGATGCTTTAGATGCTTTATTTGCACATCAGTTGTTTCAAAATAAATTGGATTTGGTTTGAATCGAATTGAGGTCCCTGAATTTCTTAATCCAACATCTCCAACTTCTTTAAGTTCACTAGCCTTGTTGCCGTTATCAAATGTTATTTGATACTCTTTGGAATCTCTTTTAACCCTGACTTCTAATTCATCTGATAAAGCATTAACAACCGAAACACCAACTCCATGAAGGCCCCCAGAAAAATTATAATCATCTCCAGAAAACTTTGCTCCCGCATGAAGCTTGCAAAGAATAAGCTCCACTCCAGAAACTTTATGTTCTGGATGCTCATCAACAGGCATTCCTCTTCCATCATCAGATACCTTTATGTAACCATCTTTAGATATAGCAATCTTTATGTTTGAGCAATGTCCTGATAATGCCTCATCAACTGAATTATCTAGAACTTCTTGAATTAAATGATTTGGATTTGATGTATCTGTATACATCCCTGGTCTTTTTCTAACTGGATCAAGGCCTGATAATACTTCAATAGCCTTTGCGTCATATGAATTTTTAGCCAATTTAGGAAGCCTTTTTTTAATTTAAAATAAATGAACTTATGATAGTTATTCTACTCTAAGAAATATAAAAAAAATCTATCTATACAAAAAAATATAAATGTTTGCACTGCAAACATTATTAATAGGTTAAAATATGTTTATGAAAAAATTAAATCGATCAATATTCTTAACTTTATTCATGGTGACCAGTACATCTGCTGAAAGTATATTGGATATTTATAATGAGGCCTTGAAAAATGACCCTACTTTTAGAGCAGCGGAATATTCCTATTTAGCCGATAAAGAAATAGTAGTTCAGGGAAGAGCTGCCCTTTTGCCAAGCCTTACCCTAAGTGGTTCCACTAACTGGAATGAATACTATCAAAATAAAGAGCTACAACAAGAATATAATTCGTTTTCAACTTCAGCTAGAGTTTCGCAGCCATTGTTCAGATTGGATACATGGTTCCAGTTCAAACAATCTAGATCATTAACTGATGCTGCTGAGGCAGATTTTGCTTTTGAGCAACAAAACCTTGTTGTAAGAACTGCAGAAGTTTATTTTGGAGTACTAAGAGCTATCGATAATCTCAATGCTTCTATTTCAGAAGAAAAAGCGATTAAAAAACAATTAGATCAAGCTAAACAAAGATTTGAAGTTGGATTATCTGCAATTACAGGGGTTCAGGAGGCGCAACTTGCATATGACCTTAGTAAAGCATCTAGAATCAGTATTGAAGGTAAATTATTTTCTGCTAGAGAAGCATTAAATGCATTGATTGGCAGAGAAATTTTTAGTGTAGATGAACTGGGCGATGAACTCATCGTTACTATGCCAACACCAAGCTCAAAAGAAAAATGGGTTGAATTGGCTTTAACAAATAATTTCCAACTTAAAGCTGCATATCTCAGAAAACAGGCGGCCAAGAATAGCGCAAGAAGTTCAGCATCCAGTCATTTGCCAAAAATAGACATTATTGGAACTAAATCAGAATCTGAAACCAACCAATTCAACTATGAAGGATTTAGTATTAATGGCCAAGGAATTCCAGTACCAGAAGTAACAGGAAGAAGAAATTTTGCAATTCAATTGAGCATGCCTATATTCCAAGGAGGTGCAGTTAATTCTAGAAGAAAACAAGCATACTCTCAGTATGAAAAAGTAAATGAGAACACTTTATTTACTGAAAGACGAATTATTCAAGAAGTAAGATCTGAGTATTCGAATGTATTAACTTTAGTAGCAAATGTTACTGCTCAGAAACAAGCTGTGATTTCAGCCACTAGTGCGCTTGAGGCAACTCAAGTTGGTTATAAGGTAGGTACAAGAAATGTAGTTGATCTTCTTCAGGCTGAAAAAAATCTATACAGTGCAGAAAAAAATCTTGCTAATGCAAAGTATGACTATATTCTATCTAACCTTAGACTTGCCCTAGCCTCAGGAACTATCACACCTGGTGATATTGTTAATATTAATAATTTACTAGACTAATTAATGCCAGAATTGCCAGAGGTTGAAACAACCTTAAGAGCTATAGAAAAATTTAAAAACTCCTCTATCAAAGAGGTAAAAATTCATAATAGAAACCTTAGATGGAAAGTTGATACAAAATTTGAATCTCTTCTCGCAAATCAAAAAATAATCAATTTAGACAGAAGAGCTAAATATATTATTTTCTATCTTGATAATATAAATATCATCCTACATCTTGGAATGTCCGGAAGCTTAAGAATAGCTAATAATAAAGAAAATTACTTTTTAAAACATGATCATGCAGAGTTTATATTTGAAAATGAGCGTATTATTTATAATGATCCAAGAAGATTCGGATCTCTACACATTACAAAAAATATTGATGAACATAGATTAATTTGCAATCTTGGGCCTGAACCACTATCTAGGGACTTTAATAAAAATCAACTCTTTGAACTTTGTAAGAATTCTAAGACTAATATTAAAAGCTTAATAATGAATCAAAAAAATGTTGTTGGTATTGGAAATATATATGCATCTGAAAGTCTTTTTCTTTCGTCAGTAGATCCTTCAAAAAATGCATCTCAATTAAATATCGATGATTGCGACAGGATCGTAAAGGCATCCAAAAAAATTCTTAATGCTGCTATTAAAGTGGGCGGAACAACCTTGAAAGATTTTTATTCTGCTGATGGTAGCCCAGGATATTTTAAATTTAAGTTAAACGTTTATGGGAGAGAGGGACTTGAATGCAAGAATTGCAAAAAAGAAATACTAAAAATTAATATAAATAAAAGGGCTACTTTTTTTTGCAGTAGCTGTCAGGGTTAAGCTTGTAATTTAGCCTTAAGTGCCTGCTCAACTATTGGATGAACGAATTTAGAAACATCACCGTTTAAATCAGAAATTTCTTTAATTAGGCTTGATGAAACATAAATAAGACTTTCTTTGGGTGTAAGAAAGATGCTTTCAATATCAGGTGCCAAGGATCTATTCATAGTGGCTAACTGGAATTCATATTCGAAATCAGAAACAGCTCTTAAGCCTCTTATGATTGCAGAGGCATTAAAATCTTTAGCTAAATCAACTGTTAATTTTCTAGGGAAACCAACAACTTCAACTTTTTTATTACCTTCATAGATAGTTTCAGCTAAGTTAATTCTATCTTCTAAAGTAAATAAAGGATTTTTTGATTCACTCTTCGCAACTGCCACAACAACCTTATCAAATAAATTACATCCGCGATCAATAATATCCATATGACCATATGTGATTGGATCGAATGAACCTGGGTATATTGCTACTTTCATAACTAAATCATACTAAACATTAATTATTTAGCAAAACTTTCATGAATTTATATATGTTAAATAAATGTCCATATGTTTGATACCGAAGAGATAATTAGATATCATTACTGTTGTATATAGACGGGGGAGTTATTTTACTCGTTAAACTAATAGGAGTTATATATGAAATTATTATTATTATTAGGTAGTGCTATCGCACTTCCTACATTCGCTGCTGGTGGTGGTGATCTAGATATAGGAGACTCAGTTGGGG
>CAZTGS010000011.1:0-38868 GCA_964613455.1 uncultured Gammaproteobacteria bacterium | reverse complement strand
AAAAGAGCTAAACAGAACGCTGAAACATATAAGTTAAGGCATGCTCAAAGATCAATGGTAAGAACTGCTATTAAAGCTGTTCGCGCAAGTATCGATGAAAATGATTCTGTTAAAGCTAAAGACTTGCTAACTAAAGCTGAAAAAGTTCTTGATTCATCAGCATCAAAGAAAGTAATTCATAAAAATGCTGCTGCTAGAACAAAAAGCAGACTTTCTAAAGCCGTAAAAGCCCTAGGTTAAATCTAATTTACTTTGTGAGATAACTTCTTCAAGGGATTGAAGAAGCTTCTGTGTGCCCTCTCCTGTGGCCGCAGATATAAAGAAGATATCATCTTTTGGTATTCCTAATTCTTTTTGAATATCCAAAGAGTGATCTGCAAGAGTTTCCTTATCAATTAAATCAATTTTATTACAAACAACCCAAGAAACTTTTTGTGTTAAATCCTCTTTATAAGCGCTCAATTCATTTTTGAGCAACTTTATTTGCTGTATTGGTTTTAATTCATCTGATGAATATAGATCTACAAATATTAATAATAATCCTGTTCTTGAAATATGTTGAAGAAATTTAATACCAAGCCCAGCTCCCTCGGATGCTCCTTCAATAAGCCCAGGAATATCTGCAATAACGAAACTTGAATCAGATCCCTCTATGGTTCCCAGATGAGGTCTTAAGGTTGTAAAAGGATAGCTTCCTATCTTAGGTTTTGCAGAAGATACTTTATTAAGAAAGGTTGATTTACCTGCATTAGGGAACCCTACTAAACCTACATCAGCTAGTGACTTTAATTCAAGCCTTATGAACCTAACATCACCCTCAAAACCTAATGTAAACTTTCTAGGAGATTGATTGGTACTGGATTTAAACCTAGCATTACCTTGACCTCCATCACCACCTCTAGCCAACACATATGACACATCACTATCACAACAATCTAATAACTCATCACCTGATATATCATCATAAATAACTGTTCCCTTAGGAAGGTCGATTATTAGATCTTCTGCCGCAGGACCACTTTTATTTTTGCTAGCACCAGGCCTACCATTTTTTGCAAGGAAAACTCTTTTATTCTGGAAGTCGATTAGTGTATTTTTATTTTGATTGACTCTGAAGATGATATCGCCGCCTTTACCACCATCTCCTCCGTCGGGTCCACCAAAAGGAATAAATTTTTCTCTTCGAAAACTAGATGCTCCGGCACCACCATTCCCTGCCCTAACTTCGAGAAAGGCCTCGTCGATAAAATTCATGATTTAGAAGACGTTATTGAGAAATAACGTTCGCTGTTTTTCTACTTTTAGGTCCTTTGTAAGTGAATTGAACAACGCCAGGTGCTTTAGCAAAAAGCGTATCATCTTTTCCAATTCCTACATTAATACCAGGATGGGTATTAGTACCTCTTTGACGAATAAGGATTTCACCAGCTTTAACAATCTGACCGCCGTATCTTTTTACGCCAAGTCTTTTGGCGTTGGAATCTCTTCCGTTCTTAGTAGAACCACCTGCTTTCTTATGTGCCATTATTTACTCTCTAGTTTAATGTCTTTAATTTCAACTTTAGAATGCCTAGCTCTATGACCTGTTTTGGTCATGCTATGCTTTCTTCTTCTAAAACGAAGAATAGAAATTTTATCAGATTTAACAACATCAACAACTTCTGCTGTTACTTTAACGTTAGATAAATATGGTTGCCCAATCTCAACATTTTTGTCATCAACATATAATAATACATTGTCAAAAGTTATTTTTGTTCCAGGTTCATCCTTCAATAAATCAACAGGCAAATGCATGCCTTTTTCAATTTTATGTTGTTTTCCACCTGATTCTATTACTGCGTACATATTTATATCCCTAAAGGTGGCAAAATATACGCTTTAATGAAGAATTTATCAATACTTATGTATAATTTTGCTTTATTAATTATCAAATCATGCCAAATAGTTATTCAATAGAAAAAGAACTCATTCAAGTTAATAATCTTATTAAAAATAATATTATAGAAGAAGAGACAATATCTAATCTATATAAATACATATTTAAAACTAATGGTAAACAATTAAGAGCGAAATTAGCTTTGATATCTTCATCTAATGATAAGAGATTAGGAAAGAAAAGACTGCAACTTGCATCTATCATTGAGCTTCTGCATACAGCAACACTAGTTCATGACGATGTTGTTGACGAATCTCCCACAAGAAGAGGTATTAAATCTGTTAATAACATATGGTCAAACTCTCATGGCGTACTTATAGGCGATTATATCTATTCTAAGGCCTTTATTTTGATGGTTGAGCTAGGTAATACAAATATATTAGATGAGCTTTCTAAAGCAACAAATGACATCTCAAAAGGCGAGTTAATCCAGTTAGATGCAATTAATAACAAAAAAATAACTTTAAGTAAGCTAGAGGATATTAGTTACTTTAAAACAGGAAGATTGTTTGAAGCTGCTGCAAAATGTGGAGCACTTCTCTCAAGATCTGATAAAAAATATCAAAAAAGTATTAGTGATTGTGCCAAAAATCTTGGAATAGTTTTTCAAATTAAAGATGACTTATTAGATTATTCACAAGATGAATCCGTTACAGGAAAGCCTGCATTGCAAGATTTAAGAGAGGGTAAGATTACCTATCCTTTCTTTTTTGCTTATCAAAATGCTAAAACAAATGAAAAAAAACAATTAGAACTTTTGCTTGGAAAAAATAAATTAAATCAAAAGAAAACTCTTAACATCATAAATTCTCTTGATGGAATTAAAGAAACTGAAAACCTTGCCTTAAAGTATATAAAGAAATCTACAAAATCTGCTCTGCAAATAGATAACAAAAATATAAGAGAAGAGATGTTAAACTTATTAGATGCTGCGCTTTACAGAAAAAAATGAGCTTCATACCGCAAAATAAATACTCTAAAGAAGAGTTGCAAGCTTGTGGTGACGGTAATCTTTTTACAAAAGAAGGTGACGGTAGACTTCCATCTGATCAAATGCTTATGTTCGATGAAATTACTAATATTGATAATTTTAGCGGGGAGTTTGAAAAGGGAAGTATTACAGCAAGCCTAAAAATAAATCCTGAGCTATGGTTTTTTCAATGTCATTTTAAAAAAGATCCTGTTATGCCTGGATGTCTAGGCCTAGATGCAATGTGGCAACTCTTAGGATTTTATCTCTTATGGTCAGGATTGCCTGGCATAGGTAGAGCTCTAGGAGCTGAAAAAATTAAGTTTTCTGGACAGGTTCTCCCAACTGCAAAAATTGTTAGGTATGAGTTAGATATAAAAAGAATTATTAATAGGGGTGCTGTTCTTGGACTGGCTAATGGAAGAATGTACGTTGATGACAAAGAGATTTATAATGCAGAAAAACTTAAAGTAGGTTTATTCAAAGATCCGAGTAATTTTTAATGAAAAATGTAGTTGTAACAGGTATTGGAATTAAGTCTTGCATTGGCAATACCTATGAAGAAGTTTTAAATAGTCTTCAAAATGGGATTTCCGGCATTACAGCCAATGAAACATACTCTGATATGGGTTTTAGAAGTCAAATATCTGGTTCTATAGATATAAATCTTACAGATTTAATAGACAGAAAATTATTAAGGTTTATGGGCGAGGCATCTGCTTATTCGTATCTTGCAGCTAATGATGCACTTGCAATGTCAGGTTTATCAGAATCAGATCTAGACTCTCCAAGAGTTGGAATAGTGGCTGGTTCTGGCGGCTCTTCTACAAGAGTTTTGTTGGCTACTTCCGATATTACTAGAGAGAAAGGACCAAAAAGAATTGGACCTTATGCTGTTACAAAATCAATGGCGAGCTCTATTTCAGCTATTTTAGGAACAGCCTTTAAGCTTAAAGGAATTAATTATTCTATTTCTTCTGCTTGCGCCACTAGCGCTCATTGCATTGGTCACGCTGCAGATTTAATTAGATCTGGTCAGCAAGATATTATTCTTGCTGGTGGCGGAGAAGACGAGCATTGGAGCTCATCAAATTTATTTGATGCTATGGGGGCTCTTTCTTCAAAATATAACGAAAGACCTATATCGGCATCAAGGCCATATGATAAAAATAGAGACGGCTTTGTTATTGCAGGAGGCTCTGGAATTCTTATTCTGGAAGAAGAAGAACATGCAAAAAAAAGAAATGCTAATATTTTAGCTTCAGTATCAGGTTACTTTGCAAATTCAGATGGCTATGACATGGTTGCACCATCAGGAGAAGGAGCTTTGAGGTGTATGCAGGGAGCACTTCAGAATTTTGGATCTTCAGTCGATTATATAAATACTCATGGAACCAGCACTCCGGTTGGTGATATTGCAGAACTTAAGGCAATTAAGAAATTATTTAACAACGATTCTCCAATTATAAGTTCAACTAAATCGATGACAGGACACTCTTTAGGAGCAACAGGAGCTCAAGAGGCAATATATTCAATAATGATGTTAAATGAGCAATTTATTGCACCAAATATAAATGTTGATGAGTTATGTGATGAAGCAGAAGGAATTCATATAAATACAGAAACGTTATCAAAAAATATTTCTTCTGTTATGAGTAACTCTTTTGGGTTTGGTGGAACAAACGCTAGCCTCATATTATCTAAGAATTAATACATCTCTATAAGGGCTTTTTCACTGTATGGAATGATATCTTTTATTCTACCTTCCCTCATTTTAATGACCCATTCATGATCTGATAAAAGTGCCCTACCGACTGCAACCATGTCATATTTATTTTCATTTATATCTTGAATAGCTTTATCAATGCCAACTGGATTTGCTGCGGCTGTCATATTTGTGAACTCACCATCAAGACCAACACTTCCCACACACATGGTTTGAAGATTTGTTAATTTTTTAGTCCAAAACGCTAGAGTCTCTTCAGAATTCTTAAATTCACTTTCCCAAAATCTTCTAGTACTTGGATGGAGATAATCTAAACCAGCATCACAAGGCTCTTTAAGAACTTTTAAGAGCTCTTCAGGACTATCAGCCAGTCTTGCTTGGTAATCTTGTTGCTTCCACTGCGAAAACCTAAGACCAACAATAAAATTATTACTTACATTTGACCTTATAGCTTTAGTTATCTCAGCAGCTAGTTGAGATCTTGACTCTATAGAACCACCAAAATTATCATCCCTATCGTTTGTTCCGCTCCATAGGAAATTATCAATTAAATAGCCGTGAGCTCCATGAATTTCAACACCATCGAATCCAATTTCTTCACAATATTTAGCATCACTAGCAAAGGCATCTATAGTCTCTTGAATATCAATGTTTGTCATAGCATGAGCCACCCTCTTACCAGGTCTTACCAAACCAGAGGCTGTATATCCTGGAACTTCAGGATTTGGACCCATTCCAAGCTTACGAAACCCACCACAGTGCCATAATTGAGCAATAACAGCACCGTTATTAGATTTTATTCCTTCAATAACTTTTTTCCACCCATCTCTGGATTCCTGAGAATCTAATCTTGGAACATTAGGGTAAGCACTAGATGCTTCATGGCTTACCTCTATTCCTTCAGTAATAATTAAGCCAACATCAGCTTTAGCTCTTCTTTTGTAATATTCAACTACTTCTTGAGTTGGAATTCCTCCGGGTGATTGGTTTCTGGTCATTGGAGCCATGACTATTCTATTTTTTAAAGAGATATTCTTTAAAGTATGAGGTTCAAATAACATTAATTAAACTCGTCTTGATCCCATGGAAATATTTTAGGCATATCTTTAGAAACTTTATTTTGAAAATCTGGTTTGCGCTTTTCTAAAAAGGACATGACTCCTTCCATAGCATCTTTAGAAGCGCCTCTTGATTCAATAACTTGACTATCAATTATATGGGCGTCATTTGGAGAGTCTTTAGAAGATAGGCTCCAAATCATTTGTCTTGTTAAGGAAACAGAAACTGGAGATGATTCTTTTAAAAATTTGTTAGCAATCTCTAAAGTTTTATTCATTAACTCTTCTGGTTCAACTAAATAAGAAACAAGACCGGCATCATAAGCATCTGATGAACTAATCATTTCACCTGAATAGGACCACTCTAAGGCTTTAGAAATTCCGACTATCTTTGGAAGAAACCAACTTGAACAAGCATCTGGAGCTATGCCTCTTTTAGCAAAAGGAAAGCAAAACTTAGCTGAAGTAGAAGATACTCTTATATCAGCTGCTAATTGAAGCGTTGCACCAACCCCGACAGCAACACCGTTGCAAGCTATTAAAATTGGTTTTAAACATTTGTACATTGATAAGGTGAGAATGCCACCTGAGTCTCTATTGAAATTTGTATCGTTTTCAGAAGAATTATCAAATTCTGAGTTAAAAGTGTCCTTGCCTGATGAAAGATCAGCACCTGCACAGAATGCTTTTCCAGTACCTGTAATAATCACAGCTCCTATAGAATCTTGTTTATTTATATTATCGAATACAGCAAGAAGATCTTTCAGCATCTGCTGATTAAAAGCATTAAGCTTTTCAGGTCTATTTAAAGAGATAAAGGCTATTGAATCCTCTTCTCTGTACAAAATAGTTTTGAAGTCAGCACTCAAAATAGATATTGAATTTAAAAAGGAATATCGTCGTCTGTAAGCCCAGGGCCTGAATCATCTTGAGGAAAAGGTGACTCTGACTGATTTGATTCCATAGGTACGTTGTTGTTGTTAGACTGTCTTGAGCCCAACATAGTTAGTTCGTTTCCAACGATTTCAGTAGTCCACCTATCTGCACCAGATTTATCTTGCCACTTTCTTGTTTGTAGTTTGCCTTCAATATAAACACTTGAACCTTTATCTAAATACTTCTCAACAATTTCAGCTAATTTTCCAAAATACACAACTTTATGCCACTCAGTCTTATCCCTCATCTCTCCACTTTCTTTGTCTTTCCATGACTCAGTAGTAGCTATAGATATATTTGCTACTGCCGATTGAGTTGCTGTATATCTCATTTCAGGTTTTTGACCTAAATTGCCAATTAAAATTACTTTATTTACGCCTCTACTCATAATTACCTCTTATAATATTCTTAGAAGTTTAACCTAATTTAATTTTTTCATCACGGATATTTTTATTTCTTATGGATAGTATTTTCATCAAAGGGGCTCGTACTCATAATCTAAAGAACATTAGTTTAGAAATACCTAGAAATAAAATAATTGTGATAACTGGTCTTTCAGGTTCTGGAAAGTCTTCTCTTGCTTTTGACACTCTTTATGCAGAGGGACAAAGAAGATATGTTGAGTCATTATCTACTTACGCAAGACAATTTTTATCTATGATGGAAAAGCCTGATGTGGATTCAATAGAAGGTCTCTCTCCTGCTATATCAATAGAACAAAAATCAACCTCACACAATCCAAGATCTACCGTAGGTACAGTTACAGAAATATACGACTATCTAAGACTTCTATATGCCAGGATTGGTTCTCCAATTTGCCCTGATCATAATGAAGAATTAAAGGCTAAAACGGTTTCAGAAATATGTGATGACATATTAAAGATGAAAGAAGGTACAAAAATAATGATTCTTTCTCCACTGGTAAGAGGAAAAAAAGGAGAACATTTAGCAGTTTATGAAGAATTAAGAAAAAGTGGATATGTAAGAGTCAGAGTAAATGGAGTGGTCTATCCAATAGAAGAATTCCCGGAGCTAGAAAAAAATAAAAAACATGATATTTCTCCTGTCATAGACAGGCTGGTAATTAAAGATAATGACGAAGATAGATCGCGATTAGCTGAATCTATAGAAACATCATTAACTCTATCTAGCGGGCTTGTTGAAGTTGAAAATCTTGATAAAAAAACATCTGAATTATTTTCTTCTAATTTCTCATGTTCACAATGCGGTTATGCAATTGCAGAATTAGAACCTAGAATGTTTTCGTTCAACAACCCATATGGTGCTTGCACTAGATGCGATGGCCTAGGAGTGATTCAATATTTTAATGAGAATAGATTAATTCAAGATGATGAGGTCTCTATAACAAGTGGTGCTATTAAAGGCTGGACTAGAAGAAATAGATTCTATTTTTATCAACTCAAATGTCTTAGTGCTCATTTTGATTTCAGCTTAACAACAAAATGGAAAGACTACCCTCAAGAAATTAAAGATATTATCTTATGGGGGTCAAAAGATAAAATTGATTTCTCACATAGATTTAGAAGTGGAAGTAGGATAGTAAGAAAACATAAGTTCGAGGGAATTATTCCGAGCACCGAAAGACGATTTAAAGAGACAGACTCTGAATTTATACGTGATGAATTAGCCAAGCTAATGTCCAAAAGTTCTTGTGATGAATGTGATGGATCAAGATTAAATACTCAATCGAGAAATGTTTTTATAAATAATACCCAAATACACTCTATTACAGGTATGAGAATAAATGAAGCATTAGATTTTGTAAAAGATATGAAGCTTGATGGAGCCAAGAAAAAAATTGCTGAAAAGATTTTAAAAGAGATTACTGAAAGGTTAACTTTTCTAGAAGATGTCGGTCTGAATTATCTAACTTTAGAACGAAGTGCTGATACCTTATCTGGAGGTGAGGCACAAAGAATAAGACTTGCAAGCCAAATTGGATCAGGTCTTGTTGGAGTTACATATGTTCTTGATGAGCCCTCTATAGGTCTTCACCAAAGAGATAATGAAAAACTTATTAAAACTCTTAATAACCTAAAAAATCTAGGCAACACGGTGATTGTTGTTGAACACGATGAAGAGGCTATAAGATGTGCTGATCACATTATTGATATTGGGCCAGGTGCTGGAAAGCACGGTGGTGAAATATGTGCTGAAGGTAATCTTGAAGAGATTCTTAGTAATAAAAATTCTATAACGGCTAAATACCTTTCTGGTGAAAAGGAGATAAGTATTCCTTCAAAAAGGTTACTGCCAAATGAAAAAATGATTAAGATTATTAATTCATCAGAAAATAATTTACAAAATATTTCAGCTGATATTCCTATTGGTATATTCACCTGTATAACTGGAGTATCTGGATCTGGCAAGTCATCTTTAATTAATCAAACTCTTCTCCCATTAAGTTCATTTATGCTTAATAAATCGAAATTAACTAAAGAAGTTAAATGCGACAAAATAGAAGGCCTAGAACATTTAGATAAAGTTATTAATATAGATCAATCTCCGATTGGCAGAACTCCTAGATCTAACCCTGCTACTTACACTGGATTGTTCTCATATATAAGAGATCTTCTTTCACAGACAATCGAAGCTAAATCACGAGGTTATAAGCCAGGGAGATTTAGTTTTAATGTTAAAGGAGGAAGATGTGAAGCTTGTCAGGGCGATGGTATGACTAAAGTGGAGATGCATTTTCTTGCAGATGTTTATGTAATGTGTGATGTTTGTAGCGGGCATAGATATAACGAGCAGACATTAGAAGTCAGATATAAGGATAAAAATATTAGCGATATTTTAAGTATGACTGTTGAAGAGGCATTAGATTTTTTCGATGCCCTTCCCCCAATTAAAAAGAAATTAGTAACTTTAAATGATGTTGGTCTCGGATACATTACATTAGGGCAATCTGCAATAACCCTTTCAGGTGGCGAGGCTCAGAGAATTAAATTATCAAAAGAACTATCAAAAAGAAGTACAGGTAAGACATTATTTATACTCGATGAGCCGACAACAGGCCTTCATTTTGCTGATATAGAATTACTACTAAATGTTTTATCTCGACTTAAGAGCCAGGGAAACACAATTGTTGTTATTGAGCATAACCTTGACGTTATAAAAACAGCTGATTGGGTAATAGACCTAGGGCCTGAGGGTGGAAGCGGAGGTGGTAATATTGTAGCTACAGGAACACCCGAAGATGTCGCGAAAGTTAGCGGCTCTTTTACAGGTCAGTTTTTGAAAAAAATGTTGTAAATTAAGCTGCTGAATCTTCTTTAAGCTCAGGAGCTTCAGTTGACACTTCTTGATCAGTCTTTCTATCAACTAATTCTATGTAAGCCATGTCAGCTTTGTCACCAGGTCTAAAGCCGGCCTTAATAATTCTTGTGTAACCACCTTTTCTATCTTTAGCATTCACAGAAATCTCTGTAAAAAGTTTAGCTACAGATGAATCAACTCTTAGTCTGCTAAAAGCTAACCTTCTGTTGGCCACAGTGTCTTCTTTACCTAAAGTGATTAAGGGTTCAACAAATTTTCTAAGCTCTTTTGCTTTAGGAAGCGTTGTTCTAATAATATCTCTATCAATTAGAGCCAATGCTAAATTTTTCATCAATGCTTTTCTATGAGAAGAATTCCTATTAAGTTTTCTTCCTGCTTTTCTATGTCTCATTTTTTATCCTACTGGTGGCCAGTTATCTACATTCATTCCTAGAGATAAACTCTTTGAAGCAAGTACATCTTTGATTTCATTAAGAGATTTCTTTCCAAGATTTGGAGTTTTCAATAAATCAAATTCTGATCTATGAATAAGATCTCCAATAAGAAAAATACTTTCTGCTTTTAAACAATTAGTAGATCTCACTGTGAGTTCTAATTCTTCAATTGATCTTAGTAAGAACGGATCAAAATCATTTTGATCTTTTTTAGCTTCTTGTTCTGCAATTGCATCAAGATCTACAAAAGAACTTAATTGCTGTTGAAGAATTGTTGCTGAGTGTTCAATAGCCATTTTTGGATCTAAAGTGCCATCGGTCTCTAATTCAATTATTAATTTATCTAAGTCAGTTCTTTTTTCAAATCTAGCATTATCAACTGTATAAGATACTCTTCTAACAGGACTATAGGATGCATCAACCTTAAGTGCTCCCACTACTCTGTTTTCATCATCTCTTAAATCTGCTGGCTCATAACCTCTTCCAGTTTGAACTGTAAGTGTCATTTTAAGGTTAACCTTGTCAACGATAGTTGCTACATGAAAATCTTGATTAACAAGTTCAACGTTCCCAGGAACGTCAAATGAAGAAGCAAGAACGTCACATGGACCAGTTACATCTAGAGTAACTTCAGCAGTGTTTCCTTCAATAATATTTACTGGCATATCTTTGATATTTAAAAGTATGTCTATAACATCCTCTCTGACACCTTCAATTGTGCTGTATTCATGTGAAATACCATCTATTGCTACATCTGTTACAGCAGCTCCAGGCATTGATGATAAAAGGATTCTTCTTAGAGCATTCCCTAATGTATGACCAAAACCTCTTTCTAACGGCTCTAGTGTAATCTTTGATAGATTTGGTGTTACGTCTTCAACTTGTATGTCAGTTGGGACTAAAAGATCTATTACTGATATTTGCATAATTTTCTCCGTCTTTAATATTTTATTTTGAGTAAAGCTCAATAATAAGGTTTTCGTTAATTTCAGTACTTAAATCTGTTCTATCAGGAACTGATTTGAATACTCCCTTTAAGTTAGCTTCATCTACTTCTAGCCAATCACAATCTTCTCTAGTTGCAGCAATCTTTAAAGCAGCTGCAATTCTTAAATGCCCTTTCTTGTTATCTCTAACTTGAACCTCATCCCCTGCTTGCATTTGGTAAGAAGGTATATTTACAACTTCACCGTTTACTTTAAAGGCTTTATGAGAAACCATTTGTCTTGCTTCAGCTCTAGTTGAACCAAAACCCATTCTGTAAACAACGTTATCCATTCTTTTTTCTAAAAGTGATAATAGATTTTCTCCAGTATTTCCTTTAGATGATGCTGCTTTTTTGTAATAGTTTCTGAATTGTTTTTCAAGAACACCATACATACGTCTAACTTTCTGTTTTTCTCTTAACTGAAGACCGTAGTCTGAAAGCCTACCTCTTCGCGCTCCCGCAGCAACACCTGGAGGTGAGTCCATGTTACATTTTGATTCAATTGCCCTAATACCACTTTTCAAGTAGAGATCTGTTCCTTCTCTTCTTGAAAGTCTTAATGTAGGTCCTGTATATCTAGCCATTTAATACTCCCTTAAACTCTTCTTTTTTTAGATGGGCGGCATCCATTATGAGGAAGCGGCGTTACATCTGTAATACTTTTAATTTTTAAACCACATGAGTTTAAAGACCTTATAGCAGATTCTCTACCGCCACCTGGTCCCTTAACTTTTACATCTAAATTTATCATTCCAAATTCTTTTGCAGCATTTCCAGCTTTATCTGCAGCTATCTGTGCAGCAAATGGTGTGCTTTTTCTTGAACCTTTAAATCCAGAACCACCAGACGTCGCCCAACAAATTGTATTACCCTGCTTGTCAGTGATAGTAACAATAGTATTGTTAAACGAAGAGTGGATATGAGCCACTCCATCAGTTACTATTTTTTTCCCTTTCTTTCCTTTTACTGCCATTTTATTATCCTCTCATAGGCTTTTTAGCGCCTTTTCTTGTTCTAGCATTATTTTTAGTATTCTGACCTCTAGTAGGTAATTTTCTTCTATGTCTAATACCTCTATAACTTCCTAGATCCATTAGTCTTTTAATATTAGTACTTATAACCCTTCTCAAATCGCCTTCAACAACGATGCTTCCTATAGCAGTTCTTAGACTTTCAATTTCATCTTCTGTTAAATCAGAGATCTTTCTTGTGTAATCTATTTTTAGCCCTTCACAAATATTTTGAGCTGTTTTTTTACCAATTCCAAATATATGAGTTAGTGAAATCTCAACATGTTTGTTTTCTGGAATATTTACTCCTGCTATCCTTGCCATATTTTAACCTTGCCTTTGTTTATGTTTTTGGTCTGTTTTACAGATTACAAAAAGAACGCCATTACGTCTTACAATTTTGCAATTTCTGCATATTTTCTTTACTGATGCTTTAACTTTCATATTACCTTTTATAGTTTTTTAGATTAGCTTTTTTCATTAATGATGAATACTGTGTAGACATCATGTGTGACTGCACTTGAGCCATAAAATCCATAAGGACAACTACTATAATTAGGACTGAAGTACCGCCAACAGATATAGTTGGTGAAATACCTGCAAAATTAATAAGTGCCAAAGGAAGTAGGCAGATTAGAGTAAGATATATAGCTCCAAAAACTGTAAGTCGAGCTAAAACAGCATCAATATAATTAGCAGTTTGCTCCCCAGGTCTAATTCCAGCTATATAAGCACCAGATCTTTTTAGATTATCTGATACTTCTCTTGTATTGAATGTCAAAGCAAGCCAAATGAAACAAAAACTTATGATTAATCCAGCAAACACTAAAATATATAATGGTTGTCCTGGGTTCAATGCTAATGAAAAACTCTGAAGGAATCCTAAAGATTCACTTTGTCCAAACCAAGTTGATAAGGAGGCTGGAAATAAAAGGAAAGTACTTGCGAAAATAGCAGGTATAACTCCAGCCATATTAACCTTAAACGGTAAATGACTTGTTTGAGCCTGCATCAATTTTCTTCCTTGTTGTCTTTGAGCATAATTAACTGTAATTCTTCTTTGCCCTCTTTCAATAAAGACAACTACCGCAATAACTGCCATTGAAAGAAGCCCAATTGCAATTAATAAAAGAACGCTGATATCTCCCTGTCTTGATTGCTCTAAAGCTTGACCAATTGCTCCAGGAATTCCTGTAAGAATACTTGTAGCAATGATTATTGAAATTCCATTACCTATACCTCTTTCAGAGACCTGTTCGCCTAACCACATCAAGAACATAGTTCCGGCGACAACAGAAAATACTGCTGAAACAAAGAATGATGGGCCTGGAGTATATGCAAGACCGCTAGCTGACAAAGTTACTGCAAGCGCTGAAGCCTGAATAAATGCAAGAAAAGCTGTACCGTATCTTGTGTACTGAGTAATAGTATTTCTACCAGCTTGTCCGTCTTTCTTTAATTCTTGTAAGTACGGGATAGAATTTGAGAATAACTGCATGATAATTGCAGAAGATATATAAGGAACAACATTAAGAGCAAAAATACTCATTCTTTCCAGTGCACCACCAGAAAATAAATTGAACATTTCTATGATGGTTCCTTGATTTTGATCAAAGAGAGCTGCAAGTCTATCGGGGTCAATCCCAGGTATAGGTATATGAGTTCCTATTCTATATACAAGAATAGCAACAAATACAAAGCGAAGTCTTTTCCAAAGATCGCTCATTCCTGTACCTTGTTCACTCATTTATTATTCCGTTATCCTATCTGCTTTTTTAACGCCTTTAGGCCTAATTACTTGAGGTACTATGTCAGCAACAGTGCCGCCAGCTTTCTCAATAGATTCTTTGGCGCCTTTAGTAACCTTTATACCCTCAACGCTTATTTTTGATTCAAGATCAAAAGTACCAAAAATCTTAACTTTTTTGACTGACTTAGAAATTATCTTGTGCTCTTTTAGAGTTTCTAAAGTAACTTTTTCTAATCCATTAATATTCTTAACATTAACCTCTTTAAGATGGTTATTAGTCCTTGATGTGAAACCAAATTTTGGCAATCTCATTTGAAGAGGCATTTGCCCACCCTCAAAACCACGCCTTACACTTCCACCAGTTCTTGATTTTTGGCCCTTATGTCCTCTTCCGGCAGTTTTACCAGTTCCAGAACCCATGCCTCTGCCCACTCTTTTTCTATTCTGAGCAGTACCTTTACTAGAAAGGCTATTTAAAGACATATTATTTGTTTCGTTTTCACTCATTTTTAACTTTCCTGAATCTCGATCATGTCAGATATTTTATTAACAAGACCTCTGTTACTTGGAGTATCTAAAACTGTTACTGTTTGGTTAAGCTTTCTAAAGCCAAGGCCTTTAATACACAACTTATGTTTTTTCATTCTACCAATACCACTTTTAACTAGTTTGATAGTCATTGTTTTATCTTTACTCATGATACTTGCTCAACTTTTTTTCCTCTTCTTGAAGCAACAGTCTCTGGCGATTCCATTGAGCTTAAAGCATTAATAGTTGCTCTAACAACATTAACTGGATTAGTAGATCCGTAACACTTTGCTAATACATTCTGAACACCAGCTAATTCAAGAACAGCTCTCATAGCTCCTCCAGCAATAATACCAGTACCCTCTGATGCCGGCTGCATGTATACATTGGCTGAACCATGCTTTGCCTTAACTGGATACCACAAAGTATTATTATTTAATTCAACATCGACCATGCTTCTTCTAGCATTCTCCATAGCCTTTTGAATTGCTATAGGTACTTCTTTTGCTTTACCTCTGCCAAATCCAACCTTGCCATTTGCATCACCTACAACACATAGTGCTGTGAATCCAAAAATTCTTCCGCCTTTAACAACTTTAGCTACCCTATTAACCTGAACTAGTTTTTCTTCTAGAGCGTCAGCCTGTTGATTATTTGCTTGATTATTGTCTTTCATAATTTAATTAAAACTCCAGTCCAGTTTGACGAGCTGAGTCAGCTAATGCTTTTATTCGGCCATGATATCTGTATCCAGATCTATCAAAAACCACTTTTTTAATTCCGCTTTCCAAAGCTCTTTCAGCAACTCTTTTACCAACAGCTACTGCACTTTCAATATTATTAGATTTTGCTTCTAAGTCTTTCTCAACAGTTGAAGCTGAAGCTATAACTTTAGTTCCAAGACTATCAAACACTTGTGCATAAAAGTGCTTAGATGATCTGTACACACTTAATCTAGGAGAATCTTGATCCTTTATTTTCATTCTTGTTTTCTTTGCTCTTCTGAGTCTTGATATGTTTTTAATACTCATCTTTATGCTCCAGCAGCTTTTTTAGCTTCTTTTCTTCTTACGGTTTCGTCAGAATATCTAACACCCTTGCCTTTATATGGCTCAGGAGGTCTAAAAGCTCTAATTTCAGCAGCTGCTTGACCAAGAGCCTGCTTGTTATAACTTTTTAAAACTACTTCAGTTTGTGAAGGAGTTTCAACTTCAACCTCTTCTGGAAGTTGATATTTTACTGGATGAGAAAAACCTAAAGTTAACTCTAATAATTTTCCTGAAGCTTTCGCCCTGTAACCAACACCCTTCAATTCTAATTTTTTTTCAAACCCTTGAGAAACTCCAATAATCATATTGTTAACTAAAGCCCTTGTGGTTCCAGCTAAGGCAGTAGATTGCTGATTTTCCTCATCGTACTTAACAGTAATTATATTTTCATTGATTTCTAATGAGACAGTCTTAGGTATATCAAAATCCATTTCTCCAATTTTGCCTGTTACTTTTATTGAGCCATCATTCAGTGCTACCGTTACACCTTCAATGACTTCTATTGGATTTTTAGCTACTCTAGACATATTAAAATACCTCACAAAGTATTTCGCCACCAACATTCTTTGCTTTTGCTTGTTTATCGGTCATCAAACCCTGATTGGTAGAAATGATAAAAGCACCCAAACCATTTTTAACAGATTTAATATCTGACGAGGCAGAGTATTTTCTTAAACTAGGCTTACTTATTCTATTTATAGTTTTAATTGCTGGTGCTGAGTTATGGTATTTAAGAACAATCTTAATTGCCGGCTTTCCTGCATCTTCAGTTTTTTCACAGCTTTTTATATACCCTTCTGAAACTAGAACATTTACTAATTCATGTTTCATTTTTGAGTATGGCGCGATTACGTCGACTTTGCCTCGCATTAAGCCATTACGTATTCTTGTTAAACAATCTGCTATAGGATCTTGAAAACTCATAATATTATATTACCAACTAGATTTAACTAAACCTGGGATATCGCCTCTCATTGCTGCTTCTCTTAGCTTGATTCTGCTAAGACCAAACTTTCTATATACAGCATGAGGCCTTCCCGTTACCTGACATCTTCTTACAACTCTTGATGGGCTAGAATTTCTTGGAAGTTTTTGAAACTTAATTGAAGCCTCATATCTTTCTTCAGTTGAAGCTTTTTCATCGTTCATAATTGCTTTTAAGCTAGCTCTTTTATCAGCATACTTAGCAACCATTTTGATTCTCTTAACTTCTCTAGCGATCATTGATTTTTTAGCCATTATTTAATACCTATTTTTTAAATGGAAATTCTAAAACTTCTAATAAAGCTTTAGCATCTTCTTTGTTTGTTGCAGAAGTATTGATACAAATATCCATACCTCTAATAGTGTCTACATTGTCGAACTTAATCTCTGGGAAGATAATCTGCTCTTTGATACCAAAGTTATAGTTACCTTGCCCATCAAAAGATTTTGGATTTAGTCCTCTAAAATCTCTTTCTCTAGGGATAGCTATATCTATTAACCTTTCCATAAATTCATACATTTTGTTACCTCTTAAAGTAACTTTGCATCCTATTGGCCAGCCCTCTCTAATTTTAAAACTAGCAACAGATTGTCTTGCTTTTGTTACAACAGGTTTTTGGCCTGCTATTAACGTCATATTTTGGACAGCAGACTCAAGATGCTTCTTATCAGTTGCAGCTTCACCAACTCCCATATTAATAACAACTTTTGTAAGTTTTGGAACTGCCATTACATTCTTCATGCCAAGCTTATCTTGAAGAGTAGCTCTAAGTTCCGTGTTATATCTTTCTCTTAAATTTGCCATTTACTTAATCTCTTTATTGTCTGATTTAAATAATCTAATCTTTTTACCGTCTTTGTCTGTTGAATAAGAAATTCTATCTTTAGATTTTTTAGAAGGATTCCATATAGCTAGATTTGATAAATCAATTGCCGCCTCTTGCTCAACAACTCCACCTGTAATTCCCATTTCTGGATTAGGTTTTGTATGTTTTTTAACCATATTAATACCAGTCACAATAGCTTTATTCTTAGATTTATGTATTTTTCTTAAAGTGCCTTTCTTGCCAAGATCTTTTCCAGCAACAACTATAACTTCATCGCCTGATCTTAATTTTGTAGGAATAGTATTAATTTTCATTTTTATAACACCTCTGGAGCCAATGAAAGAATCTTCATATGCTTGCCATCTCTTAATTCTCTAGTAACAGGTCCAAAAACTCTTGTACCAATTGGAGCTTTTTGAGCATTAACAAGTACTGCCGCATTTTCATCAAATTTTATTAGAGAACCGTCACTTCTTCTGACACCTTTTCTTGTTCTTACAATTAGAGCATCTACAACCTGTCCTTTCTTAACTTTCCCAGTTGGTATTGCTTCTCTTACAGCAACTTTAATAATATCGCCAATGTTTGCATATCTTCTTTTTGATCCGCCAAGAACTTTAATGCACATTACACTTCTAGCTCCGCTATTATCAGCAATTTTTAACAGTGATTGCATTTGAATCATTATTCACCTTCCTTGGTAACTTCTGCATCATTAGAGATAATTTCTGATCCTTCTTCGATCAAAACCCATGTTTTATTTTTTGAGATAGGTCGACATTCTTTAACTGTGACCATATCACCAATTGCAGCAGTGTTATTTTCATCGTGAGCATGAACTTTAGTAGCTCTTTTCATAACTTTGCCATACAAAGGATGCTTTACTTTTCTTTCTATCTTTACAGTAATTGTTTTGTCAGCCTTATCGCTTGTTACAACACCTGTAAGAATTCTTGGATTAGTTGAATTCATTATTTGCTATCCTTTAGTTTTAATTCGTTCATTAATGTCTTAATCTTTGCTATCTTTTTTCTTACTAAAGTTAGCTGATTTGTTTCCTTAAGTTGTCCAGTTTTGTGTTTGATTCTTAAAGTGAATTGATCTTGTCTACTAGTTGCAAGTTCAGCGCCTAGTTGTTCAATATTTTTCTTTCTAAGATCTAATAATTCTTTACTCATTTATACATCCTTCCTAATAAAATGCGTTTTAATAGGTAGCTTTGCAGCAGCTAGTTTAAAAGCTTCTCTTGCAAGCTCTTCTTCAACACCCGCCATTTCAAACATAACTTTACCTGGCTGTACTAGTGCAACCCAATATTCAACATTACCCTTACCTTTACCCATACGAACTTCTAATGGCTTTTTAGTAATGGGTTTGTCAGGGAATATCCTTATCCAAATATTACCGCCTCTTTTGATGTGTCTAGTCATTGCACGCCTAGCAGCCTCAATTTGACGAGCTGTTATACGACCTCTATCAGAAGCAACAAGCCCAAATCTACCAAAAGCAACTGTATTACCATTTTGAGCAAGGCCTCTATTTCTGCCTTTGTGCATTTTTCTAAATTTTGTTTGTTTTGGTTGCAACATAATACTTAGCTTCCTATATCTACTTTATATGGATCTTCTGTTATCTCACCTTTGAATACCCAAACTTTTACGCCTATGATTCCATAAGTTGTTAATGCTTCAGCAGTTCCATAATCTATATCTGCACGAAGTGTATGTAATGGCACTCTTCCCTCTCTATACCATTCGGTCCTAGCAATCTCAGCTCCATTTAGTCTTCCAGAAACCTCAACCCTTACTCCTTTAGCGCTTTGTCTTAAAGCACTTTGTACAGTTCTTTTCATGGCTCTTCTAAACATAACTCTTCTTTCTAATTGCTGAGCAATACCTTCAGCTAATATCTGTGCATCTAAATCTGGCTTTTTAACTTCTTTGATATTTATTTGAGCTGGTTTCTTAACAATCTTTTCTACAGCTTTTTTAAGATTATCGATTTCTTCACCTCTTTTACCAATAATAATTCCTGGTCTTGAAGTGAAAATTGAGACTATAAAATTTTCAGAAGATCTTTCAAGTTCAATTCTGCTTATCGATGAGTTTTTGAGCTTTGTTTTAAAGTATTCTCTCACTTTAAGATCTTGTATTAAGTTTGTTGAGAAATCTTTACCTTTAGCATACCAAGTAGCATTTTGCTTTTTGGAAACTCCTAGTCTGAAACCTATTGGATTTACTTTCTGACCCATTATTTATCCCCTTCAGCTAAAATAATTTCTATATGGCACGTAGGTTTTATAATCCTATCTGCTCTTCCTCTTGCTCTTGGCTTCATTCTTTTTAATCTCATGCCTTGATTTACAATAATCGATTTAACTGACAACATATCTATATCAGCATCATTATTATTTTCAGCATTTGCTATAGCTGATTCTAATAATTTCTTTATCACAGCAGAGCCTTTTTGTTTATTAAAAACTAAGAAATCCATAGCTTCTTGTACTGTTTTTCCTCTAATCGCATTAGCAACTAGTCCAGCTTTTTGTGGTGACAATCTTGTCCCTTTTAAATATGCTCTTGTTTCCATTATTTAGCTTTCCTGTCACCTGAGTGCATCTTAAAAGTTCTAGTAATAGCAAATTCACCTAATTTATGACCAACCATATCTTCATTAATATAAACTGGGACATGCTGTCTTCCATTGTGAATAGCAATAGTTAAACCAACCATTGATGGGTTTATCATTGATCTTCTTGACCATGTTTTTATTGGTCTTTTATCATTTGAAGCCAATGCAGCTTCTACTTTCTTTTCTAAAGAAAGATCTATGAAAGGTCCTTTTTTTAACGATCTTGGCATAATTTACTTCCTGCTTCCTCTTCTTCTTATAATGAGGTCATTAGTTCTTTGATTTTTTCTAGTTTTATAACCCTTAGTTGGAACACCCCATGGAGTTGATGGATGTCTTCCACCCGAAGTTCTTCCTTCACCACCACCATGCGGATGATCTACAGGGTTCATAGCAACACCCCTAACAGTAGGCCTCACGCCTCTCCATCTTTTAGCTCCAGCTTTACCTAAAGATTTAAGATTATTTTCTTGATTCGAAACTGATCCAAGAGTTGCTCTGCATTCCCACAAAACTTTTCTTGTTTCACCAGACTGAAGTCTTAGGGTTGCATAAATTCCTTCTTTAGCAACTAGTCTTGCTGATGTTCCAGCACTTCTTGCAAGCTGAGCTCCCTTCAAAGGCTTTAATTCAACACAATGTATATTTGTTCCTAAAGGTATGTCCTTTAGCTTCATCGAATTTCCAACTTTAATTTCACACTTTTCAGCTGAGACAATTTCGTCACCAACATTTAAGTTAGCCGGAGCAATTATGTATCTTCTTTCACCATCTTTATATAAAAGGAGTGCTATATGAGCTGATCTATTTGGATCGTATTCCAATCTTTCAACAACAGCAGGTATATCAAATTTATTTCTTTTAAAATCAATAATTCTGTAATGTTGTTTATGTCCACCACCCTGATGTCTTACGGTTATTCTTCCGTTATTATTTCTTCCACCATTCTTGGATTTAGCTTGTGTTAAAGCTTTAAAAGGTTTGCCTTTATGTAAATCAGTTTTAACTGATATAACACCACGTCTACCTGGACTAGTTGGTTTTGCTTTTATAATTGCCATGATTAATTAATACCCTCAAACTGAATTTCTGAATCTTTGCTTATAGAAACAAAAGCTTTTTTATAATCAGATTTTTTGTGTATTCCATTTTTATTTCTTTTTCTTTTGCCTTTCATGATTGAAGTAGTAACCTTGGTAACTTCTACTTTAAAAAGTTCTTCAACAGCTTTTTTAATTTCTCTTTTATTAGCAGATAGATCTACTTTAAAAACAATTTGCTTCATTGATTCACCAACTCTTGCTGATTTTTCAGTAACTATTGGTGCTTTAATTAATGTAAATAATTTTTCGTTATGCATCTATCCACTCCTCAATTTTTTTGAAGGCTTCGGCAGTAACTGCAACCTTTTGAGCTTTAAGAAGAGATACAGGATTGATTTCTCTAACCGTAATAGCATCTACATTCGGAATATTTCTAGTTGAAAGATAAAAATTTACATCTAACTCATCTGTTATTATCAAAACCTTGCTTAAAGAGAATTGTTTTAAGAAATTATTAATTTCCTTTGTTTTAGGTTTTTCTAAAACTGGATTTTCAATTGCCACCAACCTATTTTGTCTTAGCAATTCTGAGAAGATGGATCTGATAGCAGCTTTATACATCTTCTTGTTAATTTTCTTACTGTAATCTCTTGGAGTTGCAGCAAATGCAACACCACCGCCTCTCCAAAGGGGACTTCTTATAGTTCCGGCTCTAGCTCTACCAGTTCCTTTTTGCGCGTAAGGTTTTTTACCACCACCACGAACTTCAGATCTTGTTTTTTGTTTTGATGTACCCTGACGAGAACCAGCCATGTAACTCACAACAGCTTGATGAACTAAAGACTCGTTAAAATCTTTGCTAAATGCATTATCAGATATATTTATATCTTGATTCTTTGTATTTGATAATAATTCTATTTTCATGATCTTTTAAGAGATGGTTTAATTTTTAAATCAGATCCATTAAAGCCTGGAACTGCGCCTCGAATATATATGACACTGTTCTCTAAATCTAAATCTACTATTTTTAAACTCTGAACAGTCTTTTGTACATTACCCATATGTCCTGACATTTTTTTACCTTTCCAAACTCTTCCTGGAGTCTGACACTGACCGATGGAGCCATGTGCTCTATGAGATAGAGAATTACCATGTGTTGCGTCTTGCATTGCAAAATTATGACGCTTTATAACACCAGCATAACCCTTACCCTTTGAAGTTCCAGTTACATCAACATATTGGCCAACTTCAAATATATCAGCAGTTAAATGCTTTCCAACTTGATATTCTTCATTGATTTTTTCACCAGCTCTAAATTCAGCTAGAATTCCTGGTTGTAAATTGATTTTTTTGTAGAACTCACTCTTTGATTTATTGATATTATTAGATTTGGTTACCTTTGATACAACAAAAGCGTTATAACCATCTCTCTCTGATGTTTTAATATCTGCTAAAAAGTTACCACAAACTGATATTGCAGTAACTGGGACTGACTCTCCGTCTTCTAGGAAAAGACGAGACATTCCAGATTTTTTTCCTATTAAGCCTATGCTCAATTTTATCTCCTTTATACGGGGCTAATCACCCTCTATGGCCGCGTTCGCGTTATATTTTGAATTAACCCAGGCTTATCTGAACGTCTACCCCTGAAGATAGATCTAATTTCATTAAAGCATCAACTGTTTTATCAGTTGGCTGGACTATATCCATAAGTCTTTTGTAAGTAACAATCTCATATTGATCTCTAGCATCTTTATCTTTATGCGGAGATTTTAATATCGTTGTTCTTTCTTTCTTGACAGGTAAAGGTATAGGCCCGTTGATGATAGCTCCTGTTTTTTTAACAGTTTCTACAATCAATTTTGCTGAAGCATCTATCAGTCTGTAATCAAAAGCTTTAAGCCTAATTCTGATTGATTGATTATCCATTTATTACCTTTATTATCCCTATCTTACTTTTAAAAATTCGTTCTGCTTATCGCAAAATGTGGCGTATTCTAAGCCCCCGACAGCTATGCTGTCAACACAATTGGATAGTTTTATAAACTATAAAATTATGAAGTTTTTAAACCTTCAGCTATATTTTTTGGAACTTCACCATACTTAGTAAATTCCATTGTAAATGTAGCTCTTCCTTGAGTTGCAGATCTTAAATCTGTAGCATATCCAAACATCTCCGCTAAAGGAACTTCAGATGAAACTTCTTTACCAGAAGTTATATCATCCATACCCAAAATAATTCCTCTTCTTCTATTTAAGTCGCCTACAACGTCTCCCATATGCTCCTCAGGAGTAACAACTACAACTTTCATAACTGGTTCAAGTAATGCTGGTTTAGCTTTATTAGCTCCGTCTTTAAGTGCATATGATCCAGCAATTTTAAAAGCCATTTCGTTTGAATCAACATCATGGAATGATCCATCATATAAAGTTGCTCTAAGAGCAAGCAACGGATATCCGGCTATAACACCATTTTGCATTTGTTCTTGAATACCTTTGTTGACTGCTGGTATATATTCCTTTGGAATTGCTCCACCTACAATCTTATCAACGAATTCATATTCATCATCCAAACCTAGTGGTTCTAATTTTACCCAAACATGACCGTATTGACCTTTACCACCACTTTGTCTAACAAATTTTCCTTCTACCTCAACGGTTTCTTTGATGGTTTCTCTGTATGCTACTTGAGGTTTGCCTATATTTGCTTCAACAGAGAATTCTCTTCTCATTCTATCAACTAAAACGTCTAAATGAAGTTCACCCATTCCAGAAATAATTGTTTGTCCTGATTCTTCATCACTTGTGACTCTGAACGAAGGATCTTCTTGAGCTAACTTTCCTAAAGCAAGAGACATCTTTTCTTGGTCAGGCTTAGACTTTGGTTCAACAGCTACTGAAATAACAGGTTCAGGAAAGTCCATTCTTTCTAAAACGATCTGTCTATTAGCATCTGATAGAGTATCACCTGTAGTAATATCTTTCAGGCCTATACAGGCTGCAATATCACCAGCTCTAACCTCTTTAATTTCTTCTCTATTGTTTGAATGCATTTGTACCATTCTTCCAACTCTTTCTTTTTTAGATTTTGTTGAATTTACAACTGCATCACCTACTGCAAGGACTCCAGAATAAACTCTAATAAATGTTAGGGTACCAACAAATGGATCTGTTGCTATTTTAAAAGCAAGTGCTGAAAATGGCTCATCATCAGATGATTTTCTTGTGTCTTCCTCTTCATCCTCTTGAGAATTATTCGGTATAACTCCAGTAATAGCTTTAACCTCATCGGGTGCAGGTAAGAATTCTACAACTGCATCCAACATAGCTTGCACGCCTTTATTTTTAAAGGCAGAGCCACATAAACCAACAATTAATTCATTTGCTAATGATCTTAATCTTAAACCTTGCTTAATTTGTTCTATTGAAAGCTCACCTGATTCTAAATAGGCATCCATAAGTTCTTCATTAGCTTCAGCTGCTGCTTCGACCATTTCTTCTCTTAACTTATTGCATTTATCCATTAGATCCTCAGGAATATCTTTTTCTTCAAAAGTTAATCCTTGATCTTCCTCATTCCAGTAGATTGCGCGCATCTTTATTAAATCAACCACGCCTTTAAATTCCTCTTCGGAGCCAATATTGTATTGAATAGGAACTATATTTGCTTGAAGCCTATCTTTAATTTGATCAACAACTCTTTCAAAATTAGCACCAGCTCTGTCCATTTTGTTAACAAAGACGACTCTTGGAACTTCATATCTATTGGCTTGTCTCCAAACTGTTTCTGATTGAGGCTCAACACCTGAGGTTGCACAAAAAACAACAACAGCTCCATCTAAAACTCTTAGAGATCTTTCGACCTCAATAGTAAAGTCAACGTGACCAGGTGTGTCAATAATATTTATTCTATGTTGAGGGAATTGTTGTTCCATTCCACTCCAAAAACAAGTTGTTGCAGCAGAAGTAATAGTAATACCTCTTTCTTGCTCTTGCTCCATCCAATCCATAACAGCGGCACCGTCATGAACTTCACCGATTTTATGTGATAGGCCAGTATAAAAAAGCACCCTTTCTGTGGTGGTGGTTTTTCCAGCATCTACGTGTGCACAAATACCGACATTACGATATTTATTTAAAACAATTTGTCTTGCCATAATTTATATTTGATTAATGATTAAAATCTGAAGTGTGAAAAAGCTTTGTTAGCTTCTGCCATCTTATGAACATCTTCTCTTTTTCTAACAGCTGAACCTTTCTTCTCAGAAGCGTCCATTAATTCACCTGCCAATCTAAGGTTCATTGATTTTTCACTTCTTTTTCTTGCAGCTTCAACGATCCATCTCATTGCAAGAGCTTGTCTTCTCGCTGGTCTAATTTCTATAGGCACTTGATAGTTAGCCCCACCAACTCTTCTAGACTTAACCTCAACTACTGGACTTACTTCATCTAAGGCTTTCATAAAAATACTTAAAGGATCTTCTTTTGAGGTTTTTGTCATTTGCTCAAATGCTCCATAGACAATTTTTTCTGCAACAGATTTTTTTCCATCTTTCATAAGGTTATTCATGAACTTTGCAAGAATTACGTCTTTGTACTTAGGATCTGGTAATACTTTTCTCTTCTCGGGACTTCTTCTTCTTGGCATAATTATTTACCTTTTTTGGCTCCATATTTAGATCTTCTTTGTTTTCTATTTGCTACACCTGAAGTATCAAGTGTTCCTCTAACTGTGTGATATCTCACACCAGGCAAATCTTTAACTCTTCCACCTCGAATTAAAACTAGTGAATGTTCTTGAAGATTATGACCTTCCCCACCAATGTAAGAAGTAACTTCAAACCCACTAGTCAGTCTAACTCTGCACACTTTTCTTAAAGCTGAATTAGGCTTCTTGGGTGTTGTGGTGTAGACACGAGTACAAACACCCCTTCTTTGGGGACATGCTTTTAATGCCGGTACATCTGTCTTTCTAACTTTAGGTTTTCTAGACTTTTTTAATAACTGATTTACTGTTGCCATAATATGTTTTAGTTGTTAGACCGCGATTCTATAGAGCAGATTGGTCGCGGTCAAGATTATTCCTCGCTTTCTTGAAGTTCTTGCCTTAGAGCTGCTTCGATATCGTCTGCAGATAAGGTTGTTTCCTCAAGATCGTATTGTTTTTTATTCTTTAATCGATCATGGAATTCCATGCCTGTTCCAGCTGGAATAAGTCTTCCAACAACAACATTTTCTTTTAGTCCTCTTAAATGATCTTTCTTACCTGTAACAGCAGCTTCCGTAAGAACTCTTGTTGTCTCTTGGAAGGATGCAGCTGAGATAAATGAATCTGTAGCTAAAGAAGCTTTTGTTATACCAAGTAAAACTCTTTCAAACTCAGCAGGAGTTTTTCCAGAAGATTCTACTTTTGCATTTTCTTCTTTCAATTCAGCATAACTTACTTGGTCGCCCTGAATAAATTTAGTATCACAACCATCTACGATTAAGGCTTTTCTAAGCATTTGTCTTAAAATAGTTTCAATATGCTTATCATTAATTGATACACCTTGAAGCCTGTAAACATCCTGAATTTCATTAACAATAAAGTTTGTTAATTCCGGAATTCCTTTAAGCCTTAAAATATCATGGGGGCTATAAGGACCATCAGAAACGATATCTCCCTTTGTTATTCTTTCACCCTCAAATACAGAAAGAGTTCTATGTTTTGGAATTAACATTTCAGTATTCTGAGCTTTTTTAGTAGCGCCCTCAGGAGTGATAACGAGTCTGATTTTTCCTTTGGTTTCCTTACCAAAAGAAATAATGCCTGTTTCTTCAGATAAAACAGATGCATCTTTAGGTTTTCTGGCTTCAAAGAGATCGGCAACTCTAGGCAATCCACCAGTGATATCTTTAGTTTTTGAAGCAACTAATGGCATTCTAGCGATAACCTCACCTGCAGTTAACTTTTGACCGTTACTTAGATTAACTAATCCTCCAGCAGGCAAAGGATACTCAGCAGGAGCATTAAAATCTCCACTTAAGATAGTTTTACCTTTAGAGTCAACTATTAACACCTTTGGAGCAAGATCTCTACCAGCAGTTGGTCTGTCAGATACTTCAATTATTTCAATACTAGAAAGTCCAGTAAGTTCATCCATTTGCTCTCTAACAGTTACCCCATCTTCTATATCAACAAATTTAACTTTACCTGATACTTCAGCAACAATTGGTCGTGTGTATGGATCCCATGAAGCGACTTTTACACCAGCTTGCAGATCAGCATCATTTTTTACTTCTAAAGTAGCTCCGTATGGAACTTTATATTGTTCAGTAATTTTTCCACTTGGCTCTGTAATGGTTGCCATTGCGTTTCTAGAAACGACAACTTCTAATTTATCTTTATTTGTTACTGTCTTCATATCTTCAGAGAAAGAGACGACACCAACATTTTTATTAAATATTGCATTATCTTCAGATGTACTAGATGCAGCACCACCAATGTGGAAAGTACGCATAGTTAACTGAGTACCTGGCTCACCAATAGATTGAGCAGCTACAACACCAACAGCCTCACCTCTATGAACTAGGTGACCTCTAGCTAAATCTCTGCCGTAACATTTTGAACAAACTCCAATAGAAGCTTCACATGTCATTGGAGATCTTACTTTTAGTGTAGCTAGATTTAGTGAGTCAATGCTATCAACAGCATCCTCATCCAACATAGTATCCTTAGCAAAGATTTCGTTACCATCAGCATCTAAAATAGGTTCAGCAATAACTCTTCCTAAAATTCTATCTGTAAGTGCTTGTATTATCTCACCACCATCAATAATTGATGTAACTGTTATAGAGTTTTCAGTTCCACAATCATCAATATTAATAACAGAGTCCATTGATACGTCACAAAGTCTTCTTGTTAAGTATCCAGAGTTTGCAGTTTTAAGCGCTGTATCAGCAAGACCTTTTCTGGCTCCGTGAGTAGAAATAAAGTATTGAAGAACGGACAAACCTTCTCTGAAGTTTGCTGTAATAGGTGTTTCAATGATAGATCCATCAGGCTTAGACATTAAACCTCTCATACCCGAAAGCTGTCTGATCTGAGCAGGAGATCCCCTTGCTCCAGAATCTGCATATATGTATACAGAGTTAAACGATGACTGTTCAACCTCTTCACCGTCTGGAGTTACAGCAGTTTCCATGCTAATTTTTTCCATCATAGCTTTAGCTACTTGTTCATTAGCTCTAGACCAAATATCAATAACTTTATTATATCTTTCGCCTCTTGTTACAAGACCTGAATCAAATTGCTTCTCAATTGCTTTAACTTCTTTTTCAGAGTCATCAATGATTTTTGCTTTTTGTTCTGGAATAACAAAATCATTAACGCCAATTGAAGAACCTGATCTTGTTGAGAAATCAAAACCTAAATACATAAGTTGATCAGCAAAAATAACAGTTTTCTTTAAACCAGCTTTTCTGTATGAAATATCTACAAGTTTTGAAACAAGTTTTTTAGTTAGAACTTTGTTAATATTTTCAAAACCAACTTCACTAGGAGTGATTCTCCATATTAAAACTCTACCCACTGTACTTTCATGAATAGCTCTTTCACCATCTTGATCAGTAATTCTTACTTTAATAGCAGAATGAATATCTAATGTTTCAGTTTCATAGGCTCTTAAAACTTCATCAGGATCACTAAATACTCGTCCAAGACCAGTAGCACTAGCATTATCACGAGTCATATAATAAAGACCTAAGACAATGTCCTGTGTTGGATTAATAATAGGAGCTCCGTCAGCAGGTGATAGAATATTATTTGTAGACATCATCAAAGCTCTAGCTTCGAGTTGAGCTTCTAATGTTAATGGGACATGAACAGCCATCTGATCTCCATCAAAGTCAGCATTAAATGCAACACAAACTAAAGGATGAAGTTGGATTGCCTTTCCTTCGATAAGCTTTGGTTCAAAAGCTTGAAGACCTAGTCTATGAAGTGTTGGAGCTCTATTAAGCATTACAGGATGCTCTCTTATAACATCTTCAAGAACTTCCCAAACCTCAGGAGTTTCTCTTTCAACAAGTTTTTTTGCAGCCTTAATAGTAGTTGCAAGCTCTCTTTGTTCTAATTTTCCATAAACAAATGGTTTGAATAACTCTAAAGCCATCTTCTTAGGGAGTCCGCATTGATGTAATTTCAAAGTAGGTCCGGAAACGATTACAGATCTTCCAGAGTAATCTACTCTTTTTCCTAATAAATTCTGTCTAAATCTTCCGCCTTTACCTTTGATCATGTCGGCAAGTGATTTCAATGGACGTTTGTTTGTTCCAGTGATTACTCTTCCTCTTCTTCCATTATCAAGTAATGCATCTACAGATTCTTGAAGCATTCTTTTTTCATTTCTTACAATTATTTCTGGAGCGCTAAGTTCAAGAAGTCTTTTTAACCTATTGTTTCTGTTTATAACTCTTCTGTATAAGTCATTAAGATCAGATGTTGCAAACCTTCCTCCCTCAAGCGGCACTAAAGGCCTAAGATCTGGCGGTAAAACAGGAAGAACATTCATGACCATCCACTCAGGTCTATTTCCTGACTCGTTAAATGCTTCTAAAAGTTTTAGACGCTTTGATAGTTTCTTTAACTTGGTTTCAGAATTAGTTTGAGGGATTTCTTCTCTTATAATTCTAATCTCTTCGTTAATATCAAGTTCTTCTAAAAGAATTTGAACAGCTTCTGCTCCCATTCCAGCTTGGAATTCATCACCAAACTCTTCATATTTTTCTACCCATTCTTCTTCAGTTAATATTTGGCCTTTCTCTAACTCAGTCAGACCAGGATCAGTAACAATATAGCTTTCGAAGTAAAGAACTCTTTCTATTTCTCTAAGTGTTGTATTAAGTAAAAGCCCAATTCTTGAAGGTAAAGATTTTAAGAACCAAATGTGAGCTACAGGAGCTGCTAAATCTATATGACCCATTCTTTCTCTTCTAACTTTTGCTAGTGTGACTTCAACACCACATTTTTCACAAACAACTCCTCTGTGTTTCATTCTCTTGTACTTTCCACAAATACATTCGTAGTCTTTTATAGGTCCAAATATTTTTGAACAAAATAGTCCATCTCTTTCTGGTTTGAAAGTTCTGTAGTTTATAGTTTCAGGTTTCTTTACTTCACCAAAAGACCAAGATTTGATTACTTGAGGAGAAGCTAGCCCTGCAGAGATGGTAGTAAAATCATCCTGCCCTGTTTTTAAAGAATTTAATAAGTCTCTCAATTTTATCTCCTAGTTTTCTGAATCTAATTCGAGGTTAATACCCAATGATTTAATTTCTTTACTAAGAACATTAAATGATTCAGGAATATTCGCGTCCATTTCATAACTTCCATCAACAATATTTTTATACATCTTAGTTCTTCCAGCAACGTCATCAGATTTAACTGTTAACATTTCTTGAAGTGTGTAAGAAGCTCCATAAGCCTCAAGAGCCCATACTTCCATTTCACCAAATCTTTGACCACCAAACTGAGCTTTACCGCCCAATGGTTGCTGAGTAACAAGACTATAAGAACCAGTAGATCTAGCATGCATCTTATCGTCAACTAAATGATTTAGTTTGATGATATACATATAACCAACTGTTACAGGTCTATCAAATTTAGAACCTGTTCTTCCATCGTACAAAGTAAATTGGCCAGATTCTGGAAGATCTGCTAATTTCAATAAGTCTTTTACTTCACTTTCTTTAGCACCATCAAATACTGGAGTTGCAATAGGCAATCCATCTTTAAGGTTATTTGCTAGTTCTAGAATTTCAGTATTAGTAAATGAATTAATATCTTCTTTATTAGCAGCATTAGTGTTGTAAAGCTTATCTAGATAATCTTTTAATTCAGCAGGTTTTGCATTTGCTTTTAACATTGAATCAATCTTATGACCTATGCCTTTTGCAGCGCATCCCATATGTGTTTCTAGAATTTGTCCTACATTCATCCTTGAAGGAACACCAAGAGGATTTAATACTATATCAACTGGATCACCATTTTCATCGTAAGGCATGTCTTCTACAGGCATTATTTCTGATATGACACCTTTATTACCATGACGACCAGCCATTTTATCACCAGGCTGAATTCTTCTCTTAATAGCTAAATAAACTTTTACTATTTTTATTACGCCTGGAGCTAAGTCATGACCTCTAATAATCTTTGCTCTTTTCTCTTCGAATCTTGTTTTAATATCTTTAACATATTCGTTATAACTTTTTTCAGTATCTTCAACGACGTCATTAATGGTATCTGTATCTGTTCTTATTGAGAAAATATCATTAAGCTCCAAGGACTCTAGTTTTTCTTGAGTTAATGTTTCTCCTTTCTTAACTCCATTTCCTTTGATAGCTTTTTTAGACTTAAGTAATTCACAGAGTCTTGTTTTGGTTGCTTGTTCAACAACAGAAGCTTCATCATCAGCATCTTTCTTAGACTGATCTAAATGATCTTGCTCAATTGCTTGAGTTCTTACATCCTTTTCTACACCATCTCTTGTAAATACCTCAACACCTATAACCGTTCCCTTAGAACTAGACCTTTGCGATGTATCTTTTACATCTGAAGCTTTTTCACCGAATATTGCTCTTAGAAGTTTTTCTTCAGGTGAAAGTTGAGTTTCTCCTTTTGGAGTTATTTTTCCAACTAAAATATCTCCTGGAACAACCTCAGCACCAACATAAACTATTCCACATTCGTCTAGCTTATTAAGTGAGCCTTCTCCAACATTTGGAATATCAGCTGTGATTTCTTCTGATCCAAGTTTTGTATCTCTTGCAACACAAACAATCTCTTGTATATGAATAGAAGTGAATCTGTCTTCTCTTGCAACTTTTTCTGAAATTAGAATTGAATCTTCGAAGTTATATCCATTCCAAGGCATGAATGCTATTCGAATATTTTGTCCGAGAGCTAACTCGCCGTTATCTATAGAAGGCCCGTCTGCAAGAACATCACCTGCTTTTACAATGTCACCAACTCTAACAATTGGTCTTTGATTAATACATGTATTTTGATTAGACCTAGTATATTTAACTAAGTTGTAAACATTTGAAGCTGACTTAGATTTTTTGTCAGTCACCCTAACAACGATTCTTGATGCATCTACATTTTCAACAACACCAGAATTTTTAGCAACAATACATACACCAGAGTCTCTTGCGACAACAGATTCCAAACCGGTTCCAACTAGAGGTTTTTCAGCTCTTAATACGGGAACTGCTTGACGTTGCATATTTGATCCCATAAGTGCTCTGTTAGCATCATCATGTTCCAAGAATGGAATTAGTGAAGCTGCAATTGAAACAACCTGTTGTGGAGATACATCCATCAAATCAACCCTGTCTGGTGACATTAGCTCAAATTCACTTGCATGCCTTACAGCTACAAGATCATCAGTAAATTTATTATTTTTATCTAGTGCAACGTTAGCCTGAGCAATGACATGCTCTGCTTCATCAATTGCAGATAAATACATAATTTCGTCAGTAACTTTTCCATCTACTACTTTTCTATAAGGAGTCTCTATAAATCCATACTGATTCGTTCTTGAATATGACGCAAAAGAATTTATGAGCCCGATGTTTGGACCTTCAGGAGTTTCAATAGGGCAAACTCTTCCATAATGAGTAGGATGAACATCTCTTACTTCAAAGCCAGCTCTTTCTCTAGTTAAACCACCTGGCCCTAGAGCGGAAACTCTTCTTTTGTGAGTGATTTCAGATAAAGGATTATTTTGATCCATAAACTGAGATAACTGACTTGAACCAAAAAATTCTTTTATTGCAGCAGTAACAGGTTTTGCATTAATAAGATCTTGTGGCCCTAGTTCGTCTGCCTCAGCCATACTTAATCTTTCTCTTACGGCTCTCTCAACTCTTATCAGTCCAACTCTAAATTGATTAGCAGTCATTTCACCAACTGATCTAACTCTTCTATTACCTAAGTGATCAATATCATCAACAATGTCATGTCCATCTCTAATATTAACGATACCTTTCATCACTTCTATAATGTCTTCTTTGTCTAGAATATGTGGATGATCCTTCTCTGAATCTAATTTAAGACGTCTATTGAATTTCATTCTTCCAACTTCTGAAAGATCATATCTTTCTTCATTAAAGAACAAGTTATTAAATAGTGTTTCAGCAGAATCTTTGGTTGGCGGTTCTCCTGGTCTCATCATTCTGTATATCTCTACAAGAGCTTCTAATCTATTTGAAGTTGGATCAGATCTTAATGTATTTGATATATATGGTCCTTTATCAAGTTCATTTATAAACAAGCATGCTATTTCACTAACATGATTCTCTTTTAATGACTCTAAAATTGTCATATCTATTTCAGTATTGGCTGTATGAAGAACTTCTCCAGTCTCTTTATTAAAGATATCTTTGGAAAGCACCTTTCCAATTAAAAATTCTTCAGAAAGAGTTATCTCATTAACTTTTGCATTTGAAAGTTCTTTAATGTGCCTTGCTGTAATTCTTTTTCCAGCTTCTACATAAACTTTACTTTTAACTTTAATATCTACAGGTAAAGTCTCACCTCTTAATCTCTCTGGAATAAGTGCAAGTTTTACTGTTTCTTTGTCTAGTGAGAAAATATCTTCATCATAAAACTCAGATAATATTTCCTCGGTACCCATATCTAATGCTCTAAGCATTATTGTTGCAGGTATCTTTCTTCTTCTATCTATTCTGCTAAATAATATATCTTTTGGATCAAATTCAAAGTCCAGCCATGAACCTCTGTAAGGAATTATTCTTGCAGAATAAAGAACCTTTCCAGATGAATGAGTTTTGCCTTTGTCATGATCATAAAAAACACCAGGTGATCTATGAAGCTGAGCAACAACGACTCTTTCAGTTCCATTAACAACAAATGAAGCATCTGAAGTCATTAAGGGAACTTCGCCCATAAAGACTTCGCCTTCTTTTATATCCTTAACTTCTTTAAAGTTTGTTTCTCTATCATAAAGAACTAACTTAACTTTTATTCTTAATGGCGCAGAATAAGATAGTCCTTGAACAAGACATTCTTGAACATCATATGTATTTTTTCCAAGTTCATACGAAACATACTCAAGAGCAGCATTTCCTGAAACACTTTTAATTGGGAATAAAGATTGAAAAACCTCTTCAAGACCCTGTTTTTTTCTTGCTTCAGGAGCCAAATCAGCCTGTAAAAATTCAGCATAAGATTTAGTTTGAGTTTCAATTAGATTAGGAAGTTCCATAACCTTTTTGAAAGTACCAAAGTTTTTTCTTATCCTTTTCTTCTCTGTATAGCTGTATGACATAAATGCGCCCTTTTAGTTAATATTTATATGTTTAATGGTTTACTTAAGTTCTGCAGTTGCCCCAGCTTCAATTAATTGAGCTAGCATTGCTTCTGCATCATCTTTTTTTGCACCTTCTTTAACAGTACTAGGTGCGCCATCAACCATATCTTTAGCTTCTTTTAAACCAAGCCCAGTTATAGCTCTAACAGCTTTAATAACTTGAACTTTCTGATCTCCTGCTGCTGTTAAAACAACATCAAAATCAGTTTTTTCTTCTTCTGCTGGAGCGTCTCCGCCTGCTGCAGCTGGTGCTGCTGCAACTGCTGCTGCCGCTGTAACACCAAACTTTTCTTCTATATCAGAAATAAGATCTACAAGATCCATAACTGACATATCTTCTATAGCTTTTAAAATATCCTCTTTACTAGTTGCCATTCTAATTCTCCTTATAATTTAGGCAGATGCCTGTTTTTTGTCTTGAACTGCTGATAAAACCCTAGCTAGCTTACTTGGCACTTCATTTAATAAAGTAGCAAATTTGCTTACTGGAGCCTGCAACACATTTGCAATAAGACCATAAGCCTCATCTTTAGATGGAAGGCTTGCAAGAATATCTATTTGGCCTCCATCAAGCAACTGCCCTTCAACCACTAAAGCTTTGATTTCTAAATTATCAAAGTTTTTAGCATATGTTTTAAGCAATTTTGCTGCTGCACCTGGCTCTTCGAAAGAAAAAGCAAATAATGATGGACCAACTAGCACTTCATCAGAACAACCAAAGTCAGTTCCTTCAAATGCTAATTTAGCAAGTGAGTTCTTGATTATTTGAATGTGTATTCCTGATTGAGTAGCTTTTTGTCTAACTTCAGATAATTCAGTAACCTTAAGTCCCCTAGCATCTGAAATTACTAAAGATGATGCATTAGATGCAACTTCTTTAACTTCTCCAACTATTCTTTCTTTTTCACTTTTCGATAACGCCACAGCAATTCTCCTGTTTAAGCCTTTCGGCCATTCGGCGACAAATTGCGAAATTACAATTTGAACACCACCTACGTAGGAAATTAAGTCTTTCGACACCTACGGTCTTTGACGGCTGCGTAAACGCAACTATCTAGCTCTTTAATTTCTTATAGAGCTAAAACTTATACCAACTCTGATGAACTTATTTTTATACCAGGTCCCATAGTGCTACTTAGAGCAATATTACCTATAAAAATACCTTTAGCAGATGCCGGTTTCAATTTTTTTAATTCTTCTATTAATGCAGTAGCATTTGAATGTATTTTTGCTACATCAAAAGATACTTTTCCAATGCTTCCATGAATAATTCCATTTTTATCAGTTCTAAATCTGACCTGGCCTGCTTTAACATTATTAATAGCAGTAGCAACATCATCAGAAACTGTTCCAGTTTTAGGGTTTGGCATTAATCCTTTAGGTCCTAAAACTTGTCCAAGCTTGCCTACAACTTTCATTGCAGCGTTTGTTGAAATAACAACATCAACACTTATTTCTTCTTTAGTGAATTTTTCAGCGAGATCATCCATTCCGATATGTTCAGCACCAGCTGCTTTGGCTGCTTCAGCCTGGTCACCATCTGCAAATACTGCAACAGTAACTTGTTTTCCTAAACTATTAGGTAGAGTTACTGCTCCTCTAACATTCTGATCTGATTTATTAGGATCTACACCCAATCTAACTGCAATATCAACAGACTCTTCAAACTTTTCAGATTTTACAGATTGCATTATCTCTAATGCCTCTGCTATAGAATAAGTTTTTTCAGGATCAACTTTTTCAAGAATAATTTTTTGTTTTTTTGTTACCTTGCTCATAGATCTACCTCTACTCCCATGCTTCTTGCAGTACCAGCAATAATAAGAACTGCTGCATCAATATCGTTTGAATTTAAATCTGGTTCTTTTTGTTTTGCAATATCTTCTAATTGAGCTCTTGTTAATTTTCCAACTTTTTCTCTATTAGGTTCACCGCTTCCTTTAGGAATATTTAAAGCTTTTTTAATTAGCACAGCTGCTGGTGGTGTTTTTACAACAAAGGTAAATGATTTGTCTTCATATACAGTTATTACAACCGGAAGAGGCATTCCCTTTTCTGCACTTTGGGTTTCTGCATTAAATGCATTACAGAAATCCATAATATTTACGCCAACTTGTCCCAATGCAGGTCCAACAGGAGGGCTAGGATTAGCTCCACCAGCTGGTATTTGTAATTTAAGAATATTTGCTACTTTTTTTGCCATTACGTTTTCTCTATTTGCATAAACTCTAGATCAACAGGTGTTGCTCTACCTAATATTTGTACTGCTACTTTAACCATATTTCTTTCATAGTCTACATTTTCAACTACGCCATTAAAGTCATTAAATGGGCCATCACAAACTCTAACAACTTCACCAGGCTCGTATATAGTTTTTGGAGCTGGAGCATCTTCTCCAACCTCAATTCTGTTAATAATATTATTTACATCATCTTCTGAAATTGGGAGTGGTCTATCTTTAGTCCCTCCAACAAATCCTGATACTCGAGCTGTAGATTGAACTAATTGCCATGAATCATCTTCAAGAAGCATTTGTATTAATATGTAGCCAGGAAAGAATTTTCTTTCAGTAGTTTTTTTAGTTCCACCTTTTAGTTCAACTATTTGTTCGGTAGGTATAAGAATTTCACCAAATTTTTCTGATAAATTATTAAGCTCTATTTTTTCTTCAAGAGCTATCTTAACTTTTTGCTCGTATCCAGAATATGCTTGTATTACGTACCAATCCATAATGTTACCCAAGTACCAATTTAGTTAAGAAAGTTAATAGCGACTCTAACGCCCAAAAAAATAAACACAAAACAACAATAGAAGTAAATACAACTAAGAAAGTTTGAGTTGTTTCCATTCTAGTAGGCCATACAACTCTTCTTATTTCCGTTCTAGATTCTCTCATAAGCTTAATCGCATTAGATCCAAAATTTGTAACGGCCATTATTCCTAAGCCAACAAGAAACAAAAATACAACAGCAAGAACTCTGTATAAGAAAGCCACTTCAATGAAATAACTATTTCCGATAACAGCAGAACTAAATACTGCAAGAGCAAAAAACCACTTAAGGTTATCTACTGTTTTCGAAGCTGATCCTTTAGCCATATATTTCCTATTTCGGCTGCAAGTTAAACTTGGCAGGCCAGGAGGGTCTCGAACCCACAACCCCCGGTTTTGGAGACCGGTACTCTACCAATTGAGCTACTGGCCTAAAACACATTTTCATATTCTTCAGAGACAAATAAGCCGAGACACAATGGCCTCGGCTAATTGATCAATTATTACTCAATAATTTTTGATACTACACCAGCACCAACTGTTCTTCCGCCTTCTCTAATAGCAAATTTAAGACCTTCGTCCATTGCAATTGGAGCAATCAGTTCAATATTCATTTTAATATTGTCACCAGGCATAACCATTTCAACGCCACTTGGTAGCTCACAAGCTCCAGTAACATCTGTTGTTCTAAAATAGAATTGTGGTCTGTAGTTATTCATGAATGGAGTATGTCTTCCACCCTCGTCTTTACTTAAGACATAAATCTCTGCTTCAAATTTTGTATGCGGAGAAATTGCACCAGGCTTAGATAGAACCTGTCCTCTTTCAACAGCTTCTCTTTCAACACCTCTTAAAAGAACACCGCAATTCTCTCCAGCACGACCTTCGTCTAGAGATTTTCTGAACATTTCCACACCAGTACATGTTGTAGCTTGTGTATCTTTTATTCCAATAATTTCAAGTGGATCACCAGTATTAACAATACCAGTCTCAATTCTTCCTGTTACAACTGTTCCTCTTCCTGAAATTGTAAATACATCTTCAATAGGCATTAAGAAAGGTAGATCTACAGGTCTTTCTGGTTCTGGAACGTATGAGTCTAGCGTTTCAATCAATTTAGTAACTGAAGGTACTCCAATTTCAGAAGTATCTCCTTCTAATGCTTTTAAAGCACTACCAACAATAATAGGCGTATCATCACCTGGGAAATCATATTCGCTTAGTAGCTCTCTAATTTCCATCTCGACTAGCTCTATCATTTCTGGATCATCATTTTGATCAGCTTTATTCATATATACAACGATATATGGAACTCCAACCTGTCTACATAAAAGGATATGTTCTCTTGTCTGTGGCATAGGACCATCAGCAGCACTTACTACTAATATAGCTCCATCCATCTGAGCAGCACCAGTAATCATATTTTTAACATAGTCTGCGTGACCTGGACAATCTACGTGAGCATAGTGACGAGCAGTTGATACATACTCAACATGAGATGTAGCAATAGTAATTCCTCTTTCTCTTTCTTCTGGAGCGTTATCAATATTTGCAA
>CAZTGS010000010.1:0-39136 GCA_964613455.1 uncultured Gammaproteobacteria bacterium | reverse complement strand
ATAAATAATGTCAGATCAGAAAAATACATCGGATGGATATAATCCTGGCAAAAACATATCCGAAGATCAAAAATTTTTAGATTTTGAAAAACCCATACAAGAAATTTCTGAAAAAATTAGTGCTCTAAAAAATGCGGCACTTGATAATCCAGAAATAAGCAGTCAAATCCTAAATCTAGAGAAAGAAAGAGACGCACTTACAAAAAAAATATACTCTAAAATATCTACATGGCAGACAGTTCAAGTAGCAAGACATCCTCAAAGACCTCATACGTTAGATTTTATAAAAAGAATTTTTAAAGATTTTGACGAACTTCACGGGGATAGACAATTTGGAGATGATGCTTCTATTGTTGGTGGTTTGGCCTATTTAGAACAAACTCCAATCATGGTTATTGGTCATGAAAAAGGGCGTGATACAGATGAAAAAGTTTTAAGAAATTTTGGTATGCCGCAACCAGAGGGTTACAGAAAAGCAAAAAGGTTAATGCAGCTAGCAGAACAGTTCTCATTGCCAGTTATAACTTTTATCGATACTGCTGGTGCATATCCGGGTGTTGAGGGGGAAGAAAGAGGTCAAAGTGAAGCCATAGCTCGGAATCTGGCTGTAATGTCTGAATTAAAAACACCTATCATTGTTATTGTTACTGGAGAAGGTGGTTCTGGTGGAGCTCTTGCAATCAGTGTTGGAGATCATGTCTCTATGCTCGAGTATGCAACTTATGCAGTAGCTTCTCCTGAAGCTTGCGCATCTATAATATGGAGAACAGCAGAAAAGGCTCCTGAAGCAGCCACAGCAATGAAGTTATGTTCGCAAGATTTAATAAAAATTAAAGTTATAGATGAAATAATCTCAGAACCTCTTGGAGGTGCTCATAGAGATTATGAACTTGTGTCCTCTAATATTAAAGAATCTATATCAAGAAATTTACTCACACTAAGTAAGTTATCTATAAAAGACTTACTAGATAAACGTTATGAAAGACTTTTAAAAATTGGCTCATAAATTTTGATCGACAAAACACATCTAATTAAAAATATAAATTTAGAAAATAAAATTTATATTGCCTTTAGTGGTGGAGCAGATTCATCTGCTCTCTTACATATGTTTGCACATCTTAGGAAAGAATACTCGATTCAAATAGAAGCCATCCATGTCAATCATAATCTGTCTAAAGACAGTAAAGGATGGGAAGATCATTGCAAATCAATGTGTAAGAGTATTGATATAAATCTAATCATTAAATCAATTCATATTAGTGTTGAAGGTGATGGGCTGGAATCAGCTGCAAGAAAAGCTAGATATGGTATTTTTTCTAATCTCCTTAAAGAAGGTGAGCAAATATTATTAGCCCATCATTCTAATGATGTGGCTGAAACATTTTTTTTAAGACTATTTAGAGGAACTGGAATGGACGGATTAGAAGGCCCTCCGGTAAGAAGGGCTGTTGGTTCAGGTTTTCTTATCAGACCCCTCTTAGATTATTCAAAGAAAGATCTTTTGAGCTATATGGATAAAAATAATATAAGTTTTATAGAAGATACCTCAAACTTTGAAATAAATCAGGATAGAAACTTCATAAGAAATAGCTTAATTCCTAAAATTGAAGAGAGATGGATCAATGCTTCGGATAGGATTTCAAATACTTCTAAATTAATCGAAAGTAGGAATATTTTATATAAAGAGCTTTTCAAAAAAGAATATGACTATCTTGTTGGTAAAGAGATTCCTGTTAAAGATTTAAAGAATTTAGATAACGCAGTTTGTATAGAAATTATTAGGTCTTCCATTGCCATGCAAAATATTGCCATGCCAAATAAGAAAATAACAGAAGAAATATTTAAAACCTTTATCTTATCAAGACCTGGACCGAAATCAGAGGTCCAGTGGTCAAGAGCAGATAATGATCAGCAGGGTGGAAAAGTCATCTACAAAAACGGCTGTATTGTAATAACAAATAGGTAGCCTATATAATTGGGTATCTCTTTTCTAAGGAATAACATGAATTTTAAAACTCTTGAATTAATTAAAAACGACAAAGTTGCAACTATTAAGCTTAATAGACCTGACAAGTTAAATGCTTTTAATGAAGACCTAATATGGGAACTTCAAAAAGCAACTTCTGAAGTGAAAGATGATGAGGCTATAAAGGTTCTTATAATTACTGGAGCGGGAAGGGGTTTTTCTGCTGGTGCTGATTTAACTGAGAGTGAATCAAGTTGGGAAGGTTCAAAAGATGCCCTCACAAGAGGTTTTAAGCCATTTTTTGAAAACATCATTACAATGCCTAAACCTGTTATAGCATCTATAACAGGGCCTGCTGCTGGTATTGGCGCAGCATTGGCAATGTCATGTGACTTAAGGGTGATGTCTGATAAGGGCTATATCCTTTCTGTGTTTAGTAATATTGCCTTGGTTCCTGATGGCGGTCTTTCTTGGTTTCTACCAAAATTTATGGGTTATGCAAAAGCATATGAATATGCTATTGAAGCTAAAAAAATTACTGCTGATGAATGCTTGCATTTTGGCATGGTAAATAAGGTTGTTGCAGAAGAAGAGCTAGAAGATAAAACTATGGAATGGGCTTTAAAGCTTGCCAAAAGATCATCGCAGTCACTTATGCATACTAAAACTCTTATGAGAGAATCTTTAAGTGTTGGTTATTGGGATACTTTTGCTAGCGAGGCAGAAATTCAAAATGATCTAACAAGAAGCCCTCAAAATTATGAAGCAGTTTCAGCTTTCTTTGAAAAAAGAGAGCCCAATTTCGATTAATGTTTAAAGAATTTTACTTAGCCCAACAATAATAGCTTCAAAAGAAGCTCTGGTGGTATTTTGATTAATACCAACTCCCCAGCTATTCTTACCGTCAATCTCTAGTTCTATGTATGCTGCTGCCTGAGCATCCGACCCTGAGGAGATAGCTGACTGATGATAGTCAGAAACTTTTATTTGCATATTTAGTTCTTCACATAACCCTTTAACAAATGCGTCAATAGGACCGTTACCAAGACCGTTAATAATTAATTCTTTAGAAGCTATCATCATTTTTAGCTCTAATTTATTAATCTCGTTTTGAGTTGATGATAAATGGCTTATATATGAAGCATTTTTCTTAGGAATTAAGAAATTGTCCTCAAATATTTTCCATATATCAGAGCTACTGACCTCTTTTCCTGTTTCTTCAGCAATCTTTTGTATTTTTTGACTCATGCTAATTTGTAATCTTCTTGGAAGTGAGACCCCATGATCTTTTTCAAGCAAGAAAGCAACTCCCCCTTTACCAGATTGTGAATTTATTCTAACAACAGCTTCATAGCTTCTTCCTAAATCAGCAGGGTCTATTGGAAGGTAAGGAACTGCCCATACAGGATCGTTAGATTCTTTCATAGATTGAAAGCCTTTTTTAATAGCATCTTGATGAGAGCCAGAGAAAGCTGTGAAAACCAGATCACCAGCGTAAGGATGTCTTGGATGAACAGGAAGTTGGTTGCAGTATTCAACCTCTCTCATAACAGCATTTATATTAGAGAAATCTAGCTTCGGATCTATGCCTTGAGTCAGCATATTTAATGCAATAGTTACAATATCAACATTTCCAGTTCTTTCACCATTACCAAATAACGTGCCTTCAACTCTGTCAGCACCTGCCATTAATCCAAATTCTGAAGCTGCAACAGCAGTGCCTCTATCATTATGAGGATGCAAGCTAAGAGAAATATTATCTCTATTTTTAAGATTATTATTCATCCATTCAATTTGATCGCCATATATATTAGGAGTAGACATTTCAACAGTCGCTGGAAGATTGATAATAATTTTATGATCTGAAATTGTTTTTAGGATTTCAACGACCTCATCACATACTTCAGCAGCATAATCTAACTCTGTTCCTGTAAAACTTTCAGGAGAGTATTCAAAACTCCAATCAGTTTCGGGGTTTTGCTTAGCCAATTCTTTTATTTTTAAAGCTCCGTTGATAGCAATTTCTTTAATACCTTCTTTATCTTGTTTAAATACAACTTTTCTTTGAAGTGTAGATGTTGAGTTATAAAAATGAACTATCGCTTGAGGTATTCCTTTTAAAGATTCAAACGTTCTCTCAATTAACTCATTCCTAGCTTGAGTTAAAACTTGAATATTTACATCACTTGGAATTTTCTTCGCTTCAATTAAATCTCTTACAAAATCAAAGTCTGTTTGAGATGCAGAGGGGAAGCCCACCTCTATTTCTTTAAAACCGATATCACAAAGAAGTGAAAACATTCTATCTTTTCTTTCAACGCCCATCGGTTCTATAAGAGCTTGATTTCCGTCTCTAAGATCAACAGAACACCATGTAGGTGCTTTATTTATGACTTTTGTTGGCCACTGTCTATTTTCAAGTTTAATGGGCTCAAAAGACTTATATTTGTTTACTGGATTATCCATTTTGTATTAAGTAAATGTTAATATTTTATCTCTATGATAACTTCATCTATAAAAACTAACCTTATCTTAAAAGAGATTGGCGTTACAAGGTATTCTTTACGCTCTAGTAAAGACAAAACCAATGATAAAGAAATTCATATTTATCAAAAAGGAAACATTCTAACATTACTTGATATTTGTTTTAATGATTTACCACAAGATCAGTCAGACCTTCTTAAAGCTATCGTTGGCGCCATTAATCCAAATGAGTTCAATGAATTGATTGAAGTTATAAGTTTTGAATTAAACAATGATATTCAAAAAATGATCTCATCAAAAAAAGAACTAGCTGGCATCATTGTCTTTACTAAAGACAATTTTGAAATAGAAACCCCTTTACCAATAATAAGATCTAATACCTTAGAAGAAATAATAAAAAACCCTAGCCTAAAGAAGCCTCTTTGGGAAAATATAAAAAAAAATATCATTAAATAATGTACAAAATCTCATTACTAGATATCAATGATCTAGAAGAGGCATATGAGATTGAGGTTTCAACCAATCCATCGCCATGGTCATTTAACAATTTTAAGTCTTCTTTCGAGGTTGGTCACCGCGGACTAGTATGCAAGGAAGAGGGCAAGATGCTGGCCTTTCTAATTTTTTCTCCAATCAAGCCTGAGGCGCATCTTTTAAGTATTGCAGTTATAGAGATTCAGCAATCAAAAGGAATAGGCTCGTTAATACTTAAATCTATGATTAGCCAGTGTAAAGCAATGGGTATCAATCAAGTCTTTCTTGAGGTGCGCGTAAGTAATGAAAAGGCAATAGCATTTTATCAAAAGTATGGATTTGAAAAGGATGCGATAAGAGATAAATATTATTCTGGAGATATCCCTGAAGATGCCTTGCTTATGTCTTTAAAACTTTAAATTTTCTAGACTGGGCTAAGCTCTTTAATCTCCAAATCATTAGTCCATTTATCTTATATTATTTTAATTAAGCTTCCTTGTTTGGATTCCAAATTGTTAAGTTTTTAGCCTTGAGTCTATTAACTACTAACTTATATCTTGATTGTTCTGCTTTCCATTCTTCTAACCATTTAGCTCCATCACGTTCAGCATCTACAAAGATCGCATTAGTAAATGATAATGGAACTAGTATTGCAATATGTATAACAATACTTGCAACTGTATTATATCCAAACAGACCTAGATAGTTTGCTGCTATAAAGCCAAAGAATACGCTCCAAATTGTAAACAATACCAACATGAAGTAAGTTTGCAGGCTAGGATCTGGTATATGTTTTAGTGGATTATATTTAACATCCATTACTCTCCTCCAACCATTAACAATCGACATCACTGTTCTTCTAAATAAACTAGGCTTCTTTATCATTGGTTTAATACTCATTTTTTCTCCTATTCAAAATTATTTATTTCGTATGTATTCTTTTATTACATGCATCCCATATGATAGCCATGTTACAACTATTAAGCTCCAAAATAACATTTCTATCAAGATAACTTCCCTTCGTAATCTAAAAAATAAGACAGTACTAGAGTAATTTAATGATATCTAATTCGATATCTTTTGGTTTAGTTGTTGGGCCATAGCGATTAACAACCTTCCCGTCTTTATTAACAAGAAATTTAGAAAAATTCCATTTAATATTTTTTGTTCCCAATATTCCCGGATATTCTTTTTTAAGAAAATCATAGAAAGGCTCTGCCTTATCACCATTAACATTTATTTTATTAAAGATCTTAAAAGATACATCATACTTTTCAGAACAAAAAATTTGTATCTCTTCATTTGTTCCAGATTCCTGACCTCTAAATTGATTACACGGAAACCCTAATACTTCTAATCCACTTTCTTTATGTTTTTCATATAAATGTTGAAGCCCTTTGTATTGATATGTAAAACCGCATTCACTTGCAACATTCACAACTAAAAGAACCTTTTCTTTAAATGAGCTGATCGGCACATCTTGCATTTCTGAATCTTTTACAGTGTAATCATAAATACTATCTTTATTCATTTATAAGACTCTCTATATCATTTTTAATTTCGCCAGGCTCAGACTTAGGACCAAACCTTTTTATTATCTCGCCATTCTTACTGATTAAAAATTTTGTGAAATTCCATTCAATCTCATTAGATCCTGATTCTGCTGGATGATTCTTTTTTAGCATTTCGTAAATTGGAGCTGTATTATCTCCGTTGACTTCAATCTTATCGAAGAGAGTAAATTCAACCTCATACTTATCTGTACAAAAAAATTGTATTTCTTCGTTTGTTCCAGGCTCTTGAGCGCCAAACTGATTGCATGGAAATCCAAGGACTTCAAAGCCATCTTTTTGATAAGTTTTGTAAAGTTCTTGAAGCCCCTCATATTGATATGTAAGCCCACATGCACTCGCTACATTTACAATTAGTAAAACTTTACCTTTATATACATCCAGAGAAAGGTCAGACATATCACTTTTCTTAACATTTACGTTATATATATTGTTCAATTTTTTATTACCTCTAGATTAGAATGCGAATTATATATATTTTTACTGTATATAACCTCAAACATTCAAATATAACTTCAATTATTTGATCTCATATGCACATAGATATTATTGATAAGAAATATATAATCATGAGAGACTAACTAATTAACTTAAGCTCTATCAAAACATTAGAAATAAATTACGTTTGGAAGAATTTTTCTGACTTATCTACAGATGAGTTATATGCCATTCTTAATTTAAGACAAAAGGTTTTTGTTGTTGAGCAAAACTGTCCTTATATAGATGCTGATTATAATGATCAAGATGCATCCCATCTGCTAGGCTATAAGGGTGAAGAACTTTTAGCATACCTAAGAGCGTTTCCTCCAAGAACGATGTATGAAGGATCGTCTTTGGGAAGAATTCTTGTTGATATAGATACAAGAGGTCAGTTATTAGGAAAGAATCTTACTCAAGAAGGCGTCAATTTCCTTAAAAAAAATTATCCTAATGATGAAATTATTATTTCAGCTCAACACAGGCTAGAACATTTTTACAATGAACTAGGTTTCACCTCAAGAGGGAGCGTTTATCTAGAGGATGATATCGACCATATTCAGATGTTTTTACAACCCTGAGATTAATCAATAATTTGGCTTTCAAATAATAGTGTATGTATTTCTTCGGTGATGAAAGGGGCAAAAGGATGCATCATGACTAAGATTTCTTTTAGCATCGGTCTTAGATTAGCAGTCTCACCAGATTTTTTACATTCTTCAATATAAACATCACAAAATTTATTCCAAAAGAATTCATATACTTCGTTTATAGCAAAATCTAATCTGTAATCTTCTATATTTTTTTGTATTTGATTCTTTGTTTTATTATATTCATCTTTGATCCACTTATCTGTATCAGTTTTTGGTTCAAAAGAGTCATTCCCAACAGGATAGCCATTTATAAATCTTGCTGCATTCCAAATCTTGGTACAAAAATTTCTGTAACCTTTTAATCTGCTAAGTTCAAAACTAATATCTTTGGTATGAGTTGCTAGTGAAAAAAAAGTCATTCTAAGGGCATCTGTTCCGTAGGATTCGATACCCTTTGGAAATTGATTCCTTGTTTTACGTTCTATTTTTTGAGCTGTGCTTTCTTGCATTAAATTAGCTGTTCTTTTTTCTACTAGATCATCTTGAGAAATTCCGTATATAAGATCAAGAGGATCAATAACATTTCCTTTTGACTTCGACATTTTTTGTCCATTCTCATCTCTAATTAAGCCGGTAACATAAACATCTTTAAAGGGTATTTGATCGGTAAATTCAAGACTCATCATCATCATTCTTGCTACCCAGAAAAAAATAATATCAAATCCAGTTACCAGTAATGAGGTAGGAAAGTGCTTTTTGTAATCCTCTGTTTCATTCGGCCATCCCATTGCGCCAAAAGGCCATAAGCTTGAAGAAAACCAAGTATCTAATACGTCTTCATCTTGAAGCAACTCTCTATCATCTAAATTGTAATGAGATCGAACTTCCTCTTCGCTGTAGCCAACATAAACGTTTTCTTCGCTATCAAACCAAGCAGGAATTCTATGACCCCACCATATTTGTCTACTAATACACCAATCTTCAATATTATCCATCCAATTAAAATAGGTTTTAACCCAGTTCTCTGGATGAAATTTAATTTCACCTTTATTTACAGCATCATTGGCTCTAGCTGCCATCTCAGCTGTTTTTACATACCACTGATGGCTCAACTTAGGCTCGATAACAACATTAGACCTTTCGCCTCTTGGAACGCTGATATGATGTTTTTCTTCTTTTTCGAGCAAAGACAGCTCAGTTAATTTTTCTATAACTAGTTTTCTAACCTTAAATCGATCAAGATTATCAAAAGGAGCCGGTACATTCTCATTTGACCAAGCATCATCATTGAATATATTTATAGGAAGAAAGTCGCTAACTACTTTTGAAGTTTTTACTTGTCCATCTATTTCATGCAAAGAATACTTCTTACCAATCTCATAATCATTAAAGTCATGCCCTGGTGTTATCTTTAAACAACCTGTCCCAAACTCCATATCAACATAATCGTCACCAAGAATTGGAATCTTTCTTCCAACGAAGGGTAGGACAACATTTTTACCAATTAAATCTCTATATCGATCATCGTTTGGATTGACTGCAATTGCCATATCTCCGAACATGGTCTCAGGTCTTGTTGTAGCAACAGTAACAAACTCATTCGAATCTTCTATAGGATATTTGATGTGCCATAGAAGCCCATCCTTTTCTTGTCTAACAACCTCAAGATCTGAGACAGCAGTTTTTAATGCAGGGTCCCAATTGACAAGTCTATAGCCTCTATAGATTTTTTCTTTTCTATGAAGTTCAACAAAAGCCTTAATAACTGCTTCGTTAAAACCATCATCTAGTGTAAATCTATACTTTTCCCAATCAATAGTATTTCCTAGTCTTTTAATTTGCGATATTATTTTTTCTTCTGAATATCCTTTCCAGGACCAAACCTCTTCAAGAAATTTTTCCCTACCTAGATCGGTTCTTGTTATACCATCTTTAGCTAAATTATTTTCAACAACCATTTGGGTTGCGATACCAGCGTGGTCGGCACCTACTTGCCAATGAGCATCTTTACCAGACATATGATGATATCTGGTATAAAAATCCATAATGGCATATTGAAAACTATGGCCCATATGGAGTGTGCCAGTTACATTTGGAGGAGGGATGACTTGTGAGAAAGATTCACTAGAATCTTTATTAGTAACTTTTCTCTCAGACCAAATTTTTACCCATTTTTCTTCTATTTCTGTGGGGTAATACTGTTTATCCATATTTACCGAGTATTTTTATTTTAGCTTTTTACTTAAAAGTAGCTCACTTAATAATGGAACAGGTCTTCCTGTCCCAGCTTTAACTGGAGAGCTATGAGATGCAGTTGCAGCTATATCGATATGAGCCCATTTATAATCGTTAGTAAACTTAGATAGGAAAGCAGCAGCATGAATAGTTCCAGCTTCTCTTCCTCCTCCAATATTAGCTAAATCAGCATACCTAGTTTTTGTACATGATTGATGCTCATCCCAAAGAGGCAGTTGCCATGCTCTGTCGCCACATTCCTCACCAGCACCAACGATCATGTCTGCAAGATGCTGGTCATTAGCCATAACACCACTAGCATGCCTTCCAAGAGCAATTACAACAGCTCCTGTCAGCGTAGCCATATCAATAACATACGAAGGCTTGTATTTACCAACGTAGGTTAGTGCGTCAGCTAAAATTAATCGTCCTTCCGCATCAGTATTTAGAATCTCAATAGTTTGTCCTGACATTGAAGTGACCACATCACCAGGCTTAGTTGCTGTTGAAGAACACATATTCTCAGCACATGCCATTACACCAACAACATTTACGTTAGCATTAAGTCTAGCAAGGGTAGACATAACACCAAAGACAGTTGCAGCGCCACACATATCCCATTTCATCTCGTCCATACTAGGACTTGGCTTTATTGAGACTCCACCGGTATCAAAAGTAACTCCTTTTCCAACGAGAGCAATAGGTTTTTCTGAAGGCTTAGCACCTTTATATTCTATAACCATCATTCTTGCCGGCTCTATACTTCCTCTAGAAACACTTAAGAATGAACCCATCCCAAGTTTTTCCATATCTTTTTCATTGAACGACTTAATTTTTAATTTAGGAAAATCTTTGCTCATAGCCTTAACTTTTCTTTCAATAATTTTTGGTGTGCAATGATTGGCTGGAAGATCGCCAAGATACTTAGCAGTATTTACACCTTCACCAATAGCATATCCTTTTTTAGCAGCTTGTTTTGCTTTAGTTAAATTTGCACCAGAAAGGCCACTAGTTAAAATAGTTAAATTTTTCAGTGATGGTTTTTTTGCTGTTTTATTTTTAGTTTCTGAAAATATATATGCATTTGATTCTATTGTTTTTGCAACCATTTCAATCAACCAAAGTTCATCTTTGCCAGACGGATATGTTGTTCCACACATTACTGATATATCTTTTGCATTTAATTGATTTCCTTTTTGAGAAATAGAGCCATACATGCTCAACCATTTATGCATTGGCGCATCTTTATCTAATCCTTTTACTAAAAGAATATTTTCTGCATTGATACCATCTATCTTGGGAAGAAGCATAGAGCTTCCAGCTTCTTTTAAATGAGAAACAATTGTTTTAGATAAATAGTTTTTAGAAACTTTATCTATTTCTTTAAAAGATGCATTATTTTTTGTATCTTTGTTTATTGTTAGCACTAGCATAGCTGTCTTTAATGAAACTAGACTTGCAGATGATGTATCTTTTAATGCGATATTTTTTAAAACTTTATATGCCATTTAAGGACTCCTATTTATGGTATTTACTGATAAGATAATTATTGTAATGCATCATAGTTCTCAAGGCATGTATAAAAAAAATATTCTTTTAAAAAATTTGAATATGGAGGTTTTCAAATCTTCTTGTAGCATCCTGTTAATCTTCTTTCTTTTAGTTGTTGGCTCAAGGCTCGTCGGTTATTTTGAACAAGCTGCAGAGGGCTATATAGATCCAAGTATCATTATAAGTGTTGTTTCATTAAGGATTCCGGACTTTATAACTCTTTTAATACCTCTATCATTTTTTCTTGGTATTTTAGTAACCGTTAGTCGGCTTTACTCTGAAAGAGAAATTTTTGGATTTATTTCAGTTGGTCTTGCACCCTTTGACTTAGTAAAATTTTTGTCTCCACAAGCATTCATTTATTTTGTCTTGACTCTGTCTCTCAGTTTGTATATTGCTCCATATACCAAAGCATTATCACAAGAAATTCTTTCTGTAGATTCTTTTGAGGAGCAAATTGACGCACTTCAATCAAAAAAATTATTTTCACTTCAAGAGGGGCGAGGATTTATTTATGTCGAAGATGTCGAGAACGGCTTTTTAAATGAGATTAAATTACTAACATCTAATGGAGATATATCCACCCTGGTCATAGCTAAAGAGTTAACTACTTCTGAGAATGGAGAGAGTATAGATTTAGTTTTTTCTGAAGGATCTCTTTATAGAGGTATATTTTCTGATTCCTCTCAACTCGTCTCAAATTTTGGTAATTTTAAATTATCATTAGATAGTAATACTAATAAAATCTCTGGTTTGAGTTTATCGAAAATATTTGATTATTCATTTGTCTCAGATAATGCAAGCTATCAATGGAATATATCAATTCCAGTTACCATAATAGTTCTTCTCTTTCTAGGAGTTTATATGGCTGCAGTAAAGCCAAGACAGGGCAGGTTATCGGTAATTTTGCCTGGAATGCTGCTATATATATCTTATTTGAGTTTATTAATATTGGGAAGAGAGTCAATAACAGATACCAATGAATCAAATCTTGGCTTGTGGTGGGTTCATGCCATATTTGCAATGTTTACTTTGGTATATATTTTTAAAGACAAAATATATTTCGTGAATACATTCATTTCAGGAATCAGGGATTCTAAACTTTCAAAATATTTTATAGGCTCAATAATATTCATCCTATTAATTTGGTTGGTTGCTTAACATGAAAATTTTTAATAAATATCTTGTTAAGCGTTCATTCGTAATCTCACTTTTTATTTTTTTATTATTTGCATTATTAGATTTAGTATTTAATTTTATTTCTGAGCTTGAAAATCTATCAATCGATTACACATTTCTTTTGGCCTTAAAACATGTTTTTTGGTCAATGCCACATAGAGCAATTGAATTCCTTGAAGGAGCTTGCTTATTAGGGGTGATGATCTCACTTGGAATATCACATCAAGAAGGGAATCTAAATGTTCTTAGGTCCAGCGGTCAATCTCCAATTAAAATAGTTCTTATAAGCGCCATAGGACCATTAGTTTTAGTTTTATCCTTCCTAATATTAGATGAAGCGGTATTTAGAGGAGTTCATCTAGATGCAAAAATTGATAAAAATCTTTACCTACAGAATTCTCAGAAAATTTCAGCTAGTTCTCAATGGATAAAACACCAAGATTCGTTGTTAAGTTATACAAATGTTGTCGACGATAATATTTTTAACGTTAGATTTATAAAAACGAAACTCAATCAAGCTTCATATTTTAAGACAGCAGGATCGGCAAAAATTAGTAAAGAAGGAGTCTTGTTTGATGATTCAATGAAAGCACATAATTTTAACTTAAATGAAAATGATTCTAATTTTGAGAATTTCTCTTTCCCCTTGGTTGCCATGATTCCATTTGATGATATTGATAATTTGAGCTTAAAAAGACTAAAGGAATATCAAGATGTCATGAGGCAAAGCTCTTTAGAGAAAGATATTCTATTTAACTCTCACCTTAAAAAATCTTATTATAAAAAAATATTTTTCCCGATTTCAGTTTTAGCAATCATTATTTTTTTTGGATCTTTTATTTTTGGATCATTAAGAGATTCCACTCCAGGATCTAAGATTGTTTTTGCTGTCTTAGGTGGCTTTATCTACAAGGTGATTCAAGATTTTTCAGCTAGCATATTTATATCCTATAGCTATCCAATTGTTATTGGTGTGATTGCGCCGGCAGTCTTCTTATTAATTTTTAGTATCTTTTTATACAAAAGAATCTAGATATATCTGAGATTGGTTTTAGATAGAGCATCACTAATGGATTCTCCATCTTTTGAAAAATATATTTGTAATAATGGAATCCCGGCTAGAAAAACAACAACAAGATTTAAAAAGAATCTTATGGTTGTTTGTTTTAATGTAACTTTCTTGCCATCCAAGCTATATATTTCTATCTTCCATACAGCCATTCCAAGAGTCTTATTTCCGTGAGTCCAGAAATAACTATAGAAAGACCAAGTGCTAAAAAGAACCAACGAGAGTCCAATCCATGGATTAAGTATTTCTCCACCATTAGCCCATAAGGCTATCGAGCCAACAGTAAACCAAACTCCTAAAAGCAAAAACAAATCATAGATTGTCGCCGCTATTCTTTTTATAGGAGATACTTTATGTAAATTTTTTTCCATTTTGGTATAGTACTTAAATCAATTAAAAGAATAAATCATTATGAATAAAGATACAGGATTTTTTGGTCATCCAATTGGACTTAGAACATTATTTTTAACCGAAATGTGGGAAAGAATGTCCTATTACGGAATGAGAGCACTTCTTGTCCTTTATATGACAGGTTCTTTAACTGGATTTAATCCAGGCATGGGTTTATCTGCCATGAATGCTAATGCGATATATGGTATCTATGTTGGAATGGTCTATTTTATGGTGGTTCCAGGCGGCTGGATCGCTGACAATATTCTGGGGCATCAAAAAGCAGTTCTCATTGGCGCTATCATAATAGCACTTGGGCATTTTACTTTGGCTATCCCCCTAGAACAAACTTTCTTTTTAGGATTAATTCTTGTTGTTCTGGGTACTGGATTATTGAAAGGGAATATTTCAACTATTGTTGGAAATCTTTATGGCGATGATGATAGCCGAAGAGATTCTGGATACACCATTTTTTACATGTCAATAAATGTAGGTTCTACCCTGGGGTTTTTGATATGTTCATATCTTGGTGAAAAAATTGGTTGGCATTATGGTTTTGGAGCTGCTGGAATAGGAATGGCATTTGGAGTCTACCAATATATAAAATTCAGGCATCTTCTTGGAGCTGCAGGTGAAAATCCAAATGATATGGAAGATTCAAAAAGACAAACTTTAATAAAATGGACAAAGTTAAGCTTGGTGTTAATGTTTATTGTTATTGGCCTTGGTTTATTTGGATTAGTTACTGTTGATCCAAGAGTATTTGCAGAAAACTTTGCTTATTTCTTAACAATTGTTGCTGGTCTATATTTTTTATATTTATATTTATTTGCTGGCCTTTCAGATACTGAAAGAAAGAATTTACTTTTACTTTTTGTTCTATTTATTGGGGCTGCTGCTTTTTGGTCAGGCTTTGATCAATCCGCAAGCTCATTAAGTATTTTTGCAAGAGATTATACCGATCTCTCTATTGCCGGTTTTATTATCCCAATAGGATGGCTTCAGTTTGCTAATCCAGTTTTTGTGGTCACATTTGCTCCAATTTTTGCTGGAGTTTGGGCGCACTTAGCTAGAATAAATATGGACCCATCACTGCCTATCAAGTTTGCTATAGGTTTAATATTTATGGCTATTAGCTTCATGGTAATGGTATATGCAGTTCAGCTAGCTATGGTTTCAGCACCGGTTGGTATGAAATGGTTGTTACTTACATATTTACTTCAGACATTTGGGGAGTTAGCGCTTTCACCAATTGGATTGTCTGCTTTTTCAAAATATTCTCCAAAAAGGTATATGGGTCAAATGTTTGGCTTATGGTTTCTTGCCTCTGCAATTGGAGGAGTGCTTGCTGGACTCTTAGGGGGAGATGCAACTGTTGATGGTTTAAGTTCGGTGCAGCCAATCTTTACATTTATGATTCAGTATTATGCAATTATTGCGGTTTTATTGATTGGTATGGCTTATGTATTCAAAGCCAAGAAAAAAGATTCTTAACTAATTTAGTATTAAGAAAGTTTAGAGTTAAGACCTTTCAGGATATCTTTATAAATATCCTTTAAGGTCAATAATTCTGATATTTTTACATGTTCATCTATTTGATGAATGGTTTTATTTAATGGCCCTAATTCCACAATCTCAGTTCCCATTTTTGCAATAAATCTGCCGTCTGATGTTCCGCCTTTTGCATTAAGATCAGGCTCATAGCCAGTAATATTTTTAACTGACTCAACCACGACATCTTTTAGGTTGTTTTCTTCAGTTAGATACGGAAGACCACTTAATTTCCAATCAATCTCATATTCTATATTTAGTTTTTTTAGAATGGACTCAAATTCATTCACTAAGGTATCTTGAGTAGATTCAGTTGAATATCGAAAATTAAAAAGCATATCTAATTCACCAGGAACAACATTCTTAGCGCCTGTTCCTGAGTGTATGTTGGATATTTGAAAACTTGTTGGTTGAAAAATAGCATTCCCGTTGTCCCAAACAGTATTTTTTAATTCAACAATGAGATCGCTAGCTGAAAATATAGGATTTTTAACATTTTCTGGATAAGCTATATGTCCCTGTTTGCCAAGAACTCGGAGAGAGCCTCCAAGAGATCCCCTTCTTCCAATTCTCACGCTGTCTCCAATTTTAATGTATGAAGTTGGTTCACCAACAAGACACAAATCAATTTTTTCATTTGCCTCAATCATTTCATCAACAATCTTATCTATAAACCCATCAGCCGCATCGCCTTCTTCATTTGAAGTAAGCAAGACAGCAATTCTGAAGTTTAGTTTTGGGTTTGTTGCAAAGAATTCATCTAAAGATTCTAAAAAAGCTGCAATCGAGCCCTTCATATCAGCAGTACCTCTGCCATATAAAAGATCGCCATCAATGTGACCAGAAAAGGGTGGATAGGTCCAATTTTCCACCGGACCAGTTGGCACAACGTCTGTATGACCAAGGAAACAAAACAACTTTCCTTTATCACCATACGTAGCATAAAGATTCTCTACATTAAGATAATTAATTCTTGAGCATTTAAACGCTAGAGAGTTCAGTCTGTCTTCAATCATGTCAAAACAGCCTTCATCTCTAGGAGATAAAGATTCTATTTTTATAAGGTTTTGAAGAAACTCAATCATTAGAATGCAGCTCATTATTTAACTGTATTGATGACTTATTAGGCTTTGCAGTAACTTGCCCATTCAAAGAATTCCTAATAAAAACTAGATTAGAAGATCCAGATAATTCTGAAGCTTTTTTGATGCCAACAGAGGAATTATTTTCATCAAATAATTCAATTTTAGTTCCGCCAGTAATATATAAACCTGCTTCAACAGTACAGTTGTTGCCGAGAGGTATACCTAGCCCTGAGTTAGCTCCTAACAAACAATTTTCTCCGATTGATATCTTAACGTCATTCCCGCCAGAAAGCGTTCCCATCGTGCTGCAACCCCCTCCAAGATCTGAATTATCTCCAACTACAACACCAGCTGATATTCTTCCTTCTATCATTGCTTTACCAAGCGTGCCAGCATTAAAATTAATAAAACCTTCGTGCATGACTGTTGTTCCAGAACCTAAATATGCTCCAAGTCTAACCCTTGAAGCGTCAGCAATCCTGACATTCTTTGGAATAATATAATCTGTTAAACACGGAAATTTATCTAAAGACCTTACAAAAAATTTTTGGTTACTAGATTTCGCATCAAATATTTTTTGATCTATCTCCTCGAGAGATACCGGGCCTTGATTTGTCCATGCAACATTTGGCAGACACCCAAATAAACCCTCAAGATTTATCGAATTCGGTAAAACAAATTTGTTCGAAATGAGATGAAGTTTTAGATATGCAGAGCATACATCATTTATAGGTGCATCTAGATCACTCTGACTCCATGAAATCTCTATTAACTCTTTATTAGGATCTATATCTTTAATTTCTTGGATATCAGTTTTCTCACCGCCAAAATCTATTACAGGATAAAAAACATCTAATATGTCTCCTGCCAAAGATTTAGTTCCAATGCCAACTGCTTTAATTTCCATGTATATATTATAGTTTGCTCAAAGATTTATTTATATAACTTCTTTTAGAGCTTTGCTTATTCTATTAATCTTGGTGTTTGAAACTGTTGAAATTGTAATATCTTCAATCTCAAAAGTGTCTTCAACCCTATCTCCTAGAGTGTTTATTCTTGCTGAATATATAGAAGTTCCATTTTCATAAAGTACTCTCGCAATCTTTGCAAGTAACCCTGGACTATCTGAAGTCTCAACAGTGAGAAGATTTCTTTTCTTATTTTTGTCTTCTATATTGGTAATATGAATCGTTTTCTTAAAACCCTTAGAAGTTCTAAACTTTTTTGAGGGTTGTTTTTTTGAAGAAGAAAAATTACTAAAATTTTCTTTTATTCTTGAAGATACCTCTTTTAACTCTGAATTAGTAAGAGGTCTATTGTGATGAACAAATTTAGTTATAAATGTATTTGCAGCTATATTTTTATTCATGCTTGTTGATATATTTGCATCTACAATTTCCAAACCCGAAAGCTCTAAGACCTTAACAAGCTTGAGAAACAATCCATCAAAATTTTCAGTTTTAATAAAAACTTCAAGCATATTATCGAAACATCTTCTGCATCCTACAACTATTTCTGCATCTATATCTTTAAGTATCAGCGTACTTTGCCACTTTAATTTATCTGAATTATTTTTATTAAAATAAGAGTTATCAAATAAATTGAGGTAGTTTGTAGCAATCTCTTGTTTATTTTTTTCTACAGCTTGCAGTACATTGAATTTTCTATCTTTTGATATCTCATCAGATGTCTTGACTGGCTCTTTATTAAGCTTTGATCTCGTTGACAAAAATAAGTCTCTAAGAAGTCCATGCTTCCAACCATTCCATAGAGCTGGATTGGTTGCCTTAATATCATTTACTGTTAGTAAATATAAGTAATCTAACCTTTCAGTATTTAAAACAATATTTGCAAAAGACCCAATTGTGTCTGGATCTGAGATATCTTTTTTCTGTGATATTGAGGACATTTGTAAGTGATTTAGTACCAACCAAGAAATAAGATCTGCATCTGCAACAGATAAACCAATCTTTTTAGCAAAAATTAAACTAGTTTTTGCACCAATTTCTGAATGATTTCCTCCCTTGCCTTTGCCTAGATCATGAAAAAGACCAGCGAGATAAAGTATCTCTACCTTTGGTAATTTATTGAGTAGCTCATGCTCAAGTTTAAATTCATCTTGATAATGAATTTGCATCTGTCGCATATTTCTTACAACTTTAAACGTATGCTCATCAACGGTGTAAACATGAAAGAGATCAAATTGCATTTGCCCAACAACTTCACCAAATTCTTTTATATAAGCTTGAATAATTCCTAAATTTTTCATCGATTTTAATATTGATGAAAGGTTATATTTAGACTTCAATATTTCTAGAAACTGAGATGAGAAATAATTGCTATCCCTAAAGTAATCATCAACAAGAGATATATTGTCTTTCAGCAAGGCTATAGTTGGAGTATCAATAGAAGTAATTTTTTTGTTCTTACCAATCGCAATAAATATCCCAAAAATTAAACCCTCTCTTCCTGATAAATTATCTCCTTTAATACCAATCTTATTGCCTCTTATATAAAAATCATCAAGTTCTTTTGTGATTACAAAAACATTTTTTTCTTTAAAGGTCTCCAAAACAAGATTGTTGAAGTTTGATAAATTTGAAGCATTTTCATAATATCTTTTCATCATCGTCTCAACAGATTTCTTATCTGACGATTGTTTTAGTTCGGCTTGTTTAGATATTTCAATCTGAGATTCAAAATTTAATCTATTCTTTTTTGAAATAATATTTGTTGCAAATCTCATGGCCTTAACAAAATCATAAGAATCATTTGCAGAACTAATCTCAATTCCAAATTCTTTTGAATTCTTAATAGCCTCAAAGGTTTTTAAATCAAAGCAATGTTGAAGTATCCAAAGAGCTGTCTGAAAGTCTCTAAGAGTACCTGGCGATTCTTTTAAATCTGGCTCTAGGTTATATTCTGTTGAGAAAAAAGATAGATATCGTTGTTCTTGCTCGTCAATTTTAGCTTTAAAAAATTTCTTTTTACTCCAAGATTTCTTTAAAACATCATTAATTTTTTTATCAATTTTAGGAGTCGAAATTAAAGATCTTCTTGTCAAATAAGAGGTATATTCTTTTGGATCACTGGCTGAAACCATTCTTATATCGTTCAAAGATCTAACAGAGTGTCCAACTTGAAAGCCTAAATCCCACAATCTTGCTATAAATTTTTCTAAGTTCTCAGTACTTTTGACTCGAGTCTTATTAGTAATAATGGAGATATCTACATCGGAGGATGGAAACATTTCTTTTCTTCCAAATCCGCCGTTAGCATAAATTGAATAATCTTCTTCTAAGCCTAATTCTTTAAAATTAAGAACAATAACTTGCTCAACATTATCTGAATGTTCTTTTAAATAATCGTTAACAAGAGAAGGATTTTTATATACTTTTGAAAAATTAGTCCAATAATTTTCATTAATGGTTAATTTTTTATCTGTCATATGGACTCATTAATTCTTTTTGTAAGAACCTCAACTCCATTATCTCTTACTGCTAGAGTGTGTTCCCACTGAGCAGAGTTTCTTCCATCTTTTGTTTCCACAGTCCATCCATCTTTTAAAGTTTTACAATATTTAGTACCTTGATTTATCATGGGCTCGATGGTAAATACCATACCTTCTTGAATTTGAATACCTCTACCAGGTTTACCATAATGGAGTATTTGAGGGTCTTCGTGGTAAACATCTCCAATTCCGTGTCCGCAGTAGTCCTCAACAACACTGTAGTAATTTGCCTCAGCATGTTTTTGGATTGCATGACCTATGTCACCAAGATAGGCTCCGGGCTTGACGACTTCAATTGCTTTATAAAGGCATTCTTGAGTGACCTCAACAAGTCTTTTGTTGTGAGGAAGACATTTACCTACTAAATACATTTTAGAAGTATCTCCATGCCAACCATCTTTTATGACGGTTACATCAATATTAACAATATCACCTTCTTTAAGAATTCTATTTTCATCCGGGATGCCATGACAAATTACTTGATTAATACTTGAGCAGATTGTTTTTTCAAAACCTCTGTAACCAACATTAGCTGGGATCGCATTCTGGATATTTACGATATGCTCATAACATCTTCTATCTAATTCTTCAGTAGAAACTCCAGGAACAACAAAGGGCTCAATCATCTCAAGAACCTCTGCAGCAAGTCTTCCTGAAATTCTCATTTTTTTGATTTGTTCTTCAGATTTTATTGATATTTTCATTTTTTTTATCATTTAGTATAGACAGTTAGTAACTAAGTCTATAAAGTACAATTTTAATGCAAGCACGATATTTTAGCCCATTAAAATTCAAAAATTCTTTAAATAGTTACCATAATACTTTCTCAAAATTTCTCTTAACAAGAGGTCAACTTTAGTGTCTTTTCCATCTATATTAGCATTGGAGGATGGCAGTATATTCTATGGTGAAGGGTTTGGTGAAGAAAAATTTGATGTCGGAGAGATAGTTTTTAATACATCAATGACTGGATACCAAGAAATTATCACAGATCCTTCCTATAAAAAACAAATAATTACTTTCACTCATCCGCATATTGGTAATACAGGTATAAATGATGAAGACCATGAGTCATCATCAATTCATGCCTCTGGTATTGTTGTTAATAATTTTTGTAAGAAGCCCAGCAGTTGGAGATCTATTAAAACGTTAGAAGACTTTTTAATTGAAAAAGGGGTTATGGCCATATCAGGCATTAATACAAGACAACTTACTTCACTGCTAAGAGAAAAAGGTTCAATGAATTGTTGCATATCTTCTTTATCAAAAATTTCAGAGGAAGAAGCTGTAGCAAAAGCTAAAGATTTTCATGGACTCAAAGGCCTTGATCTTGCTCAAGAGGTTTCTTGCCAATTAAATTCTAAATGGAATGAGGGAGTTTGGCCTGATCATAAAATAGCAAAAGCGTCTGGACCAGTAATAGCGATAGATTTCGGAATAAAAACCAATATTCTAAGACTTTTATCTGATCATGTTGGTGAGGTAACTTTGGTGAATGCTAAAACCTCGTTTGAAGAAATTATGAAACTGTCACCTAAGGGCATATTTCTATCAAATGGTCCTGGGGATCCTGAGCCATGTGATTATGCTATTGAGACCATTAAAAAATGTTTGGAAATAAAGGTTCCTATTTTTGGTATATGTCTTGGACATCAGCTTCTAGCTTTAGCTGGCGGAGCAAAAACATACAAAATGAAATTCGGGCATCATGGAGCAAATCATCCTGTTCAAAATTTAGCTACAAAAGAAGTGATGATCACAAGTCAAAATCATGGCTTTGCCGTTGATATTGATTCATTACCTAAAAATATTGATGTTTCTTATATTTCCTTATTTGACAAATCTCTTCAGGGAATTGAGTTTAATAATGCACCAGCTTTTAGCTTTCAAGGTCATCCAGAGGCAAGTCCTGGTCCTCAGGAAATTCAAATTTTGTTTAATAAATTTAGCTCCATGGTAGAAAAATATGCCAAAACGTAAGGATCTTAAATCAATTATGATTATTGGAGCTGGTCCAATAATAATTGGTCAAGCTTGTGAGTTTGATTATTCTGGTGCTCAGGCATGTAAAGCTCTTAAAGAGGAAGGCTTTAGGGTAATACTAGTTAATTCAAATCCAGCGACAATCATGACAGATCCTCTTTTAGCGGATGCAACTTATATTGAGCCTATACATTGGGAATCCGTAGAAAAAATTATAGAAAAAGAAAAGCCAGATGCGATTCTTCCAACTATGGGTGGTCAAACTGCTTTAAATACTGCTTTAAGTCTCGATAAAGAAGGCGTCCTGAAAAAGCATGGCGTTATCTTAATTGGAGCAAATAGAGAGGCTATAGATAAAGCCGAAGACAGACAACTCTTCGATCAAACAATGAACGCTATTGGTATAGAAACCCCAAATTCTGGTATTGCCCATTCAATGGAAGATGCACTATCTGTTCAGATAGAGATTGGATTTCCATGCATTATAAGACCATCTTTTACCATGGGGGGAACGGGAGGAGGTATTGCATACAACATTGATGAATTTAAAAGTATTTGTGAAAAAGGGCTTGAACTTTCTCCAACCAGCGAGCTTTTAATCGACGAATCTTTGATAGGTTGGAAAGAATTCGAAATGGAAGTTGTGAGAGATTGCAAAGACAATTGCATCATCGTTTGCTCCATAGAAAACTTAGATCCCATGGGAGTTCACACAGGCGACTCAATAACTATTGCACCTGCACAGACTTTGACTGATAAAGAATACCAAATCATGCGAAACGCCTCATTTAAAATCTTAAGAGAAATAGGTGTCGATACTGGTGGTTCAAATGTTCAATTTGCTATAAATCCTGAGAATGGAAAAATGGTAGTTATCGAGATGAATCCAAGAGTTAGCAGATCTTCTGCTTTAGCATCTAAAGCAACAGGATTTCCAATTGCAAAAGTTGCAGCTCTTCTTTCAGTTGGCTATACGCTTGATGAATTAAAGAATGATATTACTGGAGGGCTAACTCCAGCATCCTTCGAGCCAAGTATTGATTATATTGTTACAAAAATTCCAAAATTTGCTTTTGAAAAATTTCCACAAGCCAGTCCAAGATTAACAACTCAGATGAAATCTGTAGGTGAAGTCATGGCTATCGGATCAAATTTTCAAGAGTCATTTCAAAAAGCATTATGTAGTATGGAAGAAGATTTGAACGGTTTAAATTCAGTTTTTGATTCAAAAAATCCAGTTGATGAGGATGAGATTCGGTATGAACTTACCTTTCCTGGTCCTAAGAGAATATTTTATGTTGCAGATGCTATTAGAAATGGATGGAGTCTGGAAAAGATTTTTAATCTTACAAAAATAGACTATTGGTTCTTAGATCAGATAGAAGAGATTATAAATTTAGAAAAAGAACTTAAAAAAACATCCTTAAATGACCTAGATAAATCAAAAACACTAATACTTAAAGAGAAAGGATTCTCAGATTCAAGAATCTCCAACATAATCGGTTCAAATGAGGATGATTTTAGAAAACATAGAATATCACTAGGCATTAAACCTGTATTTAGAAGAGTTGATACATGTGCAGCAGAATTTGCAACCTCAACATGTTACATGTATTCCACTTATGGTCATGAGTGTGAAAGCAATCCTACAAAAAATAAAAAGATTTTAGTTTTAGGAAGTGGGCCTAATAGAATCGGTCAAGGAATTGAATTTGATTATTGTTGTGTTCATGCCTCTCTTGCTATGCAAGAGGAAGGAATCGAATCAATAATGGTGAATTGTAATCCAGAAACTGTATCAACAGATTACGATGTTTCTGATAGATTATATTTTGAACCAATTACTTCTGAGAAGATTTTAGATATTATTGATAATGAGAATCCTGAAGGAGTAATAATTCAATTTGGCGGTCAAACCCCTTTAAAACTTGCTGATATTCTTTCTGAAAAAGGAGTAAACATTCTTGGAACTAATGTTGATGCCATTGATAGATCAGAAGACAGGGAGCGTTTCCAGGAATTAATTATAAAACTTAATTTAAAACAACCTTTAAATTCAACAGTAAAAAATATCACAGAAGCGCTTGAGAAAGCTGAAGAAATTGGTTTCCCTATTGTAGTCAGACCTTCTTATGTTCTTGGCGGAAGGGCAATGCAACTAGTCCATAATATTAAAGAATTAGAACTATATTTAACCGAAGCTGTCGAAGTATCTAATAGCAAACCAATTTTATTGGACAGTTATTTAACTGATGCAGTTGAAGTTGATGTAGATGTTGTTTCTGATGGCGAAAACATTGAAATTGGCGGAATACTTCAACATATTGAACAAGCTGGAATTCATTCTGGAGACTCAGCATGCTCATTGCCTCCTTACAGCTTATCTCAAAAGATACAAAACGAGCTTTGTGAACAATCTATAAAAATAGGTAAAGAGCTAAATGTTATTGGTCTGATGAATATACAGTTTGCAGTAAAAGATAATGAGATTTATATCATCGAGGTAAATCCAAGAGCTTCTAGGACTGTCCCATTTATATCTAAAGCAATTGGAATTTCCTTAGTTAAAATTGCTTCAAAGGCGATGATAGGAAAAAGTCTATTAGAACAAAAATTTTCTAGTAAGCTTCCGGAAGGTCTATTTTTTGTAAAAGAAGCTGTAATGCCTTTCGATAAATTTCCATTAGTTGATCCCATCCTAGGCCCTGAAATGAAATCAACTGGTGAGGTAATGGGAATTGGTCCTAGCTTTGGAGAGGCATATGCTAAAGCTCAAAAAGGAGCTAATAGAACTCTCCCAAGATCAGGTGCAGTTTTTATTAGTGTTAAAGATTCAGATAAAAAATATCTAGATGAGCTCGTACCCCTAATAATTAAAAACGGCTTTGAAATTGTTGCTACAGGCGGTACTGCTAAATATATAAGTAACTTAAATCACAAGGTAAAAAGGATTAATAAAGTTATGGAAGGAAGGCCTCATACTGTGGATAGCCTCCTTAATAAAGAAATTGATCTAGTAATCAATACTACAGAGGGCAAGCAATCAATAGAAGATTCCGCTTCTATCAGGAAAACAGCTCTTCAAAATAAAATATTTTGTACCACTACAATGTTTGGAGCTTTTGCAATAATGGAAGCATTAAAAGGTAGTGAATCTGAATGGACCTATAGCACTTTGCAAGAAATCAATACATAGCGACCATAGTTGCTATAATAATTTTCATGAGCAGAGTACCAATGACAAAAGATGGTGAAATAGCTATCAAGAAAAGACTTTCAAACCTTAAGTTTGTAGAGAGACCAAAAATTTCAGAAGCAATTGCTGAAGCAAGAGCTCATGGAGATCTTAAGGAGAATGCAGAATATCATGCAGCTAAAGAGCTTCAAGGCCTCATGGAAGCTAAAATTAATGAAATGGAAAGCGCTGTTGCAAATGCTCAGATTATTGATGTTAAAGATATCCCTGAAACTGGTAGGGTGGTATTCGGTTCGACCATAAAACTTTATGACATCGACAGCGAAGAAGAAATCACATACAAAATTGTAGGAAATTTGGAGTCAGATCCTGAAAAAGGAATGATTTCAATCGATACTCCTATCGCCAAAGGCTTGGTTGGAAAATATGAAGAAGATGAGGTTGTCATCAAGACACCTTCAGGTCAACTTAATTATGAGATTGTTAAAGTAAAGCATATCTAATGCATGCAGATAATTGGGCAAATAAAGCAAAACAATCAGGCTATCGAACAAGGGCTGTTTATAAATTAGATGAAATCGTTCAAAAAACTAAAGTATTAAGAAAATCTAAATACATTCTTGATTTGGGCTCTGCCCCAGGGGGTTGGTCCCAATACGTTAAACAAAAATCTAAGTTGTCTGAAGTATTTGCAATTGATATATTAGATATGGAATCGGTTGAGGGTGTTCATTTTTTTAAAGAAAGTATTGAAGAGATAGATTCCATAGATTCAATCTATTCTCTTATTGGGTCTTTTGACCTTGTAATTTCAGACATAGCCCCAAACTTGACTGGTATAAATGCAATAGACTCAGAAAATATATTCGAACTAAATGATCTAACTTTAGATACTGCAGTAAGATATTTAAATAAGTCCAATGGATGTTTTATTATGAAGACTTTTCAAAACAACATGTTAAAAAATCTTCGAAAAAAAATGGAACTTTCTTTTAAGATAGTTCAAACTTTTAAGCCTGCCGCTTCGAAGAAGCAGTCGGGTGAAATATATTTGTATGGAGCACATAAATAATGAATAGTATTTTAAGAAATCTTGTTGTCTGGTTTGTTCTAGGGTCTTTGTTGATTTACGTTTTTAATAATATTGAAAACTCTGCAGCTAGAGAGCAAATAAGTTACAGCCAATTTAAGGAAGAAATTTTATCTGACAGAGTTGCTAAAGTTGTATTTAAAGGTGATCAGATGACTATAACTGGAGACCGTTTAGATGGATCTAAGTTTGAAACTATTCATCCAATCTTTAAAAAAGATGAAGCAGTCGATAGAGCTATTGAGGAAAACGGGATTATTTCCGTTTATGAAAAAATAGAACAACCATCAATATGGTCTCAGCTTCTAGTTGGAGCATTTCCCATAATTCTTCTTTTAGGAATATTTTTCTTTTTCATGAGACAAATGCAGGGCGGAATGTCAGGTAAAGGCGGCCCAATGTCTTTTGGGAAAAGCAAAGCTAAGTTGATGGAAGGCGGAAAAGTTAAAACAACATTTAAAGATGTTGCTGGATGTGAGGAAGCAAAACAAGACGTTCAAGAGCTAGTTGATTTTCTAAGAGACCCAACTAAATTTCAAAAGCTCGGTGGAAAAATACCAAGAGGTGTTTTAATGGTGGGTCCTCCAGGAACTGGAAAAACATTACTTGCAAGAGCTGTAGCTGGAGAAGCAAAAGTACCATTTTTTACAATTTCTGGTTCTGATTTTGTTGAGATGTTTGTAGGCGTTGGAGCATCAAGGGTTAGAGATATGTTTGAACAAGCTAAAAAACAATCACCCTGTATAGTCTTTATTGATGAAATCGATGCTGTAGGAAGACATAGAGGCACAGGAATGGGTGGAGGCAATGATGAGAGAGAACAAACTCTTAATCAACTTCTTGTAGAAATGGATGGTTTTGAGGGTAATGATGGAGTAATCGTAATTGCTGCAACAAATAGACCTGATGTTTTAGATCCAGCTCTTTTAAGACCAGGTAGGTTTGATAGACAGGTGGTAGTTGATCTTCCAGATATAAGAGGTAGAGAGGCCATCTTGAAGGTTCATATGAGAAAAGTTCCTTTAAATAAAGATGTAGATCCACTTGTATTAGCAAGGGGAACTCCAGGATTTTCGGGAGCGGATCTGGCAAACTTAATCAATGAAGCAGCTTTATTTGCAGCTAGATATGAAGATAAAAAAATTGATCAATCACATTTAGATTTAGCAAAAGATAAGATCATGATGGGTGCTGAAAGAAAGTCTATGATTCTTAGTGAAGAGCAAAAAAGAATAACTGCATATCATGAAGCAGGTCATGCAATCGTAGGAAGACTTTGCCCAACTCATGATCCTGTTTATAAAGTAACAATAATACCTAGAGGAAGAGCATTGGGAGTGACCATGTTTCTCCCTGAAGAAGATACATATATGCAAAGTAAAGAATATCTTTTAGGACGAATAGCAACTTTATTTGGTGGAAGAATAGCCGAAAGTATTATTAATGGCAGTCAGGGCATTACTACTGGAGCATCTAATGATATTGAGGTTGCAACTAGTATTGCTACCAACATGGTAACTAAATGGGGTTTTTCAGAGGCACTAGGAACTATCAAATATGGAGAAGATGAAGGAAGCCCATTTCTAGGAAGGTCTGTTGCATCACCATCTCAAACAAGAAGTGAAGAAACATCTAAGCTAATTGACTCAGAAGTGAAATCAATTATAGATACCTGTTATGAAAGAGCTCAAAATTTGTTACAAGAAAATTTAGATAAGCTTAACGTTATGGCAGATGCACTTCTAAAATATGAAACAATCGATGCTCCGCAAATAGACGACATTATGGTTGGAGCTCAACCTAGAGAGCCAAAAGGTTGGTCTGATGATGAGCCAAAAACCAAAACAAAGAAAAAAACTTCAATAAAAGGGCCTGCTGAAGAGTTATAATCTTTCGTTATGAATTTAAAGTTTGGCACTGACGGAATAAGAGGTCCTGTAGAAACCCACATCACACCAGAAGCTTGTTTGAGAATTGGTCATGCCACAGGCATTGTCATGAAAGAGCAAGGCTGGAACACAGTTATGATTGGAAAGGATACTCGTGTTTCTGGTTATATGCTTGAATCCGCATTGCAGGCAGGCTTTATTGCTGCAGGAGTTGATGTTAGCCTCTGTGGTCCACTTCCAACCCCAGGAGTTGCATACCTTACAAAATCGTTAAGAAGAAAGTTTGGAGTAGTTATAAGCGCTTCGCATAATGATTTTTTAGATAATGGTATTAAAATTTTCAATGCTGATGGCGAAAAATTATCAAGAGATCTAGAAAAGAAAATTGAAAAGCTTCTTGAGGGTGAACTCAAACTTGTTAAAACAGAAGATTTAGGAAAAGCTGAAAGGTTTGACGAAGCAGGAGCTAGATATGTCGAGTTTTGTAAATCAACGGTTCCATCAAATATTTCTTTTTCATCATTAAGAATAGTCTTAGATTGTGCAAATGGCGCATGTTACAAAGTTAGCCCTGAGGTGTTTGAAGAACTTGGTGCTGAGGTTATCTCTATAGGAGTCGATCCTGATGGATATAATATTAACGCAGAATGTGGCTCTACATATCCAGAACTGGTTCAAAAGGAAGTTATCAAACACAGAGCAGATTTTGGTATTTCACTTGATGGAGATGGCGATAGAGTAATAATTGTTGATAAAAAAGGAAACATTCTTGATGGCGATGATCTTTTATATATTTTAGCTTTCTCAAATCCAAATAGAACAGGTCCTTGGTCAGGAGTTGTTGGAACCCATATGAGTAACCTTGGTTTAGAAGATGGAATTAATAAGCTTGGATATGAATTTAAAAGAGCTGATGTTGGAGATAAGTACGTAAGTAAAATGCTTGCTAAAAAAGGCTGGCTTCTTGGTGGAGAAACTTCAGGACATATTATTTGCAAAGATTTAGTAAGTACTGGAGATGGAACAATTGCAGCACTTAAAGTTATATCGTCACTCTTAATTTTAGAGAAAGACCCTTCAGAAGTTTTAGCAAATTATAAAAAGATGCCACAAGTCAATATGGCAATCGAAGTTCAAAACAAAGATATCGTTAATGATAAAGACCTGATCAACTTAATAAAAGAAATAGAGTCTGACATAACTGTTGGCAGAGTTTTGGTAAGGCCCTCTGGAACAGAAAGCAAAATTAGAGTCATGATTGAAGCCCCCGAGGAGAAAGTTGCCAAAAAATTTACTATTGATTTAATAGATCTTATTAAATCTAAGTTATAAAAATGATAGTCGCTAATTGGAAATCTAACGGAAGTAGAGAATCAATAATAGATTGGTTCAAAGGATTTAACAAAGATTATCAAAGAATTGAGCGATCATCATATATTGGTATAGCACCTCCTTATGTATACATGGATCAAGTTAAAAAACTCTGTGACGAATTAGAAATATCTTTAGCGCTAGGGTCCCAAGATATAGATATGTTATCTGGAGCAAGAACAGGCTCTATTTCTATAGATATGCTCTGTGATATAGGAGGTTCTTTTTCAATCCTGGGTCACTCTGAACGACGAATCATTTTTAATGAAAAAAGTAGTTCAATTAAACAGAAAATCATTAAATTAGAGGATCAGGCTTTTTCTATTTTGTGTATTGGTGAAACATTAGAGGAAAATAAGTCTGATAAAGCTAAATTTATAATAGAGAAACAACTAGAAGTTATAAATAATATGAATCTTAATGAAAGGTTTACAATTGCCTATGAGCCAGTTTGGGCTATTGGAACAGGACTCACTCCAGAACCAAAAGAAATTAATGCTATTCATAAATTCATAAAAGATGTTGTACAATCCTCTTCAGCAAATAGCCATTGTCCAAAAGTTTTGTATGGTGGAAGTGTTACAGATAAAAATGCTAAAAGCTTTTTTGATGAAGAATTTGTAGATGGTGCATTAGTTGGCGGTGCTTCTTTAGATGGAACCACTTTTGCAAAAATCGTAAATATATTTAATGGGTAGATAAAGAAATGATAATTTTTATAAAAATAATTTGTATAGTTTTAGCAATTGCAATTATTGCATTAGTGCTTTTGCAACAAGGCAAGGGTTCTGATCTGGGGTCAGCTTTTGGTGGAGGATCTTCTAATTCAATGTTTGGAGCACTTGGGCCGTCTGACTTTCTTGGTAAATTAACATATATTCTTGTTGCTTCATGGTTAATTCTTTCTCTTGCACTTGCATATCTATATAAAACACAAAATACCAAAGAGATATTTGCAACCCCATTAGTAGAAGAAGCTTTAATTGAGTCAACTTCTGATGAAGTTCCAGTCGAATAAACTATAAAAACTATTGGTGCCGAAAGCGGGACTTGAACCCGCACGAGCTTTCGCTCACTAACCCCTCAAGCTAGCGTGTCTACCAATTCCACCACTTCGGCTAAAAGTTTGAGGATTATACAAGATATTAATTTAAATAATAAAAAATAATATACTTGACCAAACACACCTAACTTCATTAAACTTCACACTCGCTGCGTTGCGGGGTGGAGCAGTCTGGTAGCTCGTCGGGCTCATAACCCGAAGGTCGTTGGTTCAAATCCAGCCCCCGCTACCACGTTATATATATTTTTTGTGGGGCATTTGCCCTTTTTTTGTGTAAAAAAATGGTAAAAGATGAAATTGAGAACATTGTTAAGCCCGTAATTGAAAGACACGAATGTTTTTTATGGGGTGTAGAAATCCTAAGAGGAAAGAGGAGACCTACGCTTAGGGTATACATAGATTCTTTGAGTGGTGCCAATATAGATGATTGTGAAAATATCTCTAAGGATTTAAATTATGAGATTGATTTAGATTCATCTTTTGGTGAAGATTATGTTTTAGAAGTTTCGACTCCAGGAATAGAAAGGAGATTTTTTAAGCAAAATCAATTATTGGAATATATTGGCGAAGATTTAAAAATTAAATTAAGAGAGCCATTAGACGGTATTAAGAATGTTAATGGAATGCTTGTTGATTGTAATGAAGATTATTTTCTTATAGAGTCAGACAAGCTTGAATATAAATTAGATTTTAGTGACATAGATACTTGTAAACTAAATCCAAATTTTGAAAAAATAATGAAGGAAAGTGATTATGGAAAGTAATGAAATATTATTAGTTGTTGACTCAGTTTCAACAGAGAAGGGGCTTGATAAAGATATAATTTTTTCAGCCATTGAAGTTGCTATTGCTTCAGCATCTCAAAGGCATTTCCATGAAGATGCAGAATTATTTGTTAAAATAGATAGAAACACTGGAGAGTACTCAACTCACAGAAATTGGTTGGTTTTTGATGAAGCTGATGAGGAATATCATCTTGAAACTCATATTAATAAAGAGAATTCTGAAATGGAATTAGGCGAGACTTACTCGAAGCAACAAGAAAATGTTCCTTTTGGACGAATTGAAACTCAGGCAGCTAGACAAGTTATGCTCCAAAAAGTAAGAGAAGCAGAAAGAGAAAAAGTTGTATCTCAATTTAAAAGTCAAAATAATCAGTTAGTTAATGGAACTGTTAAAAGAGTTACAAGAGATAATATTATTGTAGACATTTCATATGATGCAGAGGCAATTCTTCCAAGAGATAAATTGATGCCGGGGGAAATATATAAAATTAATGATCGCATAAGGGCTGTTCTTCAGATTCAAGAAATTGAAGGCAGAGGTCCTCAACTAATGTTAAACAGATCCTGTCCCGAAATGGTAACTGAACTTTTTAGCATTGAAGTGCCTGAAATCAATGAAGATATTATTGAAATAAGAGGTGTAGCAAGAGATGCAGGTTCAAGATCTAAGATAGCAGTTAAAACTAATGATGGAAGAATTGATCCTGTTGGAGCATGTGTGGGGATGAGAGGTTCAAGAGTTCAAGCAGTATCTGCCGAATTAGGAAATGAAAGGATAGATATTATTATTTATGACGATAATCCTGCTCAGCTCGTTATTAATGCATTAGTTCCAGCTAAGGTTGAATCTATAGTAATGGATGAAGATTCCAGATCAATGGACATAGCTGTAAATCAAGATAATCTAGCATTAGCAATTGGTTCAAGAGGCCAGAATATAAGACTTGCTTCTAAATTAGTTGGATGGGAATTAAATATAGTAAGTAGTGAAGAGGCTGAAGCAAAAGTAAAAGTTGATGAGACTGAGTTTCTTGCAAATTTAATCAGTAGTTTAGAAGTATCAGATGATGTTGCAGAACAAATAGCATCTTTAGGGCTAACATCCTTTGATGACATTGCTTATGCCGAAGATAGTTTGTTTAAAACATTTATTGAAGATGAAAGTGAAATTACTAGAATTAAAAGTGCGGCAGAAGACTCAGCTTTAATGGAAGCTATGGGTGCAGTCACAGAAGAGGAAGATAATGTCGAGTCATTAACCGATCTAGATCTAGATGACGACAATATTTTAAAATTAGCAAACAAAGGCATTAAGAATAAAGATGATTTAGCTGAGTTAGCAATAGATGAACTTCAAGAAATTATAGAAATTTCTTCTGATGATGCATCTAAGATGATTATGAAAGCTAGAGAACATTGGTTTAACTAAATTACTAAGGATTATATATTTTGACTTTAACTGTTAAAGATTTTGCAAAAACTCTAAAAATTTCTGATGCTGCGTTAATCGAACGTATGAAGAATGCTGGATTAACTCACTCTAAAAACACCGATGAGATAACTGCTTCTGATAAACAAGCTCTCTTAAGATCTTTAAAGGGTGCAAAAAGCTCATCAACTACAAAATCAGTAACATCTGGCTCTGGTATAACAGTTACCTCTAAAGGAAAGTCTATTAAAGAGGGTGATTCAGCTAATCGTTATTCAGATAATATAGAAGCTAAAAGAGCTGCAGCATCAGAGCAATTGAAAGAACAGCAGAAAAAGAGAGAAGATCAATTAAAAGAATCTGCAAGACTAAGACAAGAAGAGGCTAAAAAAAGAGATAAGTTTAAAAAGCCAGAGCCAGGTAAGCCTGCTGTGAAAGTAAATGTAAAAGATCAACTTTCAAGCGCAGTCAATGCTTATAAAAGAAGAGAAGGCGCTTTTCCTCAAGATTCAAAACATAAGTTTGAAGCCCCTACAGAGGTTATAAAAAAAGACATAGAAGTCCCAACCACAATTCAAGTCGGCGAATTAGCAAAACTAATGGCTGTTAAGGGAAATATAGTAGTTAAAAATCTTATGGGACTTGGAGTTGTAGCAACCATTAATGACATTATTGATCAAGAAACAGCAATTTTAGTTGTGGAAGAAATAGGACATAGTGGAATAGCTTTAAAAGAAGAAAATTTTGAAGAAGACCTTGCAAATTTAATCACTTATTCTGATGAAGCCAAGCTAAGATCGCCAGTTATAACTGTAATGGGACATGTTGATCATGGTAAAACAACTCTTCTAGATTTTATTAGAGAAACAAAAGTAGTCGATGGTGAAGCTGGTGGTATCACTCAGCACATAGGAGCCTATGAAGTTGAAACTTCAAAAGGAAAAATTACTTTTATAGATACTCCTGGTCATGCTGCCTTTTCTTCCATGAGAGCAAGAGGAGCAAATACAACAGATATAGTTATATTAGTGGTTGCTGCAAATGATGGCATCAAGCCCCAAACAGAAGAAGCAATAAATCATGCAAAAGCTGCTGGCGTTTCAATTGTTGTGGCAATTAATAAGATAGATCTTGAAGGTGCCGATATAGATAAAGTCAAAGGTGATTTAGCTGCAAAAGATTTAGCCCCTGAAGACTGGGGTGGAACAACTCAAATGGTACCAGTATCCGCTCTTAAGGGAACTGGAGTTGATCAATTACTTGAAAGTGTATCTTTGGAAGCAGAATTGCTCGAATTAAAAGCTAATTACGACGGTCCAGCTCAAGGTGTTGTAATTGAGTCCGAGTTAGACAAATTTAGGGGTTCTGTAGCAACATTTTTAATCCAAAATGGAACTTTAAAAGTCGGTGACTTGGTTGCTTCAGGTAATTCAATTGGTAAAATTAAAGGCATTATCAATAGTGATGGATCTAAGATTAAATCAGCCGGACCATCTGCTGCAGTTGAGGTTTTGGGGTTAAGTAATGTTCCAAATGCAGGAGATCAATTTCAGGTTGTGGACAATGAGAAGCAAGCAAGAGAGATCGCAGAATATAGAATCTCTAAAGAAAAAGAGAAAAAGCTTTTAAAACAAAAAGATGATAGTGCGGGTGACTTATTTGAAAATCTAGGACAGGAGTCTACCAAGAAAACTCTTAACGTAATTATCAAAACAGATGTTAATGGAACCTGTGAAGCTATAGCAGCATCATTAAATGATCTAGGTAATGACTTGGCAAAAGTTAAAATAGTTTCAAGTGGTGTTGGTGGTATTTCAGAATCAGATGCAAATTTAGCTCTAGCTGTTGATGCAATTATTTTAGGTTTCAATGTTCGTGCTGATAATGCAGCTAAAAAAATTATAGAAGATGAATCTATACCATTAAGTTATCACAGTATTATTTATGAATTGCTTGATGATGTTAAAGCAAGAATGACTGGATTATTAGATCCAATAATTAAAGAAGAAATAGTTGGAACGGCTGAAGTCTTAGAAGTATTTAATTCTCCTAAATTTGGTCAAATTGCTGGATGTAATGTAATTGAAGGAACAGTCCTTAGAAATAAGCCAGTTAGAGTCTTAAGAGATGAAATTGTAATCTTTGAGGGTGAACTAGATTCACTTAGAAGATTTAAAGAAGATGTAAATGAGGTTAAGAACGGAAGTGAGTGTGGAATGGGTATTAAAAACTATAAAGACATCAAACCTGGCGATAAAATTGAGGTTTATGATAGAAAAGAAGAATCTCAATCAATGTAATAAGCTTCAATGTCCTCATTAAGATCAGAAAAAGTAGCAGACGTTCTTAGAAAAGAAATCTCTTTAATTATTAATAAAGAAACAAAAGACCCAAGACTTCAAAATATAAACATAACAGCTGTTAAGGTTTCTGATGATATTGGTGTCGCTACAGTTTTTTATACTCTCATTGGAAAATCAATTATTAAAAATGATAGCAATATAGATAATAAAATTTTAAAAAAATTTGCTGGAATGGTCCGATCAAAACTTTCTAAAACAATGCAGATTAGAAGAGTTCCAATAATACAATTTAGGTTTGATGAGAGCATTGAATACTCTGATAATATTGAAAATTTATTAAAAAATCTTTAATAATGGATGGTTTTCTTCTAGCTTATAAAGAAAAGGGCGTAAGCTCAAATCAAGTTGTACAAAAAGTTAAAAAATCATTATCTTTAAAAAAAGTTGGCCATCTAGGAACACTCGATCCAATGGCCGAAGGCCTTCTAGTTTTAGCAATTAATAGAGCAACCAGGTTCTCATCATTTTTTCTTGAATCTGATAAGTCATATCAGGCAAAAGTTCAATTCGGATCAAAAACAGATACCGATGATGCACTTGGAAATATTATTGAATCATCAAGCCTAATCCCTCTTGAAAAAGATATTGAAACTAAACTTAAATCGTTTGTTGGAGAATCTTTACAAAACGCTCCATTTTTTTCAGCCTTAAAACACAAAGGTAAGCCTTTGTATAAGTATGCTCGTGATGGTGAATACATCTCCAAACCTCCCAGAGAGATAAATATATTTTCAATAAATAATATCGAACACGGCGATAATGAATGCGATTTTCTAGTTCATTGCTCTAAGGGCACATATATCAGATCTATTGCCAGAGATTTAGGAGATAATTTAGGATGCCTGGGTCACCTATCAGGATTAATAAGAATTACTCAAGGAATTTTTAATATTAAAGATTCAAATTTAACTGATGAAATAAAACTTGATGAATTAATATCTATAGAAAATGCTTTCCAGTCCTTTGATAGAATTGATTTGGATGACAGTAATACAAAAATATTTATAAATGGTGGCAAGGTCATTATCAATGAGCATGAAAATAATTTTTATAGAATTTATGACAATTCATCAAAATTTCTTGGCTTGGGGTTTCTGCAAGAATCTTTGTTAGCTCTTAAACGACTTGTTTAATAGGTTGATTAGTTATAAGATTCGCACGCTTACTTCAGTTATACGAGGTTTGCACTAATCAATATAGGTATAACGAGGAATATAAATATGGCACTTTTAGCCCAAGAAAAAGAAAAAATTGTAGGAAAATTTCAAAGAACTGATAATGATACTGGATCTCCAGAGGTTCAAATCGCATTATTAACTGAAAATATCAATAAATTACAAAGTCATTTCAAAGAACATAAAAAAGACCACCACTCTAGAACTGGTTTAATAAGAATGGTAAATCTAAGAAGAAAACTTTTAGCCTATCTAAAAAGAAAGAATTCAGAAAGCTATGCAGAGGTTATTAAGCAATTAAAGCTTAGAGGTTAATATCAAACATAATAAGGAAAATCGTGGAAAATAATAAATTAGAATCTACATCTGTAGAATTTCAGTACGGAAATCAATTAGTAAAATTAGAAACAAATAAAGTTGCAAGACAAACAACTGCAGCAGTTGTTGTAACAATTGGAGATCTTGTAGTGTTAACTACAGTGGTTGCCAGAAAAGAGGCTGATCCAAAGAAGGATTTTTTCCCTCTAGCAGTTTTTTATCAAGAAAAATTCTATGCAACAGGAACAATTCCTGGTGGGTTCTTCAAAAGAGAAGCCAGGCCAACGGAAAGAGAAACATTAACCTCAAGGCTAATTGACAGACCTATAAGACCTCTTTTTCCCGACGGATTCAAAAATGAGGTACAAATCTTCTGTACTGTAATGTCATCAGGAAAGGAACAAAACCCTGATATTGCTTCAATGATTGGTGCATCAGCTGCATTATGTGTTGCTGGAGTCCCATTTGATGGTCCAATGGGCGCAGCAAGAGTTGGTTTTGTAGATGGAAATTATGTTTTAAACCCATCATATGAAGAGTTAGAAAATTCATATTTAGATATGGTTGTTGCTGGAACTGAAAAAGCTGTTCTTATGGTTGAGTCAGAAGCTAAAGAACTTAATGAAGATTTAATGCTTGGAGCTGTTTTATTCGGTCATCAAGAAATGCAAGCTGTAATCAAGGCATGTTCAGAGCTTAAAGAGAAAGCTGGTAAAGAAGATTGGGTTGTTAAAACAGATGAAGAGACACCTGTATATTCTGCTGAATTAACTGAAAAATATTCAGAACAAATAACCAAAGCATTTACTATTAAAGATAAATCAGAAAGAACTGCTGCTATAGGAATCATAAAAGACGATATAGTTGCCTCTTATCCTGATGCTGATGAGATTCAATTAGGAAAAGTTCTTGGCGCGTTTAAAAATCTTGAAAAGAATATAGTAAGAAAAAATATTCTAAGCAATCAGCCAAGAATTGACGGAAGAGATACAGATACAGTTAGACCTATATTTATTGAGACTGATGTGTTGCCTAGCGCTCACGGATCATCTTTATTTACAAGAGGGGAAACTCAAGCAATTGTTGTTGCTACTCTAGGATCATCAAGAGATGCCCAAAGGATTGAATCAATAGAGGGACAAAGTACCGATAACTTCATGCTTCATTACAATTTCCCTGCTTACAGTGTGGGTGAGATCGGAATGCCTTTAGGACCAAAAAGAAGAGAAATAGGCCATGGCAATTTAGCCAAAAGAGCAATAAAAGCGGTATTACCAGATGTTGAAGATTTTGGTTATACAATGAGAGTTGTATCTGAAATTACAGAATCGAACGGCTCAAGCTCTATGGCTTCTGTTTGCGGAACATCACTTTCACTAATGGATGCAGGCGTACCTTTATCCAGTCCAGTTGCTGGTATTGCAATGGGTCTAATTAAAGAAGGGGATGATTTTGCTGTCCTCACCGATATCTTAGGAGATGAAGATCATCTTGGCGATATGGACTTTAAAGTAGCAGGGACTGCTACAGGTATAACTGCACTTCAAATGGATATAAAAATTCAAGGAATCACCGCTGATATTATGGAGTCTGCCTTAACTAAAGCTAAAACTGCTATTAATCATATTCTAGGAATCATGAACGAAGCTATCTCAGCTCCAAAAGAGCTTTCTGAGAATGCTCCTGCAATGAAAACATTTATGGTTAACAAAGACAAAATAAAAGAAATTATTGGTAAAGGTGGAGCTGTTATCAAGGGAATGCAAGAAAAGACAGGAGCTACCGTAGATGTTAGTGATGACGGAACAGTATCTGTATTTGGCCAGAACCAAACCTCAATGCAAGAATGTCTAGAGATAATCGAAGGAATTCTTGAAGAACCAGAGCTTAATAAAGTCTATACAGGTAAAGTTGTCAAAATTGTAGATTTTGGTGCTTTTGTAAATATTCTTCCAGGTAAAGATGGACTGTTACATATTTCTGAAATTTCAGCTGAGAGAACAGAAGATGTAAATGCTGTTCTATCAGAAGGCCAAGAAATTGATGTAAAACTAATAGGTTTTGATAGAGGTAAGATGAAGTTATCTGTAAAAGCTCTTGCAGCAGCAGAGCCTAAAGCAGAAGAAGAACCAGTTACTGAAGAGCCTAAAGAGCAAGATCAGGTCGAAGAATCTGAAGATTAGCTAACCACCTTCCAGTAATTCAAAAAAACCAGAAAGTCAAATTTCTGGTTTTTTTTTGTACACACAATTTGCCCCATTTAGTTATTTATGGTCTGATATAACCTGCAAAACATAAAAAAAACCTATAGGGGGGAATATTATGGATAACGCATGGA
>CAZTGS010000009.1:0-43084 GCA_964613455.1 uncultured Gammaproteobacteria bacterium | reverse complement strand
CCAGGAATTCTTCTTCCATCAATAAGAACAAGAGTTCTTCCTGCTCCAAGTCCTCTTAAGCTTACTTGTGCTTGAGAACCAGCTGATGAACCAGAACGCTCATAGAATGAACCAGAAACATTAATAGGCATTTCTCTTAATACCTCTGCAATTCCTAATTCACCTGATCGAGCAATTGCTTCCTGATCGATGATTACTACAGGTTGCGCACCTGTAAATTCTGATGTGGCTATACGTGAACCTGTAACTGTTACTTCTTCAACATCAGCATCTTCATTATCTTGAGCTATAACAGCTGTTGATAAGAAAGAAAAACTAAGCAAAAAAGCCAGTACAAACTTTTCTTTATTAAACATACATTTCCCCTGTAGTTAAAATTTATATAAATATAAGTAATATTTCTGGTACAAAAAGACGCAGAAAAATCTTATTTAGGTGATTGTTACACGTTACATATTGATAATACAACTATTTTTTATATATATTTATATAAATAAATATTTATATATAAGAAATTAGTATGTTTCTAATATGATTCGATCATGAAAATTTTTACTATTAATTATAAAAACAATCAGAATTTCTTTTACAATTATTAAACTCGTTAAATATCAAAATAATAAAAATGTTACTTAAAGGCAAAAGAATACTCATTTCAGGTTTAGCTAATAAATATTCAATCGCAGCAGGTATTGCATCTGCAATGCATAGAGAAGGCGCGGAGTTAGCTTTTACATATCAAAATGAAAGATTACTCAAAAACTTGGCTCCACTTGCAGAATCCTTTGGGTCAAAGATTTTAATAGAGTGTGATGTTGCAAGCGATGATTCAATAGATAATTCATTTAAAGAGCTTTCCAGTCACTGGAACACTTTTGATGGCTTTGTTCATTCAATAGGCTTTGCACCTGCAGATCAATTAGAAGGCAATTTTGTAGATGTAACTACAAGAGAAGGTTTTAAGATAGCTCATGATATTAGTTCATATAGCTTTACTGCCCTAGCTAAAGCTGCCAAGCCAATGCTAAATAGTGGCTCTGCCCTTTTAACTCTTACATACCTCGGAGCAATGCAAACAATGCCTAATTACAATGTAATGGGACTGGCAAAGGCAAGTCTTGAAGCCAATACTAGATTCTTAGCTGCTTCAATGGGTTCAGATAATATTAGAGTTAATGCTATTTCTGCAGGCCCTATTAAAACATTAGCTGCATCGGGAGTGAAAAATTTTAGAAAAATGTTATCTCAACACTCTGCCAGAGCTCCATTAGGAAGAACTGTTACAACAGAAGAAGTTGGAAATGTTGCTGCCTTTTTGTGTTCTGATTTAGCAAGTGGTGTTACTGGAGAGATTACTTACGTTGATGCAGGTTTTAATACTGCTGCGATGCCACTATTAGATATAGAAGAGTAATGACCACTCTTTATGAGAAATTTGTTTTACCAAAGCTATGTGATAGATGCTGTTCAACAAAACCTATCAACTACCAAAGAAATAAAGTTGTTCCTTTAGCATCTGGAGTTGTTCTTGAAGTGGGAATTGGCTCTGGGCTGAATATTCCTTTTTATAACAATAGTAATGTTAGTAAAGTTATTGGACTTGATCCCTCCGAAGAGCTCAATGAATTAGCAAAAAAGGTTGCTGATTCTTATAATATGTCTATAGATTTTCTTATTAGTGGTGCAGAAGCAATAGCGTTGCCTGATAATTCTGTTGATACTATTTTAATAACATACACGCTATGCACTATCTCATCGTTAAATGAAGCAACTCTTGAGATGAAACGAGTACTTAAGCCAGGAGGTAAATTAATATTTTGTGAACACGGTATCGCTCCAGATATCAATATACTCAAATGGCAAAATAGGATTAATCCTTTATGGGGTAAATTATTTGGTGGATGTAACATTAATAGAGATATTCCTAAGATTATTACTTCAGCTGGATTTAATATTACTAATATTAATCAGATGTATCTTCCAAGCACGCCAAAAATTGTTGGTTACAACTTTTGGGGCACGGCTACCATATAAATCTTTATATGAAAAATAGACCTGTAGTTATTGGAATAGGATCGATTCAACAAAAAGGATCCTTTGATGAGCTAGATGAAGCCTTGGTCTTAATGGAAAAGGCAGTTCAAGCAGCAATCACAGACACTACCAATCCAGATATAGCAAAATATATAAAAGAAATTCAAATTCCTAAGGGTTTTTGGAGATACAGAGATCCCGGTAAATGGATTGCAGTTAGAAATGGAATAACTTCTGCTGAAACTAGCATTACAAAAGTTGGAGTTCTTCAACAAAATTTAATAAACAGCGCTTGTAATAGGATTGTTGGTAATGAAATACAAGCATCGTTGATAATTGGTGGTGAAGCTAGGTATAAAAAAATTAAAGCAATAAAGCAAAATAGAAAATATATAGAAACAGAACTTTCAGAGAACCCAGATCATTATGTAAAGCCTAAAGACGGTCTGCACATTAAAGAAGAAGAAAATGAATTAGGTTTAATGGCTGTTGGCTACTACGCAATTTTAGAATCTGCTTATAGAGCTAGTTTAAATTTGTCTATTAGCAAGCATCAAGAGCAGATAAGTAAAATGTATGAGGAATTTTCTGAAATAGCAGCTTCTAATGTTGATGGATGGCTATCTGAGTCTTTGACCTATAAAGAAATAGCAACTCCGAGCACAAAAAACCCATCACAATCGACTCCATATAATAAATATCATTGTACTAGCTGGAATGTTAATCAAGCCTCGGCAATGGTTATATGTAGCGAAGAACTTGCTGATACGTTAAACATACCAAAAGAAAAGAGGATTTACCCACTAGCATCTTCTGAAACAAATCATATGATAGCTGCAATACAAAGACCTAATCTTATTAAACCAGAAGGTTTAAGGCTTGCTGCCAAATTTATTTTAGACATATGTAAAAAGAATAAAATCAAACCAAATACATATGAGCTCTACAGTTGTTTTCCAATAGCTGTTCAAATGTTTGCTGATGCATTAGGCCTTAATAAAGAGGAAGTTAAAACAGTAACCGGGGGTATGTCTTTTGCTGGGGGGCCCTTAAATCACTATGTAATTCAATCTACTGTAAAAATGCTAAATGAAATTAGAAAGGACAATTCTAAAATAGGTCTTGTAACAGGAGTATCAGGCATGATGACAAAACAATCTTTTGCCTTGTGGGCGAAAAAACCTCTTATTGATTTTATTTCTAAAGATGTAACTTCAGATGCAGAGTCTTTTGAGAAGCCTGTTGAGCTATCCAAGCTTGAAGATGGTTCAGGAACTGTTCTTGGATATACAACTTTAGTCGATGAAACTGATAAAAAACTTAAAGCAGTTATATATATAGAAGATACACAAAATAAAAGAAAAGTATTAATATCAAGAGATGATTCAATAATCACAAATATGGGAGAAGATGAATGGGTAGGCAAAAAAATAAAATTCAAAGGCAAATATTTAGTTTCGTAATATTTTTTCTTTTTCAAGGACAAGTAAATGCTTCTGTTATTAACGATAGTATAAATTCTCATCAACAACAATTTGAAGATGTTGCATTAAAAATATGGGATCATGCTGAGCTTGGCTATCAAGAAAACAAAAGCTCTCAATTATTATCTCAAGAACTTGAAAAAGAAGGATTTAAAATCACAAAAGGAGTTGCAGGAATACCCACAGCTTTTGTTGCTGAGTTTGGATCAGGTGGACCGGTTATAGGAATTCTTGGAGAGTTCGATGCCCTTCCGGGACTTGCTCAAACAAATTCCCCTTTTAAAGAGGTTGCTAATAATGAAACAGGAGCTGGTCAAGCTTGTGGTCATCATCTATTTGGTGCTGCTTCTGCTTGGGCAGCAGTCAGCGTAAAAGAATGGTTGGTTGAAAGTAATGTCCAAGGAACTATTAGATTTTATGGCACACCAGCTGAAGAAGGCGGCTCTGGAAAAGTATATATGGTTCGAGAAGGTTTGTTTGATGACGTGGATGTAGTTTTGCACTGGCATCCAGATAGTGTGAATTCTGCAAATCCTAGAACATCAAATTCAAATAAATCTGCAAAATTTACATTTAATGGAATTTCAGCACATGCCGCAGGAGCTCCAGAAAAAGGTAGGTCTGCTTTAGATGGTGTTGAAGCAATGAATATGATGGTTAATATGATGAGAGAGCATGTTCCTCAAGAATCAAGGATGCATTATGTTATTACCAAGGGAGGTTTGGCTCCAAATGTTGTTCCTGATCTTGCAGAGGTTTATTACTATGTAAGAAATCCAGAAATGTATGTTGTTGAAGAATTATTTAAAAGAGTAGTTAAGACTGCTGAAGGAGCTGCCATTGGAACGGGCACTTCAATGACCTATGAAGTAATGCATGGAAATTACTCGTTACTGCCAAATGAAAGTATTCAAAAATTAATGTATAACAATCTCGTTTCCTATGGAGGCATAAGCTATTCAAATGATGAAAATCAATTTGCAAATACTATATATAAAACTTTTATAAAGCCTTCTGAAGAAATTGGATCTCAAGAAACTATACAAGAATATAAAAGTTCACATAGCTTTGGATCTACAGATGTAGGTGATGTTAGTTGGCTAGTACCAACCGCTGGAATAAGAACTGCTACATGGGTTCCTGGAACAGCTGCTCACTCATGGCAAGCTGTTGCTTCAGGTGGAACTTCGATAGGACTTAAGGGAACTAAACTTGCAGCTCAAACAATTGCAGCAACTGCATTGGATATATATCAAAATCCATCTATTGTTGATGAAGCAAATAAAGAATTAGAAATGCGAGTTGGTAAAGACTTTAAATATAAAGCCTTATTGGGTGACAGGAAGCCGCCACTTGATTACAGGAAAACTAATTAGGCTGTATAGAAACACCTGCGCCTGGTCTTCTTAAGTCAGAGTATCCGTAGTTCACTCCATCAATAATATGGATACTTTGAGTGCTGCCCATTGTTTTATCACTAGTTGCACCGTGTCCCATATCCTTTAATCGCTTAACCACAATCGGAGTTAACGTTTTTTCATAACGAATGCCAGGCTTTGGCCAATCCTTATGTACTCTTGTTAGCATTGTTGCTTCACCAATATTTAAATCAAAATCTATTACGCCTGTAATGACTCTCAGGATTGCAGCTGGAATTAGTGCTCCTCCAGGAGATCCTGTAATTAGTAATAGTTTATTGTCTTCATTAAATACCATTACAGGCGCCATAGTGCTCATAGGTTTTTTTCCTGGTTCAAATTTATTTCCAAAGCTAGCAGCTCTTCCTCTTTCTTTTTTATCACCATAACTATATGCAAAATTATTCATTTGATTGTTCATTAATATGCCTGTACCAGGGATTGTTACTCCTGAACCAAATGAATACCCAAGAGTGTAAGTATTAGAAACGGCGTTTCCCTCTTTATCAATTATTGAAAAATGAGTTGTATCTCTTCCTTCTTTTATTAAATTTAAAGGTTTTACCGAAGTAGATTTACTAGCTTTTTTCATATCTATAGATTTTACCAACTCTACTATTCGATCCTTGGATAAAAGGCTTTCTACAGGGACGTTAAAATAATCAGGATCGCCAACAAAATGAGACCTATTGTTATGCCCTCTTCTTAATGCTTCAGATAAAAGATGGTAAGTGTAGATAGAATTACTTTTATATTTTTTTAAATCAAAAAAACTTAAAACATTAAGGGCTGTTAATAAAGTAATGCCTCCACCTGAGGGAGGTCCTGATGTAAAGACAGTATTATTTCTGTAAGAAGCAACTATTGGCATTCTTATTTTAGCTTGATATGTATCCAAATCTTCTTGCTCAAAAAGACCATTATTTGCCTTCATAGCTTTTATAAATTTGTTAGCTACCTCTCCTTTATAAAAGCCCTCTTTTCCATTCTCCGCGATTAAAGTTAGTGTGTTTGCTAAATCAGGTCTTTTCATCAAATAATTTTCAGGTAAAGGTTTGTTATCTAAAAAGTATATTTTTTTTGATTCTGGATCATTTTTAAGCTGAGGAGAGCTTTCAATGGCTTTGTTTAGATCATATGTAACTAAAATGCCTTTCTTTGCTTGATTGATAACAGGTAAAAGTATTTCCTCCAAAGAAAGTGAACCAAAGTTGGCATGAGCATCTAGTAACCCTGCAACAGTTCCTGGTATTGCTGGAGCATGATATCCGTATCTAACTATATCGAATTTATCGTTACTAAAATTTATGGGTGCAGAATCTTTTGCATTATCTTTTAAATTAAAAATATTTCTAATATTTGAATTTAATGGGGATCTGCTTCTATAGTCTATATAAAAGATTTCATCTCTCTCTTTAATGTAAACCATCATGAATCCACCGCCGCCTAGATTTCCAGCTCTTGGAAGCGTTATAGCAAGAGAGAACCCAACTGCAACAGCAGCATCAACTGCGTTACCGCCCATATTTAAGACTTCTATTCCAATTTGTGATGAAAGAAAGTTTTGGGAAGCAACCATGCCGGTATTACCAACAACAGGATGAAAAGGTGATACATAATCAATATAACTTTGTTTTGAATATAAGCTATGTGAAGTTAGTAGAAGTAATAAGATTAATCGCATTTAAAAAACTAAAGGAGCTAAGAAGTAAGAAAATAAAGTTACAACTACGATACCTACTAAATTTAAAAAGAACCCTGCTTTCATCATTGTGGCTATAGTGAATTTACCAGATCCATAAACAATGGCATTTGGCGGTGTTGCCACAGGAAGCATAAATGCACAACTGGCAGCCAAACAAACTGGAATTGTTAAAGAAACTGGAACAACACCTATTGCTATTGCTAAAGCACCTATCACTGGAAGAAAAGTACTTGTAGTAGCAACATTACTTGTCATTTCAGTTAAAAATATTATTAAAGTTGCAACAGCAAAAATTAAAATTATTGGTTCAACGCTTTGAAGAACAACCAGGCCTTGACCAATCCATATGCCTAAACCTGAGCTTGATACTTGAGCAGCTAAAGATAAACCACCTCCAAATAATATTAAAAGACCCCAGGGCAACTTAGTGGTTTTATCCCAATGCATAAGATCACCTTTATTGGAAGATGATGGGATCATAAAAAGTAAAATAGACACAATAATTGCAACACCTGCATCTTCAAGACCAATTCCAAAAGTTTCTCTGATAAGTCTACTGGTCATCCAAGCCAAGACAGCTGATGCAAAAATAAGAGCAATTTTTATTTCATCCTTGGTTAAAGGACCAAGGTCATATAGCATTTGATTTAACTTTGATTTGGTTTCAGTTGTAGCAATAAAGGTAGTTGGAAATACAAATTTTGTAAGAATTAACCATGCAGAAATTAACATAACCAAGGCAACTGGCACTCCAAGTTTCATCCAGCTAAAGAAATCAATTTTAATTCCGTATTGCTCTTCCATAAACGTAACAAAAACTAAATTAGGAGCTGTGCCAATGATAGTTGACATGCCTCCAATGGTTGCGGCATATGCAATACCTAGCATCAAAGCTGTGTCAAAATATTTTTGTTGTTGATTGGATATGTTAGGAATAGTTTTAGCAACGACTGTGCAAACAGCAAGTCCAATAGGTAATAACATTAATGTGGTAGATGTATTCATAACAAACATGCTCACGGAAGCTGCAACAATCATAAAACCACCAATAAGCTTTGAACCACTTGATCCTATTGAGATAATCATCCTTAATGCCATTCTTTTATGCAGTCCTGAACTTTCTATTCCAAGAGCTAAAATAAATCCGCCTAAAAATAAGTAAATATTTTTATTAGCATACGGATTAGCTGCTATTTGAAAGTTAGCTACATTTAATAATGGGAATAAAGCTAACGGCAATAAAGAAGTTACGGCAACAGGAAGTGCTTCGGTGGCCCACCAAATTGCCATTAACACAAGGACCGCTAAAACAAACCATGCAGATTGACTACTTACAAACTGAATACCTTTGTTTGTTTCGAATGAAGCTCCCTCAAGAGCAATTAGGCTTGAAGGAATAAAGTTAAAGATGCCGCAGGCAACAATGGTGCTAAAGGCTATTAAACCTATGAAAAAACCTTTATTTTTATATGCCGGCATAATTTATATCCTAAACTTTTTTTATAAAAAAAGGGAGTAAGAACTCCCTTTAATTATTTTAATAATATTAAAATGACATTTTGAAATCAAGATATGTATTTCTACCCATATCCTGATGAGCGTCTGCAAAGAATCCGTAGAATCTGTCCGCAAGTGGCGCTCTCTCATCATCAATGTTTTTCACAGCAAGTTTGATTCTTGCTTTTGAATCACCTATATCAAATTTATAATATATTGATGCGTTCATAGTGCTCATCTCTGGAATAACATACCTTGTTCCATCCGCTTTAGTTTCACTACTTTGATAAAAATCACCTTTTGTTAAAGATGAGAGTTGAACACCCCAATCTCCAATTGTGTATGTAGCTTTAATGCTAGTCTTTTCAACGTAGTTTCCATCTTGCTTTGCAAGATCACCAAAACCATTCAGAGCTATATCAAAAGGAATCACTCCACTGTTTTGTGCATCTTCTAAGGCTTTATAACCAGCAGTTGGTTTTTGTGTAAACTCATCTGTTTTGGAGTAATTTGCAGAAAGTCTTAATCTACCAACATTTGTATCAAGGTCGTAATAAACACCAAGATCACTACCAGCAATTGTTCTTGTAGCAGCATTTTCGTATGGGTCATAAACGATTTGAGCTTCGCCAGCAGGACATATTCCTTTAGCTGTAAATTTAGCAATTTCTGCAGCCGTATAACCAGGATTTGCATCTCTTACAACATTCGGATTATTAAAGCCGGCACAGTTACTAGCCCCATGTTCAATCCTTAAAAGTAAGTCAGCAACTAGTGCATTTGTTCTTCCAAGAAGAACTATAGTATCTTCCTTTGATATTTCCCATTTATCAAAAGTAACTGTTAAGCCATCGATAATTGAAGGTGAATATACTATACCTACAGAAGTGTTTGTAGAAGTCTCTGGTGTTAGATTTGGATTTAATAATCTAAAACTCTGCATTGAATATCTATCATCAAGCGGATCATTGGCACCCACATATTCGCCGACAGCATCATCAATACTTCCCTGTCTAGGAACATATAATTGATTTTGTTGTATTAAGTTTGGCACTCTGAATGATGTTGATGCAGATGCTCTAATTAGTAAGTCTTCATGGATATCCCAACCTAATGCAAATTTACCAACGGTTGAAGAATCAGTGTCGTCTGGACTCTCATGACGTACTGCTATCTGAGTATCAATATTTTCAGTTAGCGGGAGCTGCAATTCAACAAATGCTGATGCGGTAGTTCTCTTACCGGCAGTATCTGCAGTAGGACTTGAACCCAAAACATCACCAACAAACGGGAATCCTAGTCCAGTCACCAATGAGGTAAATTGAATAGTTCCATCCAATCTAGGATCTCTATTATCACGATAAGCTTCTTTTCTGTACTCAAAACCATATACCATTGCTACAGGACCAGCTGGTGCCATCATAACTTCTGGGTTACTTGCTTTAAAATCAATCGAACTTAAAGAACTTGAATCATTTCTAAAAACATCGACTATTGCTGGAGCTAGAGCAGTCTTAACATCAGATGAAAAAATATTAATTGCTGTTGCCGCAGTTGTACCATTTAGGCCAGCTTGAAGTAGCGAATTAGACAATCTGTTATTAGTCTCATCTTCAGAATCTGCTTTTGAATAAAGTACTGCAGATTCCCAATCCCAACCTGAATCAGTTGTGCCTCTTAAACCTACTAGATATCTGTATGTTTCTTTTTCAACATTAATAACCCTAGGACCAATATCAGGTCTCCAGTTATCAATTCTAATATTCTTTCTAGAAGATGAGTTATCTGCAGTCAGGCCTATGGCAGCAGAATAGTAATAATCAGAACCTAGTTCAAGCAGTGCAGTACTAAAATCACCAGCTGGCTCTTTATTTCTTGAATATTCTGAACTATATGAACCAATTTCAGCAAAAAGTTCTTTGCCGTCTGACATTTCATGATTAATAAAAACAAAAAGATTATCTCTTTCTAATTGGCCTCTGTAGTCTCTTATTTGACCTGGATTGATATAGTATTCTCCATTAGCCATATCTGTAGTATCAACAGCTAGACATGTTCCATAACCAGTATCTTTTGAATCTGATCTGTCGCACCTAGGATCTCCAATTGGAATTATCTGCATTTCACCTGCACTATCTGAGTAATCGGTTCTGCCTCTCATATCTAGTTGTGCCCATTTTCCTGAGTATCTATTATTAAAACTTGAGTCATTAGCCCATAAGGAATCAGCTGGAATTAATCCTCTGTGATCTGAGTTGCCCCATCTTGGATCTTCACTTGCTTTTATAGCATCTCTATCATAGTAGTCATACATCACAGAAACATTAGTAGCTCCTTCATTTAAATCTACACCATATTTCAGAGTTAATCTGTCATCTTCAGCTGCAAAATGATCATAGCTTTGTTGTCTATAAGCCACATCAAAACCAACAAAGTTTGTTGCCATAACATTATTAACAACACCCGCAACTGCATCAGCACCATAAATAGCAGATGCTCCATCTTTTAAAAGCTCGACTCTATCAAGCCCCATAGTTGGAATAAGATTTGAGTTTACTGACATAGTTGGAACATAGTCTCCGCCAAGAAGCTCAGTTTGATATCCAGCATTATTAACAAGCCTTCTGCCATTTAATAAAGTAAGAGTATTACCTACTCCCATATTCCTAATATTATAGGCACCTACATCTCCCCTAGCAGAGTTAACACCGCCAGAGTCTGATTCAGCTTCTGAGAAATAGTTAAGACCTTGTTCAGCAAGGTTTTCAAGAAGCTCTGTTCCATCTTCTAAACCCAAAACATCAATATCATCTGATGTTAGGACAGTAACTGGCAATGCTCCTGAAATTTTAGCGCCTTTGATTTGAGACCCAACAGTCACAACCTCTTCTACATCCGAATCTGCTGCCTCATCTTGAGCAAATGAATAAGTTGATATAACCAACGGAAATATGAATAGTAATTTTTTTAACATGTAAGAATCCCCCTAGGATTGAAAATTTACCAAGTAAGTATAGTACTCAATTGAATTTAATGTCTAGATAAATATTCATATTTTAAGTAATATACATATAACTTAAAGTTATATATGATCTCTTCAAAACAAATCCAAATCTTTTACGAAATATATAAAAAAGGTTCAGTGACTTCTGCTGCGAAGGAGTTACATATTTCACAACCAGCTGTTAGTAAAACTCTAGCAATTATAGAAAAAAGTTTAGGATTTAAGTTATTTATCAGAAAAGGTAAAAAGTTAACTCCAACAATTGAAGCTGATGAGCTCTTTGAGCATGCGTCTATTGTTAACAGTCAGCTAAAAAACTTTAACAATATTGCGAATACCTATAAGTCTAGATCTGCTGATTTTATTAATATCGGAACAACGCCCTCGCTAGCACAAACAATTATTCCAGAAATATTGAGGAACTATAAGGATACAAACAAAGATGCTAAATTTAGTTTGATTAATTTAAATAGCATTGATCTTATTGAAGAGAGATATAAGCCTGATATAGATGTAACAATTTGCTTTAATGCGAAGGATCAGAAAAATGTGAATACGTTATTGATCAAAAAAGGTATACATAAAATTGTTTCACCTAAATCTTTTAATATCCCACCATTTGTTAATTTAAGTGATATTGCAAATTATCCTTTTATTGAAATAACGAATCTGCTGTCTCTATACTCTGAATATAGCGTCATGAATTATTTTATGAATAATAATTTGGAGGTTGAATTTTCTGGCAGATCAGATTCCTATACAGCAGCATTATCTATGATTGAAGGAGGATTGGGACTTTCCATTCTTGATGATAATACTTGCGAACGAGCTAATTTAAAAACAGTAAATATTTCAAATATAAATGATCATACCTTCGAGTACGAAATCAATGCATTTATAAAAAATGATAATGTTAGAAAAGAAAGTTTAGAATTTTTTAAAAGCCTTGTTTAATAAATCTAACAAGGTCATCTATTCTTTTAAGAACTTCTTCTTTATCAAACAAAGATAGTGTCATTCCAAGTGATGGGGAATTAGTACTGCCAGTCAGAGCTATTCTTAAGGGCTGATTAACCTTTGGAACTGATAATTCTTTTTCATTTCTGTATTCGGTAAGAGCAGCATCTAAATTTTCTTCATCCCAGTCATTTAACATTGATAATCTATCTTTCAAATCCAAAAGAATCTCATTAGATTCTCCGATAAATTTAGTTATAGCTTTATCATCATATTGTTCAACATCTTTAAAATAACAAACTAGATTTGATGAGATAGCTTCTAATGTATTGGCTGAAGTTCTCATAGATTCAATTAAATCTTGAGTTTTTGAATGAGCATTTATATCGATACCTTTTTTAGATAAAAACGGTTCTAGTTCTTTTGTAAATTCTTCATAACTGAGACTTGCCATATGTTGAGCGTTTAAATAATCTAATTTAGATATATCAAAAATAGCTCCAGCTTTTTGGACTTCAGTTATTTCAAAATCTTTAATGAGATCACCTAAATAAAAAACTTCATTTTCACCCTTAGACCAACCAAGCCTTGCAAGAGTATTAAGAATAGCAGAATCAAGATATCCAGAATCTTTATATTCCTCAAGACTAGTTGCAGCATGCCTTTTGGAAAGTCTTTTTTTATCTGCTCCAAGTACTAATGGTAAATGAGCATATTCAAGCTCAGGATAACCCAGGGCATTTTGTATATGTATTTGTCTTGGGGTATTACTAATGTGATCCTCTCCCCTAATGACAGTTGTAACACCTTGTTCAAAATCATCTACAACATTACACAAATGATAAGTAGGAGTGCCATCGCTTCTTAAAATAATTAAATCATCAAGCTCTGAGTTATTAAATACAATATCGCCTCTAACATAATCTTTAACGGTTATATCACCATTATTGGGAGTCTTAAGTCTAAGGACTGTATTGTCTGATTTAGATAAATTTAATTCTCTGCATTTTTCATCGTACTGAGGTTTTTGACTGTTTGCTTGCTGATCTGATCTCATCTTATCGAGCCTTTCAACCGAACAATCACAATAGTAGGCCTGACCGGAATCAATAATTTTTTGAGCAGCTGCTGTATAAATATGGTTTCTCTCTGATTGGTTTATAGGTTCTTGATCTGGACTCAAGCCAATTGAATCAAGACTATCTAAGATATTTTTTTCAAATTCCTTTGTTGATCTTTCTCTATCAGTATCTTCAATTCTTATTAAAAACAAGCCATCGTATTTTTTAGCATACACATAGTTAAATAATGCTGTTCTAACTCCTCCGATATGAAGAGTTCCAGTTGGGCTGGGCGCAAATCTTGTAACTACTTTTTTCACTATGCTTTTCTCCATATAGATTTTATAGAATTTCTATCTTCAATATCTTTTAGTCTTGCTTCATGCTCAACAAGATCGTTTTTATCTGCAATTATTTTTGTAAATGTAAAATCTTTATTAGTTAACTCATTGTGCATGGCCTCTTCTTTTTTTGTTTGAGTGCTATCATTTGCTATAAACTCAAACTTCTTTTGCCCTCCAGTTAAATGAAGGTAAACATCAGCAAGTATATTTGCATCCTTTAGACCCCCATGAAGAGCCCTATCGTATCCAGATATTCCAAAACGATTAACAAGTGCATCAAGAGTATTTCTTTGTCCTGGAAACATTTTTCTAGCCATTAAAAGAGAGTCTTCAATTTCACATATATCTTCAAGTTTAGGATATTTTGATGATGCTAGTTTCAATTCATTATTTAAAAATCCTACATCGAATTGAGCATTGTGAATGACTAGCATTGCTCCATCTATAAATTCTAAAAACTCTTCAGCAACTTCCTCAAACGGAGGCTGATCGTTTAAATCTTCATTTGTAATTCCATGAACCTGGGTAGCTTCCTCATCAATAAGTCTAAAGGGGTTCAAATATGTATGAAAATATTCTTCTGATTTCTGCCTATCGTTTAAAACAACAGCTCCAATTTCAATAACTTTATGGCCTTCATTAACATGAAGACCAGTAGTCTCAGTATCTAAAATAATGTATTTCTTTGCCATAATTTATTTAAAGTGTATCTATTCCTTTATTTGCTAATTGATCAGCTATTTCATTTTTTTCATGGCCGGAGTGACCTTTTACCCAGTGCCATCTTACATCATGCTTTGCCACATATTTATCCAATTCAATCCATAGATCTTTATTTTTAACATCTTTTTTTGCTGAATTTTTCCAATTATTTTTTTTCCAATTTTGTATCCAAGAAGTTATACCTTGCATAACGTATTTCGAATCTGTAGTTAAGTTAACAATACAGGGTTCTTTTAAAACCTTTAAACCCTCTATCGCTGCCTTTAGTTCCATTTGATTGTTAGTAGTTTCTTTCGAGCCGCCACAGTACTCTTTTACAGCATCACCATACTCAATTAAAGCACCCCACCCCCCAATTCCAGGATTTCCTCTGCAAGCACCATCGGTATAAATATTTACTGTTTTCATAAAATTAACATAGAATCTGCATATGATTAATATAGAGCCAATCGAGGCATTTAGCGATAATTATATTTGGTTAGTGACAACTAATGAAGGGTCAATTGTTATTGATCCTGGAGAGTCTTCAAAAACCATTGAATTATTAAAAAAAAGAGATCTTAACTTAAAAGCTATTTTAATAACTCATCATCATTTTGATCATACGGGTGGAATAGATGAAGTAAAATTATTTTCTTCTGCTAAAGTCTATGGTCCAAAAAATGATATTTCTAGTATTGATGTCAGAGTGGAAGTCGGTCAAGCATTAAGCCTTATTGGAATAGACTTTGAAATCATTGAGCTTCCTGGTCACACTATGGATCATATTGCTTTTTACACAAATAATAATGGAAATCCATTGCTCTTTTGTGGCGACACTCTTTTTGCAGGAGGCTGTGGAAGAGTTTTTGAAGGAACGTTTGAACAAATGCATGAATCCTTAATGAAACTTAAATCTCTTCCTGCTAATACAAAAGTCTACAGCGGCCATGAGTATACGACTGCAAATCTATCTTTTGCTAAAGAGGTTGAGCCCTTAAATAAAAATATCATTTCGAGATATAATGAAGTTCTAAAATTAAGAAAGGAAGGAATTCCAACCTTACCAACAACTATTGAAATAGAATTAAAGACTAATCCATTTTTTAGATGCGATGTTGAAGAAATTCAGGACAGTCTTCTAAAGAAATTTAATATTGAAAGAAATGAACAAGAAATATTTAAGGCATTAAGAGAATGGAAAGACAACTTCTAGCTTTATCCCTATTATGTTTGGCAATACTGAATAGTTGTCAAACTTCACAAGTAGACCTTGGTTATAATCAGCCTAATGAAATCCCTTTGGTTTTTGAGGAACAGGTACTTCAAGAAATTATCGAAGAAGAAATAGTTCCTAATAATATTTGGGAGTATATGGCTGCAAATTCCTTAACAAATGATAACTATGTAATTAATGAGCAAACATTATTGTTCATGAATAACCACATCAAGGACATCGATAAGTTTAATGAATACTTAAATAAATCTTATTACTTTATTTATTATGTGGTTCAAGAACTTGAAGCAGCTGATCTTCCTATTGAGTTGGCTTTAATACCATTTATTGAAAGTAATTATGATCCATTTTCTATATCTCCATCAGGAGCTGTTGGGCTATGGCAATTTATGCCCAAAACAGGAAGACTTTTTAATTTAGAAAAATCTTGGTGGAATGAAGACAGACACGATCCTTTTAGATCAACTCATGCTGCTATAGGCTACTTTAAATATCTTTTTGAACGTTTTGACAATGACATATATTTAGCTTTAGCTGCCTATAATGCAGGGCCAACTTATCTTGACAAACAAATAAGAAAAAATAAAAGAAGAGGACTAGAGACTGACTTTTGGTCGCTTAATTTATCCAGGCAAGTCACTAATTACATTCCTAAATACATAGCTATTAGAGAAGTGATATTCAATGCAGAGCAATACGGGATTCTTCTTCCGCAAATACCCCTAGAGTCCGTTGTAAAAAAAGTAGAGATTCCTGGTCAGGTTGAAATACTCACTTTAAGTGATTATCTTGATATTAAGCCGGAACTTATATACAAGCTAAATGCTGGTTACACCAAGTGGGCATCAGCACCAAAAGATAAAAGTATTTTTTATATACCTATTGAAAAAGGTGAAATGCTAGATATTCCAGAAAGTCCTTTTGAGAACGTTAATCAAATCAATTGGATTTCTCATATAGTGGTATCTGGAGATAGTTTGTGGAAGTTAGCTGCAAAATATGACACTGAGGTTAATATAATAAAGGAAATAAATTATATTGATAAAGATCTTTTGTCTTTGAATGACGTGCTTTTAATTCCTTTGAGTAAGACAGAAAATAATAATTTTATACCTTTCGAAATGCATATTGTTTCTGAAGGAGATACTCTTTGGAACATCGCAAAAAAATACAGACTTGATATCAACGATCTTCTCAGGATGAACTCATTGAGTAAATCATCATTTCTTCAATTAGGGCAACAACTGACGATTGGAAATAAAAATATCCATAGAAATATTGAATCTAAAAAAAGAACTATTCTTTATTCTGTTAAACAAGGGGATAACCTTTACAAAATATCTGATTTATTTGATGTAAGTGTTAGTAGTATTAAAGAAATAAACAACTTTAGTAGCTCTGATTTAATGCCAGGACAAATTATAAAAATTGCTATCAGAGCTTTTTAATTATCAGAAGTTTTTGGATCGAGTGCATCTCTTAGCCCGTCACCAAAGAAATTTAGAGAAAATAAAGTAACAGTAAATGTTAAACCTGGATATATAAGTAACCAAGGGTATTCTTCCATAGACTCGACACCGTCTTTAATAAGTGTTCCCCAACTACTCATTGGTGGTTGAATGCCTAACCCAAGAAAACTTAAGAAGCTTTCAAGTAACATAACTTGAGGAATTGTTAGCGTTGCATACACTGCAATAGGTCCTAGTATATTGGGTAGCAGATGTCTTTTAAACATTGAGAAATTTCCAACGCCCATTGCTTTTGCAGCTAAAACAAATTCTTGATTTTTGAGCCCAATAACTTGTCCTCTAACTATCCTAGACATAGTGAGCCACTCAACAGCCCCGATAGCTCCAAAAAGCAACCATAAATTACTTCCAAAAATAACCATCAATAAAATAACAAAAATAATAAAAGGTAAGCCGTAAAGAATATCAACAATTCTCATCATAATAGAATCAACTCTTCCACCAAAAAAACCAGCGACAATACCCCAAGAAACACCAATAACCAAAGCCACTCCAGTAGCAACAAAACCAACAAGAAGTGAAACTCTTGCACCATAAAGAATTCTACTTAATAAATCTCTTCCTAAAATATCAGTACCAAGTATATGTTCTGCAGAAGGTGGTGATGCGCCTAAATCTAAATCCTGATATGAGTAAGAGTAAGGAGCTATCCATGGGGCTAAAACAGCACATAATATTAATAATATTAATATTCCACCGCCTATCATGGCTGCCTTGTTTCTTGTTAGCCTATAAAAGGCATCAGACCATAAAGAGGAATTATTGCTCATTAAACATCTCTTGATCTTGGATTTAGCCATAAAGATGCTAAATCAGAAAGGAGATTAAAGAATACAATCATTGCAGAAAAGAAAATAGTTGTACCTAGTATCATGGTGTAGTCACGGTTTAATGCAGCTTCGACATAAAACCTTCCTAGTCCTGGAATTTGAAATATTGTTTCAACAACAAAAGAGCCTGCTAATAATCCAGCAATTGCAGGGCCTAAAAATGAAACGACCGGAATAAGCCCACCTTGCATTGCGTGCTTTATAACAACCATTCTTTCAGTGAGTCCTTTGGCTCTAGCTGTTCTTATAAAATCTTGATTTAAGACTTCTAACATACCTCCTCTGCTAAGTCTGGCAATATAAGCAGCGTAAGCAAAGCCCAAAGTTATAGAAGGAAGAATCTTATCTCCAGAAAGTTGTCCCCACCCTGCTACTGGAAGAAGTTCTAAATAGATTCCAAATATTAATACAAGTAGAGGTCCCATCAAAAATGTTGGAACACAAATACCGATCATAGCTATAGCCATTGGAATAAAATCAAGCAAGGTATTTCGTTTAAGTGCAGCCAATACTCCTGCCATAACTCCGATAATGAGAGCTATTAAAATAGCGTACATAGCCAATTCAAAGGTTATTGGTAACCCTGTTGCTATCATTTCAGTGACAGACCTTCCTGGATACTTAAACGAGGGGCCGAAATCACCTCGAATAATACCGCTCATATAATCAGTATATTGTTCCCACTGAGATGCATCTAGATTATAAACAGCATTTAAATTTTTAAGGACTTGAGGAGAAACTGCCTTTTCTGCGTCAAAGGGACCTCCTGGTGCTAATTTAATCAAAAAGAAGGTCATTGTAGCTACAGCCAAAAGAACTGGAACTGCCATAAGCACTCTTTTAATAAAGATCACTAACATAGGATATTTAGTCTCTTTCTAAGTAAATATATTTAGGATGATGATGGTCTAGATAATTAGGATAATAACCTTTCACATCTGAAGATAATTGATAAGCTTTTACGTAAGTATATAAAGGAATTATTGGCATTTCATCAATCAAAATTTTCTCAGCCTTATTTAGTAACACATATCTTTCTGTTTGATCCTGGGTAGAGTTTGCTCTTTCAACCAAGCTGTCGTATTCCATATTAGCCCAACCAGTTTTGTTATTACCTCTATTTGGTCTTAGAGTATCTAAGAATGTATTAGGATCTTCGTAGTCACCTATCCATCCAGCTCTAGAAACTTCAAAATCTCCAATCATCTCTCTATTTAAATATACTTTCCAATCCTGATTAACTAGTTCGATTTGAACACCTAGATTTTGTTGCCACATTTGCTGAACAGCAAGAGCTATTTTTCTGTGATCTTCATTGGTATTAAATAAGATTTCCAACTTTGGAAAAGGATTATTTTCATCGTATCCAGCTTCTTTTAAAAGAGACTTGGCATACTCAGGGTCAAAAGATATAGATGTATCAGGTTCGTAGCCATTAGAACCTGGAGGTGTGAATGAATAAGCAGGAATCTGACCGCATTTTGTTACTTTATCAACAAGTTGCTTCCTGTTAATCGAAAATGCCAAAGCTCTTCTTACTTTAGGGTCTTTTAGCACAGGATGATTGGTATTAAGTCTATAAAAATAAGTTCCCATGTAAGGGTCTATTTGAAGATCTGGATTTTTTTCTTCAATATAAACTGGGCATTTTTGAGAAGGGAGAGTGCTTGTGACATGAAGCTGCCCTGCTCTGAACATTCTATCTTCAGTCATCACATTTTGAACAGGATAAAAATGTATCTCATTTAATCCCACAGTGCTAGCATCCCAGTATGTTGGATTTTTTTCTACAATGATTCTGCTGTTAAGCTCCCATGATTTTAACTGGAAAGGTCCGTTGCAAACAAAATTGCCAGGTCTTGTCCATTGGCCGTTCCTGTCATCGATAGATCCATGCTTGAGAACACTTTCCTTGTGAACGGGCCAAGTACTGTAATGACTTAGCAAACCTAGAAAAAATGGAGTTGAGTTATTAAGAGAAACAGTAAGCGTGAAGTCATCCTTAGCCTTAACCCCTACATCATCAAAATTTTCAATTATTCCAGCATGGTAGTCAGCAGCCCCTTTAACGTAATAAAGCATATCTGGATATTGAGAACCTAAGGAAGGAGTAAGTACTCTTTTCCATGACCACACAAAATCATGAGCTGTAACAGGATCGCCGTTAGACCATTTACCATTTTTTTGAAGATAAAAAGTATATTCTTTTCCATCATCACTTATATCCCATGATGCAGCAGCACCAGCCAAACTTTCACCACCTTTAGGGTTTGAAGAGGTTAAGCCTTCACACAAGGCTATTAGAAGATGATGTTCTGGAACTCCAGTAACTATGTGAGGATCTATTCCTTGTGGCTCTGAGCCATTACCAAAATGAAATATTTGATTTTCTAAGCCGGAATCAACTGGTGATATATTCTTGGAACAACTAAGAACAAATAATAGAATAAATAATGGGATTACACTTTTTAAAGAATATTTCATAATTAAAATACCAAGTTGCTTAAATTAACTCTAGCAGAAGTAAAAATATCGTCGTTGATAATTACAGACATCCTATCAGACATAACTTCTTCAGAAAGCCCTCTGTATGATTCTAATAACTCTTTAATAGTTTCTTCAGAAGCTTCATTAATATTTATTATATCAACTAAGTAAGTATCACCATTTGTTGCATCTAAAGAAACTTGAGTACCAGATGAAAGCTTGAATACTTCTAAAAGAACTTCTCTTGGAATTAATGATGAATTTCTACCAACATCTACAAAATTATCTCTAGTAATAAAATTATAAGCTGAGATAAACTCATCTAAGTTCTCATCAAGCCTAGCAGTTTCTATTTGCGACATTAAAAGAGATTGTTTCTCAATAGCTTTGTCTTCCGAAAGGAGCTTGTCAGCATCTTCGGTTATGTCTTCGTAAGACATAAGAGATGACTCTTTTACCCCTTTAAGAGCAACAATAATTATTTTGTTTTCAAGGTTTATAGCAAATGGTGATGCAATTTCAGAATCAGGAGAAAATATGTAATCCTGAATTCTTGAATCACTCTCGATAAAATTAAAATTCTCAGCACTGAAGTTCTCACTTGTTAAGATATTTTTAGATAGATTTTCACCAATATCAGCTAAAGTATCTCCAGATAAAATCATTTGATCCAAAATATCAAAATCATCATTCATTAATGCAATTGATTCAGAATCAATTAAATTAGCAATTAATTCTGATTCCATTTGATTCATAGAAATGATTTCAGCTTCGTTATATTCAGTTATTTTTAAAATATGCAGTGATGCTTCTAGTTCAACAATTGAACTAACATCATCTAATTTAAGGTCTTTAAGAGCTTCTCCAAATTCTTCTGGGAAGATATCATTGGAAAAATATTCCAAATCTCCACCGTTATCTTTTGAAACTATATCTTCACTATATTCCATGGCTAATTCAGAAAATACACTTCCATCCAGTAACTTATTTTCAATATCTTTTATAGCAGTAAAAGCTTCTTCTGAAGAATTGTAATTAGCTTTGTCAATCATGACATGTGAAATTCTTATTTGGGTTCTTTCACTCGCCTTAGACAAATAGTCAGCGTAAGATTGCTCAACAAATGCATCAGGAACAACAACTTGGTCTTTGTAGTTCTCTGGTGCAAGTACTAGATAGTCAAAAGATCTAAGTTCGTCTGAATAAAACATTATTTGATTATCATCATAAAACTGTCTTAATTCTGATTCGGTGTTCTCTATATTGTTTCTTAACTGATTCGAATCGATTTTAATAAAATCTATATCTGCTGTCTGTTCTAACAATGAAGCAATATCAATAATTTCTTGGTCTGTTGTGAAATTTAAAGATGAGATTGAGCTTCTGTAAATCTCTATAGCAGTTAAATCACTCATTAAATCTATATAGCTTAGTTTAGTATGTCCATTGGCATTTACTTGAGCTTCATAGACGCCTTCATTAAAAGTACCGTCAATTTGAAATTGTTGAGATTGTTGAATGGATTTTTTTGTTTCTTCTTCAGTAGCTTTATTAATAAAGCCAAGTGATCTAGCTTCAGATAAAAGAACTTTTTGCACAGTTAATTCTTGTATGATTTGTTCTGTTTGAATATCTTCGTCTAGTAATCCAAAATCAAATTCTTCACCGTAGATATTTTTGAATCTTTGGACAGTAAGATTTGAGGCAACTTGAAAATCAGATTCAGAAACATCTTCTCCGTTAATAGTACCTATTGATCCTCCAAGAGGTGAAGATAGTGACGATGTTCCTAGAAACACAAACGGCAAAGTGCAGCATGCAATAACAATAAATAGTCTAGGTCCGGTTAAAAAATTTCTTAGTGATTCAAGCATAGTGGCGATATTATAGAATAAAAAAAGGGTGCACATGCACCCTTTTTAAAAGTTAAAAAACTTAGCCGTGTTTGACCTTATCTTTCAGGCCTTTTCCAGCTTTAAAACCTGGTACTTTAGAAGCAGCAATATGCATTGATGCGCCAGTTTGAGGATTTCTACCCTCTCTAGCAGCTCTATGCCTTACTGAAAAAGTTCCAAATCCAACAAGTGATACTGAATCACCGTTGCCTAAAGTATCGCCGATTCCACCTAAAACTGCATCAACAGCTCTGCCTGCTGAAGCCTTAGATAAGTCTGCTGCACCTGCAACTGCGTCAATTAAGTCTGATTTATTCATACTAAATACTCCTCTGTATAATTTAATTTATATAAATACCCTTCTATGAAAAGCCTTTTAGGCTTAAAAGTCAAGTAAACAGAGGCTTTTAGTGTGCTTGATTATTTTGGTCTTTCGAGGACTTTGCTCTTGAAGTTTTTGTTTTTAAGCTGCTTGCACTCTTTGAAAAGGGAATCGGCTCTGAAACTAGAGCAGAAGATATGACCTCATCTATCCACTCAACAGGAATTATATTTAGTGACTTGGTAATTTGATCGGGAATTTCTTGAAGATCAGCTTCATTATCTTTTGGGATAATAACATTCTTAATACCGCCTCTTTTAGCAGCAAGCAGTTTTTCTTTAAGGCCACCGATTTTCAAAATTTGTCCTCTTAATGTTATCTCACCTGTCATTGCAGTATCTGCTCTAACAGGAATACCAGTAAAGATAGAAATTAAAGATATAGCCATAGCACCTCCAGCGCTAGGACCATCTTTAGGAGTTGCGCCCTCTGGAACGTGTATATGAACATCATGCTTTTCATAAAAATTAGATTTGATTCCTAAAGATTCTGCTCTTGACCTAACCACAGTAAGCGCTGCTTGAATAGATTCCTGCATAACATCACCTAAAGATCCTGTTTTTATTATCCTTCCCTTACCGTCAATATGCGAAGCTTCGATGGTTAGCAACTCACCACCAACTTCGGTCCATGCTAAACCTGTGACTTGACCTATAGCATTGTCTTTTTCTGCTATTCCAAATTTAAATTTTCTTACTCCAGAAAATTTTTCTAAACTCTTGTTAGATATTAGTGTTGGCTTATCTGATGGTTTTTTAGTAAGCAACCTTTCTTTCACTACTTTTCTTAAAATCTTCGCTATTTGTCTCTCGAGACCTCTAACACCAGCTTCTCTTGTGTAATATCTGATTAAAGACAAAATGACTTCTTTGTTAAAATTAACTTCTTTATCTTTTATTCCGTTTCTTTCCATTTGCTTAGGAAGAAGATATTTTGAAGCTATATTTACTTTTTCATCTTCAATGTATCCAGGAATTCTAATAATCTCCATTCTATCTAAAAGAGGGGTTGGTATGTTTAAACTGTTAGCTGTACAAACAAACATTACTTCTGAAAGATCATAATCAACTTCTAGATAATGATCACTAAAAGTATTGTTTTGTTCAGGATCTAAAACTTCAAGTAATGCTGAGGCTGGATCACCTCTATGATCCATTCCAATTTTATCGATCTCATCTAATAAAAATAATGGATTTTTAACACCAACTTTTGAAAGCTTTTGGATAATCTTTCCTGGCATAGAACCTATGTAAGTCCTTCTGTGTCCTCTTATCTCGGACTCATCTCGAACTCCACCCAAAGACATTCTTACAAATTTTCTATTAGTTGCTCTTGCTATTGACTCTCCAAGTGAAGTCTTCCCAACTCCAGGAGGACCAACTAAACACAACACTGGTGCCTTCATTGACTTAACTCTTTTTTGAACAGCTAGATATTCAATAATACGTTCTTTAACTTCCTCGAGGCCATAATGATCTTCTTCTAGAATATCTAGAGATGCTTGAATATCTGTTTTTATTTTAGATTTCTTTTTCCAAGGGACTTCGACCATGCAATCTAAATAGGATCTAACAACAGAAGCTTCGGCAGAAGATGGTGACATATGCTTAAATTTAGATAATTCACTCTTAGCTTTTTTAAGAGCATCTTTTGGCATTCCAACAGAATCAATTTTTTCTTCTAAAGCTTCAAGCTCATCACCCTCTTCACCAATTTCACCAAGCTCTTTTTGAGCTGCTTTGATTTGCTCGTTTAAATAATATTCTCTTTGAGATTTTTCCATCTGCTTTTTAACGCGTTCTCTGATCTTCTTTTCAACATCGATAACATCTAATTGAGATTCAATAAACATAAGAACTCTCTCAGCTCTATTTTTTAAATCAGGTATTTCTAAGATTTCTTGTTTTTTTGAAGTTTCAACTGGAAGGTGTCCTGTGATTGTGTCAATAAGTCTTGAAAGATCGTCAAGCGAGTCTACTGTAGAAACTATTTCAGGAGGTATTCTTTTTGTTATACCAATATAGTCTTCAAATTTAGCTTTTATAAATCTTACTAGATTTGAAGCGTCTGCTTCCTTTAGAGGAACGTCATCAACAGTTGTTACCCTGGCAATGGCATAGTTGTCTTTTTCTGAAATGCTTTCTATAGAGCATCTTTTATGCCCCTCAACAAGGACTTTCATGGTTCCATCAGGCAGTTTTATTAATTGTAAGAGATTGCTTATCGAAGCACTCTTATATAAGTCTGAAAATTCAGGGTCTTCAACGGAAGGATCAATCTGACTTACAAGAACAAGTTTCTTGTTTGAAGCCATAGCTACGTTGAGCGCTTCAACCGATTTTGATCTACCTACAAAAAGTGTAGTTACAATTCCTGGAAAAACAACGACGTCTCTTAGGGGGATTAATGGAAGGTCTGATTTTATTTCTTTCATAACTCCAATATAGGGATTGTTATGAAAATATCAATTAGCTGATGATGATTTTTTTGAGGTATTTTTTAACAGCTTGATTGGTTCCGATTTAGATATGACAGTATTTTCATCAATAATAACTTTCTCTAGATTTTTGTCAGGCAATCCGAACATTGTTTCCATAAGTAAGTCTTCCATTATTGATCTTAAGCCTCTAGCTCCAGTTTTTCTTTTTATTGCTTGTTTTGCTATTTCAATAAGAGCTTCATCTCTAAAAGTCAATTCAACATCATCGATCTCAAACAAATGTTTGTACTGATTAACAAGTGCATTTTTTGGTTCTTTAAGAATTCTTACTAAAGCATGCTCGTCTAATTCATGAAGGTTAGATATGACTGGGAGGCGACCAACAAATTCTGGTATTAAACCAAATTTAACTAAATCCTCAGGCTCTAAATTATCAACCTCATTTGAAATAGGCATAACGTTAGATTTTTTACTCACCTCAGCACCAAAACCAATACCGATGTTGCTATTTCTTTGACTAATAACCTTATCTAAGCCAGAGAACGCTCCACCACAAATAAATAAAATATTTGAAGTATCTATTTGAATAAATTCTTGTTGGGGATGCTTTCTGCCACCTTGTGGAGGAATAGAAGCAACGGTTCCCTCTATAAGTTTTAATAAAGCCTGCTGAACACCTTCACCAGAAACATCTCTAGTTATAGAAGGATTATCTGATTTTCTTGCAATCTTATCTATTTCATCTATATAAACTATTCCAAGTTGAGCCTTTTCAGGATCATAGTCAGACTTTTGAAGTAGTTTCTGGATAATGTTTTCAACATCCTCACCAACATACCCTGCTTCGGTAAGAGTTGTTGCATCAGCAATAGTAAAGGGAACATTTAAAATCTTTGCAAGAGTTTGAGCTAATAGTGTTTTACCACTTCCGGTAGGACCTAAAAGCAAGACATTGCTTTTTTGAAGTTCAACGTCATTTTTTGAGTTGTTTTTTCTTAATCTTTTGTAATGATTATATACAGCTACGGATAAGACTTTTTTGGCTTTTTCCTGTCCAATGACATACTCATCTAGCTTGCCAAAAATTTCGAGAGGTGACGGCAACTCATCTAAAGATACATCCTCTTCACTTTTAATTTCTTCTTCAATAATATCGTTACATAAATCAACGCATTCATTACAAATATAGACACTCGGCCCAGCAATTAATTTTTTAACATCGTCTTGTACTTTCCCACAAAATGAGCAATTTAATTTATCTGAAGAGTTCTCACTTGACATTAACTGCCTCTCTTTTATTTAACATACTATCGACTATTCCATATTTAATAGCTGCAGATGCATCTAAGAAGTTATCTCTATCAGTATCTTTTTCAATTTTTTTAAGTGTTTGACCGGTATGTTTGGATAGTATTTCATTCACAACTGATTTCATATGAAGTATCTCTTTGGCATGAATCTCAAAATCAGAAGCCTGTCCTTGGAAACCTCCTAAAGGTTGATGAATCATAATTCTAGAATTTGGTAATGCGAATCTCTTTCCTTTATCGCCACCAGCTAAGAGTATTGCTCCCATGCTTGCAGCTTGACCTATGCATAGAGTGGATATAGATGGTGATACAAATTGCATCGTGTCATAAATAGCTAATCCTGCTGAAATACTTCCGCCTGGTGAATTAATATAGATCGATATATCCTTTTCTGGATTCTCAGATTCTAAAAATAGTAGTTGAGCTACAACAACATTAGACATGTAGTCATCTACCTGACCAGATAAAAATATCACTCTTTCTTTTAGTAATCTTGAGTAGATATCAAACGATCTTTCACCTCGAGGAGTCTGCTCGATGACCATTGGTATTAATGCTGATTGTATATCGTTCATATTTTTACTTTTTTGAAAGCTCCGAGAATTTTATCACCTTATCTTTAGATTTAAGTGCATTTTCTAATTTTTCAACCAGTTGCTGCTCTAAAACTATCATTTTAAATTGTTCTTGTTGCTGAGGCTGCCCTGCTATCCATTGCTTAAATTGATCAGAATCCTTATATTTTTCAGCCTCTTTATCAATAAAATTATCTAAATTCTCTTTATCTACTGTTATTTCAAAATGTTTTATTAACTCTGCAAATAATAAATCGAGCTTAACTCTTTTTTCTGCATTCTCCATAAATGAGTCAATAGCAAACAAATCTTCTCCAGCATTTTCTTCTGTATGACCTATTCTCATCAAAGCATCTTTCCTCATCAAATCAGCTTGTTCCTTGACGGTAACATTCGGTACTTTAAAAGTATTAGTCTTTATTAACATTTCATATATGGATTCTTTGGTTAAATCGCTTTCTTGAGTTTCAACTTCTTTTTTCATTCTTTTTGAAATTTCTTCTTTAAAGCCTGCTTCATCCTTAACATCCATTTCTAATTTAGAAAATAACTCATCATTAACTTCAGCTATTTTTAGTTCTTGAATATTTTTTAATGTTATTTTGAACTCTGCCTCAACACCGGCTAAATCTTTCTTAAAATAATCAGATGGAAATGTTGATTTAATAGAGAATTCTGAGGGCTCTTTATCAGTAATAGCATCTTCAAAACCAGGAATCATGGAATTGCTTCCTAATACTAATTTAAAATCATTAGCTGAATTGCCTTCAAACTCTTCACCTTTAATCGTTCCTACAAAATCAATAATTACCTGGTCATCTTTTTGGGCTTTGCGTGAGACGTCGTTCCATTCTCCATAACGTTTTACGATATCTTCAATTGCTAAATCTATATCATCATCAGCGATTGAGATAGTGAATTTCTCATAACTATTCCATTTACTTAATTTAGGTTTAATTTCTGGAAAGATTTCGAAAACAGCAGAATAAGATATTGGCTTCAATGGATCTTCATTGTCTATATTTACAGTAGGTGCAGATGCTGGTTTTAAATTATTTTCTGAAAGCGCTTCTGGATATGAGTTTTGAATAAGTTCATTTAAAACTTCGCCGTGTATTGAAGGGCCATATCTTTGTTCTAGAACATCAGTAGGAACCTTGCCTCTTCTAAAGCCGTCTAATTTGGCTTTTCCTCTAATGTTATTAATCTTGGATTGAAATTTTGAATTATATTCTTCAACAGTCAACGTAACTGTTAATTTTCTCTCAAGATCTTTTAATTTTTTTAATTTGCTTGTCATGAAATTTTACCTATTTAATGGGGCGAGCGATGGGGTTCGAACCCACGGCCTCCGGAGCCACAATCCAGCGCTCTAACCTACTGAGCTACGCCCGCCACGAAACGAAACATTATAGATTAAAAAATAAGATTATTTCTTATTTATTAAGCATAAATGCAGAAACAATAAAGTATGGTTAATTTAGGTTAAATATTATAATTACATTATTATTAGGATATGAGGAATAAGAAATGAATAATTTTTTAGATGACACAAGAAAGTTTGTACATAAAGCACTAAAGTTCATACCTATATCGGAAGGTCTTGCTAATAAGATTATTACTTGCAATTCAACTTACACAGTTAGATTCGGCGTAAGGTTGAGAGGAGATATTTATACCTTTGAGGGCTGGAGATCGGTTCACTCTGAACATATGGAGCCTACTAAAGGTGGAATAAGATACGACCTTGATACTCATGCAGAGGAAGTTGAGGCTTTGGCTGCCTTAATGTCATATAAAAATGCAATTATTAACGTTCCTTTTGGTGGTTCAAAAGGTGGCTTAAAAATAAATCCTAGTGAATGGGAAACCTTCGAGCTTGAGAAAATTACTAGAAGATTTGCACAAGAACTTATTAAAAGAGACCTTATAAGCCCTTCTCAAAACGTTCCTGCTCCTGATATAGGATCATCATCTAGAGAAATGGCCTGGATAGCAGATGAATATAGAAAAATTAATCCAACAGATATAAATGCTGCTGCTTGTGTTACTGGAAAGCCTGCTAACAAGAATGGCTTAGAGGGAAGAGAGGAAGCTACAGGAAGAGGTGTTCAATATATTCTTAGAGAATTTTTTAGAAACGAAGACCTCTTACAACTAATTGGTCTCTCCTCGTCAATGGATGATAAGACATTTATTATTCAAGGATTTGGAAACGTGGGATATCACGCATCGAAATTTATCAGTGAAGATAATGGAATGAAGTTAATTGGCATTGCTGAATATAATGGCGCAATTTTTAATCAAGATGGTATCAATGTAGAGCATGCAAAAAAATATTTCGTAAAACATGGTAGTTTTGAAAAATACTCAAAAGGAACTTTTATAAAAGATGCTGCTTTGTTGTTAAAAAAGGATTGTGATGTGCTTATTCCTGCTGCTAGAGAGAATGTTATAACTGAGAAAAATGCAAATGATATTAAAGCAAAATTAATAATTGAAGCTGCTAATGGGCCGATCAGTTATAAAGGCCATTCTATTTTAAATAGAAAAAAGGTTTTTGTTATTCCTGATATCTTGGCGAATTCTGGTGGTGTTGCGGTTAGTTATTTTGAGTGGGTGAAAAATATTAGACATATACGATTTGGAAGACTGGAAAAAAGAAAAAATATTATTCAATTTAATTCCTTAATAGACGCAATAGAATCAATGACTTCGAAGCAAATGCCAGCTAAATATAAGTCTCATTTTTTAGATGGAGTGGATGAGATTGATTTAATTAGATCTGGTTTAGATGACATGATGATTGATGGGTTTCAAGATGTTAAAAAAGAATTTATGGCTAACGACAAAATATCTGATTTCAGAACAGCTGCCTACAAAGTTGCTATAGAGAAAATAGCAATGGCATACGATTCTATTGGGCTTTAGGAAACAGGATTATTGGATCACCAACCTTCCAAGGCTCATAACTAATCATTATATTTTTTAATAAATTGCTTTCTAAAAATATATTAAGCCAATTCTTTATTAGAGGTATCTGATCTAACTGATCGAACCATTCTGTATCAGCAATTCTATATTGTCTAATAAAAGGCAAGACGCATATATCAAGCATATTCAGATCGTTCCCAAAAAACCAATCAGAGCCAGAGTGTAAATCTTCTAAATCTTTTAATGCTTCTAAACAGATATCTCTATGGAAGTATGCGTCAACATTTTTGTATCTAGTTGCATACTTATATCTATCGAGATTAAATTTAAAATCTGCATCAAATAATTTGATTGTTTTTTTTGTGAGGCTTTGTTGAGTTCTGCTCAGGCTTTCTTTAAAAATATTATTATTTTTAAGGGCCCAATCTACAACATCAAGACTTTCATCAATAACATTTTTATTATCAAGAACTAAAACAGGGACTGTTCCTTTTGATGACGCATCTAGCATAGTTTGCGGCTTATTTTTCAAGCTGACCTCTCTTATCTCACAAATTGTATTTGTTAGATATATTGCAATTCTAGCTCGCATTGCATATGGGCATCTTTTGAATGAATATAAAATAGGTCTGCTCATTTCTTAAGTCTCATCTTTGGGGCCTATATGTTTTTGATTTCTAGATTTAGCAATATTAATCTGTTTCATCCTACTCATATATCTAGATTTTTGATTCTTTGTAGTTTTATCAAAGCATTTAGAGCAAGCAACACCCTTTATATACTTTTTAGATTCTTTATCAGCATCAGTAATTGGCATTCTGCAACCATGACACATATCATAAGTTCCGACAGAGAGATCTTGCTTTACAGAAACTCTGTCATCAAAGACAAAGCATTCACCTTCCCATAAGGAATCTGTTTCATCGACTGATTCAAAGTAACTCAATATCCCTCCCTTAAGATGATTTACATTTTCAAAACCATCTATCTTCATCAAGGAAGATGCCTTTTCACACCTAATACCTCCAGTACAAAACATAGCTACTTTTTTATTTTTCTTATCTTTTTCTGAGAAATTTTGTTTTTTAAGCCATTCAGGGAATTCTCTAAACTTAACAGTTTTAGGATTTATTGCATTTTTAAATGTACCTATTGAATATTCATAATCATTTCTAGTATCAATAAGGATAGTCTCATTATCTGATATTAAATTATTCCAATCTTTAGGGTCTACATATTTACCCACTATCACATTAGGATCTATTGAATAGTCTCCAATAGTTACGATTTCTTTTTTTAATTTTATTTTTAATCTGACAAATGGTTTTTTTAAAGATGATGAATATTTGATATCAATATTTAAAAAACCAGGTATCTTTTTAATATATTGTATAGCTGCCTGAATATTTTTTTCTTCACCTGATATGGTTCCATTAATACCCTCTTCTCCGATAAGAATAGTTCCATTTACAGCGATCTGCTTTAATTCTTTTCTAATTTTTGGCTGAAGTAATTCTGGATCTTTAATAAATGAAAATTTATAAAGTGCGGCTACTGTGTACATGAATAGAGATTATATAAGAAAATGGCGCGCCTGAAGAGATTCGAACTCCTGACCCACGGATTAGAAATCCGTTGCTCTATCCAGCTGAGCTACAGGCGCATGGTCGGGGTAGTAAGATTCGAACTTACGACCACTCGCTCCCAAAGCGAGTGCGCTACCAGACTGCGCTATACCCCGAGGGTGCAAATATTAAAGTTTATCTAAAAAATAAGCAATCATCATGTGCATAAATATTAATTAATGACATAATAAATTTATGACAGCATTAATTTTAGACGGAAAAAAACTCTCTTCTCTCTCAGAAGAACATATAAAAAATGAAGTTTCTGAGTTAATTGCACTTGGTATCAAACCGACACTGGCAACTATTTTAGTAGGAAGCGATCCTGCTTCTGAGACATATGTTCGAATGAAAAGAAATACATGTAAAAGAGTTGGAATGGAGTCTATAGCAGTTGAACTTCCTGAAACCACTTCAACTGAAGAGCTTTTAAATACGATTCAACAACTCAATAATGATAGTAATATTCATGGAATTTTATTACAGCATCCTGTTCCATCTCAAATTGATGAAAGGAAATGCTTTGATGCTATTGATATAGATAAAGATGTGGATGGAGTTACTTGTTTAGGCTTTGGTAATATGGCTATGGGTATTGATGCATATGGCTCATGTACACCAGCAGGAATTATTAGATTGATTGAACATTACAAACTAGACATTCAAGGTTTGAATGCGGTAGTTGTCGGTAGAAGTCCTATTCTCGGAAAACCAATGGCAATGATGCTACTTAATCTTAATGCTACTGTAACTATTTGCCACTCTAGAACACGAAATATTGAATCAATAATTAAGCAGGCTGATCTCATAGTTGGAGCCGTTGGTATTCCAAAATTTGTAAAGACTGAATGGATTAAAAAAGATTCAATAGTTATAGATGCTGGCTTTCATCCTGAAAAATGTGGTGATATTGATCTATCTGAAATGGATTCTATATCATCTGCTTATACACCAGTGCCGGGAGGCGTTGGACCAATGACGATAAACACATTGATATTACACACAATGCAATCTGCAAAGAAGTTGGTCAATAAATAGATTTATTGCTTATCTGTTTCTTTAGTGTCAGTTGACTCAGAAGTAACTTCAACTTCTTCAACAACATCAACCTCTTCGACAACTTCAGCTTCCTTAATAACATCTTCTTCAGTAACTTTAGAATCAGCATCAGATTCGACTTCAATTACTTCACCCTCTTCTTCACCAGATTTTTTGAAAGGAAACGGCTTGTCATCTGTCTCAAAAAGTAAAAATTTGAGAGAATCGCTCACAAATAAAAATAAGTGCTTATTAAAATCAGATAAAGCTTCGTTAACTTTAGAGGTGAACAAGAAAAATAAGAATTGAATAAAGGCAAGTCCTATAGATACAGAAATTACAAAATTTAGAACAAATGCATAGAAAAACATAAAAATAAAACGCGTCCATTTTCCTATTTTTAAAACTTCTTCTTTTACTTCTTCTCTATTAATTTCCATGATTTATTTTCCTCTAGATTGAAATTCTACATCAACTTCGTGCGGATTATTAACAAGATCGTTAATTAATGTATTTGCAGACGATTCATTGTAGATAATATTATATAAAGAATCGACTAACGGCATGTTGATATTAAGCCTAGATGATTCATCTTTAATAACCTCTAAAGTTCTAATGCCTTCGGCAACCTGACCAACTTTATCTTTGGATTCTTCTAGAGATAATCCGCTACCTAAGTTGAAGCCTAATTGGAAATTCCTTGATAAATTAGATGTGCACGTTGCCACTAAATCTCCCATTCCTGATAGCCCTAAAAAAGTTATTGGATCAGCACCCTTGGCGACAGCAAATCTAGACATTTCAGCCATACTTCTTGTTAAAATTAATCCAACTGCATTTTCACCAACATTTAATGAATCTGCCATTCCGCATATTATTGCGTATATGTTTTTTAATGCGCCCGCTAACTCAACACCCTGCACATCATTACTTGAATAAACTTTAAAGGTATCAGAAGAAAGCGTGATTTTGACATCTCTTATAAGCTCATTGCTTGAGCTAGCAATAACCGTTCCTGCAATTTTTTTTTCTGCAATTTCTCTAGCGAGATTAGGACCACTTAATACACCAACACTGTTTGTATTTGAATTGATATTTGCCGAAATAATATCAGACATAGATCTAAATGGATCCAGTTTAATACCTTTGGTACAAGAGATAATATGTGCACCTTCTTCAATATAAGGCGTAATTCTTTGCACTATGGTTTCAAAAATAAGACTTGGCGTTGCAATAAGGACTATGGAAGCATTATTAACTACTTCATCTAATTTCTCGGATGCTTCTATGTTTGATGAAAGTTGAAGTTCTGGATGATAATCAGTATTAGCACCTTCAGAATTAATTCTAAGGGCCTGCTCAGAATCTCTTACCCACAAAGATACATCGCTTCCATTTGATGCTGCAATATTTGCTAAGACAGTTCCAAAACTGCCTCCACCTAAAACTGCAACTTTATTAGTGTTCATAATTAAGATAAATACTTATCTAGTTGCCTTAAATATTTTGAGGGATCCTGAGGTGATCCGCCTTCGGCTATAACTGCATAGTCATAAAGAAAATCAACAAAAGAAGAGAACTGCTTACCTTTTAAATCTTTAAGCTTTTTTGATAACTTATGTTTCATATTTATTTCAAAAATAGGCATCGATGAATCTAAACTTTGCCCTGATGCTTCAAGAATCTTCCTTAGCTGAGCTCCTGGTTCGTTCATAGGAAGAACTAGACATGAAGCGGAATCTGTTAATCTTGAGCTAACGAGCACATCTGAAACCTTACCTTCTAAGTGCTTTTTAACTTTATCTAATAGACCCTGATCTGCTTCAGATACTTTCTTTGGTGTATCTTCTTCTGCTCTATCTTCTTTGGCAACATTTACAATCTGCTTACCTTTGTATTCCATTAATCCTGTCATTAACCATTCATCTATTCTATCTGTTAATAATAAAACCTCTGTATTTTTAGATTTAAGACCTTCGATATGAGGTGAATTAGCTGCAGCCTCAAAAGTATCTGCAACACAGTAATATATTTTATCCTGATCTTCATCCATCCTTTCTAGGTAATCATCGAGGCATTGATCTTTTGAATTAACTCCGGAGTTAGAAGAGGAAAATAATAAAAGACTTGAAATTAATTCTTTATTTTCAAAATCTTCAGCTGGGCCTTCTTTAATGACCAAGCCATACTCGTTCCAAAACTCTTTATATTGATCAAATGAATCGTCTTTTAGCTTTTTTAATGATTCAAGCATTCTCTTTGTTACTGCTTTTTTTATAGTTTCAACGAGCTGGTGTTCTTGAAGAATCTCTCTAGAAACGTTCAAAGGTAGATCGCTTGTATCTATTATTCCTCTTACAAATCTTAAATATAAAGGAAGGAAATTAGAAGCATCATCCATGATAAAAACTCTTTGGATATAGAGCTTTACACCTCTTGGAGATTCTCTGTTCCAAAGATCAAACGGTGGTTTTGAAGGAATATATAATAGATTGGTGTATTCGTTCTTTCCTTCAACTTTATTATGAGCCCATAAAAGTGGGTCTTGTTGATCAAAAGTTAAGAATTTATAGAAATCTTTATACTCTTCATCTTTAATAGATCTCTTGGATTTAAGCCATAGAGCATCTGAATCATTTATTCTTGTGGCTTCTTGTGACTCACCAATAAGATTTAATGGAAAATTAATATATTGCGAATATTTCTCTAATAGGAATTTAATTCTTCCCTCTTCAGCAAATTCAGTATTTTCTTCATTGAGATAGATGATGATATCTGTGCCGTGACTGTCTTTTGTTGCTTGTTGAAGCTTGTATTTTTCTTCTCCATCACTTTCCCAAAGAGTAGCAGCATCAGATTCCTCATATACAGATTTTGATAGCACCTGTACTTTTTCAGCGACCATAAATACTGAATAGAATCCAACTCCAAATTGACCAATAAGATTGGAATCTTTTTTCTTATCGCCTGTGATGTTTGTTAAAAATGATGCTGTTCCAGATCGTGCAATAGTTCCAATGTTTTGAACAACCTCTTCCTCAGACATGCCAATGCCATTGTCTGAGATGATTATTTTATTTTCTTCTTTAATAATTCTTACATCTATCTTTAAATCTTTATTAAATTTTGAAACTGCTTTATCTTCAACAGCTTTAAATCTTAGCTTATCGATAGCATCTGAAGCATTAGATACCAACTCACGAATGAATATTTCTTTATTTGAATATAAAGAATGGATCATTAATTTTAGAAGCTGTTTGGTTTCTGTTTGAAAAGTCTTTGTTTTAGTTTTAGCCATAATATATAAGTTCCCCTTATCCTATTAGTAGTAATGAATTGAGTAAATTCAAGAGTTAAGTGTTTTATAAATAAGAAGTTCTAACTATCTGAGTGATAGCAATTAGTAAAATAACAAAAGTATTAAAAACGCTTAGGTTATGGAGACCTTTAAATGTTTTATCCCAACCTCTATCTCTTGCCGAATTTGTGAGAGGAATAATGATATATCCTAAAAATGAGAAGCAGACAGCAACTAATGCAAAATATACATCTGCTACGCTAAAAAATAAGTAAGAGATAAGTAAAGCGATTAAAGTTATTAATAAGAGGAGAAGATAGTACCTTGGAAAAATCTTCCTTAAAAATAATGATGCATTTTGATTATCTAGAACTTTAAATACAACTGGGGCTGTTAACAAAACTTGAGCAAATATAATCCCAAGAACCAAGGAGTAACATAATATTAAAAGGCTTAAAGTGACTATATTCATAATTAAGTGGCGGTCTGACGGGGAATCGAACCCCGAACACCGCCGTGACAGGGCGGAATTATAACCGTTTAACTACCAGACCACTAAACCGTTGGATTGAATAATATCTATTTTAGATAAAAGTGCAACCCAAAAAATGGTGGGTGATGACAGGTTCGAACTGCCGACCCTCTCGGTGTAAACGAGATGCTCTACCAAACTGAGCTAATCACCCCAATGATGGGATGTCTAAACATTCCAACATGCGCATTCTATCAATTTGATTTAGTGGTGGCTACAATTATTTTTGAGTCAAATCTATACTAGATTTACAAAAATTAGTTTTCTTCTATATTTTTTATTGGGATGCTTGTTCTTGCTAAATATATTCCAAGCAAAGCTACGAAAACAAAAAATATTTGTGTAATGTTGAGTATTTCGCCAAATATAAAGGCTGCGAGAACTGTTGCCGTAATGGGTTGCATTAGTAATCCAATGGAGCCTTCAGAGGCAGAAATATTCCCTATTCCATGCGTGATCAAATATTGACCGCCTATCTGACAAAGAACAGCTAAAAGAAAAATATTAATCCATTCAAAATGTGATGTTGGGAGCATATTGCCTCCCTCAATCACCATTAAGATTGAAGAAAATATACAACAAAAAAAAGTAGTATAAAAAATTATGTTCAGTGAATTTTCCTTCCCAAGTCGAGATATTACTAGAAGATATATGCCGTAAAAGAGAGCTGCGATCATACATAAAATATCACCTAAAACTTTTCCATTTATGTAATTATTAGAATAATAAATTAAACCAACTATCCCAATATAGGTTACAAAAAAAGAAACAACAAATTCTTTAGAAAGTTTTTCTTTGAAAAAAATAAAGGACAAGATTGCCACAAAGATAGGAGCTGAATTAACGATTATTGTTGCATTAGATACCGACGTTATTCGCATACTGTAATGCCACAATGTTAAATCAGTTGTAAATGCGAGTGAGGCAAGAGCTGTGTATAAGATAGTCTTTTTGTTGATTACTTTGAATAATATTTTTTTATTCAAAATATAATTAAGAAGAATTAGAAACGGCAAGGCTAGAAACATTCTATAAAATGAAATGGCTGATGATGATAACTCGCTCCACTTTACAAATATCGGTGCAAACCCAATTAACATGGCTCCTGTTGCTATAAAAAGAAAGTAATTTGAACGCTGAAAATTATGAGTCATGAAGTTATACTTTGAATATGAACGAAGACATTGTAGAGCAGAATAAAGAAATAATCTCCGTTGGAGAGTTAAACAGATCTGCTAAATATTTATTAGAAAATACCTTTAACAATATTTCAGTTGTTGGAGAAATTTCTAATATGTCTAGGCCTAGTTCAGGACATATATATTTCACATTAAAAGATGAGGATGGAGCCATTGGATGTGCTATGTGGAGATCTCAAGCAAGTAAACTTAACTTCAATCCTGAAAATGGAGATAAATGTATTCTTAAAGGACAAGTAAGTATTTACCCAGCTACAGGACGCTATCAGTTGATGGTTAAATCAATTGAACAGGCGGGTTCAGGGAATTTAATGCAACAGTTTGAGGATTTAAAAAAGAAATTAGATAGCGAGGGTTTGTTTAGTTTTGATAATAAGTTATCGCTCCCAAAATCTCCTAAACACATTGGAGTTGTAACCTCTGCATCCACCGCAGCTTTTCAAGATATATTAAGCACCATCCAGAGAAGAGCACCCTCTGCTCAAGTCTCTATAAGTCCTGCCGTGGTTCAGGGAGATAATGCACCAAGAACTATTATTAAAGCTTTAAATAGAATTGTGGAATTTAATGAGGAAAATTCGAATAACAAAATAGATGTGGTTATTTTAGCAAGAGGTGGTGGGTCGATTGAAGACTTATGGTGTTTTAACAATGAAGAGCTTGCAAGAGAAATTGCATCCTTCCCTATTCCTTCAATATCAGGAGTTGGTCATGAAATAGACTTTACTATTTGTGACTTTGTTGCTGATATGCGAGCACCAACTCCAACAGCCTCAGGGGAGCTAGTTACTGAGTTCGCCTATCAAGTAAAAGATAAACTTAAAGAATTAAATGATGATTTGATCAAAACAATACGATTAGCTTTTAAAACAAAGAGATATCATCTTAATTCTTTAAGAACAAATATTAAAAGCCCTCTAGTTATTTTAAGAGAGCAAAGTCAAAAACTAGATAGTTATGAACTTAGGCTAAAACAAAAAATTGAACTGAATTATTCAAAAAACTCTCAGGCACTTAAGATTATTATTTCTAGATTAATGGAAAGAAGTCCTAAATCTCTTTTTCAGGAACTTAAATCAAGAATTATAAATATTAGAAAGATACTTGATAAAGATATTCAAAATAAAGTCTTTATAAATCAAAACAAACTTAAAGAATTTAATAAAAATTTAACAATACTAAATCCACTTTCTATTCTTGATCGTGGTTATTCAATAATTCAGAATAAAGATGGTCATGCCATAAAATCTAATACAGATGTATTGATTGGTGAAGAGCTTTCTGCTCGTTTAAGCAATGGATTTATAGATATTGAAGTAAAAAGTAATGATTCAAAATAATATTCTATATCTATTACTATTTTTATTCGTTCTCTTTCCTGCTCATATCAAAAGTGAGATTGTTGGCGTTCCAGGAGAAATTATTGCTATAGAGATAAAAGATGATTCGAGCATTTATGAGACTCAACAATTAATAATTAACTCTAAAAATATAAAATATTTAATAGTGCCTATTCCTTTCGTAAAACAAGATACTGTAATTAATATTAAAAAATATTCTATTAAAATCAGCAAGAAAGATTTTGGTGAATCAAGAATAACTATAACCAACGATTCAATGGTTACCCTTAGCAAGGAAGATTCAGAGCGAGCTTACAAGGAGTCTTTATTAATAAAAGATGCGATCAATACCTATACAAAGAGCAATATACCCTCACTCAAATTTATTAAACCTTTAGATGGGATTATCTCAAGCAGATATGGAAAACAAAGATTTATCAATGAAAAATCCAGATCACCTCACCTAGCTCTTGATATTGCAGCTGCCGAGGGGACTAAGATAATAGCACCCAATTCAGGAAAAATAATACTTGTTGGAGACTTTTTTTATTCTGGTAACTTCACTATTATTGATCACGGCCAAGGCCTTTTATCATCATATAGTCATATGTCAGAGGTTTTTGTAAAAAAAGGTGACATTGTTAAACAAGGAGATATGATTGGTTCTGTTGGTTCTACTGGAAGAGTTACTGGACCTCACCTTCATTGGTCAGTCTATCTTAATAAAGTAAGAATTAATCCAGAGTCATTATTAAAAGAGGATTATCTAAACTTCCTCTTTGAGAGTGCTCAAGATAGTATTTAACGTATCTTTGGTTTGCGGTCTAAAAAAAGACTTAACAAGAACACCTTCGGGATTAATAAAAAAAGTTGCTGGAACGGCTGGAGGAGTTTCAATTCCCCATATCTCTCTTGGATGAGAAATTAAAGAAGGAACATCAACTTTAAATTTTTTAGCTATTGGCTCTAAATCATCAGCATCAAGCTCATCAAAATTATATGCGTAGACAAGAATGTCTGAATTTTCATTTGCAAATTCTACAAGCTCAGGTATTTCCTTAATACATGGAGCACACCAGTCCGCCCAGTAATTTACGACAATCCACTGACCTTGCAATTTACTTATGGACGTATCAGAACCATTAAATACTTCAATATCATTTTTTTGACATGCAAATAATGTGAAAAGGCATAAGAAGGTTATAATTTTATTGTTCATGAATGACATCATAGGCTAAATCATACATATGGAAAATAAATATTTACTAATTCTCTTTTATTCTGCAGGTGGATCTGTAAGAAATATAGCCCATGCTATTGCTGACGGGGCAGAGTCTGAAGGTATTAAAGTAAAAATTAGAACAGTAGCTAAGGTTTCTGCAGTAACTGAAAAAACTGAATCAGAGATTCCATCAAAAGATGAAATTTATTGTACGAAAGAAGATTTAATTAACTGCAGCGGTCTTGCCTTAGGTTCTCCAACTAGGTTTGGTTCTATGGCCTCACCCTTAAAACATTTTTTAGATGCTACCGGAGACCTGTGGGCTACAAACGCTCTTGAAGATATTCCTGGAATAGCCTTTACCTCAACTGGCTCTATGCACGGCGGTCAAGAAACAACATTATTTAATCTTTTAACTTATATGCTTCATCACGGAATGATAGTTCATGGATCACCCTACTCTATCAAAGAACTTGGAGAAACTAAGTCGGGCGGAACACCCTACGGACCAAGTCATGTAGAAAGTTTTAATAATGCCAATACATTAACTCCAGACGAATATGAAATTTCAAAAAAGACAGGATCAAGACTAGCTTCTTTAATAAAAAAACTAGATGTTTAATCTTAGTAATCTTAAATTAGTAACTAATGCTTTCATATTGCTTTTAATATTAGTAAAACTACTAACAGTTTTAGATGGAAGGACTGATATCATTACTTTTGTAATTTGGTCTCTCCCTTTTGTTATTTTTTATTTCTTTGCAAATAATTATTCAATAAAATCCTATCAAAGCTTTTGCTTTATTCTCTTAATATATTTCATGCCTGCTTCAGTTAACGTCTTTGGAGTTATGCCAAGGATGCCATATTTTTATGATCTAATTGAATTAATTTTAATTGTTTTATTTTTTATACATTGCATGTATGGACCAAAAACAATTAGAAATAATGTGTAAAGCTTACTTTACATTTTAATTGTCCTGCTCTATCATCGCTCTATAAATAAAGAAGGAAAATAATGACTGAAAAAAAATCAATATGGGGAAAGGCAGATAGCTTTTTAACTTCAACTCGAAAAATTATAGTTAATGGAGCAACTGCATTAGTACTCGTTGTTATAACCTTTTCAATTTTAGGAGGAATTGGATCAATATTAAGCGGATCTGAAAAAATTGATACCGAAAATAAAATTTTATGGTTTAAACCCACTGGTGTTGTAGTTGATACTGAAATAGGTGTTTCAAGCTCATTTTCTTTAAATGGTCTTTCTTTAAATTCAAGTTTTGAACAACATGAAATAAAAGATTTGCTAGAAATACTTAGTGCTGCATCGAATGATAATAACTTGGCAGCTATATATGTTAATGTTTCTGAACTTGCTATGGGATGGTCGGATGCAATATTGATAGCTGAGGCTGTTAAAAAAATTAAAGTTAATGGTAAAAGAGTTATTTCTTATGCAGAAACATATACAAATTATGGTTACCTTATTGGCTCTCAAGCTAGTGAAGTAATACTAGATAAAACTATTGGATCTGTTAGTGCTTTTGGTTTTTCAAGGAAAAGAGAATACTCCAAAGAATTCTATGAAAATATAAAATTAAACTATCATGTTTTTACTGCTGGTGATTTTAAATCAGGTCCTGAGACATATACAAGAGATTCTATGTCAGATGAAGACAAGTTAATGTGGAATGAATTTGCCAATCCTTTATGGAAAAAAATGATATCTATGATTGAAGATGGACGGAGCTTACAAAATGGAACAATTCAAAACTATGGAGATAATTTCTTTGATTTAGCTCTGCTTACTCCTACTTTATCAGAGCTTGCCTTAAATCAAGGTTTGGTAGATATGGCAATGACAGAAGAAGAATTGATAGCATGGATGTTTAAAGAGTTTCCAAATAAAGAAGAAGATAAATATCAATATCCTGACTCTATTTCTATTTATAGTTACCTTTCAAAAATCAATGAAGATAAACTAGAAAATAAATCTAAGAATATCATTGCAGTTGTTAACGTTGAAGGAACCATTATGAGTGGGGAATCTTCTTATGGTGTAGCTGGCTCAGATACTATTATTAGCAACATAAGAAAAGCTACAGAAAATAAAAATGTTAAAGCTTTAATTGTTAGGGTAGATAGCGGAGGTGGTTCAGGCTATGCAACCGATTTAATAAACAACGCACTTGCAGAATTTAAATCAACTGGAAGACCAATAGTATCGTCTATGGGAAATATTGCTGCATCTGGAGGAGTTGGAGTGACAACAACTTCAGATGAAATATGGGCAATGAGCGAAACATTGACTGGCTCCATAGGAGCTTATTCAGTAATTCCTACTATTGAAGGTTTATATGAATGGGCAGGTATTAGTGTTGATGGAACTAGCCAAACTAAAGCAGATGAGTGGGATCCAAGAGAAGATATGCCTGAACATGTAACCAAATATTTTCAATCATCTCTTGATCATGCTTACAAGAAATTTGTTAGCGAGGTTGCAAATAATAGACAAATGGCTTTTGAAGATGTCTTAAAGATTGCTGGTGGAAGAATTTGGACTGGAAATAAAGCCCTAGAACTTGGACTGATAGATAAAATTGGCGGCCTTGATGATGCCATAATATCAATAGCTGAAATGGCTAAGATTGATGACTATAAAATAAAAACCTATGTTAAAGACGCAGATCCTTTTGATGTATTTATAAATGGTCTTATTTCGAATATGAATATTCAAATTGATTTAGGTCCAGAGTTAAAGATGCTTAATAAAATCTTAAAAGAGCAAGGAAAGATATTTGATCTAGCTAAAGAAAATGATGTTCTTCTATATTGCTTTGTCTGTGAAACCTAAATATTTTCTTTTATAAGCGGAATAGTAATTTTACGTTTCATTTCCATTGAGAGCTGATCTAGGCTCTCAAGGATCTTAACTAAATCAGAGATACTTCTCTTTGTATAAGTTATAAGGTATTGAGCCTCATTATCACCTAGGTTAATTG
>CAZTGS010000008.1:0-44396 GCA_964613455.1 uncultured Gammaproteobacteria bacterium | reverse complement strand
CTGCTGCGCCGCCAACTATCTCTGAGAGCTCTTGAGTGATAGCCGCTTGTCTTACGTTGTTATATAAAAGTTCTAATTCTTTGATTAAATCGCCAGCATTGTCGGTTGCACTTTTCATGGCGATCATTTTTGCTGCCTGTTCGCAGGCATTATTCTCTACTACTGCTTGGTACACTAACGACTCTATATATCTGGTTAATAGGCCATCTAATAATTCTTTGGCTTCTGGCTCGTATATGTAATCCCAATGTGTTGAGATTAAGTCATCTTGTTCTGCAGGCGCCAGAGGAATTAATTGCTCAACATTTGGCTGTTGAGTCATAGTGTTTATAAACTCATTTGAACATAGATAGGCCTGGTCAACATCGCCGTTCTTGTGCATATCTAAAACCACTTTAGTTAACCCAATAAGATCATCTGGGTTGGGTTTATCGCCGAGCTTTTCTGCTACAGCAACAATCTGCCCACCAACACTTTTGAAGAAACCTGATGCCTTAACGCCAACCAAGGCGAAACAAGATTCAATGCCTTGCTCATTTAATTCAGCTGATTTCGCTATGACTTGCTTAAACAAATTAATGTTCAAACCACCGCAGAGGCCTTTGTCTGAAGACACCACAATAAAGCATGCTTTCTTTGCTGCCCTTTCTTCGTAAAAAGGATGAGGATGTTCAGAGCTAGAGGAAGCTATATGAGCAATAACATCTTTTATTTTTAAAGAGTAAGGTCTGCCTCTAAGCATATTGTCTTGAGTTTTTTTCATTTTACTCGCAGCTACCATTTCCATGGCCGAAGTAATCTTCTGCGTGCCTTTGATACTCGCAATCTGTTTTCTTACTTCTTTGGTATTAGCCATTTCTTGTCTTTATTAAAAAGTTTGTGTTTTTTTAAAATCTTCAACAAGAGCAACGAATTGTTTTTCTATATCGTCATTCCAGTCGCCTGTTGAATTTATTTGTTGCTCTAGCTCGCCTTTCTCAGCTGAAAGGAATCCATGTAATGCTTCTTCGAAATCAAGAATTTTTTCAACTTCCACATCAGCCATGTAACCCTTATCTGCTGCAAACAAACTAAGAGCTTGTTGTGCAACACTCATAGGAGCATATTGTTTTTGTTTTAAGAGCTCAGTAAATGCTTTACCGCTTGCAAGCTGTTGCTTGGTTGCATCGTCTAAGTCAGATGCAAACTGTGAGAATGCAGCTAGTTCACGATACTGTGCTAATGCAGTTCTTACACCACCGGCTAGTTTCTTCATGATCTTTGTTTGTGCAGACCCACCAACCCTTGAGACCGAAAGTCCTGGGTTTATAGCTGGTCTAATTCCAGAATTAAATAATTCTGTTTCTAAATAGATCTGACCATCTGTGATTGAAATTACGTTAGTAGGAACGAAAGCTGAAACGTCGCCGGCTAAAGTCTCAATAATCGGAAGTGCTGTTAACGACCCTGTTTTGCCTTTAACCTTCCCACCTGTAACTTTCTCGACGTATTCTGCATTTACTCTAGCGGCTCTTTCTAATAGTCTGGAGTGAAGATAGAAAACGTCTCCTGGATACGCTTCTCTGCCTGGAGGCCTTTTTAATAGTAATGAAACTTGTCTGTATGCTACTGCTTGTTTCGATAGGTCATCGTAGACTATTAGCGCGTCTTCACCCTTATCTCTAAAGTATTCACCCATAGAACAACCTGAGTAAGCTGATAAATATTGCATAGGTGCTGGGTCTGCTGCTGTAGCAGAAACAACAATTGTATGTTCCATGGCGCCATACTCTTCTAGTTTTCTAACCACACTAGCCACGGTTGATTGTTTTTGACCGATAGCAACATAAATACATTTAACGCCTGTGCCTTTTTGATTGATGATTGCATCAATCGCAACAGCTGTTTTACCAGTTTGTCTGTCGCCAATAATGAGCTCTCTTTGCCCTCTTCCGATTGGCACCATGGCATCAACAGCCTTTAGGCCAATTTGCACTGGCTGATCAACAGACTGTCGAGCAATAACACCAGGGGCAACAACCTCAACAGGCGCTGTTCCTTCTGCCTTTATTTCGCCCTTTCCATCAATTGGAACCCCAAGAGTGTTTACCACTCTTCCTAATAAAGCCTCTCCAACAGGAACCTCTAAAACTTTTCCTGTGCAAACAACTTTTTGTCCCTCAACAAGCTCTAAATAATCTCCAAGAACAACTGCTCCAACTGAATCTTGCTCTAAATTAAGCGCCATTCCTTTAGTTCCGTTCTCAAACTCTATAACTTCTCCATACATAACATCTCCCATGCCATGTATTCGAACAATACCGTCAGAAACACTGACGATAATGCCTTCATTTTTTCTTTCTGCTGAAAGATCAAGACCAGCGATTTTTTCTTTTAATACGCTGGAAATTTCTGATGGATTTAATTGACTCATTTTTTCACCTTAAAAATTTAATTGGTTTACAAGTTTTTTAACCTTTCCTCTAATGGAAAGATCTAATGTTTCGTCACCTACCTTAATAGATAAGCCGCCCATCATTGATGGGTCTTTGGAAAAAGATATGTTGGCATCATTGCCGTATGAGGATCTGAGTTTTTGCTCTATTTCCTCTTTTGCATCACTGCTTGGATCTGACGCTACAAATACTATTACTGAATTTTGTTCTTTATGCTCTGCCAAAAGCTCCTCATAAATTGAATGAATGGATTGAAGGAGATTCAATCTTTTATTTTCAGCCAATATTGCTAGGAGTCTTTTTGATGTATCTGAAACGCTTTCTTCAAAAAGCTTAACTAAAATATCTACAACTTCTTGTCTGGACAGTACTGGGTTCTCGATAGTATTTGTTACTTCTTTAGATTCTGATGCGGTTGCCATAATTTGTAACTCATTAGCCATCTCTTCAAGACTTGCGCTCTCAAGTGCAGAAGCGAATAAGGCTTTAGCATATGGTCTGGCTAATGGAGTTAACTCAATCATTATTCTATAGCTCCTTAGCCGCTTTCTTTAAAATATCGTCATGCTTTTCAGCTGATATTTCGTCACCAAGAATTTTTTGAGTTGTATCGATAATGATGTCAGACATTTGCTGCCTTAGTTCCTCTTTGGCCTTGTTTGTATCATTTTCAATTGAGGTTGATGCTGAAGCCATAATCTTTTCGGCCTCTACCTCTGCTTTTGATGATGCATCACCAACTATTTGAGACGCTCTAGAGTTTGCTTTTTCAAGGATTCCTGCTGCTTCAGATTTGGCTTGATCTATTTCTTTGTCGAAAGCAAGCTTTGCCTCTTCTAGAGAATCATCAGCTTTTTTAGCTGCCTCTAAACCATCAGATATCTTTTTTTCTCTTTCTTGCATAACTGACAAAATTGGCGGATAAACGTATTTCCAGCATATAGCTACAAAAACAATCATCACGACTGCTTGGGCAAGTAAGGTTGCGTTTATATTCATGCTTTAGAGTTTTCTACAGAGCAAATAACATGTACATGCCGAGACCTACGCCAATCATAGGAACCGCATCTGTTAATCCCATCATAAGAAAGAATCGACCTTGAAGAAATGGAGCCAGCTCTGGCTGTCTTGCTATACCTTCAATAAATTTACTACCTAAAATACCAACACCAACTCCAGCTCCGATAGCTGAAAGGCCCATGGTGATTCCTGCTGCTAATACTTCTATACCTTCCATTTTTTTTCTCCTTTAAGTTGAGGATTAATGTTCCTCTGTTTCATGCGCCATTGCTAAATAAGCAATAGTTAACGCCATAAATATAAATGCTTGTAATGCCACAATTAATATGTGGAAAAGCGCCCAAACTAAATGCAGCCCAAATCCAAGCATGCCAATTGGTATGCTACTGAAAAACAACATCAATGCAATCAAAATAAATATCATTTCACCAGCATAGAGGTTTCCAAAAAGCCTTAATCCTAGTGAAATTGGTTTGGCTATAAAGTTAACCATTTCTAATATGAAATTAACTGGCATTAGCCATTTTCCAAATGGGTGAAGTGTTAATTCAGCCACAAATGCTTTTAAGCCTTTAACTGAAATACTGTAATAAATTGTTAGAACAAATATTGCTAAGGCCATTCCAAGAGTGATGTTTGGATCTGTGGTTGGCACAACTTTAAAATAAAAAGATTCTGGGCTGTTAATCCATGCATGTTCAGGGCCGCCTACTAAGAAGAAGGCTATGTGTCCTGCAAGTACTGGTAAGAAATCTACTGGTATTAAATCCATTAAGTTCATTAACAATATCCAAACAAATACAGTTAAAGCAAGAGGTGCAATAAGTTTGTTTTTAATAGATCCAAAAAGAGATTGAACGTTGTCTTCTACAAACTCTATGCTCATTTCTACAAAATTTTGAAGCCCAGTTGGTGGTGTCTCAGCGCTTACTGTTTTTGGCATTGCCATTTTAAATACAACTATGAATAAAGATCCTAAAAATACAGACCAAAACAATGAATCAACATGAAAAGCCCAGAAACCCATTTGGTCAACGTAATGAGGATCACAAGTCCAGCCCTCTGGTGTTTTTCCACAAGTAAGATTTGTTAAATGATGATCTATATATGATTTGGTTGTGAGCTCTTTTGCCATTATGCAGACGCTCCGTTTTTAGGAATAAACATTGTTGGGTTTAATACAGTATTTATTAAAATAAATGAAAACATTGCATAAACAAACGCTTCTTTGAAATAGGTACCGGTTAAATATAAAAAAGTTACAAAGAGCACCCATTTAATCGACCAATTGTATGCGACGTTGATTCCATGATCATTAATTCTGCCACCAATAGCATATGCGATTATTATTGCCAAAAGATAGGCAAGTGGAGCTAAAACAAAAAGGGTTGTTTTAAAAGTTCCGGCCACTAAAAGCATCAAAAAGGCTAGTAAGATTAGGCTTTTGTTGCTGAATAGGATATTTGTGAAACTTTTCAAAAGATTTACGTTTTTGTTTTATTGTATTGGCGAGAATTATAGAAATATATAGCCCTAGAAACAAGCTGTTTTCACATTAATTTGAATATTAATCAGTCAGTTTAGAAATAATGTTTTCTAACTCATCAGATGTGCTGTAAGAAATGACAACTTTGCCATTTTTTTTGTTTTTAGCATCGATTTCAACCTTGTGTCCAAAAGCATCTGACATTTCTTGTTCAATATTAAGAAGATCTGTGTCTTTTTGTTTTTTTGTTGGATTTATATTGCCTTTTTTCTTTTGAGATAGGTTACTTAAGTCTTTGACAGTCAGTTTATTTTTTATAATATTTGCAGCGGCCTCTTCTGCATCTTTGGGCTCAAGTGATGCTAGGAGTTTTGCGTGTCCCTTTTCAATTTGCCCTGCAGACAAAAGATCTAAGACTTTTGCTGGAAGAGATAGTAATCTTATAGAGTTTGCTATGGTGCTCCTTGCTTTGCCTGTAGACATTGCAACCTCATCCTGGGTTAAGCCAAACTCTCGCTTTAATCTATCATAACCTCGAGCCTCTTCTACTGCATTTAAGTCTTCCCTTTGAAGATTCTCAATCAAAGCAGACTCAAGAGCATCTTGATCCTTTTTTTGATCTACAAGGCAAGGGATTGTTTTTATGCCTGCTTTTTTTGAAGCTCTAAGCCTCCTTTCACCAGCAATAACCTCAAATTTATTTAGGCCGAGCTCTCTTACAAGAATTGGTGACAATACTCCGTGTTTTTTTATTGAGCTTGTAAGTTCTAAAAGCTTTTCTTCATCAAAGTTTGTTCTTGGTTGGAATCTTCCAGCATTTATATTTTCAACATCAATTTCCTTTACTGTTCTCTGGGTATTTGTGTTTCCTGAACCCAATAAAGCATCCAGTCCTTTGTTTAAAATTTTTCCATCTTCAGACATACTCTACCTTCCTTATTAATTCGCCCGTTAATGCTAAATAAGCTTTAGCTCCGTATGAGTTTGGCATATATTTTATTCCTGAAACACCGTGACTTGGAGCCTCTGCAAGCTTAACGTTTCTTGGTATTAGTGTATTGAAAACAAGACTTGAGAAATGTGCCTCCAGTTCGTCGGAAACCTCTTTTGCCAAATTGTTTCTCATATCTACCATTGTTCTTACTATTCCCAACACTCTGTTATTAGTAAGATTTTTATCAGAAAGTGTTTGAATGGTTTGCATTAGACCAGTAACCCCCTCCAAGGAATAATATTCGCACTGAAGTGGGATTAGTGTTCCCGATGCAGCAAAAAGAGCCTCTATGGTTAATTGGTTTAGTGTTGGTGGTGTATCAATAATAGTGTAGTCATAATCATCACTCAGTGTGCTTAACTCTTGAGTTAGAAAAGTTTGTTTATTATTTTCTCTAATAGCGACTTCCAAGGCTATTAGCTCTTGGCCGCCCGGCACAACATCATAGCCATCAGAGGATTTATAAATGCATTTTTTTAAGGGTGTTTTATCAAAAAATAGATTGTAAAGAGTGTTTGGGTTCTCTTCTTTAAGGCCAGCTGCTGTCGTGGCATTTCCCTGAGGGTCTAGATCTAAAAGAAGAACTCTTCTTTTTGTTGCCGCAAGGCATGCCGCTAAATTTACAGCCGTGGTTGTTTTACCTACACCACCTTTTTGATTTGCTATAGCTAAAATTTTATTCATTGTGTTTTATTTCTATCAGATGCCTTTCAAACTTTTGGTTGTCTGTTTTGATTATTTCATATTTATATTTGTTTGTGTTTATAGATTCCATTTCTTCTTCTATTTTCTCGATAGTGCCTTTTAGAAGAATATATCTACCATTTTTTTTTAGGTTTTTTTGGGTTAGGTCAAGAATATTCTTTGTTGAAGAAAAAGCTCTTGCTGTAATTAAATCATACTCGCCCAGGTTGTTTTTTTTGGTTATTGTTGTGTTGATGACCTTGATATTTTCAAGGCTCAAAAGATCTTTTATTTTTTTTAAGAAATAGCACTTTTTCTGGCTTTTTTCTAAAAGGTGGACTTCGCAGTCTTTTTTTATTATACCCAGGATAATTCCAGGGAAGCCCCCTCCCGTCCCAAGATCAAGAATCTTCTCTTTTTGATGGGTTTTTTCAACAAGATGCATGCAATCATCAATATCTTTTTCTAAAATTTCTAAGGGGCCAGTTCTTACAAAAATATTATGCTTGTTATTAAATAAAATGGCCTCGTTGATGAAAGACTCCAGCTTGGTCAAGTCTTTTAATGATAGGGTTGGGTTTTTTGTTTTAACAATCTCACTTAGGTCGCTAGGCATTGATTGCTTCCAGCTCGTTTTTTTTCATAGTTACTAATATTATGTTAATAGCTGCTGGTGTTACACCCTCTATCTTTGAAGCAGATCCTATTGTTTCGGGTTTTGTTTTTGATAGCTTTTCTACAATCTCATTAGATAGGCCGCTAATGTTTTTATAAACAAGATTTTTTGGTATTTTTTTGTTGTTTTGTTTTTTGTTTTTATCGATTTCGCGAAGCTGTTTTTCTATATAGCCTTTGTATTTTATTTCAGTTGCGGCTCTTTGATAAAAGGCTTTTTCTTCTTTGTTGTGAATCACACTTTTAAAAATTAGGTTTGGGTCAATGTCCGGTCGTGCTAGAAGTGTTGATATACTTTTTTTCTCATCGAGCAACACCCTTTCTTGGTTTAAGTTTTGAAACTCTTTTACTTTTGTCAGAACCAGTTTGTTGAAGAACGCCTTGTAATCGTTTTCTTTTTTTGTGTGCTTGGCGTATCTTTTTTCGCTGACAATGTTTAGTTTGTGTGCCTTTTTTAAGAGTCTTTGTTCTGCGTTATTTTGGGACAACAAGAGCCTGTGCTCTGCCCTGCTTGTAAACATTCTGTATGGTTCGGTTATGCCATGGGTCGTTAGATCGTTTATTAAAACCCCTATATAGGCTTCGTTTCTTTCTAAGACAAAATCATCTTTTTTGTTTATGTTGTTTGCTGCATTAATTCCAGCCATAAGGCCTTGAGCTGCAGCTTCTTCGTATCCTGTTGTTCCGTTTATTTGCCCTGCTAAATAAAAGTTATTAAAAAAAGTGGTTTCTAGGGTTTGTTTTAGTGTCCTTGGGTCAACAAAATCATACTCAACCGCATAACCAAACTCCTCAATAACCGAATTTTCCATTCCGGCGATAGATCTTATAAATTTTTCCTGAGCATCTTTTGGCAAACTTGTTGAAATGCCGTTGGGGTAAACAAGATCTTTATTAATGCCTTCAGGCTCGATAAATATCTGATGGCTTTCTTTATCACTAAATTTATATACTTTGTCTTCTATGGATGGGCAATATCTTGGCCCTATACCAGTTATGTTTCCCGAATACATTGCTGATAGATGTGTGTTTTCACTGATAATTTTATGTGTTTCTTTGTTGGTGCGTGCAATGAAACAAGAAAGTTGTTTTTGATGGCCGTTATCTTTTCCTCTTAGGGACATGAATGGGGTTGGGGTTTCGCCCGGCTGCTCTTCCATAACCGAAAGGTCGAGACTAGACATTTTTATCCTTGCTGGAGTGCCAGTTTTTAATCTACCCATTGGAAGTTTTAAATCGTAAAGTCTTTTGGATAGTGGTATTGATGAACTATCGCCAACTCTTCCTCCTTTGTTTGACTCACCACCTGTATACATTATTCCATTTAAAAAGGTCCCGGTTGTAAGAATGGTTTTTTTGGACAGTATTGTTTGCTTGTTTGTTATAACCCCTTCAACATTTTCTTTGTTTATAACAATATCCTCAACCTCTTCTTCAAAAATCTCTATATCGGTTTTCGACAAAATGTCTTGTATGGCTTTTTTATAGAGCTCTCTGTCACATTGAACCCTGAGGGCTTGAACGGCGTCTCCTTTTCTTGTATTTAACGTTCTGTATTGAATTCCTGATCTGTCTGTTGCAAGCGCCATAATGCCGCCCATAGCATCAACCTCTCTTACGATATGAGATTTACCCAAACCCCCAATGGCTGGGTTGCATGACATTTGACCAATCTTGCTTTTTTCAAAAGTCACCAGAGCGCATTTAAGACCAGATCTGTAAACAGCGTGGGCTGCCTCAACACCAGCATGTCCGCCTCCAACAACTATTACATCAAACTTTTTCATATACTTATTAAAACCAATAATATCTATATTATATACTTATTGTTATTTCTATTAGTAAGAGGTTTTTTTGTTAACAAGTGCTAAAAACCCAGACTTTAAAAAGCCTCATCAAACAGGATAACTTATGTTTAAGGGTGTTTAGAAACAGTACAAACAACATCAACTAAACTGTTGATAAAAATAAAGGCTAAAAAAGAGCCACAACTTAATAACAGGTTATTTACCGATACAAAAAGAACTAAAAATATCACCAAGCAAGGAATCCGAGGTCTTCAACCCAACAACCTCATCTAAAAAAGATCTAGCGATCTTCATATCCTCAGCAACAAGCTCCAAACCTAAACCACCCTCTATTTTTAAAAGACACGCGTCCAAAGAGGCAACACAATCATTAAAAAGCTTTACATGCCTTTCTCTAACCAAGAAAGTTGAATCTAAAGCCTCACCAAGCTTAAAAGAAGAAGCCAAACCCTCCTTTAGCAAACCAAAACCCTCTCCGGTTTTTGCAGAAACCATATAATCGAAAACATCCTTTTTTGGTTTTTGGATATCTACCTTATTAAACACTTTTAAATATTTTTTATCCTGCATAAGCAACTCAAACCTATCCATCAACCCCTCATCAATACTATCAAAAATACCCACAACAAGGTCCGCCTCTTTTATTTCTGAAAGACCATAATCAATCCCCTCCACCTCTATTGGGTCGTCAGTATCTCTCAAACCCGCGGTGTCTGAAACCGAAAAAGCCATATCATTATAAAAAAGCTCTGACTCTATTAAATCTCTAGTTGTGCCCGGCGCGCTAGACACAATAGCCCTTTCAAAACCAAGCAGCCTATTAAACACCGAAGACTTCCCAGAATTAACAGGACCAACAAAAAGAATATTATTTTTAGTAGAACGGTTCTTTTTTGAAACACAACCACCAATAAAAAGATTAAAACGATCTACAAGCGAACGAGCGTCATCAACCAAACCGGGGTCAAGAAACTCCTGACCCTCGTCGGAGAAATCTATCTCACCCTCAACCCGAACCCTTAAAAAATCTATCTCTTTAGCAAACGCGACAACTGATTTTGTAAAAGCCCCAGACAAAGATTTTGAAGAAAGATAAACATCTTGAGACGAAGAGCTGTCAATAACATCAACCACCGACTCAGCTTCGCTAAGACTCAACTTCCCATTAAGAAATGCTCTTTTTGTAAACTCTCCCGGGGGCGCCTCATCAAAACCAAGCTCTTTGAATAAACTCACAAACAAAGACATTACGCCCAGGCCGCCATGGGCATACACCTCAAACGAGTCCTCACCCGAGTAACTAGCGGGACCTTTAAAAGAAATTATTCCAACAGTATCTAAAAGCTTCTCTTTGTAAAAAACCTCTCGGACGTAAAAAGTTTTATTGTTCGCCAGTGGAACACGAATCAAACTATTAAGGCTATCTAAACAACCCTTGCCGGATACACGGAACACACAAATAGCAGATTTTGATGGAGGGGTTGCCAGGGCAAAAACTATAGACACTCTCTAACCACCAACACTATCACCACCAGCACCAAGCTTTTTATATATAATTTTTTGTTGGATTAACGAGACTCCGCTATTTACCACGGAGTAAAGACAAAGCCCTGCAGGAAAAATAACAAACATAAAAGAAAACATCACCGGCATATACTTCATAATCTGTGCTTGTGTAGGGTCTTGCACTGGAGGGGCTGGATTAAGTTTTTGTGTTAAAACCATAATCAAACCAAAAGCCACAGGCAAGATAAACAAAGGGTCTGGAACCGAAAGATCTCCTATCCACAAGCCAAGAGATGCGTGCCTAAGCTCTACCATTTCTCGAAGAGCAAAAAAGAAGCCTATAAAAAAAGGAACCTGAGCTAGCATTGGAAGGCAGCTGCCAATCGGATTAGCACCCTCTTTTTTATATAGCGCCATCATTTCTTGAGAAAGTTTTTGTTTATCGTTTTTATATCGTTCTTGGATTTCTTTCATAGGGCCTTGAACCCTTCTCATGTTGGCCATCGAAGAAAAACCTTTTGCGGTAACCGGCCATAAAAGAAGTTTTAAAAGTATCGTAAACAAAACGATAGAAAGCCCCCAATTACCAACAAAATCATTGATCTTATCTAAAATCCAAACCATTGGTTGAGATATAAACCAGAACCAACCCATATCAATTGCTAGCTCTAGGTTGTCAGATCTCAAAGCAAGATCTTTTCTAATCTTTGGACCGACAAAAACTCTATGATCATGGCTGTAAACAAAATTTTCCGTCTCACTTTTTTCAACCTTATAACCCATTCTATAAACACCCGACTCTGCTGGCTCAGCAAAGTAGTTGTATACATAACTATCTGATCCTATTAAAGCTGCAAAAAAATACTTTTCTATAAAAGCAAGCCAGCCTGATTTTGACAAAAGAGATATCGGCTTATCAAGGCTTCTGAGTCTAGTTGTTGAATACGGATCAGCATCTGTGCTTAAGGCAACCCCTTGATAGGAACCATTATTCATCATACCGCCCTGCAACCAGTCTGTCTTCATGTCCAGAGAAACCCCCTCTGTTCTATAAAATGCAGCAAAGGCTTTTCCCATCTCACCGTTAACAGATGAGTCTTTTATTGACAACTCATAAGTTTCAGGAAGAAAGGAAATTTCTTTTGTAATCCCAAGTCCCTTATCCTCTAAAAGAACATACCGATCACTAAATGAACTCAATACATACGACGGCTTTGTCTTTTGTCCAGTAAAGCCAGATTTAAAATAATATTTAAACGGAGGGTTACCCTCAGAATTATCGGACCCAAAAACCCTAGCCCCCAAAGAACCTTCAATATTTTCAACCCCATACTTCTTCAGTCTTGACTCAACAATTGAACCAGTTCTAATCGCTATCTTTATTCTTAAAAGATCATTTTCAATATATACATACTCACCATTATCCGAAACCGATGGTTTTGCATTTTCAATCATTGCGACTTCTAAATGAGCGGTTTCCTCTGCCAGCCTTCCATCAGAAGACCATTCATAATAAAGCCCCATTGAAAGCAAAACTATCAAACCTACATATATTTTTCTAATATTCATTATGTTTGTATTAAATTGTTAGCTGATTTTACAGCTTTAATGATTTCAACAGAAGCCTCTTCATACTTTAATTCTTTAAATTGTTTATAAACCATTAAGACAAAACATCCATCATCCCTATACAAGTCATTGGTTCTGAAGACCTCTTTGATTCGACGTTTAATTTTATTTCGATCAACAGCAAGCTTGAAATTTTTCTTAGAAAGAGAAACCCTTAATTTATCAGAGTCACCAATAATATAAAACAACCTAAGGTTTTGTGATGAATAAGAGTGCCTTGGAAGCTTGGAAAGAACCAAGTTTTATGCAGATAAGACCTTGCGACCTTTCCTTCTTCTGTTTGACAATATTGCTCTCCCAGCTTTTGTAGCCATTCTTGACCTAAAGCCATGAGTTCTTTTTCTCTTAAGAGTGCTAGGTTGAAATGTTCTTTTCATAATATGTCATCCAAAAAATAGTGGGGCATTATAGCCCATTAATTATCAGATACCACATAATTTTTAAAAAACACAAGCATTATTTTTATATACAAGTTATCCACAGAAAATTCATTAACTTATCCTGTAGATATCTTGTTAGTTTTTTAATAGACTAGTGAATCATCAAAAGGGAGAATGAATTGGAATTTTGGAATAAATGCTCAGAGAAACTAGAAAATAAGCTCTCTCAAGACGATTTTAACACCTGGATCAGACCATTAAAAGCTAAATTAAGTGAAAATACTTTAGAGTTAGTGGCCCCAAACGATTTTATATTAAAATATGTCGAGTCTAATCTTGCTGATCAAATCACCAACATGGTTAAACTTCAATCCAAAAAAGAAATCAACCTTGTTTTTAAAACACATACAAAAGAAACATTTGTCGACAAATACAAAGGCGGCAGCAAGTCAGAAGATACAAAATTAGTTCCACATTATGTTTTTGAGACTTTCGTGGAAGGAAAATCTAACCATTTAGCTCTTGCAGCCTCTAAGCAGGTTGCCTCCAACCCAAAGGGTGATTACAACCCATTATTTATATATGGCGGTGTTGGTTTGGGTAAAACCCACTTAATGCATGCTGTTGGCAATGAAATATTAAGAAACGAACCAGAAAAAAGAATTGTTTATGTTCATTCTGAAAAATTTGTTTCAGATATGGTAAAAGCTCTTCAATTAGGCGCCATGAACGAGTTTAAATCTTTTTATAGGAATGCTGATGCATTATTAATAGATGATATTCAGTTTTTTGCAGGAAAAGAACAGTCCCAGGAAGAATTCTTCCATACCTTTAATGCGCTATTAGACAGAAACAATCAAATGATTTTAACCTGTGATAAATATCCTAAAGAAATCGATGGGCTTGAAGACAGACTCAAGTCTAGATTAGGCTGGGGACTTCCCGTTGTTATAGATCCCCCTGAACTTGAAACAAGAGCTGCGGTTTTATTGCAAAAAGCCTCTTCAATGGGGGTTGCCCTTCCCAATGATTGTGCAATTTATATAGCCCAAAGAATTCGCTCTAATATCAGAGAATTAGAGGGGGCCTTAAAACGGGTTGTTGCAAACGCACGCTTTACAAACCAGCCAATTGATCTAGCGCTTGTCAAAGACGCCCTCAAAGATCTTTTTGTAATATCTGCAAAAATGGTTAGCATTGAAAACATACAAAAAACAGTTGCTGAATATTACAATATAAAACTTTCTGATTTATTGTCTAAAAGAAGAAGCAGATCCATTACCAGACCAAGACAGCTCGCCATGGCCCTAACAAAGGAACTAACAAACCACAGTTTGCCAGAAATAGGAGAAGCTTTTAATGGAAGAGACCACACTACAGTTCTTCACGCATGCAAAAAAATTAAAGAGCTTAGAAAAGAAAATCCATCCCAGGAAGAGGATTATAGAAACCTTAACAGAGCATTAACAAACTAATATGGATTTCTATATATCTAAAGAAGAGATTGTAAAGTCTCTTAATGCAACATCAGGGGTTGTAGAAAAAAGGCAAACCCTTCCAATACTAGCGAACGTTCTCTTCGAAGTAGATGAATCTTCATTGAGGCTAACAGCTACAGATTTAGAATCTGAGATATCAACGATATCAACAATTTCTAATTTTAAGAGTGGTGGAAAGGTAACCGCGCCAGCTAAGAAATTAGGAGAATTATGTAGACTCTTTGGCGATAACTCTGAAATTCATTTCTTTTTAGATGGAGACAATCTTAGAATAGAGACAACATCAGGAAAGTATAATTTATCAACACTACCAAGCGATGATTTTCCCGTTTTTGAAAAAGAAGAGGGCGGGAATTCTATAAATATTACACCACAAAACCTAAAAGCTCTTATAAGTAAAACAGCTTTTGCTATGGGTAATCAGGACTGGAGGCATTATTTAAACGGCCTTTATCTGTCTATAGAGGATACAGTGATAACAAGTGTTGCAACTGATGCTCATAGGCTTGCAATGGCAACCTTGGGATTAAACGAGGGTGTTGCTGAACAAATAACAGGAATTGTTCCACGCAAATCAATTAATGAAATAGGTAAACTTGTAGGCGATAGCTCTGAAAATATAATCCTTCAACTAGGATCTAGCTCAATAAATGTAGATATTTCTGGAACAACCTTTTCAAGCAAACTAATAGAAGGCAAATTCCCAGATTATGAACAAGTTATCCCATCAGGAGATAGCTCTACTCTATCAATCAATAGAAAAAGCTTATCTGAGAGCTTAAGCAGAGTAAGTGTATTATCTAGTGAAAAGTTTAGGGGAATAAGAATAGTAACCTCTGATAACTTAATTAACATCTCTGCAAACAATCCAGAAAAGGAGCAAGCAGAAGAGTCCGTTTCTTGTAGTTATGAGGGAGAGTCCATGGATATAGCTTTTAATGTTAATTATCTTCAAGAAATACTTTCTTCAATCGATGATAATGATGTTGAGATACACTTCTTTGGGTCTGATAAGAGCTGTCTAATAACTAGTCCAGGCACAGATAGCTTTAAATATGTTGTAATGCCATTGTTAATATAACCGTGAGCAGTTATAACATGGGTACATTTAATGTACCCACAAATTATTAACAATTGTACTCATGATAAGTGAGCTAACACTCAATAACTTTAGATGTTTCAATTCTTTAAAAATAAAACTTTCACCAGGAGTCAACTTTTTTTATGGAAAGAACGGCTCAGGAAAAACATCTATTCTTGAAGCAATTCATCTATGTTCGTCTGGTAAGTCCTTCAAAAGCTCAAACCTCCAATCATTAATATCACTAAACAAAGAAGCATTTAATATCAAAGGTTATGATAATGAAAGAGGTTACACCCTTTCTGTTACAAAAGAACAAACCAAATCAATAAGAATATTATTAAATAATTCAAAAACAACAACTAGCAAGCTCATAAGAGAATTTCCCTCTACGGCCATTCATAACAACACCTTTTCCTTTGCAGATGCATCTCCAGATTTTAGAAGAAAGCTTCTAGATAGAGCACTTTTTGTATCAGATAGTAATTTTTCTGAATTATGGTTTGGATATCATCGAGCACTAAAGCAAAGAAATAGCATACTAAAAACTGGCTCCTCATCTAATATAGAGCCCTGGGAACAAAAATTATCAGAATTAGGAGGCATCTTAGACCACAGAAGGATAGATTTTTTTAATCTTACTATGGTTGAGTTAAGAGATCTTATAAACAAGCTAGACGACTCAGACTCAACAGAGTACTTAAAAAACATAGATATAGACATTTTTTCTGGATGGGATAAAGAGCACTCGCTAGCTGATACTTTACTTAATAATAGATCTGTTGATCTGAGAAGAAAATCCACATCGGCTGGCCCACACAAAGCAGATATAAAATTTTTAATAAATAGCATCGACGCAAAACAGATTTTATCAAGAGGAGAACAAAAATTATTCTCAATTCTTTGGTGTTGTGCTCAGCATGAGGTGCTGAGAAAGTCGCATAATATCAATGCTTCTTTGGTAATAGATGATATCAAATCAGAGTTGGATGATCATACCTTTGAGGTGTTTTTGAACCTTTTAAATTTTCTTAATAATCAGGTTATCTTTTCCTGTATAGATGACCATTTTAGTAGTAAAATAGAGTCAGATTTCAATGACTTTAAAAAGTTCCACGTGGAACAATTAAGATAGTATATATGCCAAAAAAATCCGAAGAAAAAACCTATGACTCATCTAATATTCAAGTCCTGAAAGGACTTGAGGCTGTTAAAAAAAGACCGGGAATGTATATAGGTGATACCGATGATGGATCAGGCCTGCATCATATGGTATTTGAAGTTTTAGATAACTGTATAGATGAGGCAATGGCTGGCCATTGTTCAGATATAAATGTAATAGTTAACAAAGACGGTTCTGTAACTGTTAAGGACAATGGAAGGGGTGTTCCAGTAGATGTTCATAAGGATGAGGGAATATCAGCAGCAGAGCTAATTTTAACAACACTTCACTCTGGTGGAAAGTTTGACGATAACAGTTATAAAGTATCTGGCGGCCTTCACGGGGTTGGAGTTTCGGTTGTTAATGCTTTGTCAGATAGGTTAATCTTAAGAGTATGTAGAGATGGTGGTGAGTACTTCCAAGAATATAAACACGGCGCTCCACTGGCTAAATTAAAAAAACTAGGGGCATCAAAAGAAACCGGAACCGAGATTACTTTCTATCCCTCAAGCAAAACCTTTTCATCTGTTATCTTTGAAACAGATAGGATATACAAAAGAATACAAGAGCTCTCATTTCTCAATGCAGGAGTTTCAATAAATGTTACTGACGAAAGAACAGGAAAATCTAAAAAATTTAAAAATAGCGGCGGCTTATCAAGCTATGTAACTTATCTCAAAGGCACCAAGAAGCATGTAACAGAAATTTTTGAATGTTCAGCTACAGAAAATGATGTTGGTGTTGAAATAGCTCTTCAGTGGACAGACTCATATACTGAAAATGTCTTATGTTACACAAACAACATTCCACAGAAAGATGGCGGTACCCACTTAGCTGGATTTAGGGGAAGTTTAACAAGAGTATTAAAGGCATTTATAAAAAAGGAAAATGCAAAAAAAGCCCCAACTGATCTTTTGGGTGAGGATGTTAGGGAGGGAATTGTTGCAATAATTTCAGTAAAAGTTCCAGATCCTAAATTTTCATCACAAACAAAAGAGAAACTTGTTTCGTCTGAAGTAGAGAGTGTTGTTAGCACTGTTTTCAGCAAACATTTTAATGACTACCTTCTTGAGAATCCCAAAGATGCAGCTGGTATTTATGCAAAGGTCGCAGAAGCTGCATTAGCAAGAGAGGCTGCTAGAAAGGCCAGAGAAATGACAAGAAGAAAGGGTGTTCTTGAAATTGCAGGACTGCCGGGCAAACTAGCTGACTGCCAAGAAAAAGACCCAGCACTTTCTGAAATATATATAGTTGAGGGAGATTCAGCCGGTGGATCAGCAAAACAAGGTAGAAATAGAAAAAATCAGGCAATTCTTCCTTTGAAAGGAAAAATTATAAATGTAGAAAAAGCAAGAATTGACAAGGTCTTAGGTTCACAGGAAGTAGGAACATTAATAAAAGCTCTAGGGTGTGGAATAGGAAAAGATGATTTCGATATTGAAAAGCTTAGATACCACAGAATAATTATAATGACAGATGCTGATGTTGATGGGTCTCATATAAGGACTTTATTATTAACATTTTTCTATAGACAAATGTTTGAGATTGTTGATAGAGGACATATTTACATAGCACTTCCACCTTTATACAAAATCACTAAAGGTAAAGATTTTATATATGCCTCTGATGAGGAGCAAAAAGAAGCAGCTGTAAAAGACTTTTCTAAGTCAGGAACAAGGGGTTTAGAGGTTCAAAGGTACAAAGGATTGGGTGAAATGAATCCTGACCAGTTATGGACAACTACAATGGATCCTGAAGAAAGAAGAATGCAGCAGGTAAATATAAATGATGTTCAAGACGCCAACCATTCTTTTGAGATGCTAATGGGAGATGATGTTGAACCAAGAAGAGAGTTTATAGATCAAAACGCATTAACAATAACAGATTTAGACATTTAAACTATTTCATCGTAATTAGTCTTTATCCACTTGTAGGCCTTGTCCGTTAAATCTTTAGCATTTGTACCAGACATAGGCTTTCCTATTCTTATAACAACCTCTCCTGATGATTTAACAAACTTTTTATTCTTCCAGAACTTTCCTGAATTGTGGCAAATAGGAATTATAGGAGCACCACTTTTTACTGATAACAACCCACAACTATTTGCAAAAGGCTGAATACCTTTTTCTGGGCTGTTTCTTGTACCTTCAGGAAATAGAATCACCGTATATCCCTCTTTTATTTTTATAATACCGGTTGATATAACCTTTTTTAAGCTACTAAATCGATTAGATCTATTTAAAGTTATAGGCTTCATGCAAGCAAGAGCCCAACCAAAAAAAGGGATTAATAACAGCTCTTTCTTAACGATACTTGTATTTGGGATACAGAGCGTTTGAATAAATAATGACTCCCATTGTCCTTGATGATTTGAAACCAAGATAAAAGGTTTTTTTGTAAGATTAGATAGACCCTCTACTTTCCATGTAATCCCACAAAGAGCTTTTAGTAAATGAAGAACAAACTTTATCCAACATGCCCCAATTTTTTGTAACTTTTGGGTCGAAAGAAATGGATAGAGTACGATAACTAGAGAGGTTATTGGAAAAACACTAAGATAAAATATTAGATTAAATAAGAGACTTCCAACTAATGACATGAACTAGCCATTAACTACCTTAATAAGATATTCAGGTAGTAAATCAATCCTCATCCTTTTTTGTTCCATTGTATCTCTGTCCCTAACTGTTGCGGTCATATCTTCTAGACTATCAAAGTCAATTGTAATACAAAGTGGAGTTCCTATTTCATCATGCCTTCTATACCCCTTACCTATGTTTCCAGTATTCTCTAGAACAACTCTTCCTAAATTGAGTTTCTGTAGAGTTGACTTAAGATCAGAAGCTATTTTTACAAGATCATCATTATTCTTTTTAAGAGGAATCACAGCAGCCTTAATGGGAGACAAGTGAGGCTTTAGCTTCAATACTGTTCTTTCCTTGCCTCCTTCCAGTTGCTCTATATTATAAGCTTCATTCATAATTGCTAATATGCCTCTATCAACCCCAGCAGATGGCTCAATAACATAAGGAACTACCCATTTTTTTGTTTCTATATCTTGTATTGCAAGCCTAGTATTTGAAGATTTATTTTCCATAACTTTAGCACTAATATCGAGTTCATCCTGATTCTTAGTATGAGATCCTAAATCAAAATCTGTTCTATTTGCTATACCTTCCAGTTCTTCTAAGCCATGTGGAAATTTATACATAACATCAACTGTTCTCTTAGAATAATGAGCAAGTTCATCATCTGGAACCTCATAGAGCTCTATGCTTTCCATAGGCACGCCTTGTTGTACCCACCAATCAAGTCTTTTTTGTACCCATGAGTTATGCCATTCATCATCAGTTCCCGGCACGACAAAAAACTCAAGTTCCATTTGCTCAAACTCTCTAACTCTAAATATAAAATTTCTTGGCGTAATCTCATTTCTGAAAGCCTTGCCTATTTGAGCAATGCCAAATGGCAGTGACTTAGATGAAGAATCAACAACATTCTTAAAGTTAGTAAATATTTGCTGAGCTGTTTCTGGGCGTAAGTAAGCAAAGGATGCTCCATCATCTACTGGCCCAACAGCAGTTTTAAACATTAGATTAAAGGGCCTAGGCTCTGTTAAGTCTGTAGACTTACAGCCTGGACATTTCGAATCATCTATTAGGTCACTTCTCCATCTTCCGTTACAAGCTCTGCAATCTACCATAGGATCAGAAAATGTGTCCTCATGACCAGAATGCTTCAGAACTGTTGGATTAGAAAGGATTGAGGCGTCTAAGCCTTCAATATTATCATTTTCATATATCATTGCACTCCACCAGGCGTGCTTTAAATTGTTCTTTAGCTCAACCCCCAAAGGCCCATAATCGTACATTCCCTGCATTCCGCCATAAATTTCACCTGATTGGAATATAAAACCCCTTCTTTTACATAAAGAAACAAGATCCTCCATTGTTTTAGCAGCCAACTGTATTTCTCCTTAAAAAGGTAACATATGTTACTTTAAATAACTTATTGTATTTATAGTAAATAAACATATATTATTGTTACTTACCAAGATTATATAACAATCAACAGACAAGTAATCACCATGAAGGTTTTATTTTATCTATTAACATTTTTACCAATAAGAGCTGTTAGGCTTGTTACTACCTTGTGTTGCTCGTCTGGCCTTCATAAAAATACAAAAGCATTCAAAGTATCACTTATAAATATTAATATTTGCTATCCAGGTTTAAAGGAATATGAAAAGATAAATCTAGCAACTAAAAGTATTATAGAAACTATAGTAAGTGGATATGAAACCCTTCAATCATGGTCAAGACCAATTCATATTTCTGGTAACAAGATCTATAGAGTTGAAAATAACTATCTGCTTTCGGAAAATATAAGAAATAAAAAAGGACTTATTTTTATAGCTATTCATAACAGAAGTGTAGATATGTTATTGAAATGGGTTAACAGTAAAACACAAACTACTACTTTATATAAAAAAGTTAAAAATAAAAGGTTGGATGCTTTTGTAAGAAGCCAAAGAGATGTCGGAAACAACAAAACTTTTGAGACTAATATATCTGGAGTAAGACAGATCTATAAAGCCTTAATTTCAAATAATGTTATTTGTATTGCTGCCGACCAGGTGCCTGCAGATAATATGGGCGAACATATAAAGCTATTTAATAGAGATGCATACACAACCACCCTTGCTGCTTCATTAGCTTATAAGACAAAGAAAGCTGCTATCTATTGTTGCATTAATTCAACCCAAGAGAATATGCTTAGTATTGCAATTAGACCCTGTAGTAATGATATATATAGTGATAGTAAGCACAAACTATCTGTAAATAAAGATATTGAAAACCTTATTAATATAAATCCAAAAGATTATTCATGGGAATATAAAAGATTTAAGAAAACATTACAGGGGGTTGAAGATCCCTACTTAAATATTTAGTTATTTTCTCCAAAACATTGGAGTCAATAAAACCAATAATGTAAAAATTTCCAGCCTTCCTAAAATCATGGCAAGGGCTAAAATACTTTTACCAGCAGGAGTAACAGATCCATAAGTTTGAGACACCTCACCCAGCCCTGGACCAAGGTTGTTTAAACAGGCGCCAATAGCTGAGAAAGATGATTCAAAATCTAAACCAGTCATCACAAGCCCTAATAATAAAATCATAAATGAGATGACATAGATTGAGAAAAACCCCCACACAGAAGTTGCAACATCATTATCAATATTTTTGACGCCCATCTTTAATGAGACCACCGCATTAGGATGAACCATCTTCATTAGATTAATGTATGCATAATTTATCATTATTAAAACTCTGTATGATTTAACACCTCCACCAACTGATCCAGAGCATGCACCAATAAAAGCGCCTATTAAAAAAAGAAAACCAATCGAGGGAGCCCATTCGGAAGAGTCCGCAACTGAAAATCCAGTAGTAGTAACAATCGACACTGACTGGAATAAGAGATCACTTATTGGGGCATTAGATTGGCTAGAGGCAAGATTAATTAATAAAGATATTATAAAAATGACAAATACAATCGATATAAAGAATCTAAGCTCAGGATCGTAGAAGTATTTCAGAGGCCTTCTTGTATAAATAGCATAGTAATGAAGACTAAAACTCAGAGCTGAAAGCAGCATAAAGATAATACATACAGCCTCAATAAAATTACTATTAAAGTAACCAATACTGGCATCATGTGTTGAAAACCCTCCAATAGAAACCGTACTTAGACTATGCGATATGGCATCAAAAGATGTCATTCCACCCAAATAGTAAAGAATTGCACAAACTATTGTTAACCCAAGATATATAGCCCACAGAGCTTTTGCTGTCCCACTAATTGTTGGTGTAAGTTTCTGACCACTCATAGCGCCTGGAATCTCAGTTTTATATAACTGACCACCACCAATACCTAAAAGAGGCATTACAGCAACAGCCAAGACTATCAAACCCATTCCTCCCATCCATTGCAAAAGCTGCCTATAAAACAATATCGATTCAGGGAGGTTATCTAACCCGGAGATAACAGTTGCGCCTGTGGTTGTTATTCCTGACATTGACTCAAAAAAGGCGTCAACAAAGGACATCCCACTTAAAAAAAAGGGAATCGCTCCTGCAATTGCTAAAATTAACCAGAAAAATGTGACTAATATAAAGCCATCATTTTGATCAAGTTCTTTTTTGCTTCCCTTGGAAGTAAACCAGCCAAGTGCTCCAAGCCCAAAAACTATAAAAAAGGTACTCGAAAATATAGATAGTGCTGAGTCTTTATATATAAGTGAAACCACCATAGGCAATACAAAAGATAAGCTAAAGAACATCACAAGAATGCTGAAAAGATTAATTATGGGTTTAAAGCTCATTAGTTTGACCTAAATAGTGCCTCTACCTCATGGACCATTTTTTTATCTGATACAAATACAATTAAACGGTCATTTAAGGAGAGCTCTACTGAGGAACTTGGCATCAATAACTCTCCATGCCTAACCACAGCCCCAATTGAACAACCTTCTGGCATAGGAACCTCTTTAATGGGGGACCCAAATAATGATGACGTATATTCATTTGCATGAACCACTCCTTCTATCGCCTCAGCCCCTGTATCCATTTTAAGAATTACGTCTTGAGAAACATCACTATCTCTTAAATCTTGAAGAACTGAAGAAACTGTTAACCTATAAGGGGCAATATAAATATCAATAAATCCAGGAACAAGGCCCAAATAAGATGGATTATTTAAAATAATCATCGTTTTCTTGGCGCCCATCTTTTTTGCAAGCAATGAAGACATGACATTTGTCTCGTCATCATTAGTTAATGCACAAAAAATATCAATATTTGAAATATTTTCACTTTTAAGCAGGCTCTCATCTGTAGCTGATCCATTTAAAACGATAGTTTTTTCTAAATCCTTAGACAAAGATGCACATTTTTCTGCATTTGAGTCTATTAATTTGACGTTGTATGACTTTTCTAGGTCTTTTGCTAGAGAAAACCCAACTTTACCACCCCCAACTATCATAATTCTCGAGTAAGTATCCTCATGGTCTCTAAACTCGTCTACTATAGATCCAATGTTTGATTCTGAAGAAATGAAATAAATTTCATCATTTTCTTTTATTATTGTCTCTCCTGATGGAATAAAGGGCTTTCCTTTTCTATAAATAGATGGAATAAAAGCATCCACCTCCGGCATATCGTCCTTAATGCCCCTTAGCTCTCGACCAACCAACTTTCCTTTCTTTTTTGCTTTTACAGAAACTAATTTGACTTTGCCATCCGCAAAGTCTTCAATCTGACCAGCACCAGGGTGCTTAATTAAATTTATAAGATGAGAAGTAACTTCATTTTCGGGACTAATGGGTATATCAATTACACCCTCACCAAAAACATCTAGTTGATCAATATAAGAATCGTCTTTAAATCTGCATATAGTTTTCTTTACATCAAATACATTTTTAGCTATCTGGCAGGCAATAATATTTACCTCATCGTTTGACGTCACCGCAATAACAATTGTAGATTCATCAAGGCCACATTTTTTTAAAGTATGAAGAGTAGAAGCATGACCGTCCACCGTCATAATATCTAGTTTGTCCTCAAGATTTGACAGGCGAGTTTTATCTTCGTCAACGATAGTTACTTGATAATCATTGTTAGATAAATTTCTAGCCAAACTTCCGCCTATTCGACCTGCGCCTAATATTACTATTTTCATAAAGAGTAAATTAAACCTCTTTTAGTTGAATTAAAAGACTTGTGGGCAAAATAAATACTTAGCTAAAAAAATCACGATAGGCATTAAAAGCATCTTCTGCAGAGATAATATTTTTATTAGGCATCTGTAAGTAAGTAATCACTATTATTTTAGTACTTGTTTTAAAGTATATACCAGTCTTATTGAATTTTATAATATCTCCAACGTCACCATCAAGATCTTGATCAATCTCATGCATTTTTGCTATTTTTACAGTTACTTCTTTGTGAATGAAAGAAGTCCCTGGCCAATCAAAAAAAGCTCTATATTTGTTAATAATAGAATCAGATGAGTTTTTAAAATCTACATAAGAATCAGTCTTTTTTATTTTATTACAATAAGTTGCAAGTTTATTATTCTGATTCGTAGCCTTATAATTATTGGTAAAAATATTATACAAAACATCGTTAATTTTTGTTACAGCGAGGTCAGATAATTCATCTTCTAAGGATAGCTTATTATGATTTTCTGAAATAGGCAGCTCATATATTTTTATAATATCTCCCTCATCAAGACCTTGGTTCATTTTCATAAATGTTACTCCTGATGTCTCATCTCCGTTCAAAAGAGTGCTCTGAATAGGTGAGGCTCCCCTATATGCTGGAAGTATAGAATAATGAACGTTTATTGGCATACACTCAGAAATATCTAACAACCATTTAGGGAGAATCTTGCCATAAGCTGCTACAACCAAAAAATCTATTTTCAATGAGGAAATAGATTTTTTAAACTCATCATCATTCAGGTTGCTTGGTTTATAAATAGGTATATTCAGATGCTTTGCTTTGGCTGATACATGTGATTCAGCTATTTTTTTTCCTCTTTTCTGTGGTTTGTCCGGCTGAGTAATTACACCTGTGACATTAACCGCTTCAGAAGAATGCAGATGATCAAGAATTTTAGCAGATGCTTTTGGAGAACCAGCGAATAAAATGTTCATAAAATCAGTTAAAATACCTTTAAAATCGTTTAAATTCTTATTTTGAGAGCTTTTTTCTAATCCTATCCCTTTTTATAGGACTTATATAATCTACCATTAATTTACCCTCTAAGTGGTCTATTTCATGCTGTATACATATGGTTAATAGGCCCTCAGGCTCTTCATTGTGTGAATTTCCCTCTAGATCCTGCCAAGTAAGGTTGATTTTATCAGGCCTAGTAATTTCTTCATTAAATCCAGGTATTGAAAGGCAGCCTTCTTCAAAAGAGGCCATGGAGTGATTATCAAGTATTTTATATACAGGGTTAACAAAAAACATAGGTTTGTCCCTTTCGTCGCTTAAATCCATAACAATCAACCGTATATGTTCATCTACTTGAGTTGCAGCAAGCCCAATACCATTTTCTTCATACATCGTATAAAGCATGTCAGAAGCTAAATTTTGTAGACTTTTGTCGAATTTAGTTACTTTCTTTGCAACTATCCTTAACTTTGGGTCAGGAAATTTTAAAATCTTTAATTTTTGTGCCATAAACAGTATTTTCTTATATAATCTAGCAATTATAATCTACATATAACATAACAATACATTAAATTATGACAAATCAAGCAACACAGGTAGCAATAATTATGGGTTCGGACTCGGATCTGCCCATAGTAGAGGCAATTTTTCCGATTTTAGAGTCATTTGGCGTTGCTTATACTAAAAATGTAATGTCTGCGCATAGAACTCCTCATGAGGTCATGGATCTTATCAAAACTTCAGAAAATAATGGTTGTAAGGTGTTTATAGCAGCTGCCGGTATGGCAGCTCATTTAGCAGGAGCTGTTGCTGCTCATTCTACTAGACCTGTTATTGGCATACCAATTGAGTCTGGAGGAATGGGAGGAATCGATTCATTGCTTTCTACGGCCATGATGCCACCAGGAGTTCCTGTGGCAACAGTCGCAGTTGGAAAAGCTGGAGCTAAAAATAGTGCCATTTTGGCAGTCCAAATATTAGCAACTTCTGATGAGGATTTAGCTGAAAAACTTCATAGTTATAAAAATAACATGAGGGAAGAAGTCCTTAAAAAAGATAAGGCTCTTAATTCATAATTGCATAATAAATCTTTAGATATTTCAGCCTCGTCTGACTGGCTAAATAACGGAAAAATTTTGATTCATCCCACTGAAGCTGTATGGGGGATTGGCTGCGATGCTTTCAATAAAAATAGTTTTCTAAGAGTTCACGAATTAAAAAAAAGACCAACAAATAAAAGCTTTATCTTGTTAGCTGGGTCATATGAAAGCGCAAAATATTATCTAAAAGATATTAAAGATTCTGATATAAATTTTCTCAATACAGTATGGCCGGGCCATGTAACAGTACTGTTAAAATATAATAAAAATTTACCGGAACATTTAACAAATTCAACGGGAAAAATAGCAATAAGAGTAAGTAATCACTATCCTTTAAAAACTCTTTTTAAAGTATTTAATGGGTTAATAGTTTCTACTTCTGCAAATATATCTGGAGAACATCCTATTAATAATTTTGATCAGATTATCGATACTTTTGGTGATAAGGATGTTGCATATTATGATGCCTTGCTAGGTGACAATAAATCACCTTCAAAAATTATAGACCTAGAGTCAAGAAACATTATTAGAAATTAAAATGATTAAAGATTTAGAAAGTATATTTAAGAAATCTCACTCTGATATTAAGCAAGCGTTTCTAGAAATTGACAGCCCAGATAAATTAAATATTTCACTTGATCGTTGGAAAAGGCCAGAGGGAGGAGGCGGCACAACATTCGCAATTCAGGAGAGTAATTTCTTTGATAATTGTGCAGTAAACTTTTCCTCAATTTCTGGAAAAAAATTACCTAAAGCAGCCCTTGGAAATTCTTTATTAAAATCAACAAGATATGGCTACCAGGCTATGGGAGTTTCTGTGATATCTCATCCTAAAAATCCAAATGTCCCATCAAGTCATATGAATATTAGGTTGTTTTGTATACTCGATAAAAAAGGCTCAATCAAAGAATGGTGGGCTGGAGGTGGCTACGACCTTACTCCTTTTTTTGCGCACGAAGAAGACTGCAAAAAATGGCACTTAGACGCCAAATTAATGCTGGATAATCACAAAAAAGGCCTTTACCGTATTTTCTCTAAAAATTGCAATGAGTATTTCAATATCCCACATAGAAATGAAAGAAGAGGCATAGGAGGAATTTTTTTCGATAACTTTACACAAATGAGTCTTGAAAAGACTACTAATATGCTTTTAGATATAGCTAAACAATACAAAGAGTCTTATATACAGCTCTCTAACGTAAGGAAAAAGCAAAAATTTTCGCTAAAAGATAAAGAATTCCAGTTATATAGGAGAGGAAGATATGCTGAATTTAACTTAGCTTATGATAGGGGCACTAAATTTGGACTTGAGTCCAATGGAAGAATATCTTCAATTCTTGCTTCGTTACCGAGTGATGTTAAATGGTCGTATAAAAAAGATAAAAGTTATTTAAAAATGGAAAAAGAGTTATTGGAATATATTAATAGAGACTGGAATGTCTAAAATATTTAAATTAGGCGTTATAGGATGCCCAATAGACCACTCTCTTTCCCCTTTCATTCATTCTCGATTTGCAAGACAGGAAGGCATTAATCTAGACTATCAAGCTTATAAAGTTGACGACCTAAGCTTCAATGGCTTTATTGATGACTTTTTTATAAACCCTAATGCCAAAGGGTTAAATGTAACCCTCCCATTAAAAAAACTTGCAGCTGAACTAAATGGAAATATTTCTAATGAGGCAAAACACATCAATGCAGTTAATACCATTATTAAGCTTAATAATAGATACGATCTAGAAACAACAGATGGCATTGGCTTCATGGAAGATCTGAAGTCAAAGAATATTGATGTATTCAACAAGAATATTTTAATTATCGGGGCAGGAGCGGCTGTTGAAAGCATTCTATATAAGTTAATGCAGGGTAAGCCAAAAAAGATTTCTGTTTCTAATCGCAGTTCAGATAAGGCCCAGAAGCTTATAAACAAATATACCGATGATGGCAATATAGAAACAGCATTAGATAAAACCCAAACATATGACATTGTTATTAATGGAAGCTCAGCTGGCCTAACAGGGGCCTTTAATGCTCCAGAGAATTTAGAAGCATCTAGTAGAACTGTATTTTATGATCTAAATTATTCACTAGACTCCACACCATTTTGTGCATGGGCAACAGATTATTCACCAATTGTTTTCGATGGCATAGGAATGCTTGCAAACCAGGCTGCCCATTCTTTTAATCTCTGGTTTGGAGTTTTCCCAGCAACCAAAGAAGTTTTAGAAGATATAAAGAGCTTAAAAGAATGAAAAAGCTTGTCCAATTTATTGCTGGAGCAATATGTCCATCTTGTAAAGAGCAAGATACCATAGCAATTAATGCTGATGACGATCAAATCTACTGTGTTAAATGTGACTTTACTGAATTTAGACCTAAGGCTAAAGTCAAAGAAAATGACGTTATTAAGGTTGTTAATATAGAAGATTTTAAGAATCGTAAAAGCTAGTAAAACTCTCAACAAAAAGATATTATATGCACGAAATTTATTAACAGATTTATGTGATTTGTTTATATAAATAGCTTATAATAGATTATCAGTAAGTTTTATTTTATTCAGCACTTTCATAGGATAAAAAAATATGTCGCTTAAATTTTTAAAGAATTTCCCGCAAAATATTGTTTTTGCACTTTTTCTTTTTTCAAACTCCCTAAAAGCAGGTTGGCTCGACTTAAATATGACTCGAGGCATTACTGATATTAGTAATGAAGTTTTTGAACTCCACATGTTGATATTTTGGATATGTGTAGCAATTGGTATCGCAGTATTCAGTGTTATGTTTTATTCAATGTATGCTCATACAAAGAAAAAAAATCCAGTTCCAGCAACCTTTCATGAAAACACCAAGGTTGAAATGGCTTGGACAATTATTCCATTTCTAATTTTGATAGCAATGGCAATTCCTGCATCTAAGACCCTCGTTAAAATTTATGATGATGAAGCGGGAGATGTAAACATTCAGGTAACCGGCTATCAGTGGAAATGGCAGTATCGATACTTAGAAGATGATATTAGTTTTTTCTCTAACCCTGCTACAGACTTAGATGAAATATACAATCTTGTTCCAAAGGGAGAAAATTATCTGCAAGAAGTTGACGAGATGGTTTTGATACCTGTGGGAAAAAAGGTTAGGTTTTTAATTACAGCCAACGATGTTATTCATTCATGGTGGATGCCTGCATTTGCAATCAAACAAGATGCAATTCCAGGTTTTGTAAACACGGCATGGACTAAGGTAGATGTTCCAGGAACATATAGAGGAAAGTGCACAGAATTATGCGGAAAGAATCATGGCTTTATGCCAATTGTAGTTAAGGTTGTTGAGCAAGAAGAATACGATCAATGGGTCTTTGAAAAGAAAGAAGTTGCAATGAAGATGGCAGAACTTACAACAAAAGATTGGACCACAGAAGAGCTTGTCTCAAGAGGTGAGAGTGTATACATAACAAATTGCGTTGCATGCCACCAAGCAAATGGCGAAGGAATTCAAGGAATTTTTCCAGGGCTTGCAGGAAGTGATATAGCATTAAATAATAAAGACAGACATGTAGAAATTCTCATGGAGGGAGTTCAAGGAGCTGCCATGAATTCATTCAGCTATCTTTCTGAAGTTGAGCTAGCATCTGTAATCACTTACACAAGACAGGCATGGGGAAATGCAGAAAGTGGAGATGGTGAAATAGTTATCCCTAAAGATATAGTTGAATATAAAAAACCAAAAATTTAAAATAAGTAAAGAGAGATATTTATGAGCGCAGTAATAGAAAATCATCATGACGATCACCATCACGGTCCAGCCAAAGGACTAACAAGGTGGCTGTACACCACTAATCATAAAGATATAGGAACACTTTATCTATGGTTCAGTTTTGCTATGTTTCTTATTGGTGGAGCTATGGCTATGGTTATCAGGGCTGAGTTATTTCAACCAGGTATGCAGATAGTAGAGCCTGAGTTTTATAATCAGATGATTACTCTGCATGGTCTTATTATGATTTTTGGTGGAGTAATGCCAGCATTTGTGGGACTAGCTAATTGGCTTGTTCCTATGATGATAGGAGCCCCAGATATGGCGTTGCCTAGAATGAATAATCTTAGTTTCTGGATACTGCCTTTTGCTTTCTTTATATTATTATCTTCATTATTTATGGAAGGTGGAGCTCCAAATTTTGGTTGGACCTTTTATGCCCCTCTTTCAACAACATATGCTCCCCCTAGTGTTACCTTCTTCATATTTTCAGTTCATATCATGGGAGCCTCTTCTATCATGGGTGCTATCAACGTTGTAGTTACAATCATGAACATGCGTGCTCCAGGCGTTGGGTTAATGAAAATGCCTCTATTCGTTTGGTCTTGGTTAATAACAGCCTACCTTTTGATTGCAGTTATGCCTGTTCTAGCAGGGGCTGTAACAATGATGTTAATGGATATCCATTTTGGAACTAGTTTCTTTAATGCGGCGGGTGGTGGAGATCCAGTTCTATTCCAGCATATTTTCTGGTTCTTTGGACATCCAGAAGTTTATATTATGATTCTTCCAGCCTTCGGAATTGTTTCACATATTATTGAAACTTTTTCAAGAAAACAACTTTTTGGCTATTCATCAATGGTATGGGCAATGTTATCGATTGCTATTCTATCCTTTGTTGTTTGGGCTCATCATATGTTCACCGTGGGCCTTCCTCTAGCAGCTGAACTATTCTTTATGTGGGCAACTATGCTCATAGCTGTTCCAACTGGAGTTAAGGTTTTTAACTGGATAGCTACAATGTTTAAAGGGTCAATAACTTTTGAAACCCCAATGCTATTTGCCATAGCTTTTGTTGTTCTATTCACTATGGGTGGTTTTTCTGGCTTGATGCTAGCTATTACACCAGCAGACTTTCAATATCATGATACTTATTTTGTTGTTGCGCATTTTCACTATGTTTTAGTTCCTGGAGCAATATTCTCAATTATGGCTGCAGTTTATTATTGGATACCTAAATGGTGTGGAAATATGTATGACGAGAGGCTGGGCAAACTTCATTTTTGGCTTTCATTCATAGGGGTAAATGTAACTTTCTTCCCGCAGCATTTTATAGGTCTAGCAGGCATGCCAAGAAGAGTTCCTGATTATGCATTGCAATTCGCTGACTGGAACATGATATCAAGTGTAGGTGCATTCCTATTTGGGGTATCGCAATTATTATTCTTATTTATAGTTGTTAAGACTGTAATGGGTGGTAAGAAAGCAACAGATCAAGTATGGGAAGGAGCTAGAGGTCTTGAGTGGACAGTCGCATCTCCAGCGCCATATCACACATTCACAACGCCACCAAAAATAGACTAATGAACCCTGAGGCTAAAAAAACTTTAAGACGCTTAGTAATAGCAGTCCCATTAATGTTTGCTTTTGGCTTTGCTTTGGTTCCTTTATATGATGTTTTTTGTGAAGTAACTGGCATTAATGGGAAGGTATTTCAATCAGATTATTCAGAAGACCTTGTTAAAGAAGATGGAAGACCGCTTGGCCTTCAGTTCATCTCAACCAACAATGAAAATATGCCATGGATATTTAAGCCTTCTAAAGAAGTAATGACTATTTCTACTGGTAAATACTATACAGCAACGTTTTATGTCAAAAATACTACCGATAAAAAAATGATGGCTCAAGCTGTTCCAAGTGTAGCTCCCTCAAATGCAGCGGCCCACTTAAAAAAATTGGAATGTTTTTGTTTTGAACAACAAGAACTAATGCCAGGAGAAGAAGCACTTCTTCCAGTTAAGCTTCTTGTTTCAGACGATCTGCCAAAAAATATTAAAAATGTTATTTTGTCATACACAATATTTGATATTACAGACTATAGGGACGATGCTATCGCCCACAACGAAATGAACATGGAGCATTAGGAAAAATATGAGCACCCAAAACTACTACGTACCTGATCAAAGTAGATTTCCTATTTTTATGGCTTTTTCATTATTCTTAATGGTAATGGGGGCTTCTAGCACCATTAACAATCTTGGAGATCCAGAAAGTAACTCTGTTTATATTTTATACATAGGACTTATCTCATTATTCACAACTCTATTTTTTTGGTTTAGACAGGTCATAAAAGAACACTTAGCCGGTCTAGATAGCAACCAATTAAAAACATCATATGTTTACGGAATGGCTTGGTTTATCTTCTCAGAAGTAATGTTCTTCGCAGCATTCTTTGGCGCATTATTTTATGTCAGAACCTTTGCAGTTCCATGGTTGGGTGGAGTCGGCGAAAAAGGAATAGGCGTAGCTGCTATTGATTTATGGGATGGATTTGAATCCACATGGCCTTTAATAACAACTCCTGATAAAGGAGCTGCATATGATTTAGCTGATAAAAGTATGGCATGGCCAGGTTGGGGACATGCCCTAGAATGGCTTCCTCTTTGGAATACAATTGTTCTTTTAGCTTCTAGCGTTACTGTTCATTTCGCTCATGTAGGTTTAAAAAATGGTAACAGAAAGAAATTTAATACTTTTTTAGGAATAACTGTAACTCTTGCTCTTATTTTTGTTGGACTTCAAGCAGCTGAATATTATGAAGCTTATGCTCATTATGGCTTAACTCTAAACTCAGGAATATATGGATCAACTTTCTTTATGTTAACTGGATTTCATGGGTTCCATGTAATGATGGGTGGAATAATGCTTGCAGTAATGCTAGCTCGATCTGTTTTTGCTGGTCATTTTGAAGATCATGATCATTTTGGATTTGAAGCTGCTTCATGGTATTGGCACTTCGTGGATGTGGTTTGGGTAATGTTGTTCTTGTTTGTTTATATTCTATAATTAAGAACCGTCCCAAGGGACACTATTACCAAGTTCACCAGTTATTAAACCAATAGTTACTAACATGATTAATATTGCAGCTAAAGCAACCCTAAAACCAAGACTATAAACAGTTCTTTTACTTTCAGGTTTGCCTTGATCAACTATTAGAAAATAAAGACCACTTCCAAGTGATACCATGATTAGAAATACATCGATAAATATTAGTGTTTTTAGCATTGGAGTATTTTAGAACAAAAGAATTCTTATGGATATGAAAAGAAATAAATTTAATCCCGGCAAACGAGTAACAATCTTTTTTGTATTCTTTGCTTGTGTATTTTTTGCTCTTGGTTTGTGGCAAATAGAAAGAGGTCAGAATAAGAGCAATATAATAGAAGAATTTAACAACAACCTTAAAGAAGATCCGTCTTACTTTTCTACTGATTCAATTAAATGGGATAGAGTCTTTGTTGAGGGAACTTGGGACGGCTCTAAGCAGATACTCCTTGATAATATTATTAATAGAGGGGTGGTTGGTTACAAGGTTTTAACGCCTTTAAAAATCAAGGAATCAGATTTAGTATTGCTTGTAGATAGGGGGTGGATTCAACAAAGTGGGTCTAGGAATATTCTTCCTAATATAAATATCAATGATGCAGAAGTTAAGGTAAGTGGTGTTTTAGAAGACCCAGAGTTGGGTTTTGTTCTCTCAGATGATTTAGTAACCTCACAATGGCCAAAAGTATCTCAAACAAAAAACCTAAAAGTGATAGCTAAAGAATATAATGAGCAACTGGCATCTTTTGTATTAGTTGCAGACCCGTTGTTAAATGATAGTTTGGATTATATAAGGATTATTCCTACCAATATGATGCCGGCTAAGCACTACGGATACTCAGCTCAATGGTTTACCATGTGGCTGGCTTTATGTTTAATGTATATATGGTTAGGGTTTAAAAAAAATGAAGAATAAAATATTTTTAGCAGTATTATTACTAACACCAATATTGGTCGTAACTTTCTCTTCCTTGTACTTTACTTATGGTTTCTCACCAGAAGGAACAAAGAACAACGGAGTCTTCTTTAAGAGCTATTTCAATTTTGAACAGTTCAACAAGAACGAGAAAGAGACACTAATAGAATTTCAAGATGGCAAATGGGTTATGGGTGTTTATATAACAAACCCAGCCAAAGCCTCAGATTCTCTTTACTTAATGCGCCAGCTCAATGTTGCATTGAATAGAGATATTTATAGAATCAAAAGAGTTGCTTTTTACTCTAATGTTCAAATAAAAGAAGGCATTGATCAACTTATAGATACCTATCCAAGAACAGAACTTATTAATGATTTGAATGGCGTACTACTTAACGTCCTTCAAAAAAATTCTACAATAAATATGTATGACGAGAACCCGATTTTCATAATCGATCCCTATGGAAGGGCTGTCATGTACTTTAATCCCTTAACAGACCCTAAGAAAATACTTAAAGACTTGAAGGTATTAATATAATGAATAGTATTAAAAACTTATCTTTTTTTGGAATATGCTTAGCTTTTGTAGTTATAGCATTAGGAGCATGGACAAGACTAGTCGATGCTGGATTGGGGTGCCCTGACTGGCCTGGCTGTTATGGGTTTGTTGTTTTTCCAATAAATGAATTTGACATTGCAATAGCAGAAAGTATGTATCCTGAATTCCCTTACGACATAAATAAGGCTATTCCTGAGGTGGTTCATAGATACTTTGCCGCTACTCTTGGTTTATTTGCTATAGCTTTAGCTTATTTATCTTTTAAACAAAAAGAAAACAAAAGGATTAGATACTGGGCTGTTGGCCTATTAATTTTTATATGTTGCCAAGGCGTATTTGGCTATCTAACTGTTAGCTTAAAATTACTACCAATAATAGTGACAGGGCATCTCTTTGGAGGCTTCACGACCTTGACTCTATTTTTCTATATTTATCTTATGTCAGGCAATTTTCAAATTTTAAATAGAATGAAAATCCCAAATTTGAAGTTTATTGCAGGCCTAGCTTTTTTTATTTTAATAGTACAAATATTTCTTGGAGTTTGGACTAGTACAAACTATGCCTCTTTGGCTTGTGCAGATTTCCCAACATGTCAAGGAAGTTATCTACCAGAGATGGACTTTAAAAATGGTTTTAACTTAAACCAGGAGGTTGGACCTAACTATCTTTATGGTTTATTAGACAATCCTTCAAGAGTAGCTGTTCATTATTCGCATAGAGTCTCTGCTATCCTTGTTACAGTAATATTTTTAATTTTGATGTCTAAGCTATGGTTTACTAATGCAGCTCCACTGGCTTCCACTCTTGGAATACTGCTATTAACACAAATTAGTTTGGGTATTATTAATGTTGTTTATGTCTTGCCTCTTTACGTAGCTATTGCCCATAACTTAGTAGCTGCAACACTTCTCTTAACAATTTTCACAGTTAATTATTTAGCCTGGAAAAAATGACACTTTTAAAAAGTTATTACATTCTTTGCAAGCCAAATGTTGTCTATATGATGCTGATATGCGCCTTAGTTGGAATGCTCTTAGCTGAAGAGTCAGTATCTTCAGTCTTTAATATAATCATTGCATTGACTGGCATTGCCCTTTGCTCTGGTTCCGCCGCTGCCATAAATCAAGTATTTGATAGAAAGGCAGACGCATCAATGACGAGGACGGATCAAAGACCTCTTCCTCAAGGAGAGTTAAGTCCATTCCATGCCTCATGTTTTGCATTTGTTATAGGTGTTTTAGGTGCCTTGATTTTATACTTATTTGTAAACACTCTTACGACGATGCTCACCATAGCCTCTCTAATAGGTTATGCATTTATTTATACAGTCTATTTAAAAAGAGCCACACCTCAAAATATTGTTATTGGTGGGCTTGCAGGAGCGGCACCGCCACTACTGGGATGGGCTTCAATCAGCAATACAATTGACCCTTTCGCTCTTCTTTTAGTCTTGATCATATTTGTTTGGACGCCTCCACATTTTTGGGCTTTGGCAATATATAGAAAAGATGAATATGCAAAAGAATCAATCCCAATGCTTCCAGTTACTCATGGCGTTGCCTTCACCAAGCTACAAATAGTTTTATATACAATAATTTTATTTATTGTGAGTATTCTTCCGTATATTGTTTTAATGTCTGGTGCCATCTATTTGATATCAGCCGTAATCCTTAGCTCCATGTTTATGTATTATTCAATTAAGCTTTATTTTAGTGATGATGATGCTGTAGCAATGCAAACGTTTAACTTTTCAATATATTACATCTTTTTAATTTTTGTAGCTTTGCTCTGTGATCACTATCTAATTCAATGAAAGCAATAAACAAAAATTTACTATTAATTTTAATTTTTATAGTTACTATTCTCAGTCTTTTCATCAATATGCTCACAACACCAAGAACGCTTAGTAATAATGAGCTTCTAGTAAACGGACTCTTTCTTTTTGAAAAGCCAAAGCAAATTTCTAATTTTGAATTCTTTTCATCCGATAACAAGTCTTTCACCAAAGATGATCTTATGGGTAACTGGACAATAATGTATTTTGGTTTTTCAAGGTGTCCTGATGAATGCCCAACAACAATGTATGAACTTTCTAAACTAGTAAAAGTTCTTAGAGATAAAGGCTACAGATTAGATAATAAACAATGGGTTCTAGTAACTATTGATCCAGAGAGAGATACTCCAGAGATCATTGATAATTATGCAAAAGGTTTTGATAAAGATTTTCTGGGAGTAAGTAATTCAAGACCAATGTTATTAAGTCTTGCTACTCAGCTTTCAGTCAATAATGTGATGCCAAGCATGGATAATGCCATGGACCATTCCCATCTTGATAATCATGTGAACAGTATTATTCTCTTGAACCCTCAAGCAGAGTTCGTTGGTCTTTTCAGGCCTCCTTTCGCTACATCGAGACTTTCTTTAACTTACCAGTCTGTAACCCAAGACTAGAAATTAATTATTACTTTCCCTTTTGCTTTTCTATTAGCAAGATGTGCAATCGCATCAGCCGAAGTCTCAAGTGTAAATTTATCTGATGTTTCTGGATTAATTTTACCCTCTGAATACAACTCAAATAATTGTTCAAAATTCTTTTTATTTTCATCACCGAACATGGCAACCCATGCCCCCCAGAAAACTCCAACTATTTGACATCCTTTTAAGAGAGTTAAGTTTAATGGCATTTTTGGAATTTGATCTGCACCAGCCGCAAATCCTATAACAAGATATCTGCCTTCCCACGCAATAGATCTTAAACATGGCTCTGCATAAGTTCCACCGACTGGGTCATATATTACATTTGGCCCTAAGCCGCCTGTGAGTTCTTTAATGGTATTTGAGAGTTCCTTTTGCTGTGCTCTGTCTAAGTTACCAGAGGGATAAACAAAACCTTCATCAGCACCATTAGCGATACATAAATCAATTTTTTCTTGAGTAGATGCAGCAGCAATAACCTTCGCTCCCATAGCTTTACCAAGTTGAATTGTTGCCAGCCCAACCCCACCTGAAGCTCCCAAGACAAGAAGTGTTTCGCCAGGTTGGATATTAGCCCTTTGTTTTAAAGCATAAATAGATGTTCCATAAGTTATGGATAAAGCTGCAGCAATACCATAGTCCATATCATCTGGTATGAGTCTTAATGTTGACTGGTGAGCTAGTATCTTTTCAGCAATGCCACCAATCATATTAGCTGTAAAGACCTTATCGCCTACTGCATAATCTGTTACACCCTCACCAACCTCAATAATAATTCCAGCCGATTCGCCACCAGGCGTAAAAGGCAAAGGAGGTTGAAACTGATATAAGCCTTGTATCATCAAAACATCAGGGAAATTAACACTCGCAGACTTTACTTCAATAATTACATGTTCGGCAGCTATCTCTGGGTCAGATATCTCTTTAACTTGAAGTTTATCTGGTCCACCCAACTCAGTGCATTGCAATGCTTTCATAATTTTCTCCTATTTATATTTTTTTATTATAAGAATCCATAAATTCATTCATATCAGACACAGACTCTCCTTGAATCTTATCAAACTTTTCTAGGGATTCTGCTGCCTCATCAAAAAACTTTGTTAAATCAATTTCAGCAAATGATTTAAGTTTCTCTAAATTTTCCTTAGCTAACTCAATACCAAGGTTATGGAATGATTCGCTTGAATTAAAAGTGTTTTCATTTTTTCTTAGCTGATTAAGGGCATCCATATAGGCATCATTATCCATTGCAGTTGCGATAGAAGTAAGCTCTTTGATTACATCAGATCTCGCATCTTGAATATTAACCTCATTACCTTTATAAATAATTTTCGTCGCAGAATCTCTTCCAAATTTAATAGTTAATTGATCATTTTTCTCAATTTGGCTTTTTTCTTTATCGGTCATGATTGGGCTTGGCATAATCAAACAATGAAGAAGTATTAAATCAAGAATTCTAATTTGGTTTTTAGAAATTCCCGTAACTTCGTTCGGAGATAAATCTATCCCTCGAACCTCGACATATTTTATACCTTCTTCTTTTAAAACTTCATAAGGCCTTCTGTTGCTGTCAGCTGCTCTTTTTGGCCTGATGCAATCGTAGAGCTCATTTTCAATTTGCAGAATACCATTCGAGATTTGTTGAAAATTTCCCATCGAATCTTTAATTCCTAGTGCCTCAAATTCTGGATATGGCTTAACAATAGCTTCTCTCACCTCACCCAAAAAACTATCTAGATCATTATATTTAATATTTAAACTCTTCTGAGCTTTGCTTTGATATCCTACTTCACTCATTCTTAATGATGTTGCTCCTTTTTTAAAAACATCGGTGGAATTTAATTCATCTAAATCGTTGTCCCTTCCGTTAACAAATGATTTATCAACTACTGCAGATTCTCCAAATTCAGTTAATACAAACCAAAATATCCTCTTAAAGTTTCTTATTAACCCTAGGTAAGCCGAATCTATATCTTTTTGTTCAGAAGAAGATATTAATTGTTTAATAGAGTTATCAGATAAAGAGAAATTATAATGAATGCCTGAGACACATTGCATAGTCTTGCCATACCTAACTGCTAATCCCTTTCTGTATATGTGCTTTAGTTGCCCCATATTGCTTTTAGAATATGTAGCTATGTTTATTTCTGACTCATTACTGATTCGAGGAGGTATTGAGTATGGCCACAGCATCTCTTCTTCATCAAGACCCTTGCTTATAAAAACATGAAGAGCAAGTAAGCAATCATAAAGGTCATCCACATTTGTATAGACTGGAGTTACTATTTCTACAAGCGCCTCGGCGAAGTCCGTGGTTATGGATGGGTTAGTAAAGGAAGATCCTAAAGATTGTGGATGAGTTTTTTGTGAAATATGACCGTCTTGATCAACTCTAAGAGACTCTTTTTCAATGCCTCTTTCTATACTTAAATTACGAAAGAATCCATTTTCTATAAGGTTTTTTATTTGTTGATTAAATTCCACATCAGTATCTTAAAGTTTTGGGCCAGCAGATACAATTTCTGAACTAACATCAAACTTAGTAAAGTTCTTTTGGAACTTTTCAACCAGCTCATTAAGATATTTTTCATATTCAGCCTTGTCTTCCCAAGTTTGAATAGGACTTAATAAAGACGAGTCAACTCCATCTATTGAAACAGGCACATCTAAATTTAAACCAGGGATATGCTGTGTTTCAACGTCATTAAGTTCACCATTTTGAATAGCATTAACAACTCTTCTTGTTGTTGGTATTTTAAATCTAGAGCCAATGCCAAAGGGACCACCCGTCCAGCCTGTGTTAACTAAAAAAACTTTCGATCCTTGCGCCTCAACTCTTTTCATTAACAAGTCTGCATAGACTCCAGCTGGTCTTGGAAAGAAGGGAGCGCCGAAACAGGTTGAAAAAGTTGATTCAATTGAAGAGGTAGAACCTACTTCTGTAGATCCAACTTTAGCAGTGTACCCGCTTAAAAAATGATAAGCCGCAGCTTCTTTTGACAAAATAGAGACAGGAGGGATTAAGCCAGTTAGATCACAAGTTAAAAAGATAACTGTTTCTGCTTCGCCAGCTGCATTGCTATCGATAGCATCATCAACATGAGACCTGGGATAGCAGCACCTTCCATTTTCTGAAAGAGAAGTATTCGAGTAATCTGGAGTTTTCGATTCATCTAGAAAAACATTTTCAATAACACTGCCATGTTTAATAGCTTTAAAAATTACTGGTTCATTTTCTATCGAGAGGTCTATTGTTTTCGCATAGCATCCACCCTCAAAGTTAAAGACAGAGCCCTCAGCCCAACCGTGTTCATCATCCCCTATTAAAGAGCAACTAGGATCTGCCGAAAGAGTTGTTTTTCCTGTTCCAGAGAGACCAAAAAATAAAGCAACTTTGCCTTCTGCATTAACATTTGCTGAACAGTGCATTGGTAGAACATCCTTTTCTGGAAGCAAAAAGTTTTGAGTAGAGAACATAGATTTTTTCATCTCTCCTGCATATTTCATGCCAGCAATTAGTACTTTTCTTCTTGCAAAATTGATGATGACACAGCCCTCTGAATTTGTTCCATCTTCAGACGGTACACACTCATAATTTGCCGCACTTAGAATTTCCCATTCTTTTTTATTAGCTGAGTTATATTCGTTAGGAACAACAAATATGAGTCTAGAAAACAGGCTATGCCATGCAGTTTCTGTTGTAACTTTTACAGGCAGGTAGTGATCGTCATGGGAACCAACATGAACCATTGAAACGTATCTATCCCTTTCAGCCATATAAGACTCAACTTTATCCCAAAGGCTATCAAATTTTCCTTCGTCGAAAGGTTTGTTAACAACGCCCCAATCAATTAAATCTGATGTGCCTGGTTCTTGAACAATAAATCTATCATTTGGACTTCTACCAGTTCTTTCGCCAGTATTAGCTGCAAAAGCTCCATTACTAGCAATCACGCCTTCATTGTTTTCAATTGCTTTTTGAATCAACTCTTCCGTTGATAGTTCAAACGCCTCAGATGTTCCGTTGTGTTCATTCATTTTTCTATGGTAACAAATAAGCTAGGAGAATATCTAGTTATTACCAAGATTTATATTAGCTTAAAATAAGACATTGATAGAGCTAGACTACCTTTTTATTCTTATAATTTTGTGACATGAGGCCAAAAAGAAAGCTATGAAGAAAATAAAACCCCATTCAGCAAAATTGAAGATAAATCTCCAGTTTTCTTCAGCACAAGTAGGACCACCTTTATAAGCATTTGTGATACCACCAATTAGACCAAAATACTCTATTTGAGTTTCTAGAGGCATCCCACAGCTTGCTGCAAGATTAGCAATTTCTTCTGGACTAAGATTCTGAAGATAAATTTGTTTACCTGTGACTGCTAGACCGGCAACAGATGACAGGGCTAAAAGTAGCTTATTCAATATGTAAAACCTTTTGGTAAAAATACCTACAAAAGAAATTAAAGCGATCCCTCCAAAGGCATATCTAGACATTATGCACATTGGGCATGCATCTAAGCCAAGGAGACTATCCATCAAAATGGCCAAAAAAATAATCGAAATTGATGCCAAGCAGGAGGCTATTTCAAAATAGTTTTGATAAACTGTTTTTACAAAATTTAGAAAGCTTTTAATCATAATTATGAATATTTTTCTTTATATAGTATAGAAAAAACTCATGCATAATACATCTAAGTAAATAAAATTTAATATGAAAGATAGAATTTTTATAATAGACGGATCCTCATACCTATACCGTGCATATCATGCGATGCCGCCATTGACGACATCAACAGGTCAACCAACAGGAGCCATCAAGGGCGTCACAAATATGCTGATGACCTTAAAAAAGGATAGTGAGGGCTCTCCAATAATTGTTGTTTTTGATGCTAAAGGAAAAACCTTTCGGAATGACATTTATAAAGAATATAAAGCAAACAGGCCGCCAATGCCTGATGACTTAAGAGAGCAGTTAGTTCCTTTAAAAGACATAGTCAAAGCAATAGGTTTCCCCTTGATTGAAATATCTGGTGTTGAAGCCGATGATGTTATTGCAACATTAGTTAAACAGGCAAAAGAAAACAACTTTAAGTCAGTTATTTCATCTTTAGATAAAGATTTAATGCAGTTGGTAGAAGACCCAATCTCTACGATGATGAATACAATGACACATCAAATCTTTAATGAAGAAAAAGTATTTGAAAAATTTGGTGTTAAGCCTACTCAGATCAGAGATATGCTTGCTTTAACAGGAGACACTTCAGATAACATCCCCGGTGTCCCAAAGGTTGGTCAAAAAACGGCTGCGAAATGGCTGAATGAATTTGGCAATCTTGAAGGTGTTAAATCAAATGCAGACTCAATAAAAGGAGTTGTTGGTGAAAATTTAAGGAATTCGCTCGATGATTTAGATCGAAATGTTGAACTAGTATCGCTCAAAGGCGACGTTGAAATTAATGTAACTTTCGAAAGCCTTCTTAAAATGAATGGGGATGAGGATAAATTAAATCAGCTCTTTTCTGATCTTGAATTTAAAGCAATAAAAAAGGCACCCTCAAAGGCAGCTCCAAAGACATTAGCAAAAGATTTGCCAGAGCAACAAGATTCAATGAATGAAGAAAGCCCAAAAGTAGATGGTAAATACGAAACAGTATTGTCTGATAAGGGTTTGGAGAAATGGGCAAAAAAACTAGATTCTTGCAAGGTATTTGCTATAGATACTGAAACGGACTCTTTAGATACTATTACCGCAAATCTTGTAGGCATTTCACTTTCAGATAAAGAGGGCGAAGGTTGTTATGTCCCTATTGGCCATGATTATAAGGGCTGCCCAAAACAATTAGACTTAAAACAAGTTAAAAAAATATTGGGTACTTCGATAGAAAAAAACAAACATAAAGCTGTCGGACAAAACCTTAAGTTTGATTTACCTATTCTTTCCAGACATGGAATCGTGTTAGATGATTTTCATGCCGATACCATGCTGATGTCTTACGTTTTAAATAGCACAGCAACTCGTCACGGAATGGATAAGCTGGCTGCGTACTATTTAAACTACACTACGGTTAAATATACTGATGTAACCGGAACCGCTTCAAAACAAATTAATTTTTCGGCAGTGCAAATTGATATCGCTTCTGATTATGCAGCTGAAGATGCTGACATAACCCTAAGACTTTTTAATAAACTTGATGAGCTTTTAAAAGACAAACCAACTCAGAAGAAGCTCCTCGAAGATATTGAGTATCCGCTTGTTCATGTTCTCTCGAACGTTGAGCAGAATGGAGCAAAGGTTGATAAACAAAAGTTAGCAGAACACTCAGCAGAGCTATCTGAAAAAATAGCAGACTTATCTAAACAAGCATTTGAAATTGCAGGAGAGGAATTTAACTTAGATTCTCCTAAACAGTTATTGGGAATATTGTATGAGAAATTAAAACTACCTGTTTTAAAGAAAACTCCAAAGGGTCAGCCATCAACCAATGAAGAAACATTGCAAAGGCTGGCAGAAGAATATGAGATGCCAAAAATTATCCTTCAATACAGAACTCTAGCAAAATTAAAGTCTACCTATACAGATAGTCTTATAAGAATAGAAAATCCTAAGACAGAAAGAATTCATACTTCCTATCAACAAGCTGTGACATCGACAGGAAGGCTTTCATCTACTGAACCCAATCTTCAAAATATTCCGATCAAGACTGCTGAAGGCAGAAGAATCAGAGAGGCTTTCGTTCCAGAAAGAGGCAATATACTTATATCTGCAGATTATTCTCAAATAGAGTTAAGAATAATGGCTCACCTATCTAAAGATAAGAATTTAACTCATGCATTCAATAATAATCTTGATGTTCACTCTGCAACTGCAGCCGAAGTATTTGATGTCAGTCTTGATGATGTAACTCAAGATCAAAGAAGGAGCGCTAAAGCAATTAATTTTGGGCTCATGTATGGCATGTCAGCATTTGGTCTTACTCGTCAGCTAGATATTCCTAGAGCAGAGGCTCAAAAATATCTTGATACTTATTTCGAAAGATATACAGGGGTAAAAGAATATATGGAAAATATTAAGGCCCAAGCAAAAGAAGATATGTATGTCGAGACCATTATGGGAAGAAGACTTTATTTAAATGAAATAAATGCTGCCAACGGTTTAAGAAGACAGGCCGCTGAGAGAGCAGCTATCAATGCACCACTTCAAGGATCTGCTGCAGATATAATTAAGAAAGCTATGATAGATATAGATCATTTTCTAAAAGCTGAGATGCCCGAAGTAAAAATGATTATGCAGGTCCATGATGAATTAATATTTGAATTACCAAAGAAAAATTCTGAAGAAGTCTTGTCAACCATGAAAGATATGATGGAAAAAGCTGTGAAGCTAGA